>NZ_JBLFFK010000002.1:0-611826 GCF_051400715.1 Neorhizobium descurainiae
GCGAGAGGGCGGGGATGAGAAAGAGGTCAAGTGATTGATAAGGCTGGGACGGGTTTGAGTTTTATCCATCGGTCCCGCTGGATGCCGCCACACCCCCTCCTCTGCCCTGCCGGGCCTCTTTCCTTCGAGGGGGAGATCGGATGGGGGCGCCGGCTTCCCCCAAAGGGACGAAGACAAATATGTGGCCTCACCCTCGAACTTCGAAAACTCTTAAGCGTGAATGGAACAACCACCCGCCGCAACCGAAATCGCTTTCCTCCCGCCCGGGAAAAATGCTCTAAGTCAACCACATCATCCTCTGGAAGCCATAACGATGCCGGTTGTTTCGATCATTGGAGCAGGTGCCATGGGCAGCGGGATCGGCCGCAGACTGGTGGAAGGCGGCGCGCGCGTGCTGACCTATCTCGAAGGCCGCTCGGCCGCGACGCTCGCAAGAGCAAAAGCCGCCGGCATGCAGCCCGCCGGTCTGGACGCGATACTCGATGCGGACATCATTCTCTCGATCGTGCCGCCCGCCGAAACCGTGAGCGTCGCCGAAAGCGTGTCGGCCGCAGCCCGCCGACAGGACAGGCGAGCGACGTTCATGGATTGCAACGCGATCTCGCCGGATACGATGCGTCGGGTCGCGGCAGCCTTCAACGGCAGCAAAGTGGATGTGCTCGACGGCTCGATCATCGGCTCACCGCCGCAGCCGGCCGGAAAGGGGCCCAGGCTTTATGTCAGCGGCGATGCCGCAAACAGGAGCGGCATGCTCGCCGACCACGGGCTGGACGTGCGCCGCATCGAAGGGCCGGTCGGCGCCGCCTCGGCGCTGAAGATGTGTTATGCCGGCATCAACAAGGGCCTCATCGCTCTCGGCACCGCCATGCTGCTCGCCGCCATACGGAACGATGCGGACCAGAGCCTCAAGCGCGAACTCGAGGAAAGCGCGCCGGATCTCGACCGGAAGTTCTCGTCCGGCATTCCGGACATGTATGCCAAAGCCTATCGCTGGGTGGCGGAAATGGAGGAGATCGCCGCCTTTCTCGGCAAGGACGACCCCGCCTCTCTCATTTTCGAGGGCATGGCGGGGTTGTACAGGAAGATGGCGGAAGACCGCAATGCGAGCGGTGAACTGGCGGCGCAGCTGGACGGATTGCTTGGGCGGGAGTGATCGAACAGGCAGCTCCCTCACCGACAAAATCTGCGGCTTGGTTTGCCGGATCATGATTTTACAACCTCTCCCCATTGCGGGAGAGACGACAATTTCCGACGACCGGTGAAGCGGGGTGGCGGAAACTGCCGGTGATCAATCGATGACGACCGCTCCTCACTCCGCGGCGAGCAGCGGCTGTTCCTTTTCCTTCTCGTCCTCCTCGGCCGTCTCCGCCTTGCGGCGCGAGGCATGCGCGAGTTCCTGATGCAGGCGCTGCTCCTCGTGCACATGCGGCTTGGCGAAGCGGGCGATCAGGAGATAGGCGACCGGCGTGATATAGAGCGTGACCAGCACGGCAAAGCCGAGGCCGCCGACGATGACCCAGCCGAGCGCGATACGGGCCTCCGCGCCGGCGCCCTGCGCCAGAACGAGCGGCACGCCGCCGATGATGGTGGCGATCATCGTCATCATGACCGGGCGAAGGCGGATGGCGCAGGCGGTCTCGATCGCCTCCCTCACCTCCGCCCCGCGGTCGCGGAGCTGGTTGGCGAACTCGACGATCAGGATGCCGTTCTTCGCCATGACGCCGACAAGCAGCACGAGGCCGATCTGGCTGTAGACGTTGAGGCTCGATCCGGTGAGCACCAGCGCGATGGCCGCGCAGGCAAGGCCGAGCGGCACGGTGGACATGATGATCAGCGACGACAGCACGCTTTCGAACTGCGCGGCGAGCACCAGGAAGATGATGGCGATCGCAAAGCCGAAGGTCATCAGCATCGCGTTGGAATTCTCGCCGAGCGTCTTGGCTTCCGCCATCGGCATCAGCCGCACGCCGGCCGGCAGCAGCGGCTGGGCAAGCGCCGTCATCTCCTGGACCGCATCGCCGAGTGCCACGCCATCGTGAAGGCCGGACGAGATCGACACCGACGCAAGCTGCTCCTCGCGGTTGAGCTGCGGCGCAACCGCCCCTTCCCTGAGCGTTGCGATGGTCGACATCGGCACGATCTTGCCGTCGCCGGTCTTGAGGAAAATGTTTTCGAGATCGGTGGGATCGTCGATCGGCCGGGTGGTCGAGGTGAGCTTGACCGGAAGCGCATCGCCGGCGACGAAGACGTCTACGACCGAACGGCCTTCGAGCAGCGACTGCATGGCGGTCGAGAGACCCGTGATGTCTATGCCCAGATCGGAGGCCCGCTCGCGGTCGATCGCGACGGAAAGCTGGGTCTGGGTGGGCTCGTTGGTGAGGCGCGGCGTGTCGAAGAGCGGGCTCTTCTCCATCTCCGAGACCAGCTTCAGCGCGGTCGAGGTCAGGACGTCGTAGTCGTTGCCGACCAGCGCCATCTGCAGGCCGTTGCCGGCGCCGCGGATCTTCAGGCTGTTCGACTGCATCGTGAAGCCGCGGAGCGCCGGCACGCGCTGTGCCGCGGCATTCACATCCGCGGCGATCTCGTCCTGGCTGCGGCTGCGCTCGTCCCAGGGCGCGAGCGTCAGCACCATGAAGCCGCTGTTGGTGTTGCTGCCGAAGCCGGAAATCGAGAAGATGTTGCGGATTTCGCCGGAATCGCGCAGCGGCTTCAGGTTCTCCTCGACCCGCTGCATCTGGTCGCGCGTGTAGTCGAGGCTGACCCCCTGCGGCGCGGTAAGGCGCAGCATGACCGTGGCGCGATCCTCGCGGGGCGTCAGCTCGTTCTTGACGAGGCCGAAGACATTGTAGGCGGCGATCGCGAAGATCACCGAAAAGACGATGACGACGAGCGGCGCATTGAGGCAGTACCGTAGTGTCCTGGCATAGAGGCGGGCAAAGGCGCTGCCGAACGCACCGAGCAGCCCGTGATGCTCCTTGATCGGCTTGGTCAGCATGCGCGAGGCGAGCATCGGGCAGAGCGTCAAGGCCGTGATCGACGACAGGGCCACCGAGAAGGCGAGCACGAAGCCGAATTCCTTGAACAGGCCGCCGATCTGGCCGGGCAGGAAGGAGAGCGGAATGAAGACGGCCGCGAGCGTCGCCGTCGTGGCGATGACGGCGAAGAAGACTTCCTGCGTGCCGAGCACGGCGGCCGCGCGCGGTCCCATGCCCTCCGCCCGCCGCCGGACGATGTTTTCGAGCACGACGATCGCGTCGTCCACCACGAGACCGGTTGCGAGAACGATCGCGAGCAGTGTCAGGATGTTGATCGAGAAGCCGACGAGATAGATCGCCACCAGCGTGCCGATGAGCGCCACCGGCATGGTGAGGCCCGGAATGAGCGTCGCCCGCCAGTCGCGCAGGAACAGGAAGATGACGACGAGCACGACCGAGGCCGACAGGATGAGCGCGATCTCCACCTCGTGCAGCGCGCCCTGGATGAAGATGGCGTCGTCGCCGGTGATCGCGATGCGCGTGCCCTCCGGCAGCGTCTTCTGCATCTCGTCCACGGCCGCCTTGACGCCGTCGGAAATGTTGAGCGTGTTCGACTGCGCCTGGCGGATGATGCCGAGGCCGACGCCCTGCACGCCGTTGGCGCGCAGCACCGTGTTGCCGTCGTCCGGGCCGAGCGAGACGGTGGCGACATCGCGGATGCGCACGTTCGGCGCGATCAGCACGTTCTCGAAATCGCGCGGCGTCGTCAGGCTCGCGGTGGCGCGCACGACGATATCCTGGCTGGTGCTCTTGAGCGAACCGGCCGGCACGTCGAGCGCGGCACTTTCGAGCGCCTTGTCGACATCGGCGACGGTGAGGCCCCGACCGGCAAGGGCGGCCTGGTTCACGTCGACGCGGAACACCTTGTCCTGATCGCCGTAGAGCTCCACGTCGGCCACGCCTTCGACCGCGGCAAGACGATCGACGATCTCGTTGTTGACGAGCTGGGTGAGGTCCTCCATCGACAGTGTCGAGGAGGTGACGGCCAGGCGCATGATGGCGTCGGAATCCGCATCCGCCTTGACGATGCGGGGCTCGTCGGCATCGTCCGGCAGCTGGTTGACGACGCGGCCGACGGCATCGCGCACGTCGTTGGCGGCTTCGGAGAGATCGACGGAATCGGAGAATTCCATCGTCACGCGGCTGGAGCCGAACTGCGATTGGGAAGACAGCGCCTTGAGGCCGGAGACGCGCGCGACCGCGCCTTCGATGACCTGGGTGACCTCCTGGTCCATCGTCTGCGGCGAGGCGCCGTCGTAATTGGTGCGGACCGTGATGACCGGCTGGTCGACGTCGGGAAGCTCGCGCACCTCGACGCCGGCGAGGGCGGCAAGGCCCGCGACGACGAGCAGCGTGTTCAGAACCGCGGCAAGGATCGGCCGGCGGACGAAAAGCGCGGTGAAGCTCTGGCCGGATTTCTCCTCGCCGCCGTGTCCCGATTTCTCTGCGCCGCCATGGCCCGCACCGCCATGGCCGAAGCCCGGAAGCTCGATCTTCATTGGCTCGCCACCTCTGCCGTATCCGGCGCACCGAATATACGCACGGGCGCCCCTTCCCTCACGCGTTGCAGACCTTCCGTCACCACCCGGTCGCCCTCGTTGAGCCCGGCCTCGACGAGGACCGTGTCCGGATTGCGCTGCACGACGCGCACCCGGGTCTTGACCGAGGTATTGTCCTTGACCAGCCAGACATAGGAGCCCTCGCCGTCCCATTGCACGGCGAGCGGATCGACGGACGGGTATTTTTCGCCGGCAAAGCGCATGCCGACGTTGAAGGCCATGCCGGCGCGCAGGACGTCGTCGGGATTTTCGACGCGGGCGCGGATGCGCATCGTGCGGCTTGCGGGATCGACGCGGTTGTCGATCGCCTCCACCTTGCCGGTAAAGACCTGGCCGGGGCGGGCGATGGAACTCGCCTCGACCGCCTGGCCGGGCTCGATGGCGACCGCAAAGCGCTCGGGCGCCCAGAAATCGACGAGGATCGCCGAACGGTCGTCGATGGTGACGATGCTGGTCTGGGTCGTGACGTTGTCGCCGATATTGACCGCGACGATGCCGGCGATGCCGTCGATGGGCGCGGCGATATCGCGGCGCCTGAGGTTCAGCTCGGCGGTGGAGAGCGCGAGCTTCGCGGCCTCTTCGGCGATCTGCGCATCGAGCACGTCGAGGCGCGAGACCGACTGCAGGTTCTTGTAGGAAGCGGATTTTTCCTGGGCGCTTCTGAGCGACACCTGCGCCTTGTCGCGCTCGATCACCTGCTCGTCGTCATCGAGACGGGCAAGCACTTGGCCCTTCACGACCTTCTCGCCGGAACTGACCATGATCTCGTGGATCGTGCCGGTCGCCTGCGGCATGACGACGACGGACTGGATCGCCTCGCCGCTGCCGATCGCCGTCAGACGGTCGTTGACCGTGCCGATCGCCACCGGTTGGGCCACGACGAGGGTGGCGCGATTGCCGCCGCCCTGGCCCCGCTGCTGGCCGCCTTGACCGCCGCCCTGCCCCTGCTGCCGCGCCGCGGCATTGCCGTCTCCGGCCGCGGGCGGGGCTGCCGGCTGAGCCTGTTCGGGGCGGATTGCGGCAATCACCTCTCCCGGGACGCCGATCTTCGCAAGCGTCTCACCGGCGCCCGGCACCATGAAGACCCAGAGGCAGAGCCCCGCGGCCAGAACCACGATACTGAGCAGAAGCTGTTTCCAAATCCGCATTCACTTCTCCGGTTGAGGCGCGCGCAGCCCTATTTGCGAAGGAGTATCCTTTTTTGCAGATGTACAAGCAATGGGTGATCGGCATTCTTACGAATTTGTAATTTCACAAGATTTTGTAGAGTTGTTGACCATTCCTGGAGCCTCAGTCTGCCTATCCAGAGGGCAAAAGCTGGTCCTTTCTTGGGCGATCCGCATCAACTTACCACAATTTAGCCTCCCCTTGCGGAGAGACTGGGAATAAAAGAGGAACATTTTCTGGTCTTTCGGGTCCGAATCATTACATTGGCCGCATGAGTAACAGTTTCGACGACATCCCGTTCTTCGACGAGGAACCGGCGCCGCGCAAAGGTTCTGTCCCGCTCCCGCCCGGCGCAAGCGGCGGCCTCGGGATTGCGGCGCGCGCCATGGCCGCCCGCGACCAGCGCCAGGCACCGGACTATCTCGCCGGCCTCAATCCGGAACAGCGCGAGGCGGTGGAAACGCTGGACGGCCCCGTGCTCGTGCTCGCGGGTGCCGGCACCGGCAAGACGCGGGTCCTGACGACGCGCATCGCCCATATTCTGGCGACCGGCCGGGCCTTCCCCAGCCAAATCCTCGCCGTTACTTTCACCAACAAGGCGGCGCGCGAGATGAAGGAGCGCATCGGCGTGCTGGTCGGCGGCGCGGTCGAAGGCATGCCCTGGCTCGGCACCTTCCACTCGATCGGCGTGAAGCTGCTCCGCCGCCACGCGGAACTCGCCGGCCTTCGTTCGGACTTCACGATCCTCGACACCGACGACGTGGTGCGGCTGATCAAGCAATTGATCCAGGCGGAGGGGCTCGACGACAAGCGCTGGCCGGCCCGCCAGTTCGCCGGCATGATCGACGGCTGGAAGAACAAGGGTCTGCTGCCCGCCGACATTCCCGAAGGTGACGCCCGCGCTTTCGCGAACGGAAAAGGCCGCGAGCTCTACGCCGCCTACCAGACGCGGCTGAAGACGCTGAACGCCTGCGATTTCGGTGACCTGCTTCTGCACCCGATCGCGATCTTCCGCCAGAACCCGGATATCCTGAAGGATTATCACGGCAAGTTCCGCTACATCCTCGTCGACGAATACCAGGATACCAATACCGCGCAATACATGTGGCTGAGGCTGCTCGCGCAGCGCCCGAAGGGCGTGGCCCAGAACGTCTGCTGCGTCGGCGACGACGACCAGTCGATCTATGGCTGGCGCGGCGCGGAAGTGGACAACATCCTGCGCTTCGAGAAGGATTTTCCGGGGGCGAAGGTGATCAAGCTGGAGCGCAACTACCGCTCCACCGAACATATTTTGGGCGCCGCCGGCCATCTCATCGCCCATAACGAGGGGCGGCTCGGAAAAACGCTATTCACCGACCGGGTCGATCCCGACGACGAAAAGGTGATGGTGCATGCCGCCTGGGATTCGGAGGAAGAGGCGCGCGCCGTCGGCGAGGAGATCGAGCGTCTGCAGCGCGGCGATGCCGACGGCAAGCGGCATGCGCTGAACGACATGGCGATCCTCGTGCGCGCCTCCTTTCAGATGCGCGAATTCGAAGACCGCTTCGTGACGCTCGGCCTCAACTACCGCGTCATCGGCGGCCCGCGCTTCTACGAGCGGCTCGAGATCCGCGATGCCATGGCCTATTTCCGCCTCGTCTGCCAGCCGGCGGACGACCTCGCCTTCGAGCGGATCATCAACACGCCGAAGCGGGGCCTGGGCGACACGACGGTGCGCTATCTGCACGACTATGCCCGCGCCCGCGCCATTCCGATGCTCGCGGCTTCCGCCGAGATCATCGAGACCGACGAGCTGAAGCCCAAGGCGCGCAAGGCGCTGTTCGACGTGGTGCAGAGTTTCCGTAACTGGCAGACGCGGCTGGAGACGACGCCGCATACCGAGCTTGCCGAGCAGATACTCGAAGAGGCCGGCTATACGGACATGTGGAAGGCCGACAAATCGGCGGAAGCGCCCGGCCGGCTGGAAAACCTGAAAGAGCTCATCCGCTCGATGGAAGCGTTCGAGAGCATGCGCGGTTTCCTCGAACACGTGTCGCTGGTCATGGATGCCGAGCAGAACGAGGATATGGATGCCGTCTCGATCATGACGCTGCATTCGGCCAAGGGGCTTGAATTCGAAACCGTTTTCCTGCCCGGCTGGGAGGAAGGCCTCTTCCCGCACCAGCGGGCGCTCGACGAAGGCGGCCGCGCCGGACTGGAGGAGGAACGCCGCCTCGCCTATGTGGGCATCACGCGCGCCAAGCGGCGCTGCCATATCTGGTTCGTCTCGAACCGTCGCATCCACGGGCTGTGGCAATCCACCATGCCGTCGCGCTTCCTCGACGAACTGCCGCAGGCGCATGTGGACGTCGCGGTCTCCGAAAACAATTACGGCGGTTATGGCGGCGGGCGCGGCGGCTATGGACAATCGCGCTTCGACAAGGCCGATCCCTTCGCCAATTCCTATTCGACGCCGGGCTGGAAACGCGCGCAGGCCAACCAGACGGACGCCACGCGCGACAACTGGGGCACGCGCTCGGGCCACGCGGTGGAGCGCATCGGCTATGGCGAAAGCGGCCCGCGCGGGCGCATGATCGAGGGTGAGCTGGTGGCGAAATCGGTGGCCGACACGCCCTCGCAATTCTCCATCGGCGACCGGGTGTTCCACATCAAGTTCGGCAACGGCAACATCGCCGCCATCGAAGGCAACAAGCTGACGATCGATTTCGACCGGGCCGGGCAGAAGCGGGTGCTTGAGGGATTCGTGGAAAGGGTGTGACGCTGGATCCTAGTGCCGAGCCAGAAACCCAGGTTGAGATTCTCTTGCTGACCGGACCCGCAGGCGTTGGAAAATCCACGCTTTCCTGGGAAATTTCTTCGCGTCTGGCCGAGTCCGGCATCGCCCACGCCGCGATCGAAAGCGACGAACTCGACCGGGTCTTCCCGCGCCCCGTACGTCAAGACCTGGAACGAATGGCACCCGGCACCATCGATATCAGCGCCCTCAATCTGAAGGCCATCTGGTCGACATATCGACAACTTGGGCAAACGCGCCTGATCCTGTCGGGCGTCATGATGCATCTGGCATTCGATCGAAGATGGATCACAGCCGCGATCCCGAACGCCAGCTTCAGGATCGTCCGCTTGATGGCGACGGAAGAGACGATCGCCGCCAGACTGGTCAAAAGAGAATCCGAAAAAGGATTTCCCTCCCAGCTTGAACGCTCGCTCCGCCAAAGAGAACATATGGCAGCCGAAACACGGAACGATGTGCTCTGCGTCCACACGGATGGACGTCTCGTATCCGAGATCGCGGCCGATATCCTGGCAGGGATCAACTGGCGATGATCGCAGCCGCGGTTTGTCTCCAAGCCGCCGAGATCAGCCTCCCCAGTAGTCGCGTAACGTCACGCTCCCTTGCCTCGTTTCGCTTTCCGGCGGCATCGGGCTTTCGAGGGCAAGCGCCGTCATGCCGGCATAGGATTTCGCAGCCGCGTCCGAAAAGCCGAAGCTGCGATAGGTCTTTTCCCAATCCGCGCGCGGCACGCTTCTGACCTCGACAGGCCTCCCGAACCGTTCGGAGAGCACGGCGGCGACATCGGCCGGAGAATATCGCTCCGGGCCTTCCGCGTAGACCAGCCTTTGGCTTTCCGGCGGCTCCATCATCAGATCGGCGGCAGCCTCGCCCAAATCCTGCGGCGCGACCATAGCGATCCGAAACTCGGCCGGGAAGAAGGTCATCAGCACGCCGTCGTTCTTCGCCGCCTCGAGGTTCATGTCCCAGTTAGTCATGTAATAGGCCGCGCGCAGGATGCTCGTCGGGATCGGCTGCCGCTTCAATCCCTCTTCCAGCTCGTAAAGCGTACCGAGATCGCCGATCCTCTCGCCCTTCCGGACGCCGTAGGTGGAGTGGCCGACGATCTTTTCGAGACTGGACCCTTCGATGGCAGCAAGGATCGATGCGATCGTTTCTTTCTCGCGAGCGTCCGTGTCTCCATCGGGCGATGCAGGCGGGTTGAGGGCATAAAGCCGCCTGCCCTTCCGAAGGATTGCCCGCAACGCTTCCGTATCGCGAATATCCGCAACGGCGATCTCTGCACCCTGAGCGCGCAAACCTTCTGCCTTGTCGGCATTGCGGGCGACGATCATCACCGGCTCACCGCGCGCCAGCAGCGTTTTCGCAGCCGCAGAGCCAACATGACCTGTTCCGCCGAGAATGATATGCATGATCTCCTCCTGTCTACAGCAGGAGAATGCGTGCATCTCGGCGGGAGTTCCGCCTCACCGCCTGGTGAGCCCGGCTCGACGGCCCCGTCTTTTCCACGATCGACGCGAGAACCGCGGCCGCTTCGGGATCGGCCGCATCGTTGCGGATGACGGCTGCGCCTGAAGACAGTTCCTTCTTCGCCTGCTCCAATGGCCGGGATTGATGCCGTGACGATGAGTTCGCCGCCTTCCGCCGCGATACACCTGGAGCTCGCAAGACTTATGCCGCTTGTGCCGCCTGTGACCAATATTCTCTTTCCCGCAAATCGGCTCATCGGTTTCGCTCTTCAATTGTGGGAGAAACGCCTTAGATAAGCCCGGGACCAGACCCGGCAAACCGATGACGAGAGTTTATTCGGCACAGGTCGCGGCGGCCGGGAGCCAAACGAGCTTGTCAGGTTTCCTGTCTCCCGCTACCTCAAGCTCCGGAGATTTTTCGGATTTCAAGGGAGGAATTCATGAAAGCGATCGTCACCGCGCCGGGCGGACTGGACGCCCTGAAGCTTGTCGACCTGCCGGACCCCGGCAAGCCCGGACCCGGAGAAATCCGCGTCGCGCTGCATGGAAGCTCGCTCAACTATCACGACCTCGGCGTCGCGAGCGGCAGGACGCCGACCGACGGCCGCGTGCTGCTGGCAGACGGCGCGGGCGTGGTCGAGGAGGTCGGCGAAGGCGTCACCGAGTTCAAGCCGGGCGACCATGCCGTCTCCTGCTTCTTCCCCGACTGGCAGGACGGCCCGCCGCTGCCGGGCGGGTTCTCCCGCGTGCCCGGCGACGGCATCGACGGCTTCGCGACCGAATATGCCGTCCGGCCGGCAGGGGCCTTCACGCTCGCGCCGCAGGGTTTCAGCCATGTGGAGGCGGCGACGATCACCACCGCCGGGCTGACCGCCTGGCGGGCGCTCGTCGAGATCGGCAAGCTGAAGGCTGGCGACACGGTGCTGGCGCTCGGCACCGGCGGCGTCTCGATCTACGCGCTGCAGCTTGCCCGTGCCGTCGGCGCAAGGGTGGCGATCACCTCCTCCTCCGACGAGAAGCTGGAGCACGCGAAAAAACTCGGCGCCGAGTTCACGGTGAACTACACGCAGCATCCCGACTGGGGCAAGGACGTGCTCGGCTGGACCGATGGCCGCGGCGTGGACCATGTGGTGGAAGTAGGCGGCCCGGGCACGCTCGGCCAGTCGATCCAGGCCGTGAGGATGGGCGGCCATATCTATATGATCGGCGTCCTGACCGGCGCGCGCGGCGAAGTGCCGACCGCGGCGCTTGCGGGCAAACAGGCCACGCTTTCCGGCCTGATCGTCGGCAGCCGGCGCCACCAGCAGGATTTCGTCCGCGCCCTCGACCACGGACTTTTCAAGCCGGTGATCGACAAGGTGTTTCCGCTGGAAAAGCTTGCCGACGCCTTCCGCTACGAGATGAGCGGCGGCCATTTCGGCAAGATCGGCATCGAATGGTGACGGGCCGGGCGGAGGTTTTTCTTGCCGGACCCCCCTGCCCCGTCTACCTCTTGGGTAAAGTTCCAATGATGAGGGAGCGGCCCCCGTGTTTCTTTCGAACCAGGACGTGATCGAGCTCACCGCATGGCGGCGAAAATTGCATGCCATGCCGGAGATTTCCGGCGAGGAGGCCGCGACCGCCGCGGAGGTGCAGGGCTTCCTCGCGGACACCAGGCCGGACCGGGTGGTCTCCGGCCTCGGCGGCACCGGCCTCGCCGTGGTCTACGACAGCGGCGTGCCCGGCCGGACGGTGATGTTCCGCGCCGAGCTCGACGCCCTGCCGATCGAGGAGACCGGCACGCCGGAACACCGCTCGCGAATTCCCGGAAAGGGCCACATGTGCGGCCATGACGGCCACATGACCATGCTCGCGGCCCTCGGCCGGCAGTTCGGCCGCCAAAGGCCGAAGCGCGGCCGCGCCGTCCTGCTCTTCCAGCCGGCGGAGGAGACCGGCGCCGGCGCCGCCGCCGTCATCGCCGACGGGAAGTTCGCGGAGCTGACGCCGGACTACAGCTTTTCGCTGCACAATATGCCGGGCCTGCCGCTCGGCCATGTCTGGCTGAAGGACGGCATCGCCAATTGCGCCTCGCGCGGGCTGAAGATCGTGCTCTCGGGCCGTACCGCGCATGCCTCCATGCCTGAAACCGGCATCTCTCCGGTGCCCGCAGTGGCGGAATTGATGCCGGCGCTGACGGCCTTGAGCAGAGGCGGCATCGCGGCCGGGGATATGGTGCTCGCAACGGTCACGCATGCCGCGATCGGCGAGCCCGCCTTCGGCATCGCGCCGGGCCATGCGGAGGTCTGGGTGACGCTTCGCAGCATGACGGACGGCGGGATGGATGCCCTGGTGTCCACGGCCGAGACCCTGGTGAAGAAAGCCGCCGCAGATGCAGGGCTCGAATATGCCCTCGAATACCACGACATTTTCCTGCATTCGGAAAACAACGCGGAGGCCGCCGCGCTGCTGCGTGCCGCGATGGAGGCGGAAGGCGTTTCGCACGAACCGGGCGAGACGATGCGCGGCTCGGAGGATTTCGGCCGTTTCGGCGCGGTCTCGAAATCGGCCATGTTCTTCCTCGGCGCCGGCGAGGACATGCCGAACCTGCACAATCCGAACTACGACTTTCCGGACGACCTGATCCCGATCGGCACGCGGATTTTCGCGCGCGTGGCGCGGGATATTCTGAGGTGATGAGGTGGGGCACGGTGCCTGCTGACTTCAGAAGCGGGTCGTCATCCCACCTGCAAGTTGCTTGGGCTTAGATCCTCGGGCTTGTCCCGAGGATCTGCGCACGTGAGAGATATCAAGCCCCTCGCTCGGTGGAATGGGGAAACGGTGGCGGCAGGAACTCTCGCCAAAACCCAATAATCAGGCGTCCTTGCCCTTGAAGAGCTTGGCGAGGAAATTGTCGCCGCCACCGCCGCGACCCGGACGCCTGCCGTCCCATTTGGGCACGATCACCATGTGGGTGATCTCGCCGCGCTGGAAAGCCTTCAGGAAGCGGTCGTATTCGGCAAAGGCGACGCAGCCGTGCGAATCGCCGCGCACACGCAGCAGATAGCTGTGGGCGAGAAGCCCGGTGCGGCCCTGCGGCGCCCTGCCGTCGACCGGCGTCAGGCGGATGGCGGCCACGCCGTGGAACAGCTTTTCGCGCATGGAGAGCTTGTAGGTGCCGGGCGGCGTCGGCCCGCGCATCTTCACATGCGTAAACTTCGGATTGTCGCGCATGCCGCCGATGCCGGAATGGGCTTCGAGCCTGGTGCCGTTCGGCAGATGGACGACGGCATTGCTGATGTCGTAGATCGCCACCTTGGCGCCAATGCCCGGCCAGTTCGGCGCGGACGGCGCGGGTGCCGCAGGCGTCTCGCGCATCGGATTATCGGGCTTGGCGAAGGCGAGCGCGGTCGGCTTGTCGTCGTCGCCGGCTCTGCCCGGCTTCTGCGGCGCGACGGCGGCGATCGCGGCCAGCGCATTCGGCTTGGCGGGCTTCGCAGCCGTCGCCGTCGACGGACGGATGACCGGCAGAGGCCCGGCCTTCGGCAGATCGTAGCCCGGCACGGGCGCTTCGACGATCGCGACGGTTTCCTCTTCGCCGGCATCGTCCTCGAGTGCGGTCTCTTCGAGCGCCGCCATCTCGACCGGCTTCATGTCCTTGAGTTCGGCGACCGTGGTGGCCGGCGCGGCATCCTGGATGAGATCGGGCATGGGGTCGTTGCCGCGTGGCGCGACGACGACGAGGCTTTCCATCGCCGGAGCGAGCGCGGCGCGGATGGCGTTCGCATCCGGGCGGATTTTCTCGAGCGCCGCGAACCGCTGCTCGTTCTCGGCGTGGTGGGCGGCTTTGGCCAAGGCGACATCGAGCATCTGCCGGACGCTCGATTGATCCGGCTTGCGGGCTTCGAGCGCCGCCACATCGGCGTCGGCAAGACGCCTGCCCTTGGGATCGGCCGGCGAGCTGCCGGGCAGACGGGAGAATTTCGAGACTTCAATCTCGCGACTATCGGAGACGATCGGCGCGGCGGCAGCGACCGGCTGCGCCAGCGTCGTTTCGAATTTGACGTCGGAGGCGGACTTGACGGCTGTCGCCATGGTGACCACGGAGGCGCCGACCAGGGCGGATACGGTCAGGCCGATACCGAGGGCGACATTCGTCAGGAGAGAGCGGGATTTCTTTCGCCGCGGCGGCGCCTTGCGTACCTGTTTGCCATTCGCGGAAGCCTGGACCGAACGCGCCATTACTCGTTACCCGAACCGTTACACACACCGGCAGAAACCGCTTGCGCGAACCCGCCAACACAACCCCGGCGAAGTGCGCGCAGAGAGGGTATCTGCTCACTGCCGCCGAAGGACTGCATGTGAGGATGAACGATTATGGTAACCAATGTCTTTACGCCGCCCCGATTTGGTTTTCGGTGGTGCGCATAAATGCGCATGCCGCCGGAAGTTTAGCCGAAATATGGCGCTGCCGTGTTTTCCTATGCATAGAAGTGACAGTCAAGGCAATTGATAAGTTTAACAAATCGGAATTCTTCCAATGTTGCCTTATTGCCGCATAGCCGCAACCATCTCTTCCGCGGAACACAGGATCGCATCCCCCATGAAGGCGATATTGTCGAGCGCGCGCTCGGCCGCGTCCACGTGCCCTGCCCCGCAGGCATCGCGGATGACGACCGGCACAAGGCCCAGGTCGCATCCCTGGCGCACGGTCGGATCGATGCCGATTTCCGTCGCCACGCCGCAGATCGCGAAGGATGTGAGGCCGAGATCGCGCAGGATGATCGCAAGCGGCGTCCCTTCGAATGCGGAGAAGGTGATCTTGTCGAGGATCGCCTCGTCAGGCCCCGGCGCAAGTTCGGGCGCGATGGCGAAACCGGGCGTGTCGCGGAGAAACCAGGGGTGCACGGCTTCGGGATCATCCGTCCGTTGCCAGGCCATGGCCTGGCGCATCTGAAAGCGGCCCATCAGGGGTTTCGGCATGGAAAGATGGCGAAGGAAGATGACCGGGAACCCCGCACGCCGGGCTGCATCCAGGACGGTCTTTACCTTCTCGGTCACCGCGGCGCCATCCTTGAGCTGATGGAGAATGCCGACCTGCATGTCATAGACAACAAGTGCCATCCGGTCCGGACGGCAGAAATCCTGCAGCGTCTTTCCCATCTTTTCCGCCATCTATCCGCCTCCGTTTAGACTGCGCTGGCTCAATAGCAGAAAAATGCGACAATCGCGACATTGCCTGTCCGCGGCCGGTGCGGGCTTTGGCCGGTGCAAGCCAACCCAAGTTCTTCGATCTTGATCCTTCTGGCCATGATTGGCATTTTATTCCAGCCAAGGCTCGGAGGAAGACCGATGAAAGCTCTGCTCCTGATCGATATCCAGAACGGCTTCTGCCCCGGCGGCAATCTGCCGGTCGCGCATGGCGACGAGATCGTGCCGGTCGCCAACCGGCTGATCGAAGACGGCGGCTACAACCTGATCGTCGCGTCCCAGGACTGGCACCCGGAAAACCACGGCAGCTTTGCCTCGCAGCATCCCGGCAAGAAGCCCTTCGAAATGGGCGAACTTTGCGGCAAGCCGCAGGTCCTGTGGCCGGATCATTGCGTGCAGGGCACGCCGGACGCCGAATTCCATCCCGATCTGAATGTCGAAGCGTTCGACTATATCCAGCAGAAGGGCGACAACCCCGCGGTCGACAGCTATTCGGCTTTCCGCGACAACGACCAGGCGGCGCTCACGGGCCTTGCGGGCTACCTCAGGGCGCAGCAGGTGGCCGAGCTCGACATCTGCGGGCTTGCGACGGACTATTGCGTGAAATTCTCCGCCCTCGACGCCGTCGAGATGCTGCCGGACGTGAAGGTGCGCTTCATCGAGGATGCCAGCCGGGGCATAGACCCGCAGGGCGTGAAGAGCGCCATTGCCGAGATGAAGGCGAAGGGCATCGGCATCGTGACGAGCAAGGCCATCCTCGCGGACTGACCGGCCAAGCGAACGGCAGCGCCCGACAGTTCAGCGGAATCGATCGTTCCATCAGCCCAATTGAATTGCGCTGCCCGCGGCACGGTTCTAAAGCCGGGGCGGAAGGATTTCTCGTATGAACAGCAGTGAATTTTACGCGGGCCTGAAGGGCGGCATCGTCGTCGCGCTCTCTTCGGCGCCTTTCGCGATACTGTTCGGCGCCATTGCGGTCGATAACGGAATTTCGGTGCTGGAAGCGGCCCTCATGAGCGCCACCATCTTCGCCGGCGCGAGCCAGCTGGTCGGCATCGAACTCTTCGGCCATCACGTCGCCGCCTGGCTGATCGTGCTGTCCGTCTTCGCGGTCAATTTCCGCCATGTCCTCTATTCGGCGGCCGTCGCCCGCTTCATCGGCCATTTCACGCCGGTTCAGAAATTCTTCACCTTCTTCCTTTTGACGGACCCGCAATTCGCCGAAAGCATCAAGCGCGGCGAGAGCGGCCGGGGTATCAGCTTCCCGTGGTATATCGGCTTCGGCGTCGCGATGTATTTCCCCTGGCTCTTCTTCAGCGTCGTCGGCGCCTTTTTCGGTCGGATGATGGGTGATCCGCGCGCAATCGCGATCGATGTCCTGCTGCCGATCTATTTCCTCGGCCTGGTCGTCGGCTTCCGCCGCAAGCCCGGCTTCTATCCCGTGGTGGCGGCAAGCGCGCTCGGCTCAGTCTTCGGATATCATGTCGTCGGTTCGCCCTGGCATGTCAGCATCGGTGCGGCCGTCGGGGTCGTCGTGGCGGCACTTCTGCCGCTGCCGAAGGAGCGTGTGCCGGTCACGACCGCCAGCGAGGTGGAGAGCTGACATGGCCGATGCGATCTCGATGGATATGGCGTTCCTGATTGCCGCTGCGGCGGTCGCGACCTTCCTGACCCGCATCGGCGGCTACGTGCTGATCACCAGGATGAAGACCATCCCGCCGCGCATGGAACAGGCGCTGAATGCCGTGCCGGCGGCGGTTCTGACCACGCTGGTCGCACCCGCCTTCTTCGACGGCGGCTGGGACGTGAAGATCGCCATGCTGGTGGCGCTGGTCGCCAGCCTCAAATATCCGGGCCTGCTGATGCTGGCGGTCGGCTGGGCGGCGGCGATGATCTGCCGCCACCTCTTAGGCTTCTGATATCAGGCGAGCGGCTCGGTCGCCTTCACCAGCCAGTCCCTGACGGATGCGTCGTCGATCAGCGGCATCAGCTTCCCGCGCACCGCCGTATGGTAGGCATCGAGCCAGGCAAGCTCTTCCGCCGTCAGCAGCGCCGGCAAGACGAGCCGCCGGTCGATCGGGCACCAGGTCAGCGTCTCGAAGGAGAACATCGGCTGGTCGCCGCCCTCGATCTCCTCCGCCGCCTTCACATAGATCAGGTTCTCGATGCGGATGCCGAAGGAGCCGGGACGGTAATAGCCGGGCTCGTTGGAGAGGATCATGCCGGGCAGCAGTTCCTGCGTCGAGAGCCGCGAGATGCGCTGTGGTCCCTCATGCACGGAGAGGTAGGACCCGACGCCATGGCCCGTTCCATGCGCGTAATCGCCGCCGGCCTTCCAGAGCGCGATGCGGGCGAGCGGATCGAGATCGCAGCCGCGCGTGCCCTTCGGGAAACGCGCCGTGCTGATGGCGATCATGCCCTTGAGCACCAGCGTGAAGAACCGCCTGCGATCCTCCGGCACGGCGCCGACCGCAACCGTGCGGGTGATGTCGGTCGTGCCGTTGATATATTGCGCGCCGGAATCGATGAGGAACAGCTCGCCCGCTTCGAGCTTGCGGTTCGTCTCGGTCGTCACCCGGTAATGGATCACCGCGCCGTGCTCGCCGGCACCCGAGATCGTGTCGAAGGAAATGTCCTTGAGCGGGTTCTGCATGCTCTGGCCGACCCGTGCGCGGGCCGCTTCCAGCGCCTTTACCGCATCGATCTCGGTGATCGTGCCAGGTGCCTGGGCATCGAGCCAGCACAGGAATTCGACCATGGCGGCGCCGTCCTGCAGATGCGCCTGCGCCGAGCCGTCGAGCTCCGCCGTGTTCTTGCAGGCGCGCGGCAGTTTTGCCGGATCGCCCGCCTCGACCGCCTGCCCTCCGGCGGCATCGATCGCCCTGGTGATCGCGAGCGGCGTCAGATCCGGATCGACCAGGATCTTCGCGCCGTCCTTCGAAAAGGCGGAAAGCCGGGCGAGGAATTCCGACGGCGGCCGCTGGACGGCGAGCTGCGCCAGATAGGCTTCCGGTTCGATCCCCGTCTTGCGCTTGTCGAGGAAGATTTCCGCCTTGCCCTCGGCCGGAACAATCGCACGGGAAAGCGGGTGCGGCGTATGCGGCACGTCATCGCCGCGGATGTTGAATATCCAGGCGACGGATGTGGGGTCGGCGATGACGACCGCGGCGGCCCCCTTTTCCTTCACCTGCGCGGAGATTGCGGCGATCTTCTCGCTGGCGAGCCTGCCGGCATGGTCCAGCTTCTGGATCGAGACGGAGCCAAGCGGTTCGGCCGGCCGGCCCGTCCAGATTTTGTCGAGCGGGTTGGACGGCAGCAGGACGAGCGAGCCGCCGATCTCGGCAAGCGCCTTTTCCAGCCGGCGCACTTCCGCGCCCGCGTGCAGCCAGGGATCGATGCCGAGCCGGAAACCCTTCGACGCATGGCGCGGCAGCCAGACATGCGGCGGTTCGCTGACGAGATCGCCGCCGGTGAAGACAGTGCCGTCCACCTGTTCGGCGAGCTGGGTTACGTAACGTCCATCGACGAAAACCACCGCCTCGCGTTGCATAACGAGCGCGATTCCCGCCGAACCGGTGAAGCCGGTCAGCCATGCAAGCCGCTCGGCGCAAGCCGGCACGTATTCGCCTTGATACTCGTCGGCGCGGGGCACCAGAAAACCGTCGATGCCGAGCTCGTCGAATTTTGCCCGGAGCGCATTGACGCGGTCGCGGCCGAACTGCGGGGTGGATTTCACTTCGAAAGACTGAAACATGGGCTGATGATCCGGACTTTGTCTAATTCGGAGAAGTTCTGATTCCGAAAAGGTCGCCGCATGTTAGCCGATGTTGATCGGACTAGGCCAGCGGAAGCGGCGAGTGCCGGCCGATTGTGCAACTGCCACCTTGTCATGGATCAATAAGCGGCATCCCATGCACAGGGCGCATACCACCTTTGAGAGAAGCCCCCTCACTGTGCAGTGCAGCAAAGTCTATATAGGAGGCATCGAACGGGCGCCGAACAAGGCCCGTTCCAAAAGGACACGTCAATATGGCCTCCTCTTTCTTTCGCAATGCCTTCAACCGCATGGTCGAAGCTCGTGAGCGTCAGGTCGCCCGCTATGTCAACGGCGCGCTTCTCAACCTCGACGACGAAACGCTGAAGGGCCTCGGCACCAGCCGTGAAGAACTACGCCGCAAGGGCGCTGCAAACTACGTATTCTGAGCAAGGGCCGGGGCGGTTCTCCTCCTCCCTCACTCGCACCGGCTTTCAGAATACGGAGCCCGCTTGAGCATCCTCCTCCTGGCTCGCGGGCACGATCGATCGCAAGATTGATCGGCAAGGCGACACCTTTGGTGTCGCCTTTTTGCTGTCCGCCGTTCAAAATCCGGAAGCCGTTTCCCTGTTGCGGCGCACAATGCCTCAACCATGACGCAAGTGGATCGTCACCCAGCCGTTGCGCCAGATGGTCCGCACATGGCGGAGCTTCGCGCCGTTATAGGCAGCCAGCACTTTCCAGCGCTGTTCGGCCAGGATTCCTGAAAGGATGACCGAGCCGCCCGGCGCGAGATGTGCGGCAAGCTGCGGCGCCATCTTCATCAACGGCCGCGCCAGGATATTGGCGATGATCAGGTCGAACGGCCCTTCCTGACGGAAGGCAGGCGAATGGAAACCCGGCGCCGTCTCAAGCCGGATGCCCGAGGCGATACCGTTGCGGCGTACGTTCTCCTTCGCCACCCGCACGGCGACCGGATCGATATCGGTTGCGAGCACCGGAACGGGCCTGAGCTTGCGCACCGCGATCGCCAGAACCCCGCTTCCCGTGCCGAGATCGAGCGCATTGCGGACCGTGCGGGCGCGCAGGACCTCCTCGATCATCTCCAGGCAGCCGGCCGTCGTGCCGTGATGACCGGTGCCGAAAGCCTGGCCGGCATCGATCTCGATCGCAATGTCGTTCGCCTTCACCTTGCCGCGGTCATGCGAGCCGTGGACGAGGAAACGGCCTGCCCTCACCGGCTTCAGCCCTTCGAGCGACCTGGCGATCCAGTCGACATCCGGAATCACTTCCCTCTCGATCGCCGCATCCGGAAAGGCGTGGCGGATGCCGTCCGCGATTCTCCCACGAACGACTTCTTCCTCGTCCCTCATCAGATAGACGGAGGCCTCCCAGATATCTTTTTTCTCGTCCACTTCGGTGGTGGCGATGGCAAAATCCTCCTCGCCGAACACTTCCGACAGGATGTCGAGGATCTGCGCTGCCCCCTTTTCGGTGGACGTGACGTAAAGGCGGATTTCGCTCAAGGGGATGATCTTTCAGCTATCGATGGATGGCCGAGAGGATTGCCACAGAAGGCCTGTCGGCTTCAACCGCCAAAGCCATCAGCCCTTGATCAGATTTTCGAGCTTCTGGACGGCGGTGTCGGGGTTTTCGCCATAGGCGATCGTGCCGGCGAAGCGTCCGCCGTTGTCGAGCAGGAAGACCGAGGCCGTGTGATCCATCGTGTAGTCGCCGTTCGGGTCCTTCTCGTCCACCGGCACCTTCTTGGCATAGACCTTGAAGCCCTTGATCATTTCGTTGACCTTTTCCGGCGGACCGGAGATGCCCTTCACCCGGTCGGTGACATTGGAAACGTATTGGCCGAGCAGTTCCGGCGTATCGCGTTCCGGATCGACGCTGACGAAGAAGCCGTTGAGCTTGGTGCCGTCCGGATCGACCTTGTGCAGCCAGCCGTTCAGCTCGAAAAGCGTCGTCGGGCAGACTTCCGGACAATGGGTGAAGCCGAAGAAGAGCGCGGTCGGCTTTTCCTGGAACGCCTTTTCGGTGATGGGCTGACCGTTCTGGGCGACGAGCTCAAACGGCACGCCGAACGGGCCTTCGGCAAGCTCCTGCTTCGAGCGTGTCACTTCCGTCGTCAGCCAGACAAGCACGCCGGCAAGCACGACGACCGAAGCCCAGAGGACGGCACGAAAGGTCTTCATCGGAATTCTCTTCACGTTCACGCCTGACGATCAGGCTTCACACTGTTCCGTGAGCGATAGACCCGAAGAGGCCGAGATGCAATTCAAGAAGCCGTTCTCGAAGAACGTCGCGCTGATTTGTCCCACGGAGGGGACATTCCTCAGAAGCACCAGGAGAGGCCGTTTTCACCGAGCGCCAGCAGAATGGAGGAGCCGTGCAGCAGCCAGCCATAGAAGGCAGCTCCGGCAATGCCCAGCAGGAGCAGGCTGACGGCTGCGATCAGCGGCAGGCGCTGGCTTGTGACGATGCTCTGGCTCATGACGCCATTCTAGGGCCAATCCGTCCTTTCCGGAAGAGCCTGCGACCTCAAGCACGATTAGCGGAAGATTAATCTCTGTCTGAGACGCTGAAGGAAGCGAAACTGGTTCGATGAATCGATCCGGCGATCGGGAATGCCGAGGCAGCGCGCCGGCGGCATCTGCGACAAGCCGACGGGACGGAACCACGAAAGACATGACGTCGCCGAGACCGGTTCACCGATATGGGCCGTGAAGGACGCGCTGACAATCAGCGATCACGTTCGCGCGAACTTCATTGCCTGCGCGCGAGCAATCGACCGGACTGACAGAGATCGACACTGCGATCGCCATGTGGACCAGGCGATCAGGCGGACGCGATCCTCAGACAAATGGAAAGAATTCTGATATGACGAATGCCATCAAGCAATCCGGCGCCTATCTCGAAATCGTCTCCTTTCATCTCGGAGACCAGGAATTCTGCATCGACATCATGGCGATCCGCGAAATCCGCGGCTGGGCGCCGGTCACCCCGATGCCGCATACGCCGCCCTACGTGCTCGGCCTCATCAACCTGCGCGGCGCGGTGATCCCGGTCATCGACATGGCCTGCCGCCTCGGCATGAAGATGACGGAACCCTCCGAGCGTTCGGCGATCATCGTCACCGACATCGCCGGCAAGCTGGTCGGCCTGCTGGTCGAACAGGTGTCCGACATGATGACCATCCGCGGCGAGGACCTGCAGCCGGCGCCGGAAATCATCCCGGAAGCCCAGCGCGCCTTCTGCCGCGGCATCGTGGCGCTGGAAAAGACCATGGTCTGCTTCCTGAACCTCGACAGGGTCATCGCCGACGAACTGGCTCGCGAAGCCGCTTGATTTTGCAGCGCAAAAAGACGCCTCGACCTTCCGCTGCACGCAAGCGTAGCGGAAGATTAAACTTCTGTAATCATTACATTTTTTTAAGAATAAATTTCGGAACCCCACTGCTGCAGTGCGAGTTCTCCCGTCGCAAAACGCCCAACCGAACCGCTTCAGAACTCTTCGGCTGGTTTTCGAAGATAGGAGAATGACCATGAACAAGGCTTTTGCTCTCGCAGTCCTGATGTCCGCCGCCACGATGGGAAGCGCCTATGCCCGTGAAATGGGCACGCCGGTGAAGCCCGCCACCGACGTCGCCATCGTCTATACCGATCCCGAAACGGCCGACGCCGCCCGCCGGCTCGACATTCCCGACACCATAGTCCATCCGAGCCGGTCGATGATCCAGAAGGCCCAGGCGGAAATCCGCCAGGATCCGGCGCTGCATGCCGCGCTCGTCAGGCAGGACGTCGAACTCAACAATGTGGTCGCCATCGACACCGCCGCAGACGGCAGCAGGATCGTCTACGTCCGCTGATGATTGGATGACGAAACGGGTCCGGCTCTTTCCGGACCCGCTTCGGCGCATTCGCAAATGATCCTCACACGCCTGTGATGGAACATTAAACCTCTGTTATACCGATATATTTTTTGAAAATCTTCGGAACAACGCGCAAGCTGTAGCGGTTCCCCTCTTATGCCGGCGCCGAAACGTCGACAGCCTCCCCACCCGGTGCCGGTGAGAGAAGAAGGAGAACATCATGAAAAAGGCACTTGCTCTCGCAGCCCTGATTTCCGCCTCCGCCCTCGGCGGCGCCTATGCGCAGGATCTCGGGCCGACAGCGCCGACCCCATCACCCGCCAATGTGAGCGTGGTCTACATCACCGAGACGAACGACAGCGAGTCGTCGAACCCGCAGGTTCCTCTGACGCTGAGGACGCCTAATGCCGACGCGGCTCAAGCAGCCCAGGTGCAGATCCAGTCCGATCCCGCCCTGATGGCCGCGCTGGAGCAAAAGAATGTCGAGCTTCAGAACGTGGCCGGCATCGAGACGGCTGCCGATGGCGGCAAGATCGTCTACGTCCGCTGATTGAGCATCCGTGAACGCCTCGGAACCGGGTTCGCCAGTCGAGCCCGGTTTCGTGCAGCTTCGCTCATGTCGACCTCGGGCTTGGCCGATCGGGCTGCGGCGGCTGCGTGAGTTTTTATTGAGGCTTGCCCTTCGTCCAGGTCACCTGCTGGCCGTAGAGCGACACTGTCGAAATGGCCATCTTGGCGGAGCCCTCCACAATCTGCCGCGAATGGGCGAGATAGATCAGGGTATCGTTCGTCTTGTCGTAGATCCGCTTCACCAGAAGATCCTTCCAGATCAGCGAGCGGCCCTCGCGAAAGACCTCCTCCCCGCCTCTGGACAGGTCTATCTCACCGATCTCGATCGGGCCGGTCTGGCTGCAGGCGATCGAACTGTTGGACGGGTCCTCGAACCAGTTGCCCTGCTTCAGACGATCGATGATCGAACGGTCGAAATAGCTGACGTGGCAGGTCACGCCCTTGATTTCCGGATCGGTGATCGCCTCCACGATGATGTCGTTGCCGATCCAGTCCACGCCGACCTTGCCGACCACCTGGGCTGACGCGGGAATGGAGAGAAAGCCGAGCGACAAGACGGCGGCGGATGCGAGGCTGGTGAGGCGGTTCATGGGCTTGGGCTCCGGTAAACGCGATGGCGATGGTCTTCAAGGGCTGGTTCCGGATGGATGTCGGCCAACTTCTACAGCCCGCGATTCGATTCGGCAAAGACGGATCGCATCCCTTGACGCCAGGCCGCGCCTCTGGCTTCATGCCGCCATGACCAATTTCGCCGCCCACATGCATCTTACCGTGACCATTCACCCCGCAGGGTGCGTGGCGGTTTTGGCGCGTTAGCCGGTCATCCGTCCACCAACCCTGCCGAAGCTGAGGCAGGGTTCGGTTCTCCCGCTCTGCTTCGGCACAGACGAAGGAGAGCAAGATGAAATCCAGTGAAGACGCCCGTGAAAAACCGCCCCGACCGGAGCGGCTGGAAGGGATCGTGATCCGCGCCGCCCGGCCAGCGGATGCGGACGCGATTGCGGCGCTCGCCAATATGCCCGGCTATCGCTACGGCACATTGCGCCTGCCCTTCCAGACCGTCGAGGAGACGCGCAAGGGGCTTGAAACCCCCAATCCCGGCGCGAAGAGGCTGATTGCGGAACTGGAGGGCCGGATCATCGGCGACACATTTCTGGGCCCGCTGGTGGGGCGGCGGCGCCACGCGGCAACGCTCGGCATGGGCGTGCACGACGATTTCACCGGCCGCGGCGTCGGAAGCGCGCTTATGACGGCGGTTCTCGATATCGCCGACAACTGGCTGAACCTGCGCCGCGTCGAGCTGACGGTCTTCACCGACAACGACAATGCGATCCGTCTTTACGAGAAGAGCGGCTTCGTCAAGGAAGGCCATCTCAAGGAATTCGCCTTCCGGGATGGCGCCTATGTCGATGCCTATTCCATGGCGCGGCTGAGGACGTGACCGTCATCCGCCGATGAAGGCCAGCCACTCGTCCTCGTCCATCACCTGGACGCCGAGCTCCCTCGCCTTGTCGAGCTTGGAGCCGGCTCCGGGGCCGGCTACGACGAAATCGGTCTTCTTGGAGACGGAGCCGGCCACCTTCGCGCCAAGACTTTCGGCGCGCGCCTTGGCTTCGTCGCGCGTGAACTTTTCGAGCGAGCCGGTAAAGACGACTGTCTTGCCTGCCACCGGGCTGCTGCTTGCCGCAATCTGCTCGGCGGCTTGCGGCGTCACCTCCTTCAGGAGCTTGTCGATCACTTCGATGTTACGCGGCTCCTTGAAGAACTCGACAATGGCGCGGGCCACCACTTCACCGATACCTTCGATGTTGTTGAGGTCCTGCCAGGCCTCGCCGGAAAGATTTGCAGCCTCCTTCATCGCCGCCTCGAAGGCTTCATAGGAGCCGTAGGCGCGCGCCAGAAGCTTGGCGTTCGTCTCGCCCACGTGCCGGATGCCGAGCGCATAGATGAGGCGGTGGAGCGCGATGTTCCGCCGCTCGTCGATCGCATCGAACAGTTTCTTGACGCTCACCTTGCCGAAACCCTCGATGTTCTCGAGCTTGGTTAGCGGCGAATCGTCCTGCCGCTTCTTCAGCGTGAAAATGTCGGGTGCGGTGCGGATCTGCAGCGCCGGGTCCTCGCTTTCGAAGAAGAAGTCGATCTGCTTGGCGCCGAGCCCCTCGATATCGAAAGCGTTGCGCGAGACGAAATGCTTGAGATGTTCGACCGCCTGGGCGCGGCAAACGAAGCCGCCGGTGCAGCGGGTGACCGAATCGAGCTTGCCGGTCTTTTCGTTCTTCTCGCGCACCGCATGGCTGCCGCAGACCGGACATTTCTTCGGAAACTCGTAGGGCACGGCGTCCGCCGGCCGCTTTTCCATGACGACGTCGAGCACCTGCGGGATGACGTCCCCTGCCCGCTGCACGATGACCGTGTCGCCGATGCGGATGTCGTGCTCGTCATCGCGGATGCGCTCGCCGGAATTGCCGATGCCCTTGATGTAATCCTCGTTGTGGAGCGTCGCATTGGTGACCACGACGCCGCCGACCGTCACGGGCGTCAGGCGCGCGACCGGCGTCAGCGCACCGGTGCGGCCGACTTGGATGTCGATCCTCTCCACATGGGTGAAGGCCTGCTCGGCGGGGAACTTGTGCGCCGTCGCCCAGCGCGGCGAGCGGGAGCGGAAGCCGAGGCGCGCCTGCAGGTCGAGCCGGTCGACCTTGTAGACGACGCCGTCGATCTCGTAATCGAGGTCCGGACGCTTCAGCCCGATATCCTTGTAATGGGCGATGATGTCCTCAACCGCGAAGAGGCGCTTCATCAGCGGATTGACCGGGAACCCCCATTCCCTGAATTTCTCGACCATGCCCATCTGGCTGTCGGCCGGCATCTCCGACATGTCGCCCCAGGCATAGGCGAAGAATCTCAGGTTGCGGCTCGCCGTCACCCTGGCGTCGAGCTGCCGCAGCGACCCGGCGGCCGTGTTGCGTGGATTGACATAGGTCTGCTTGCCCTCGGCCGCCATCTTCTCGTTGAGCGCCAGGAATTCGCTCTTCGTCATGTAGACCTCGCCGCGCACCTCCACGACGTCGGGCACGCCCGCGGGCAGGCGATTCGGGATTTCCTTGATGGTCTTGATGTTCTCGGTGACGTTCTCGCCGGTCGTGCCGTCGCCGCGCGTCGCGGCGTTCACCAGCCGTCCGTTCTCGTAGCGGATCGACATGGACAGCCCGTCGATCTTGGGCTCGGCGGTAAACGCGATCGAGCCGTCCGGAAGCTGGCCGAGGAAGCGATAGACGGAGTTGACGAAGTCGCGCACGTCGTCGTCGGAAAACGTGTTGTCGAGCGACAGCATGGGCCGCGAATGGGTGATCGGCGCAAAGGTCGGCAAAGGCGCGGCCCCGACGCGGATCGACGGGCTGTCGGCACGGATGAGCTGCGGGAACCGCTTCTCGATCGCATCGTTGCGCCGTTTCAGCGCGTCGTATTCGGCATCCGAAATCTCCGGCGCGTCATGGCCGTGGTAAAGCTCGTCGTTTCGGGCGATCTCGGCAGCCAGGTAGGCGAGCTCAGCGGCGGCCTGTTCCTCGGTCAGGTCTTCGACGGGCGTTTTTTCGGCAGACATGCGGGTTCACTCCTCGGGTATCGAGGAGTCGTTTTGTAGAGCAATTTTTGTGGATGGGAAGTATGGAAGAAGGTGGGGACGACGCGCCGGGTCCGCCCCTTCTGGCCAGCTCAACCGGAGCTAGCCGCTTCCCGCAAGCAGCCGCTTGGCAGCCGCGCGCGCCTCGTCGGTGACGGAAGCGCCGGCGAGCATGCGGGCGATCTCCTCGGTACGGTGCTCGGGCGCCATGGTCGCGACGCGGGTGGCGATCTTTTCCGAGCCTTCCGCGGCCGGTCCCTTGGAGATGAGGAGATGCGTCGCCGCGCGCGCCGCCACCTGCGGCGCATGGGTGACGGACAGCACCTGCACCTTGTCGGAAAGCCGTTTCAGCCGCTGGCCGATCGCATCCGCGACCGCGCCGCCTACGCCCGTATCGATCTCGTCGAAGACCAGCGTCGGAGCCGAACCGCGGTCGGCAAGCGCCACCTTGAGCGCCAGCAGGAACCGCGACAGCTCGCCGCCCGAGGCGACCTTCATGATCGGGCCTGGGCGGGTGCCGGGATTCGTCTGGACGTGGAATTCCACCGTATCGACGCCTTCGGCCGTGGCGGCTTCCGAATCGCTTGCGACCTCGACCATGAACCGGGCGCGTTCGAGCTTCAGGGCCGGCAGCTCGGCCATGACCGCTTCCGCCAGCGCCTCGGCGCCGTGCCGGCGCTTTTCGGAAAGCGCGGCCGCGGCCCGATCGTAATCGGCCTTGGCGGCTGCCGTCAGCTTTTCGAGCTCGGCAAGCTTTTCCTCACCCGCGTCGAGATCGGCAAGGTCGGCGACCATCTTTTCGGCGAGCGCCGGCAGGTCGGCGACGGCGACGGAATATTTGCGGCCGGCAGCACGCAGCGCGAAAAGCCGCTCCTCGACCCGCTCCAGTTCACGCGGGTCGAATTCGGTCTTCCGGAGCGCAGCCTCGACCTCCATCTGTGCGTTGGAAAGATGGTTGAGCGCAGTGTCAAGGAGTTCGACCGTCTCTTCAAGCAGACCGGGCGCCTCGTGGCTCTTGCGCTCCAGCCGCCGCACCAGCGAGGCGATCAGCGGCACGGGCGAGGCATTGCCGTTGAGGAATTCGGAAGCTTCGGAAATATCGCCGGCGATCCGCTCGGCCTTCTGCATCTGCGAGCGCTTTTCGGCCAGTTCGTCCTCCTCGCCATCGCAGGGAGCGAGCGCTTCCAGCTCCTCGACAGAGGCGCGGATATAATCGGCCTCGCGGGCGGCAGCCTCAACCTTCGCCCTGTGCGTCCTGAAGGCGCGTTCAGCATCCTTCCAGGTCCGATAGAGGCCGGAAAGCTGCAGCACTTCATCGCTCAGGCCCGCGAAGGCATCGAGCAGCGTGCGGTGCGCGTCCGTATCGATCAGCGCCCGGTCGTCGTGCTGCCCGTGGATTTCCACGAGAAGCTGGCCGGCCTCGCGCATGAGCTGGACGCTGACGGGCTGGTCGTTGATCGAGGCGCGGGTACGGCCGTCGGCAGACTGGACGCGGCGGAAGATCAGGTCGCCGTCGTCATCGATGCCGTTGTCGCGCAGGAGCTGGCGGGCGGCGTGGCTGCCGGATACGTCGAAGACCGCGGTCACCTGACCCTTCTCCTCGCCGTGACGCACAAGGCCGCCGTCGCCGCGGCCGCCGAGCGCCAGCGACAGGCTGTCGAGCAGGATGGATTTGCCTGCACCGGTCTCGCCAGTCAGCACCGAGAGGCCGGTCTCGAAGGCAAGATCCAGCCGCTCGATCAGAACGATATCGCGGATCGACAACTGGATCAGCATGCCTCAGACCTTATGCGCCGATGAGCTTGGCCCCGGCACGAGAAATCCACGAACCGCGATTCTCGCGGGGTTCGACACCGCCTGTCTGCAGCAGCTTGTAGGAATCCGCATACCACTGGCTGTCGGGATAGTTCCGGCCGAGGACGGCAGCGGCGGTCTGCGCCTCCTCGACGATACCCATGGCATAATAGGCTTCCGTCAGGCGCGCCAGCGCCTCTTCCACCTGGTTGGTGTTGGAATATTGCTCGACCACGTTGCGGAAGCGCCGGATCGCCGCAAGATATTCCTTGCGTTCCAGATAGTAACGGCCGATCTGCATCTCCTTGCCGGCGAGCTGGTCGCGGGCGAAGCGGATCTTGGTCTGAGCATCCTCGACATATTCCGAATCCGGATAGTCGTTGACGACCTTGTTCATCGCGTCGATCGTGCGGACGGCGGCGCGCTGGTCCTGCGTCACGTCGGCGATCTGCCGCGAATAGGAAAGGCCGACGAGATACTGCACATAGGCCGAATCCGCCGAGCGCGGATACTGGTTCATGTAACGGTTGCCGGCGGCGATCGCCTCGTCGTTGCGGCCGAGACGGTATTTGGTGAAGGTGCTCATGACGAGCGCCTTGCGGCCCCATTCCGTAAACGGGTTCTGCCTGTCGATCGCGTCGAACTTGCGACTCGCCTCGGTCAGATTGCCGGCCTTCATGTTCGCAAGGCCCTGATTGTAGAGCGTTTCCGGCGGATCGGTCTCCATGCCGAGCTTGGTGATGTCGATATCCCGGTCCGATTGGCAGGCGGTCATGCCAAAGCCAGCGCCGACAAGTACCAGCGAGACAAGCGCTATCCGTGCCGTCTTACGTATTCCAACAGACCTTACATGGTTCATTCGACAGTTCCTGATCGTCCCGCGCACTGAAGCCCTGCCCCGATGAGGCCGTTCTAGCCATAAAAGCAAAGGGAGAGCAACGCAATGATGCGGCATTAATGCATTTTTGTGGCATCGACCAACGTTATCTCCAAAAGAAAAGGCCGCCTCCGAAAGAAGCGGCCCAGTCAACCGGATCAACTTTACTCAAGCGAACCAGTGCGTCAGTTCCGGCATGCTGACCGGAACGAATTCCCCGGCCCGCACGCGCGCCGCACGCGACGACGGAGCTTCGACGACCTCATAGGCGGTCGGATCGCTCATCAGCGCCTTCAGGGCATTGGCGTTCATCTTGTGGCCGCCGCGATAGGAGCGGTAGCAGCCGATGAACTGCGCCCCGGCCAACGCCAGATCGCCCACGGCGTCGAGCGTCTTGTGGCGGACGAATTCGTCCGCGTAGCGCAGGCCCTCGACATTCACGACCGTGTCGTCGTCGGAGATGACGACCGAATTCTCGAGCGAGGAGCCGAGCGCGTAGCCGGCCGCCCAGAGACGCTCGACATCGCGCATGAAGCCGAAGGTACGGGCGCGCGAAAGCTCTCGCTTGAACGTCTCGGCCGTCAGATTTCCTTCCCACTTCTGCCGGCCGATCAGCGGCGAGGAGAAGTCGATCTCAACCTCGAAACGCGTGCCGTCATAGGGACGGAATTCCGCCCAGGACGCACCGGCATCGATACGCACCGGCTTCACGACACGGATATAGCGCCGCTTGATGCCCAGGTTGACGATGCCGGCCTGCTCGATCGCCTCGATGAAAGGATAGGAGCTGCCGTCCATGATCGGCATTTCGCCGCCATCGACCTCCACCACGATATTGTCGATGCCGAGCGCATAGAGCGCGGCCATGACATGCTCGACCGTGGCGACCCACTTTGCCGGCGCACTGCCGAGAACCGTGCAGAGGTCGGTAGGGCCGACCTGCGAGGAAACGGCGCGATATTCGACCGAGCTGCCGTCTTCGAAAAGGCGCGTGAAAACCACGCCGGTGCCGGCTTCGGCAGGCTGGAAGGTAATGGTGACGGGTGCTCCGGAATGAACGCCGATACCCTTCATGGTTACCGGGGCGGCGATGGTGGTCTGGAAACCGAGCAATCCAATGGTCATTATTACTGCCTTCTTATCGCCGGATCCGTAAAGCACAAGGACCCGGAATTTCCGACGCTTCTTGATGAGCCGATCGCTTGAATCGGAGGTCCCTTCGGGCGTCTTTCACCGTCCTTCATACGCAGCCGTCCGTCACAATCCAAATCACTGTTCGTTTCGCATTGTTACGTTGTTAACTCCGCGTCTTGATTGATAAAAACGCGCAAAGGCCCGGATCAGTGATCCGGGCCGTCTTCACGTTTGGTGACCGCCGTTGACTCAGTTCGCCAAGTCAGTTGGATTGGCGCCGCAGGAAGGCCGGAATTTCGAGCTGGTCTTCCTCGTGATGGGCCTGCGGCACGGCGCGGCCATGGTCATCGAGATTGCCGCGCCGCGGCGCGTAGAGGCTTGCCTCCGGAGACAGCGGACGGCGCTGCTGCGATGCCTGGGCCGGCGCCGGAGCGGTCATGTCGGAGCTGACCGGCTCTTCCTCCTCCCGGCGGCCGAGCGAATTGGTGATCCGCTTCAGGAGGCCCATCGGACCGCGCTCCTCCTGCACGTGCTGTACCGGCTGCGAGCGACGATCGAGCTCCGCCTTCACGACCGGCGGGAAATCCTCGACCTTCGGCATGCGGACCGGCTCGACCACCGGAGAGAGCGGCTCGTGATGAGCCGGCTGGGCCATGCGCGGAGCGGGCTGGCTCATCGCAGGAGCCTGATACGCATGAGCCTGGACCGGCGCCGGCTGCGGGGCCGGAGCCGGACGGCTTGCAACCGGCGCCGGAGCTTCGACCGGAGCGGCCTCGAAGATGCGGCTCTGCGGGCGGAACTCTTCCTGCAGCGGCTGCGGAGCGGCCGGCTGGGGTGCCGGCGCAACGCGCGGAGGCTCGGCGATGGCAAGCTCGCGCTCCATCTCGGCTTCCGCCATGCGGATCGTCTCGGCGATCGGATCGACGGCCGGCTTCAGGACCGGTGCCGGGGCGGCCTGCATCACGGGGGCAGGCTGGGCAGCCGGCTGAGCCGGAGGAATGGCGGCCGAGGGGCGGATGACCGGCTTGGAAGCAGCGCGCATCTCGGCGGCGCGGATATCGACCGAGGCCGCACCGCGATCGATGCCCGTCGCGACGACCGACACGCGGATCAGGCCCTCGAGCGCTTCGTCAAAGGTCGCGCCGAGGATGATGTTGGCATCCGGATCGACCTCCTCGCGGATGCGGGTCGCGGCCTCGTCCACTTCGAAGAGGGTCAGGTCGCGGCCGCCGGTGATGGAGATTAGCAGGCCCTGCGCGCCCTTCATCGAGGTCTCGTCGAGCAGCGGGTTGGCGATCGCCGCTTCCGCGGCCTGCATCGCACGGCCGGGGCCGGAGGCTTCGCCGGTGCCCATCATCGCGCGGCCCATCTCGCGCATCACCGAGCGGACGTCGGCGAAATCGAGGTTGATCAGGCCTTCCTTGACCATGAGGTCGGTGATGCAGGCAACGCCCGAATAGAGGACCTGATCCGCCATCGCGAACGCATCGGCGAAGGTCGTCTTGTCGTTGGCGATGCGGAAAAGGTTCTGGTTCGGAATGACGATCAGCGTATCGACAGACTTCTGCAGTTCCTGAATGCCGGATTCGGCAAGGCGCATGCGGCGCTGGCCTTCGAAATGGAAAGGCTTGGTGACGACGCCGACTGTGAGGATACCCCTCGAACGGGCGGCCTGCGCGACGACCGGAGCGGCCCCCGTGCCGGTGCCGCCGCCCATGCCGGCGGTGACGAAGCACATATGCGTGCCGGCGAGATGATCGGAAATCTCGTCGAGGCATTCCTCGGCGGCGGCGCGACCGACCTCCGGCTGGGAGCCGGCGCCGAGACCTTCGGTGACCTGAACACCCATCTGGATGATCCGCTCCGCCTTGGTCATGGTGAGCGCCTGGGCGTCCGTATTGGCGACAACGAAATCGACGCCTTCGAGCCCGGCCGTGATCATGTTGTTGACGGCATTGCCGCCGCCTCCGCCGACGCCGAACACGGTAATCCGAGGCTTCAGCTCGGTAATATCAGGCTTCTGCAGCTTGATGGTCATTGCACCAGTTCCTTCTTTTTCTGGCCGCATCGCCGCCGGCCAATTCATTGCAACTCTTCTCTGACGCGACGGGCATAAGCCCCCGCATCAAAAACTCTCCTTCAGCCACTGGCCCACGCGGGCCAGCCGACCATTGCCGCTGCCGAGCGAAGCCATCAGCCCGCTCTGCGAGGCATGCGTTTCCATGTCCGCGACCTGCGGATAGATCATCAGGCCCACAGCCGTCGAAAAGGCCGGCCCCTTGGCCGCCGCCGGAAGGCCGGACACGCCCATCGGACGGCCGATCCGGACATTGCGCGCCAGGATGCGGCGGGCGGTCTCCGGAAGGCCGGTGAGCTGGCTCGCGCCGCCCGTCAGCACGACGCGTTTTCCCACGATCGGGCTGAAACCCGACTTCTGGATGCGGTCGCGGATCAGTTCCAGCGTCTCCTCGATGCGCGCCCGAACGATTCGCGTGACCAGCGAGCGCGGCACCTGGATCGGCTGATCGCGGTCATCCTCGCCGATCGGCGGAACCGCGATGACATCGCGCTCGTCGGCGCTGTTGCCGAGTGCCGATCCGTGTACGACCTTCATGCGCTCCGCATCTTCGATACGCGTCGAAAGACCTCGCGCGAGGTCGGTCGTGACGTGATGGCCGCCAAGACTGATGGCATCCGTATGGACGAGCTTGCCTTCCGCGAAAACCGAGATCGTCGTGGTACCGCCGCCCATGTCGATCGCCGCGCAGCCGAGTTCGACCTCGTCGTCGACGAGAGCCGCAAGGCCGCTGGCATAGGGCGTCGCCACCACGCCCTCGACCGACAGATGCGCGCGGTTGATGCAGAGCTCGAGATTCTTGAGGGTCGCGCGCTCGGCGGAAATCACATGCATGTCGACGCCCAGCTCGTCGCCGAACATCGCCAGCGGATCGCGGATACCGCGCTCGCCGTCCAGTGAGAAGCCGGTCGGCAGCGAATGCAGGATCGCGCGATCCTGGCGCAGCGACTGCTGGCTTGCCGCGACCAGAACCTTCTTGAGGTCCGCCGCTTCGACTTCCTGGCCGCCGAGGTCGATCGTCGCGGTATAGACGTCGCTGGCGAGCCGGCCAGCGGAGACGTTGACGATCAGACTGTCGACCGTGAGGCCCGCCATGCGCTCGGCGGCGTCCACCGCGAGCCGCACGACGCTTTCCGCCGCATCGAGATCGGCGATCACGCCGGACTTCACGCCGCGCGACCGCTGATGGCCGATGCCGATGATCTCGATATTATGGGTGCGGCCCGGCAGGACCTCGCTTTCCTGGCGCGGCGTCAGCCGGGCGATCATGCAGACCACCTTGGTGGAGCCGATGTCCAGGACGGAAACCACGTGCGAGCGCTTGGAGGAGAGCGGCTTCATGCGCGGCAGGCCGAAATGGGAGGAACCGAAAACACTCACGACTGCTCTCCCAGCTTTTTCAGGGCCTTGGTGCGCGCTTCCAGCGCCTGCTTGCGGCGCTCCGTGGCGCCAGGGGTGAGCTGGATGGTCGTGCGGTCTTCCAGACGCAGATCAATCGCGGCGACATCGCGCTCCAGCACGCCCTGATCCTTGTCGAGGCGGGCAAGCACGGCGAGCGCCTTGCCGATATTGGCCTCGGGCAGCTTCAGCACGACGCCGTTGTCGAGATGCAGATCCCAGCGGCGGCCCGCGACACGCACATAGGCCTTCACCCGGCTCATCAGCTCGGGCCACGCAGACATCTCGTCCTCGAAGGAGGCGGCGGCCGTCTCGGCGTCGCGCCCGACGAAGAGCGGAAGCGAGGCGAACTTGTTGTCGCGCAGCGGTGCGATCACGCTGCCGTTCTTCTCGATCAGCGAAAGCTCGGTCCCGTGCTGCCAGATGCCGAATGCCTGGCGTTCCTTCAGCATGACCTCGATCGTCCTCGGATAGACCTTGCGGACTTCCGCATATTCGACCCAGGGAAGCTCGGAGAGCTTGCGGCGCGCAGCATCGATATCGAGCGCCACGAGCGACGTCGTGCCGTCGAGGCCGAGAAGCTGGAGGATATCGATCTCGGACGTCTGCTCGTTGCCGGAGACGCGCACATCCTCTATCGCAAAGCCGACCGCGGCGGTCGTCGCCTGGGCGACCTCATGACCATGGCCGCCGAGCGACATGCCGTAAAAGCCGACGGCCGCGAAGAAGCCGAATGCCGACACGGTCCCCGTGTGGGGCGGAATATGGATGCGGCCGGTCGCAAGGCTGACGCAGAAGCGAACAGCCCGGCGAAGCGGCCGCGGAAGAACGCGGCGCTCTTCCGCACCGACATAGAGAAGTTCGGAACGGCTGCGCGGTCCACCCGCTCTATTGCCGATCAACGCAAACACGTAGCGTCCTCCACCATCCAACGGACGAGTTCACCAAACGAGTGGCCGGCATGCGCCGCCATTTCGGGCACCAGAGATGTCGGGGTCATTCCCGGCTGCGTGTTGATCTCGAGCCAGATAACCTCGCCGTTCTCGGAGAAGCGGTCGTCGTAGCGGAAGTCTGAGCGACTGACGCCCCGGCAGCCCATCGCCTGATGCGCCTTAAGCGCCAATGTTTGAATCTTTTGGTAAATATTCGGTGAAATCTGCGCCGGAATGACGTGTTTCGAGCCACCTTCCGCATATTTCGCATCGTAGTCGTAGAAGGCATGGCTCACCGGCACGACTTCCGTCACGCCCAGAGCCACATCGCCCATGACGCCGCAGGTGAGCTCCCGGCCGTGGATATAGCGCTCGACAAGCACCCGCTCGCCGTAGCGCCACTCGGCAGAACCGATGATCTGCGGCGGATGAGACTGATTCTCCTGGACGATCACGACACCGAAGGACGATCCTTCACGGACCGGCTTCACCACATAGGGCGGCTTGATCGGATGGGCGCTCCCGACATCGAACCGGCTCATCACCTTCGCTTCGGCGACCGGGATGCCGGCAGCCTTGGCGACATGCTTCGCCTGGTGCTTGTCCATGGCAAGGGCCGAGGCCAGCACGCCGGAATGCGTGTACGGGATCTCCAGATATTCGAGAATGCCCTGGATCGTGCCGTCCTCACCGAAAGGCCCGTGCAAGGCATTGAAGGCAACATCCGGCCCGAGATCGGCGAGAACCGCAGCAATATCCCGGCCGACATCGACGCGCGTGACGCGATAGCCCTCGCCCTCGAGTGCATCGGCACAGGCATTCCCCGAGGACAGGCTGACAGGCCGCTCGGAGGAGAACCCTCCCATCAGAACAGCCACATGCTTGTCGCGCATCGATCACTCCCGAAAAAGACTTCACCCTATACCGCAGCGCTTGCGCCAACCTTGTTTCCGAAGGCGATTCCCGCCGGATATAAGGCATGGCTGCATTAGTGCCCCAATATGGTTAACAAAGCGTTTACCTTCGTTAACCCGCAGCGAAAAACCGAGGAAAAACAGAGGTCCAAGGCGGGATTTTGAATCAGAATCGGAATATTAAAAAAGGCCGCGAAGCGTCTGCTTTCACGGCCTTTTCAAAGAAACTGTCGAATGGTCATTCGCCCGGATGCAGATGGCTCCTGCGTCGATTACGTCGCTCGTTCAGCAGCACTGCAACCCACCCTGCTCCCGCGATCACAAACGGAAGGATATAGAGGAAGAAGAAGGTGGCGGAGTTCATGAGATTAGATCTCCAAGCGCTCGTCTTGCCGCCAAATGTAGTATCACTGCCGCCAAAAGCCAAGCCATCGTCGAAATAGCGATCGGCACCGAAACGCTGAACGTCGTCAAGGCGCTGGTAAGAGAACCTACAGGTGCAATGAAGCCCGCGGCGACACAAGCCGTCGAAAGCCGGTCGAGCGCGTTGGCAAGAAGTTTGGTGCGCTCGTTATGGACCAACGACATACTTATTCGCTCGTGACACCCTGGAACGGCCTCACCTCGCGGCCGGGCATGAAGATGCCGAGCCGCTTGATCTCCCATTCGAGCTTGATGCCGGCATGTTCGAAGACCCGCTGGCGGACCGTCTCGCCGAGATATTCCAGATCGTAGCCGGTCGCATGGCCTATGTTGATCATGAAGTTGCAGTGGAGCGAGGACATCTGCGCGCCGCCGCTCATCAGACCGCGGCCGCCCGCCTCGTCGATCAGCTTCCAGGCCGAATGGCCTTCGGGATTCTTGAAGGTCGAGCCGCCGGTCTTTTCCTTGATCGGCTGCACGGTCTCGCGGTGCTGGCGGACCGCGTCCATCTCGGCGCGGATCTTGGCGCGGTCCTCAGGATAACCCTCGAAGACGGCATGGGTGAAGATGAGGTTAGCGGGGACGAACGAATGACGATAGCTGTAGCCCATCTCGGCTTTCGGGAACACGTGCTTGTTTCCCTTGCGATCGACCGCATGAACCTCGACCACCCGGTCGGCCGTCTCCGTGCCGTTGGCCCCCGCATTCATGCGCAACGCGCCGCCCATCGAGCCCGGAATGCCGTAATAGAAGGCGAATCCGCCGATGCCATTGTCCATGGCCATGGCGGCGATATGCTTGTCCGGGCAGATGGCGCCGGCCTGGATACGGTTCTCGCCGACGAGGTCGAGGCCGCCGAAACCCTTGGCCGAGAGGCGCAGCACGACGCCCGGAATGCCGCCGTCGCGCACGAGCAGGTTCGAGCCGACGCCGACCACCGTCAGCGGGACCTCCTCCGGCACGATCTGCAGGAAGGTGACGAGGTCGTCGATGTCATGGGGCTGGAACATGAGCTCCGCAAGGCCGCCCGCCTGGAACCAGGTGACGCGATCCATCGGCGCGTCCGGCGTGAGGCGCCCGCGCAGTTTTTCGACGCCATCCCCCAATGACGCCAGAAGCTTTTCCCCATTCACCTGTTTCATTTCTATTGTCCCGATATGCTTTCCAGTTCCTTCGGCAATGCGGCCGCCCATTGCGTAATATTGCCAGCCCCCAGAAGAACCACGAAATCACCCGGTTTAGCAATGCCCGATACGATCGAGGCGAGTTCCGCGGGAGATGCCATGTACCGCGCGTCGCGATGGCCGCCGGAGCGGATGCGGGCGACCAGCGCTTCCGAATTGACGCCTTCGATCGGCTCCTCGCCCGCCGCATAGACCGGTGCGAGGATGATGCTGTCGGCATCGTTGAAGCAGTTGGCGAAGTCCTCGAACAGGCTCGAAAGTCTCGTATAGCGGTGCGGCTGGTGCACGGCGACGATGCGGCCCTGGCAGGCCTCGCGCGCCGCTCTCAGCACCGCCTTGATCTCTACCGGATGGTGGCCGTAGTCGTCGAAGATCGACACGCCGTTGACGGTTCCGGTGAGCGTGAAGCGCCGTTTGACGCCGCCGAAGGCGGCAAGCCCCTTTCGGATGTTCTCTTCCGAGATGCCGAGCCGGTTGGCGACGGCGATCGCGGCGGTGGCGTTGGAGATGTTGTGGCGGCCGGGCATCGGCAGCGTCAGATTCTTGAAACTGAAGACCCGGCCGGTACGGCGGCGGCGGATTTCCACGTCGAAAACAGACTTGGTGCCTTCCATGCGGACGTTGAGGAAGCGGGCGTCGGCCTGCGGATTCTCGCCATAGGTGACGATCTTGCGATCTTCGATCCGGCCGACGAGCGCCTGCACCTCCGGATGGTCGAGGCAGAGCACGCCGAAGCCGTAAAAGGGCACGTTCTCGACGAACTGCCGGAAGGCCGCACGCACCGCGTCGAAATTGCCGTAATGGTCGAGATGTTCCGGGTCGATATTGGTGACGACCGCCACGTCGGCGGGAAGTTTCAGGAAGGTTCCGTCCGATTCGTCGGCCTCGACCACCATCCACTCGCCCTCCCCCATGCGGGCATTGGTGCCATAGGCATTGATGATGCCGCCGTTGATGACGGTCGGGTCGAGCCCGCCGGCTTCCAGAAGGGTGGCAACCATCGAAGTAGTGGTCGTCTTGCCATGCGTGCCGCCGATGGCGATCGCATTGCGGAAGCGCATCAGTTCCGCGAGCATTTCGGCGCGGCGGACGATCGGCAGCGATTTTTCACGCGCCGCGACAAGCTCCGGATTGTTCTTCTTGATGGCGGTCGACACGACGACGACTTCGGCATCGCCGAGATTTTCCGCCTGGTGGCCGACGAAGACCGGAATGCCCTTGTCGCGCAGGCGCTGGACGTTGGCGCCATCGGCCTGATCCGAGCCCTGCACCTTGTGGCCGAGATTGTGCAGCACCTCGGCGATGCCGCTCATGCCGATCCCGCCGATGCCGATGAAATGAACGAGCCCGATGGCCTTCGGCATCTTCATGCCTGTACTCCCCTGTCTTTCAATTTCATGTCTTGCGACGTCTTGAATTCCGCAACCGATCTGCGCTCGGCAATAGCGACGACCATATCCGCAAGCAAGCTTGCCGCGTTCGGATGCCCCGCCGTTTTCGCAGCCGCGGCCATCTTCTCGAGCCGGTCCGGCTCCTTCATCGCCGCCGAAACCAGCGACGCGAGCTTCTCCGGCGAAAGCTCCGATTGCGGCGCGACCTGCGCTCCGCCCGTCGCGACGAGCGCCGCCGCATTGGCCGCCTGATCATGATCCAGAGCATGCGGGTAAGGCACGAGAATGGCCGGGCGGCCGATCACCGCGATTTCCGAGACGGTCGAGGCGCCGGAGCGGCAGATGACGAGATGCGCCGTCGCAAGCCGTTCCGCCATGTCCGAGAAGAAAGAGGAGACATCCGCCGGCGCCTGGAGCTTGGCAAAGCAGGATGTCACGCGATCCTTGTCCTCGGGACGCGCCTGCTGGGTGAGGACGAGACGGTCGCGCTCGGCCTTGTCGAGCAGGCTCAATGCCGTCGGTACGGCGGAGGAAAAGAACTGCGCGCCCTGGCTGCCGCCGAAGACCACGAGGCGGAACGGATCACTGCCTCGGGAAGCGACATACGGGATGTTCGAAGCGGCGAGCACCGCAGGACGCACGGGATTGCCGGTCGTGACCGTCTTGTCCGCATAGGGGCCGTTGCTCTCGGGCAGGAAACCGCCCGCAATCGCCTGGACCTTGGCCGCCAGGGCCTTATTGGCGCGGCCCATCACGGCGTTCTGCTCGTGGATCATCGACGGCACGCCCATGGAGGTCGCAGCCATCAGCGGCGGCACGGTGGGATAGCCGCCGAAACCGACGACGGCGAGCGGCTTCAGCCTGCCGATCAGCCGGCGCGCAGCTCTGAGCCCCGTCCAGAGCTTCCAGCCGGTGCGAGCGAGCGCAACCGGGTTCTTCAAGCCCAGGGTCGCGGAGGGCACGACATGGATTTCCTCGGCCGGAAACGTGCCGGCGAACCGCTCGGCCCGGCTGTCGGTGACGAGATGGACGGAATAACCACGTTCGCGGAGCTCGTAGCCGAGCGCCTCAGCGGGAAATACGTGACCGCCGGTTCCCCCGGCGGCGAGCAGGATGATGCCTTTGGTCATCTATATTTACTCCGCCGGCACGCCCGAGGCGACACGGAACAGGCTTCTCTCCTGCGCCCGCTTCTCGGGACGGTGGCGCGTCAGCGCCAGAATGAAGCCGGCCGTGACGCAGATCGCGATCATTGACGAGCCGCCATAGGAGATCAAAGGCAGCGTCATCCCCTTGGCCGGCATCAGTTCGAGGTTGACGCCGATGTTGATCAACGACTGCATGCCGATCTGCAGTACCAGGCCGGCAACGGCAAAGCGGTTGAAGTCGTTGCGCTCCTTGAAGGCGTGGTTCAGGCCGCGCAGCACGACGAAGGCGAAGATCGCCACCAGCGCCATGCAGAAGATAATGCCGAATTCCTCCGCGGCAACGGAGAAGATGAAGTCCGTGTGGCTATCCGGCAGGATGCGCTTGACGATGCCTTCGCCCGGCCCCTGGCCGAACCAGCCGCCCTGTAGAATGGCTTCGTGGGCGGTCTCGATCTGGAAGCGGTCGCCCTCGCCGGTCAGGAACTTGTCGAAGCGCGCCGTCACGTGCGGCAGCATGTAATAGGCCGCGACGATGCCGCCGGCGCCGACGCCGCCGAGCAGGAATATCCAGAGCCACGGCATGCCGGCCATGAAGAACATGCCGCCCCAGACGACGCTGGTCAGGATGGTCTGACCGAAGTCCGGCTGGGCGACGAGCAGTGCTGCAACGATGCCGAACAGGATGATGGCGAAAAGATTGCCGGGAATTTCCGGCTGGCGCGCATGCTCGGCAAAGAGCCAGGCGCAAACCACGACGAAGGCCGGCTTCATGAATTCCGACGGCTGGATGGAGAAGCTGCCGACGCCGAGCCAGCGGCGCGATCCCTTGACCTCGACGCCGAAGAACAGCGCCAGCACCATCATCGCCACGGATATGACCAGGAGGACGATCGCGGTGCGGCGCACCTGCCTCGGTGTCAGGAAGGACAACCCGACCATCACCGCAAGCGACGGCAGGATGAAGAATGCGTGCCGCTCGACGAAATGGAAGCTGTCGAGACCGATCCGCTCGGCCACCGCCGGCGAGGCGGCGAAGGAAAGCATGAAGCCGATGCCCATGAGGAGCACGAAGGCAGCGAGGAAGAAACGGTCGATCGTCCAGAACCAGTCTGCGAGCGGCCCACGATCTGCGCGGCTTACCATCTGTCAGCTTCCCCTTCCGTCCCGATCAACCGAGGTCGATCAACATCGTAACGCCGTCGAGGGCTGCGACATGGCCGACGAAGGCATCGCCGCGAACCTCGAAATTCTTAAACTGATCGAAGCTGGCGCAGGCGGGCGACAACATCACCGCGGACGGCGTGGCGTCGGCGCCTGCGTCTTCGGCGGCATGGGCGACGGCCCTGTCCAGCGTGCCCGATATTTCGTAAGGCACCGCCTCGCCGAGCGTCGCCGCGAAGGCCGGCGCCGCCTCTCCGATCAGGTAGGCTTTGACGATACGCGGGAAAAGTGGAGCAAGGCTTACGATCCCGCCTTCTTTCGGCAAACCGCCGGCGATCCAGTAGATGCGGTTGTAGCTGGAAAGCGCCGGAGCGGCCGCATCCGCATTGGTGGCCTTCGAATCGTTGACGAAGACGACCTGACCGCCCCCGCGGTTCATCAATTGGCCGACCGGCTGCATGCGGTGCTTGAGACCGGGGAAGGATTTGAGGCCCGTGCGGATATCCTCCCCGGACACGCCGACGGCCAGGCAGACGGCGATCGCCGCTGCGGCGTTCTGGGCGTTATGGCTGCCTTTCAGCGTCTGGATACCGTCGAGATCGACGAACGGCGACGACGTCCCGCCATGCGCTTCAACGATCCGGCTGCCCTCCGCATAGAGACCATCGGCGACGACGCTGCGCTTGGAAATCCGCCTGACGGCGACGCCGGCACGCTCGACCCGGTCGGCGATCAGGGCGCTGTAGGAATCATCGACGCCGATCACCGCCGTCCGGCTGCCGGCGACCAGCCGCTCCTTCACGTCGGCATAGTGCTGCATCGTGCCGTGGCGATCGAGATGGTCGGGCGTGAGGTTCAAAAGGATGCCGGCGGTCGGATTGAGCGTCGGCGCAAGATCGATCTGGTAGGAGGAGCACTCGACGACAAAGTAGCGTTCCGCCTTCGGTGGATCGAGCGTCAGGATCGCCGTGCCGATATTGCCGCCAAGCTGCGTGTCGCGGCCGCTCGATTTCAGGATATGGGCGATCAATGCCGTGGTGGTCGACTTGCCGTTGGTGCCGGTGATGGCGATGAACGGGCAGTCCGGCGCATGCGCGCGACGCTCGCGGACGAAAAGCTCGACATCGCCGATGATCTCGACGCCGGCCGCACGGGCGAGATCGACGCTCCAGTGAGGCTTCGGATGGGTGAGCGGCACGCCGGGCGACAGCACGAAGGCGGCCTGTGCCGGCCAGTCGATGGTGCGCAGATCGGCGGTCGCGATCCCCTCGCCCGCCGCCTTCGCAACGCTGTCCGGATTGTCGTCCCAGGCGACGACCTTCGCGCCGCCGGCGACAAGCGCTTTTGCCGTCGCAAGGCCCGAGCCGCCGAGCCCGAAGAGCGCGACCTGCTTGTCCCTGAATGTGGTGGCCGGAATCATCTTGGCGTCACCGCAGCTTGAGCGTCGAAAGGCCGAGCATCGCCAGCCCGACGGCGATGATCCAGAAACGGATCACCACCTGGCTCTCCGTCCAGCCGAGCTTTTCGAAATGGTGATGGATCGGCGCCATCAGGAAAACGCGCCGGCCGGTCATCTTGAAGAACCCTACCTGGATGATGACCGAGAGCGTCTCGATCACGAAGAGACCGCCGATGATCGCCATGACGATCTCGTGCTTGGTGGCGACGGCGACGGAGCCGATCAGGCCGCCGAGCGCCAGCGAACCGGTATCGCCCATGAAGATCGCGGCCGGCGGCGCGTTGAACCAAAGGAAGCCGAGACCCGCGCCGATCACCGCGCCGAGGATGACGGCAAGCTCGCCCGTCCCCGGAACGAAGTTGATCTGCAGATAGTTCGCGAAGACCGCGTTGCCCGCGAGATAGGCGATCACGCCGAAGGAGGCGGCGGCAATCATCACCGGCACGATGGCGAGCCCGTCGAGACCGTCCGTCAGGTTCACCGCATTGCCGGCCGCGACGATCACGAAACCGCCGAACAGCACGAAGAAAATGCCGAGATTGATGAACAGGTCCTTGAAGAAGGGAAACGCGACCGAGGTGCCGAGGGTCGGATTGGTCGACGAGCCGGTGGCGAGCGCCATGCGCATCATGAAGAAGACGGCGATGCCGGCGATCACGAATTCGATGGCGAGGCGCGCCTTGCCGGAAAAGCCCTTGTCCGTCTGCTTCGTGACCTTGAGGTAATCGTCATAAAAACCGATCGCACCGAAACCGAGCGTCACCAGCAGCGTGGCGACGACATAGATATTGGAAAGATCGGCCCAGAGAAGCGAACCGCCGACGATGCCGGCGAGAATCATCAGGCCGCCCATGGTCGGCGTGCCGGCCTTCTTGAAATGGGTCTGCGGTCCGTCTGCCCGGATCGGCTGGCCCTTGCCCTGCCGGACGCGAAGCGAGTCGATGATCGCGGGGCCGAAGAGGAAGACGATCAGGGCCGAGGTGAAGAGGGCGGCACCGGTCCGGAAGGTGATGTATCGGAACAGATTGAAGAATTGAAGTTTATCCGCCAGTTCCACAAGCCAGATCAGCATTCAGGGCCCTTTCTCAAGCCGCGTCTTATCAAGATTGGCGCCCCGTGTCGGAGAACGCCGGATAGTTGTCAAGAAGCGCGGCGACGATCTTGCCGAAACCGAGCCCGAGCGACGACTTCACCATGACCACGTCGCCGGGGATGACCGCGCGCACGACGAAATCGGCAAGCTCCGAAGTCTTTTCGCGGTATTCCACCTGGACGCTGTCGGGCAGCGCATCGCGCAGCGCCGCCATTTCCGGGCCGGCAAGCCAGACATGCCCGATGCCGGCGGCAAGCAGCGGGCCGGCCAGTTCCTCGTGCACTTTGGCGGAGAATTCGCCCATTTCGAGCATGTCGCCGAGCACGGCGATTCGCCGCCCGGTCAGTTCCGGCGTCGCGGATGCAAGCAGCGCGATCGCCGCGCGCATGGAAGCCGGATTGGCATTGTAGCTTTCGTCGATCAGCGTCAGGTGGCCCTCGCCGATGCCGAGCAGGTGGCGCTCGCCCCTGCCCTTCACCGGCTTCAGCGCGGCAAGAGCCTCCATCGCCTTCGCCATGTCCGCCCCGACGAGCAGGCAGGCGCCGAGCGCCGCCATGGCGTTTTCGGCGATGTGGCGGCCGGGCGCACCGATATGGATTTCCGATGTCTCGCCGTTCAGCACGGCCCAGACGGTCGAGCTTTCCGCATTGCCCTCGAAATCCGCGAGGCGGAAATCCGCCTTGGCATGCTGGCCGAAGGTATAGACACGCGCAATGCCCGCCTCCTGGGCCTTTTGCTCCAGAAAGCCGAACTGCCGGATATCGCGGTTGAGGATCGCCGCTCCGCCCGGCTCGACGCCTTCGAAAATCTCCGCCTTTGCGGCGGCGATCTCCTCGAGATTCTTGAAATGGCCGAGATGAGCGGCGGCGATCGTGGTGATCATCGCCACATGCGGCCGCACCATTTTCACCAGAGGCCGGATCTCGTCCGGATGGTTCATGCCGATCTCGAAAATGCCGAACTCGGCATCCGCCGGCATGCGCGCCAGCGTCAGCGGCACGCCCCAGTGATTGTTGAAGGACGCGACGGCCGCATGCACCTTGCCGGAGGGCGCCAGCACGTGCCGCAGCATTTCCTTCGTCGTCGTCTTGCCGACCGAACCGGTGACCGCAACAATCCGGGCATTGCTCCGTTCGCGCGACGCTACTGCAAGCCGCCCAAGCGCGGCCAGCACGTCGTCGACGACGATCATCGGCACGATCAGCCGGCCGAGCGCCGGAAGCTTCGCCTCGCTGACGACAATGAGCGAGGCGCCGTTCGCCACCGCCATGCTGGCGAAGTCGTGGCCATCGACGCGATCGCCCTTGATGGCGAAGAAGGCTTCGCCTTCCCCGATCGACCGGCTGTCGATGGAAATGCCCGTGATGCCTTCCGGCAGCGTGCCGATCGGCCGGCCGCCTATCACGGCCGTCATGTCTTCAGAGGTCCACAGAAAGCTCATGGCTTCAGCTCCTCCAGTGCCTTGCGTACTTCCACATGGTCGGAAAACGGCAGGACCGTCGTGCCGATCGTCTGGCCCTCCTCATGGCCCTTGCCGGCGACGATCAGCGTATCGCCCGAATGCAGCATCCTCACCGCCTCGCGGATCGCCTGCGCCCGATCGCCGATCTCGATCGCGCCCGGTGCCGCAGCCATGATCTCCGCGCGGATCACTTCCGGAACTTCCGAGCGCGGATTGTCGTCGGTGACGATGACGACATCGGCAAGCCGTGTCGCAACCTCGCCCATGATCGGCCGCTTGCCCTTGTCGCGGTCGCCGCCGCAGCCGAAGACCACGACGACGCGGCCCGTCGTGAAGGGACGGACGGACGTCAGGACGTTTTCCAGCGCATCCGGCTTGTGGGCATAATCTACATAGGCGGGCGCGCCGTCCTTCGTCTGGCCGACGAGTTCGAGACGGCCGGAGGCGCCGGTGAGCTTTTCGAATGCGGCCATCGCGGCGGAAGCCGGCACGCCGGTCGACATGGCAAGGCCGGCCGCGACGAGCGCGTTCGCCACCTGGAAATCGCCGGCAAGCGGAATATCGACCTCGAAAATCTCACCGCCGAAATGCACCTCGGCCATCTGCCGGTGGCGGAAATGCTCGACGCGCTTGAGAGAAAGGTAATCGCCACGCCGCCCGACGGTGCGCACATCGAGGCCCGCGGCGGTCGCCGCACGGACGGCTTCGTCAGACCAGGCATCGTCGGCGAAGATCACGGCCGGCGCGCCCTTCGGCAGCAGCGTATCGAAGAGCCGCATCTTCGCGGCCATGTAGCTTTCGACCGTCGGATGGTAGTCCATGTGGTCGCGGCCGAGATTGGTGAAACCGGCGGCGGAAAGCCGCACGCCGTCGAGCCGGCTCTGGTCGAGACCGTGGCTGGAGGCTTCCATCGCCGCATGGGTGACACCCTCCGCAGCCAGTTCCGCAAGAAGTTTCTGGAGTTCCACCGGATCGGGCGTCGTCAGCGAGCCGTAATCGTTGCGGGTCGGCGAGACGACGCCGGTCGTGCCGATCTGCGCCGCGGCATGACCGGCATGCGCCCAGATCTGGCGGGTGAAGGAAGCGACGGAGGTCTTGCCCGCCGTTCCCGTCACCGCGACCATGGTTTCCGGCTGGGCGTCGTAGAACCGGGCGGCAGCGAGCGCGAGAAGCCGGCGCGGATTGGAAACCGCAAGAACCGGAATGCCCGCTTCGGCAGGATGGGCGGCGATCGCCGCGATAGCACCGCGGGCGGCGGCATCGCCGATATAGGCCGAGCCGTCCGCCTTCGAGCCGGCAAGCGCGGCAAACAGCATGCCGGGCTTCACCCTGCGGCTGTCGGAGGAAAGGCCTGTCACATCGAGATCGCCCGCCGGCCCCGCCATCAGCTCGGCTATTTCCGGAAAGTCCTGACCGGCAAGGTCTCGCAATTTCATCGACTGATTGTCCATTCTGAGCGTCGTCCCGTCGTCCCCACGAATCGTCCGCTCAAGTTGTTATCGCTCAATAAGACACGAGCAGGGCAGAGCCGTCATTGCCGAATTTCGGCTTTACACCGAGAATAGGCGCTGCGCGGCTGATGATTTCCTTCACCATCGGCGCGGCGGACGTGGCCGCGAGCGCCGCGCCATTGCCCTTGTCGGTCTTCGGTTCATCGGAGAACGTCAGGACGACATACTGCGGATTGTCCATCGGAAAGGCCGCCAGGAACGCGTTGAAGTTCTTGTCGTGCGCGTAGCGCCCGTTGACCACCTTGTCGGCCGTGCCCGTCTTGCCGCCGACGTCGAAACCGGCAACGCGCGCATTCCTGCCGGACCCGTTGATGCCGTTCCAATCGAAAAGGAAGCGCATGTCCTTGCTGGTCGAGGGTTTGAGCACCTGGGTCGCCACCTTGTCGGCCTCCTCGCGCGTGCGCGGCAGGAAAGTCGGTTCGATCAGCTTGCCGCCATTGACGAGCGCCGCACCCGCGACGGCGGTCTGCAGCGGCGTCGTGGAGACGCCGTGGCCGAAGGAGATGGTGATCGAGTTGATCTTCTTCCATTCGCGAGGCTGGCTCGGCTGCGCCACTTCCGGAAGCTCGGTCTGCATCTTGGTCAGCAGGCCAAGCTTGGTGAGGAAGTCCTTGTGGCCTTCGATGCCGACGGCATCGGCGATCTTCGCGGTGCCGATATTGGAGGAATACTGGAAGATCTCGGGCACGCTGAGCACCCGTCCCTTGCCGTGGAAATCCTTGATGGTGAAACCGCCGATGCGGATCGGATAGCGCGCGTCGAACGTGCTCTGCAGGTTCATCTTGCCCGAGTCGAGACCCATGGCGATGGTGAAGGACTTGAAGGTGGAGCCCATTTCGAACGTGCCGTTCGACATGCGGTTGAACCACCCCTCCTCGCCGCCGACGGCCGGATTGTTGGGATCGAAATCCGGTGCGGACGCCATGCCCAGTATTTCGCCGGTATGGACGTCGAGCACGACGGCGCCGGCGCCGATGGAGCGATACTTGGTCATCGATTCGGCAACCACGTCGCGAACGATCGACTGGACGCGTAGATCGATCGACAGCTTGACCGGCTCCAGCGGCTGACTGGAGGTCATGCCCACGGCCGCGAGGTCGGCGAGCCCCTGATTGTCGACGTAGCGTTCCATGCCGGCAACGCCGCGATTGTCGATGTTGACGTAACCGACGACGTGCGCTGCGGTCGTCCCCCCCGGATAGAAGCGGCGCTTCTCCGGCCGGAAACCGATGCCGGGAATGCCGAGCGCCAGAATCTGGCTCTGCTGCTTCGGCGTGAGCTGGCGGCGCAGCCACTGGAAACGGGAATTGGACTTGAGCTTCGAATAGGTCGATCTCACGTCGAGATCGTGAAGCACGGTGGAGAGCTTTTCGATGACCTCGTCCGCATCGACGATCTTGTGCGGCTCGGCAAAGAGCGACACCGTGCGGATATCGGTCGCCAGCAATTCCCCGTTGCGATCGACGAGATCGGGCCGCGAGGCCATCAGGCGGTCCGCCGGCAGGATGCTCGACGTCGTCAGCGGCTGCGCCACGCCATACTGCACGAGGCGACCGCCGATGACGCAGTAGAAGACGGCGAAACCGGCGATCAGCAAGCCGACGCGGTTCTTGGCCTGCGCGGACTTGCGCTTGCGGGTGCCCTCGAAGGACGCGGCTTCCGAGGCGCGTCCGCGACTGCCGGAGGAAAAATGCGCCCGGCTCTTCAAGACCATGATGCGGGACAGAAAAGACATCAGCGGTTCACCGATCCTGTGGAGATGACTTCAATGGAGCCGCGCGGCAGCGGGACGGGGATTTTGGTGGCCGGCTTGGCCTTGGCGGCGGCAACGCCCTTCAGGGCCGCCGCGACCTCACTGTCCTTGCCGGCGATGATATCCTCGATCGTCGTCTCCGGCTGCGGCAGCGCCGAGCGCATCATCGGCAGCTCCTTCGGCATGGCGAGCTGGGTGGGTTCGGTCGGCGCGAGACCGAGCTCGGAATTGTAGACGTTGATGAGACGATGCAGACGGTTCGGCTGGGTCAGCAAGGCCCAGTCCGCCTTCAGGAGCTCGATCGTGTCCTTCTCCAGCTTGATTTCCGACTCCAGCCGCCGGACTTCCGCGAGCTTCTCGTCGGCGCGATGCTTGATCGTGTAGGTGACGACGGCGGCTGCCGTCATGATGCCGATCAGGACGAGATCGAAGCTTCTGAGCATTCCTTAGGCTCCCATCTTTGCGAGGCTGGCGAGATCGGGCAGATCGAAAATGGACATGTCGGCGGCCCGGGGCGGAGCATCGGTGCGGACGCCTGCCCGCAATTTGGCCGAACGGGCGCGCGGGTTGGCTTCCGCCTCCTCGTCGCTCGCGGCGATCATCGGCTTGCCGAGCGCCTCGAAGATCGCCGGCTTCGCCTCGACCATCGGCAGGTGACGCGAACCGGAAACCTTGCCGGAACGATCGGCGAAGAACTGCTTGACGATCCGGTCTTCGAGCGAATGAAAGGTGACAACGACAAGACGTCCGCCGGGTTTCAGAACCCGCTCGGCGGCAAACAGCGCCTCGGCGAGTTCGCCGAGTTCGTCGTTGACGAAGATGCGCAGCGCCTGGAAGACGCGCGTCGCCGGATGGATCTTGTCCTTGGCCTTGCGCGGATTGACCGTCTCGATGAGGTTTGCGAGGTCGCGCGTGGTGGCGAATGGCGCGACGGCACGGCGCTTTTCGATGGCGCGGGCGATCCGGCCCGCCTGCTTTTCCTCGCCCAGGAAACCGAAGATGCGGGTAAGATCGCCGGCCTTGGCGCGGTTGACGACATCGGCCGCCGAAACGCCGTCCTTCGACATGCGCATGTCGAGCGGCCCGTTCCTCTGGAAGGAGAAGCCCCGCTCCGCCTCATCGATCTGCATGGAGGAAACGCCGATATCGAACACGACGCCGTCGAGCCCACCCTCGGGAGCATGGTCGGCAAGCCGCGAGAACTGCGAATGGATGAGTTTCAGGCGCCCCCCGGAAATATCGGCCAGCGCCTGTCCGGCCGAAATCGCCGTCGGATCGCGATCGAGCGCGATCACCTCCGCGCCTGCGGCAAGCAATGCGGACGAATAACCGCCCGCGCCGAACGTGCCATCCAGGATGAGCCTGCCGGGCCGGGGATCGAGCGCCCGGACGACTTCTTCGAGGAGAACCGGGATATGGCGAACCGGTCCGCCTTCGGGCTCGGTTGTTCCGCCGCCTGGATTCGCCACCATCCCGCTCCTCTGTTTCATGAAGGACGCAAACCCGAACGCCCCTCTCTCGCCGCCGCCTGCGCCTCGTGAAACGCCTGCGGCCGCCACAACTGAAAATGATCCGAGCGCCCGACGAAGGTCACTTCCGAGCCGATTCCCGTGAAGTCGCGGATGAAATCCGTGACCATCAGCCGGCCCTCCGCGTCGAGCCTCATGAAGACGCCGCCGCCATGCACGAGCAGCGACATCCGGTTCGCCTCCAGCGAAAAAGGATCCACGGAAGCGATCTGCCGCTCGTAGCGATCGAGCAGATCCGGCCCTCCGACGCTGATCGCCGGATAGATGAAATCCTGGAGACAGTATAGCTCCTGGATTCCCCGCTCCGAAAGAACCGAACGGAAGCTCGCCGGCACGGAAACCCGCCCCTTCGCATCGATTCTGTTCGTCGCATTCGACAGGAAGCGGCTCATCACGCCAAACATCCGCCCCGTTGCAGTTCAAGACGGGACCCAGCCCGCCTGCGCACGCCGCACCGAATACGGCTTCGCCTTCCGGATGGACGAAAACCCACCCGGCCCTGCGGCCGATACTCGGGGATTGGAGGGCGCTTATTCGCCCCTGTGCAGTGCAGTTTTGGGATACCATGGGACCATATGGGCGTCAATGGGAGAAGCCCCGCTTGCCGCTCCCAAACCGGATTTATTTATAAGCCGTTAAGTTTAACAAAGGGTTATTGCTGCAAGCGGATAAACCGGCTCCGCAGACCGTCGCAAGTGAATCGCGCGGGCCTCTCAAGACGCTGCAATAAAAGGAAATTTCAGGACTAAGGCAAGGAAGGGCGCGGCCGAAAACGGCGCCCCGAAATGCGCCGTTCGCGCAGCCGGAGAGATTTATGCCGAGCCCCTTCCGGGGGGCCGATGGAGGGAAACGCCAGTTGGCCTGTAAGCCGGGTTCTGTATGGCTCCGGTGCAGGCACCGGAACGTGGCAGCCATTCATCTGGGACGATGCTTGCGCATCGCCTCACGCAACCCACCCGGATGACTGGCCCGGAAACCGGCTGTGGCCCGCGCTTTCGCTTGGGCCCGCGTCATCCCTATTCGGTCTTGCTCCCGGTGGGGTTTACCTTGCCGCCCCTGTTGCCAGCGGCGCGGTGGGCTCTTACCCCACCCTTTCACCCTTACCCCGCCATTTCAGCCGCTTGAGGTTTCCAAGCGGTAGAAAAAGCGGGGCGGTTTCCTTTCTGTGGCACTTTCCCTGGGGTCGCCCCCGCCGGGTGTTATCCGGCACCGTGTTTCCGTGGAGCCCGGACTTTCCTCACCTCACCGCCTTTCGGCATTGGTGAAGCGCGGCTGCCCGGCCAACTGGCATGCGGTCCATAACCGACATAGGAATTAAAGGCCAGAGTTTACAGGTAATTTGCCGAAAAATCCGTCGAATAGACGTCGTCCACGATCCGGCCGTGGAAGATCAGTTCCGCGCCCAGCCTGCCGATCTCGTCCGAACTCTTGGCCGCCGCGCCGCAGCCGCCACTCAAGATGCCGATGCGGTCGGCTTCGGTCATCGCGATCGCCGGATAGCCGGTCGGTGTGAACGAGGTGACGCAGGCGGCCATCGACGCGCGGGACAGATCGAGATCCGGCATCAGCCGTGTCATGATCTCGGTGAGCCGTTGCTTCGTGCTCTCGCGCCCGCCGGAGCGGAACCACGCGCGGATGTCGGGCTCGGTCGGCAACAGCAGATCATCCGGATCGCCGCCGATCTTGAGATACATCTTGCCGTCAGGATAACGCACCGGCGGCAGGAGGTAGATGCCGTCTTCGCCTTCGCGCCACTTCCAGATGAGCGACGGCACCCTGCCCCAGACATCCATCGCGGCCTCGTCCACCTCGAAGAAGGCGACGGTACGGGCATAAACCTCGAGATCAAGACGTCGCGGCAAGAGATTCTCGTTGATGGAAAATCCGCCGGCGGCGACCAGGACCTTCTCGCCCGAATAGCTGTTGCCTTCGGCGGTCGTGACCGTGACGGCGTCGCCTTCCTGGCGAACGGAAGAAACGGTTTCCGGAATGATCGCCGCGCCTTGCCGCTCGGCGAGCAGCGCCTGCGCTTTCACCAGCCGGCGCGGGTTGATATGGCCGGCATTCTTCGGCTCCCACACACCCTCGCTCCCCTGGGGGAACGAGAAGAATGGAAAACGGCCCGCCAAATCCCCATCCGTCAGCGTCTCGCTCGCGACACCGAGCCTGGCCGCCGCATCGAGAACGTTGCCGACGTAAGATGGGGCGCCGCCCGTCCGTTTCGGTCCCACCAGCAGGCAGCCGGATTCGGAGTAGAAATCGATGCCGCTCCCGGCGGCGATCTCGCCGTATCGGGCAATGGAGCGGTTGGCGAGACGCGCCCAGACGGGATCGGGATCGATCGTCCTGGTGATGCGCGCCTCGTCGTAATGGCTGGCGAAGACGCCTTCATGCCGCGCGTAATCCGCCGGCTCGCCCGGACCGATCAACGCCACGCCGTCGGTCCATCCGGAGAGGTGGCGAGCCGCGGCCGCGCCCATCATGCCTCTGCCGATAACGATAAATTTGAACCTTGCCGTCATGCCCCGTCCTCTTGATTCCATCGGCCGAAATAGCTGTTGTTCTAAGCATTTCCGGCCGACTCCGGAATCAAAATATCAGGGGTGCCGCGGGCGGGTAGCTGAGCGCAGTCGCTTCAAACGCCAGGGATGAAGGCGGCGCCGGCCGGTCCTTCGTTTCGAGGATCGCCTCCACCCGGTCGCAATAGCGCTTCGAGACGGGGTTCATCCGCTTCGCGGCATGGCCGGCATTGTATTTCAGGATGGTGCCGCACGTCTTGCCGCCGCCGCGTTCGTGGGCGCCTGCCAGATATTTCATGCCGAAGCGGATATTCGTCTCGGGGTCGTAGAGACCGTAATCCGGCCCTTCATATCCCATCAGCCGGGCGGTTGCGGGCTTGATCTGCATGAGGCCGATCTCACCGGCCTTGCCTTTCACGGTGGGGCGGAAATTGCTTTCGATCTGGACCACTGCATTGGCAAGCTCCACCGGCACGCCGTATTCATCGGCATATTTCTCGATCAAATTTGCGTAGTGAAGCTGGCGAAGGAGGCGCTTGGCAGCATCCGTAGGAGCGGCAAAGCCGGTCTCGCGCGTTTCCCATGGAATGATGAGCGGTTTGGTGTAAGTTTTGACCACGTCGTCTTGAGCGCGCACGAACTCGGTTTCCGCGGCGAGCATGGCAAGGCCCGCCGCGGCAGCAACAGCCAATTTTTTCATTGAATAAGAATGTCTCCGGACTAGCAGGCCCGCGGACATTCACACGCAAACATCCTCTCACCGCGCCGCCGGATAGACGGCGCAGTGTTCACCGAACCTGATCGTTTATCTCTGCAACCCCCGTCCACACTGGCGGCTGCGTTAACCAAGTTCTTTAGAACGAGATAATAAGGAGAGGATGTGGCACAGAAAAATTTTCTGATTTTACCGCAAAATCCATGAGCAGGGAGGTACGTTTGACCTAGCTGTATTTCGGCAGCGCCTTCAGCAGCCGATGCAATGTGTCGATGGTCGAGAAGTCGGCGATCCCGTCGACCAGCCGAGGCCGGAAATGGCGCTGGAAGGCCTCCACCACGCCCTTTGTGCGTTCGCAGAAAGTCCCCGTTATTTCAATATTGTAGCCATAGAGAGACAGCATCGACTGCAGCGCTTCGATGGGCTGGCCGCCCTCTCCGAATTGGAAAAACCGGCCGCCGCTGATCGGGGTCGGATCGATCCAATGACCGACCCCATTGGCGTGCAATTTTTCCCACGGGAAGTTCTCCCCCGGATCGACCTTGCGGATCGGCGCCACATCGGAGTGTCCGAGCACCCTCTCCGGCGGAATTTCCCATCTCGCGCCGCAATCGCGACATATTTCGGCAACCGCAGCGATCTGCTTGCCGGGGAAGTCCGGCAAACCGCCGGGATGGCCCGGATTGGCGATCTCGATGCCGATGGAACAGGAATTGATGTCCGTTTCGCCCGCCCAGGAACTCTTGCCTGCATGCCACGCGCGGCGCTCTTCCGGCACGAGCTGCACCACGCGCCCATCCTCATGAACGAAATAGTGGCTGGAAACCTGGCTTTCCTCGCGACAGAGCCAGGAGAGCGCACCGTCCGCGCTTCCCATGCCCGTATAATGCAGGACGATCATGTCCGGCTTTCGCCCGCCGGCACGTTCGCCATGATTGGGAGAAGGTCTTACCGATGCGCCGGCATAGTCGGCGGTAAAGACTGTCATGCGGCGCGGCGCTCTTTCGAAATCGCCGCATAAGCCGCGTTGAGGGCAGCCATGCGTTCGTTGGCGGCGGCATGCAGCGCGGCAGGCACGCCGCGGGCGATCAACCTGTCGGGATGATGCTCGGAGACCAGCAGCCGGTATTGCTTGCGGATCTTGGCGAAATCGTCTTCCGGCGACACGCCGAGGACAAGGTACGGGTCCGCTCCGTCGAGATGCACGTGACGCGCCATGATGCGGCGGAAATGCGCCTCGTCGATCCGGAAAATTTCTCCGATCCGGGCGAGGAAGCCGAGCTCCTTCTCGTGCACCAGCCCGTCCGCCTTGGCGATATGGAACAGGCCGTCGACCACATTTTCCAGCATCGGGCAATTTTCGGAAGCGCCGGAGCTGCAGAGACCGGCAAGCTTCGTCGCATAGGCTTCGTAGCCCGCCACGTCCTGCCGTGCGAGGTTATAGAGCCGCGCCACGTTGCGCGCCTCGTCGTCCGGAAAATCGAAGATCTGCTGGAAAGCCTTCACCTCGGCTTCGGTCACTATACCGTCGGCCTTCGCCATCTTGGCGGAGAGCGCGATGATCGCCACCGAAAAGGACACCTTCCGGCGGGTTTCCGGATCGCCCTCGAACAGCGTCCGGATCGCCTCCACCACGCGGCCGAGCGTGTTTCCGGCCGCGTCGCCGATGGCGCCGAGCAGTCGTTCCCAGAGGGAGGAAAATTGGAGGCAGGCGAAGTCGAAAATCATTGCGGCAATGGACCAGATTATCCCTGGAATTGCAAGAAGGCGGACGGCCCATCTCAGATTAAACTATGTTCATGTTTTCCGAACAATCACGGCCATTCACCGACAGGTTACCTCCTTCTGCGGCACAATCGGCGCGGCCGGTCGCCTTCGTTTTTTTCAACAGACCGGACACGGTCGTCGCGCAGTTGAACCGATTATATTCCGCCATCCTGCACCTTTGAGGCGAAGTTCCGGTTTTTCTTGAGAAATTCACTTTACAGGCGGTCGTCTCTGTCGCATCCATTCATCGGTTTTTGAACTGCACGCGCATGCGTCAAGGAGGATCGATGGCCAAACAGAAAGTAGCAATGCTGACCGCCGGAGGCCTTGCGCCCTGCCTGTCTTCCGCCGTCGGCGGGCTGATCGGGCGCTATAACGACGTCGCGCCGGAGATCGAGATGGTCGCCTACCGTTCCGGTTATCAGGGCGTCCTGCTCGGCGACCGCATCGAGATCACCCGGGACATGCGTGAAAAGGCCCATCTCCTGCATCGTTACGGCGGCTCGCCGATCGGCAACAGCCGCGTCAAGCTCACCAATGCCGCCGACTGCGTGAAGCGCGGCCTCGTCAAGGAGGGCGAAAACCCGCTTCGCGTCGCGGCCGAACGCCTGGCAGCCGACGGCATCACCATTCTCCACACGATCGGCGGCGACGACACCAACACGACCGCGGCCGACCTTGCCGCCTATCTCGGCGCCAACGGTTACGACCTGACGGTCGTCGGCCTGCCGAAGACGGTCGACAACGACGTCGTGCCGATCCGCCAGTCGCTCGGCGCGTGGACCGCCGCGGAAGTCGGGGCCTATTTCTTCGACAACGTCTCGAACGAACAGAGTGCTGCACCTCGCACACTTGTGATTCACGAAGTGATGGGACGGCACTGCGGCTGGCTTACCGCCGCGACGGCGCGCGCCTATATTCAGAAGACCAGGGACAACGAATATGTCGAAGGCTTCATGATGAACACGGCGATGAAGAATATCGACGGTCTCTATCTGCCGGAGATGGCCTTCGACCTCGACAAGGAGGCCGCCCGCCTCAAGGACGTGATGGACAAACGCGGCTTCGTGACGCTCTTCGTTTCGGAAGGCGCCTGCCTGGACGCGATCGTCGCCGAGCGCGAAGCCGCCGGCGAAACGATCAAGCGAGACGCTTTCGGGCACGTGAAGATCGACACGATCAACGTCGGCAACTGGTTCCAGAAGCAGTTCGCCGCCCTTCTCGGCGCCGAACGCTCCATGGTCCAGAAATCCGGCTATTTCGCCCGCTCCGCGCCGGCGAACGGCGACGACCTGCGCCTGATCCAGAGCATGGTCGATCTTGCCGTCGAGAGCGCCTTGAACAAGGTTTCCGGCGTGACCGGTCACGACGAAGACCAGGGCGGAAAACTGCGGACGATCGAATTCCCGAGAATCAAGGGTGGAAAACATTTCGATCTGACGGCAAGATGGTTCGGCGAGGTGATGGACCATATCGGCCAGAGCTTCGAAGCAGCTTAAGACGAGAAATGACGGACGCGCTGGCGGCGTTCGGGAGGAAATGGAATGACGGCTGAAATCTGGCTCGCTTTTGCCGCGACCGCGTTCGTTCTCGTCCTTCTGCCCAGTCCGCTTGCCTGTCTGACCGCCAGCTTCTCCCTCCAGCGCGGCCGCCGCACGGCGGTCGCCACGGTTCCCGGCCTCGCTGCCGGACTGTCTGCCGCCCTGATCGCCGCAATGGTCCCGCTTGCGCTGGTGTCCCTCTATCTGCCCGGACTGCTGGAAACCGTTTCCTGGATCGGCCTCGGCTATCTGATGCTCTACGTGCTGTGGTCCTACCAGGATCCGCGAATCTCCGGTCCGATCGCCGACAACGACAATCTCCCCGAATGCCGGATGGCGCGGATTTTCGGCTGCCTGTTCGGCAAATCCACCTTCGGCCCGCGCTATGCGGTCGTGCTTGCGGCGGTGCTGGCCCAGTTCATCGACCCCGAGCTTCCGCTTTTATCGCAGCTTCTCGAAATGCAGGCGACATTCCTCGTCTGCGCGGCGCTCGCAGCCGGAATTCACGTCTTCTTCCCCCGTCGCGTGCTCGGCCGCAAGCGGCGCGCCGCCGCCCTCAACCCAGCCTCGCGCAAGCCTCAAACACGATTCATCTCGCGGCGCGCAGTCACGGCCGGCTATCGCCGGATCGCCGCCTGAACTTTCGGCAGGTTGGCGCCGTCTTGCCGGACGTTGCCCGATGGGTTAATGAAAATTCTCTTTCGGTGGCGTTTGGGCGGACTGGGGTAACCATTTTTTCATGAAAGCGACCCAATGGCGATAATCCGATTCCTCGGCCGCGGGACCGCGGTAGCCTGTGCCGTTTCTTCGGCTCTCGTCGGATGTTCAAGTGTCGATCCCGAGCAGAAGCTTGCGGCGACCCAGACGGCGGCTCCGGCGGGGCAAGCGGCGCCCACCCAGACAGCCTCTGCCGATGGGCAGCTGATCATCCAGTACAATTCCAATCTTTCCGGCAACCAGCAGCCCCAGGGCGCTCAGCCGACACCCGCCACAGCCCAACTCGCGACAGCTCAGCCCCTCGGAGCTCCCGGCACGCAGCCGACGGTCGCGCTTGCCAAAACCGCACGGCTTCCGGTCCCCGTTCCGCCCGCCGCGGAAGCCGCTTCGATCCAGACTGCCGCAATGGCGACCCCGACAATGGCGCCGCTCGTCGCCTTCGCCGCCGCATCGACTTCGGCTGCATTTCCACCCGCGCCTGCGGCCCCCACGGCGGCTACGGCGGCAGCATCCATCCCGGCTGCGCCCTCGCCCGCCCCGGCGACATCCACCATTCTTGCGGCCTCCAAGGGTGGCCGTCTCACCCCTGCGGTGATCGCGCCTGCCGTTGCGGAAGGCAGGATCCAGCCGGCAGCCGCCCAGGCGATCGCGCTCGACGAGCCGGAATTGACGCCGGACATGGTGGCGCTGCAGTCCGTCGTGCCGACGCCGCGGCCGGATACGTCCACTCTCGCCTATGCCGCCCAGCCGAAAGCGGTCGCCGCCGTTTCAGCGATCGACAGCCGCATGGACTTCCCGCCGGCGCCTGGCGATCCGCTGCCGGCCACCGCGGCCGATGCGCCGCCGGAATTGAAAAAGCTGATCCACCGCTATGCGGGTATGTACGGGGTGCCGGAATCGCTCGTCCATCGCGTCGTGCACCGCGAAAGCCGCTACGATCCCAAGGCCTATCACAAGGACGGCTATTGGGGCCTCATGCAGATCAAGTATGCGACCGCCAAGTCGATGGGCTACGAAGGCCCGCCGAAGGGTCTGCTCGACGCCGAAACCAATCTCAAATACGCGATCAAATACCTGCGCGGCGCCTGGCTCGTCGCCGACAACAAGAACGACAACGCCATCAAGCTCTATGCGCGCGGTTATTATTACGACGCCAAGCGCAAGGACATGCTGCACGTTCTTGAAAAGTAAGTATCGGACGGCGCTTCAGGGAGCCGTGATGGTTTTGGCGACCTCTTCGACAAGCTGCAGGGGGCTGTAGCGCTCCCAGCCCGGCGTCAATCCGAGCCGAACCACGACGAGGTCCAGCGACGGGACGACGATGACGTTCTGGCCGTCGTGTCCGTCGAGGAAAAACGCATCGGCGGGAATATCGCCGCTGCGGACCGGCAGCCAGGTCTGCATCTTCGAATAACGCCCGTTCGACGTCCGGTTCGGTTCCTGCATCCGGGCGACGAAGCCTTCCGGAAGGATGCGGTTGCCGTTCCACACGCCGTCATGCGCCAGGAACAGCCCCAGCCGCGCCCAGTCGCGCGCCGTGGCATACATGTAGGAACTGCCGACAAACGTGCCGGCCTCGTCCGTTTCCATCACCGCGCTCGCCATGCCGAGCGGGCCGAACAGCGCCTTGCCGGGATAGGCGAGCGCCGCCGCCCTGTCGCCGATCCTGTCCATCCAGACCTTCGACAGCATCACGCCCACGCCGGAGGAATAGTTGAAGCGCGTACCGGGATCGGCTTCGAGGGGCAGGTCCGCGGCGAAATTCGCCATGTCCGGTTCGAGATAGAGCATGCGGGTCACATCCGCGACCGTGCCGTAATTCTCGTTGAAGGCAAGTCCGCTTTCCATCGCAAGCAGGTCGGCAAGCCGGATGTCGTTGCGCTGGTCGTTCCGCCATTGCGGGAACAGGCCTTTGTCTTCGAGCGAAAGCTTTCCGTCACGGATCAGCGTGCCGATGATCGTCGCCGTCACCGTCTTGGTCATCGACCAGCCGAGAAGCGGCGTATCCTTCGAAAAGCCCGGCCCGTAGGTTTCCCCGACGATTCGCCCTCCCTTGACGACGACGACTGCCCGCATGCCCGGACCGGTGAGAGCAGCGTCTGAAAGAAGAGCTGCAACGTTTGGATCGGATTCGATTTTTCCGCCCTCCGGCCAGAGGACGGTTTCATCGATCGCGACCGGAGCGGAACGCGCCACGTTCAACGGAGCCGGCGCGCTGCCGTCCGGCGTCACGGAGCAGCCCAGGCCCTCACGGTAGACCGCGTCATTGCCGGCGATGAAGCCGAGCAGCGCCGCACGAACCCGCTTTTCCGCCTGGTTCACGGAGACATTCATCAGACGCAGAAGCGGATGGCCCGGCGCCTGGACGTCGACCGCCAGGACCTCCTCGCTGTCGCGTCCTGCGAGAAAGACGTTGGAGCAGACGATTTTGGCGGCATAACCGCTGCCGACCCGGAGCAATTCCGGGGGTGATGTGAAGAGCCAGACAGCGAGCCCGATCACGCCCACGGCGATGACGCCGAAAACGATCTTCACAATCCGCATCAACAGCCGCATGCCCGTCTCCCGTTTCGCGGCCGCATGCAATCAGGATTCTCTCTTCTGCGGAAGGGGGGCTTCGGTGATCTGCGGCCCAATCCCCCGACCGGCCACAGGCTGCGTCATCAATCTGTTGCACGAGAGGTTTACACGCCCTGAAACTCTGGACAGGCGGGATTCGATCATGGCGGATATTGCACAGGAAGCCGGTTTTCGGAAAAACCAGAAGCTGAAGGATGCGCTTCTGCAGCATAAAGCACTCTCGCGACAGGGTTTTTCGGAAAGGCTTTTCGGGCTCCTGTTCTCCGGCCTCGTCTACCCGCAGATCTGGGAGGACCCGGATGTCGATATGGCGGCGATGGAGCTTACAGAAGGCCACACGATCGTGACGATCGCTTCCGGCGGCTGCAACATGCTGGCTTACCTCTCCCGCTCGCCGAAGAAAATCGACGTCGTCGACCTTAACCCGCATCACGTGGCGCTGAACCGCCTCAAGCTCGCCGCCTTCTGCCATCTGCCAGCTCACAGCGATGTCGTCCGGCATTTCGGAATGGACGGGATAGGGTCGAACAGCAAGAGCTACGACACGTTCATCGCGCCGAACCTCGATGCCGCGACCCGCGCCTATTGGGAAAGGCGGTCGCTCTCCGGCCGCCGCCGGATCGAAGTCTTCGACCGCAATATCTACAAGACCGGCCTGCTCGGCCGCTTCATCGGTGCCGGACATCTGATCGCCCGGCTGCACGGCATCGATCTCACCGAGATGGCGAAAGCCCGTTCGCTCCGCGAACAGCGCCAGTTCTTCGACGACCGCGTGGCACCTCTTTTCGACAAGCCGCTGATCCGCTGGGTCACCAGCCGCAAGAGCTCGCTCTTCGGCCTCGGCATCCCGCCGCAGCAATATGACGAGCTGGCGAGCCTCGCCGCCGACGGTTCGATCGCGCCGGTGCTGCGCCAGCGTCTGGAAAAGCTCGCCTGCCATTTCCCGCTGCGCGACAACTATTTCGCGTGGCAGGCTTTCGTGCGCCGCTACCCGAAGCCCGAGGAAGGCACGCTGCCGACCTATCTGAAGGCGGAGAACTACCGCGCCATCCGCGACAATGCCGAACGCGTCACGGTCCATCACGCAAGCTTCACCGAGCTTCTGGCGCAGAAACCCGCCGCGGTCGTGGACCGCTATGTGCTGCTCGACGCGCAGGACTGGATGACGGATCAGCAGCTCAACGATCTCTGGTCGGAGATCACCCGGACGGCTGCGCCCGGCGCGCGCGTGATCTTCCGCACCGCCGCCGAAAAGAGCGTGCTCGACGGCCGCCTTTCGCCGGCCCTGCTCGACCAGTGGACCTATCTGGAAGAGCGCTCCAACGAGCTCAACCTTCGGGATCGCTCGGCGATCTACGGCGGCTTCCACATCTATGTGAGAAAAGCCTGATGGCGGCGGATATGGCGGGCGCTTCCCTCCCCGGCGGTCATGCCGAACGCATGGACCGGATGTACCGGTACCAGCGCCATATCTACGATATCACCCGCAAATATTACCTCTTCGGCCGCGACCGGGCGATCGCCGGACTGCATGCGCCGCCCGGCGCGACGCTGCTCGAAGTCGGTTGTGGCACGGGCCGCAATCTCCTTCTCGCCCACCGGCACTACCCGGCGGCCAAGCTCTTCGGTCTCGACATCTCCGCCGAAATGCTGGAAAGCGCCCGGGCGAATTTCCGCGCCAAGCCGGTCATGCCCGAATTCCAGGTGGCCGACGCCACCGATTTCAAGGCTCAGGATTTCGGCGTTCAGGGTTTCGACCGCATCCTGATCTCCTATGCGCTGTCGATGATTCCCGATTGGGAAAAGGCGGTGGACGCAGCGCTTGCGGCGCTTGCGCCGAACGGCTCGCTGCACATCGTCGATTTCGGCCAGCAGGAACGTTTGCCCGGCTGGTTCGGGCGGCTGCTGAAGGCCTGGCTCACGCGCTTCCATGTCACACCCCGGGCCGATCTGCACGAAGTGCTGGAAGGCAAGCTCGCCGCGGCCGACGCCGACATGATCTTCGAGGAGATCGGCCGCGGTTATGCCTGGCATGCGGTGATCCGCCGGCGCGGTTGAGCCGACAGGCCCTCTCCCAAGCATGAACCCTCTTGCCCTAACCGATTTTTTACGACGTTATGGTGAACATGGAGTTCACGCCTCCGCTGTTTAGCGTCCGCGGGCAAGAGGCCTCCTGCATCGGCATCAACACGGGACATCCATGCCTCGGCTCCTCCTAGCCCTCCTTGCGACCGCCATCCTCGCCACGGGCTGCACGTCGTCCACCGATTACGACCTGATGGAAACGTCGTCGGTCAAGAGGATACGGTTCAAGGACACCGATCCGCAGGATTTCGGCAGGAACCACCCGGGCCGCCATGAGGTCCACGGCATCGATCTTTCCAAATGGAACGGCGACGGCATCGATTGGGCAACCGTGAAGAAGTCCGGCATCGCCTTCGTCTTCATCAAAGGAACCGAAGGCAAGGATCGCATCGACCCGGCCTTCGAAAAACACTGGCGCAATGCTGCAGCCGCCGGCATCCCGCATGCCGCCTACCATTTCTACTATTTCTGCTCGACGCCGGAAGATCAGGCGGATTGGTTCATCGCCAACGTGCCCAAGGAAGCGAACATGCTGCCGCCGGTGCTCGACATGGAATGGAACCACGCCTCCCCGACCTGCAAGCTCAGGCCGGACCCGGCGACGGTGCGTGCCGTCATGCAGCGTTTCATGGACCGTATCGAAGCCCATTACGGCAAGCGGCCGATCATCTACACGTCCGTCGACTTCCACCGCGACAATCTGGTCGGCGCCTTCAACGACTATCATTTCTGGCTGCGGTCGGTTGCGGCGCATCCGGGCGAAATCTATGCCGGCCGCCGCTGGGCCTTCTGGCAATATACGTCCACCGGCGTGGTGCCAGGCATCAAGGGCGAAACCGACATCAACGTCTTTGCAGGCACCGCCAAAAGCTGGAACAGCTGGGTTGCGACCGCCAGCGACAATAAGACCGTCGCCTCTGCGGAATAGCCATCTGGCGCTGCACGCCGCGTTGCGGTAAAAACCGCGCCGACGCCCACGTTTCGGTCACAAATCTTTAGGAAATGGGCGACGCATACTCACTCTGGGAACGCCCGAATGTCCTTTGTATCTGTCCGCCGCCTTGCCCTTGCCTCCGTCATCACCGGCTGCCTCGCCTCCGCCGCGCTCGCCCAGACGCCCGCGCCGAGCTGCGGCGGCGATCTGGGAGCCTTCCTGGAGGGAGTAAAGGCCGAAGCCGTTGCCAAGGGCATTCCCGCGAGCGCCGCCGACGAAGCGTTGGCCGGCGCCGAGATCGACCAGAAGGTCCTTTCCCGCGACCGCGCCCAGGGCGTCTTCCGTCAGACCTTCCTGGAATTCTCGCAGCGTACCGTCAGCCAGGCGCGTCTCGACATCGGCCGTCAGAAGCTGAAGCAATATGCCGAGGTTTTCGCTCGCGCCGAAAAGGAATTCGGCGTGGCACCCGGCGTGATTACCGCCTTCTGGGCGATGGAGACGGATTTCGGCGCCGTCCAGGGCGATTTCAACACGCGCAACGCCCTGGTGACGCTCTCGCACGATTGCCGCCGCCCGGAACTCTTCCGCCCGCAGCTCATCGCGCTGATCGAGATGGTTCAGCACGGCGATTTGGATCCCGCCACCAACACGGGCGCCTGGGCCGGCGAGATCGGCCAGGTGCAGATGCTGCCCGAGGACATCATCGCGCAGGGCGTGGACGGCGACGGGGACGGTCATATCAACGTCAAGAGCAGCGCGCCGGATGCCATTCTTACGGCCGCGAAATTCATCCGGAGCCTGGGCTTCAGGGCCGGCCAGCCATGGATCCAGGAAGTGACGTTGCCGGAAAACCTGCCGTGGGAGAAATCCGGCCTCGGCAACGAGGTCCCCGCCAGCGAATGGTTCAAGCTGGGTGTCACCCCGCGCGACGGCAATACCAGCTTCGGCAACCTGCCGGCCGCTCTCATCATGCCTCAGGGCCGCAAAGGCCCCACCTTCCTCACCTATCCGAATTTCGGCATCTATCTCGAGTGGAACCAGTCCTTCATCTACACGACGTCGGCTGCCTATTTCGCCACCCGGCTCTCCGGCGCTCCGCCCTATCTGAAGGGCACGCCGGAAACCGGTCTCGACGACGGCGGCATGAAGGCCCTGCAGGCCAAGCTCGAGGCCCTCGGCCATAACGTCGGCAAGATCGACGGCATCCTCGGCTCTGGCACGCGCCAGGCGGTTCAGAAGGAACAGGCACGCCTCGGTCTGCCGGCGGACGGCTGGCCGACTCAGGCGCTTCTCTCCGCTCTTTGACCGGACCGGCTGTCACTCCACAAGTTTCGGGTGGCGACTCGCTTTCCTTGCGGATATCCCCGTTTTCGACGTGAGGGAGAATCCGCATGACGGTCGCCGTCAATCCGAAACCCGGCACCACGGCCGGGCGCTCATTCTGCTGCTCGGGCTGATCTGGGGCGGATCGTTCTTCTTCGCACGCATCGCCGTGCTGGAAGTGCCGCCCTTCACGCTGGTTTTCCTGCGCCTCTTCCTGGCAGCGCTCGCGCTGCACATCTATCTTCACGGCCGCCTGGAACTCTATGAGACGCTTGCGGCCCATTGGCGCTCGTTCCTCGTCATGGGCTTCGTCAACAACGCCCTGCCCCATACGCTGATCTTCTTCGGCCAGACGGAAATTGGCGCGGGCCTGGCTTCGATCCTCAATGCGACGACACCTGTCTGGACCGTTCTCATCGCCAATCGCTGGACGGCGGACGAAAAGCTGTCGACCGCCAAGCTCGCGGGCTGCCTGCTTGGACTTGCCGGCACGGCGGTACTGATCGGGCCGGGCATCGCCTCAGCCGCGTCCGCGCCGCTCTGGGCGCTCGTCCTGCCGGTCCTCGCAGCCGTCTCCTACGGCATTGCCGGAACCTATGGCAAGCGCTTCCGCCATCTGCCGGCGCCGGTATCGGCAACCGGACAATTGACCGCTTCGACCTTGATGATGCTGCCCGTCTCGCTGATTGCCGACCAGCCCTGGACACTGCCTGCGCCATCCACCCATGCGGTGTTGGCGATCCTGGCACTGGCACTGCTGTCGACCGCTTTCGCCTACCTGCTCTTCTTCCGCATCCTGAGCATGGCGGGCGCCACCAACGCCTCTCTCGTGACGCTCGTCGTCCCTCCGAGCGCCATTCTTCTGGGCGCGCTCTTCCTCGGCGAACGGTTGGAAACGACCGATCTGGCAGGCATGCTGCTGATCGGCTTCGGCCTCGTCCTGCTCGACGGAAGACTGCTTCGCACCAGCAGCAATCGGGCCGGAAAAGTCTCATAGAGGAACGATATCCTCACGGAGTGTGACTGGAATTAACAATCATACATCACTTTTTAACGCTCCGAACCTTATCATTAGAACCATATTTATATTGAAAAATCAGATACTTATAAACTGACGAAGCGAAGTGTGCTTCGCATTCGACGGCACTGCAGCATAAAATCCGCTTCCCAAGCGACACAAAAGCGACATACACTTTAACGGTCAACGCAAGGAGGCAGACATGGGACGTACATACTCTCTCAATGTCCTGATAGTCGGTGCAGCGTTCGTGTTCGTGGTATCCATGCTCTTCATCTGAGCGCCACGCTTTCCCCCACTACAGGTCATGATCTGGCATCCGTGACGGTTTGATAATCAGCACTTCAATAAAACGCATGCTCTCACTTAGAGCATGCGTTTTTTAGTTTCGGCCTATTGCGGTTCAGGCCGCAGCGGTGCGCGCGTCGCGGAACTGACCGCGTCCGAGGCGCTGCAGCACGGCCGAGACGAGCGGTGCGCGATTCATCGTATAGATATGGAAATCGTGGATGCCGCGCCGGATCAGATCCTCGATCTGTTCCGCGGCGATATCCGCAGCCACTTCGGCACGCTCCTCGGGCTTCTCGTCCATTCCGTCCAGGCGCGCATCCAGGAACGCCGGGACGGATGCCCCGCAGCGCCGCGCGAAACGCTTCAACTGGGCAAGATTCTGGATAGGCATGATGCCCGGCACGATCGGTATGGCGATCCCGGTCGCGCGCACCTTTTCCAGGTACCGTTCGAAGACGTCGTTGTCGAAGAAGAACTGCGTGAGCGCCCGATGCGCGCCGGCATCGGCCTTGCTCTTCAAAGTTTCGATGTCCGCTGCGATGTCCGGGCTTTCCGGGTGCTTTTCCGGATAGGCCGAGACCGAGATATCGAAATCACCGTATTCTACAAGGCCGCGCACCAGATCGGCCGTGCGGGAATATCCCTGCGGATGCGGCACATAGGCCGTGCCGACACCGGTCGTCGGGTCGCCGCGCAATGCGACGATGCGACGGACGCCGGCGGCACGGAAATCCTCGATGACCGCGCGGACCTCCTCACGGGACGCATCGACGCAGGTAAGGTGCGCCGCGGTCGGCAGCTCCATCTCGCCGATCATCCGCTTGACGGCGGCAAGGGTCGGCTCCTTGGTGGAACCGCCCGCGCCATAGGTCATGGTGATGAAATCCGGCTCCCAGACCGAAAGCTGCTCGACTGTCTGCCAGAGCTGCCGCTCCATTTCATCCGACTTCGGCGGAAAGTATTCGAAGGAGACGCTGAAAGGTTCGCGGAGGGCGGTCATTGGGTCCAGCTCCCTTAGAGGACGGTTTGGAATTCTGCAGAGGCAGGATTGGCAATGAGCAGCCGGCGGTCGCGGGCAAGCCAGACGGTGGCCGTCAGCGCACCTTCCCTGCCGGAACCGAGATCGATCGCCTGCTCGACTTCGAGACCGACCTTCTCGAGCCATTCCGCCATTACCTGATGGGAAAATCCAAGACGCACATGGGCGTGCTCATCGCGCAGATATTCGAGCGTATGGGGCGCAAGGTCGACGATCAGCAGACGGCCGCCCGGACGCAGCACGCGCGCGGCCTCCGCGATCGCCAGTTCCGGCTGATCCAGGAAGTGCAGCACCTGGTGGATGGTAACCAGGTCGAAATCCTGACCTTCGAGCGGCAGGTTGAGAATATCGCCGTGGCGGACGGAGGCATTGACGATGCCGGCCTTGTCGAGATTGGCACGGGCGACCGCGAGCATGTCGCGGCTCGCATCGATGCCGACGGCGCGGCGGTAATGGTTGGAGAGAAGCTTAAGAATCCAGCCCGTGCCCGTGCCGAGGTCGAGAAGCGTGTCGATCGGCGTCGTGCCGACAAGCTTGAGCAGGGCCGCCTCGACGGCCGCGTCGCTGACATGCAGGCGCAGCGCATCCCATTCGGCTGCATTGCGGCTGAAATAGGCCTGGGCACGCTCCGCCCGCAGGCGCTTGACCGTCGCAAGCCGTTCGCTGTCGCGCAGGAGCACCGGATCATCCTCGGAGGCCGCGGCAAGCAGCGTCCGGACGAGGGCGGCCGCCTTTCCCTCGTGCTTCAGGCGAAAATAGGCCCAGGCACCTTCCTGGTACCGGTCGATCAGGGCCTCTTCGGCCAACAGCTTCAGATGCCGCGAAATGCGCGGCTGCGATTGTCCCAGGATTTCCGTAAGATCGGTGACGGTGAGGTCGCTGGCGCCGAGCAGGGCCAGCAGGCGGAAGCGCGTCGGCTCGCCTGCCGTCTTCAGAACGTCCACCAGGGTATCGAGCGCCAGACCCATGAAGCCATATCCTTATCCAATCAAGATATAAAGATATGTTTATATGATTTCACGCGTTAGCGCAAGCGATAACTGATTGATGGGCATTGGATAAAACAAAGAAGGCGGCCAAGGCCGCCCTCTCCGGTCATCCCTGCCAATTTGATGGCCCGGTCAGAATTCCTCCCACTCGTCCGCGGACTGCGCAACGGCGACATTGCCATGTGCGACAGCCGGGCGCGAAGGGACCGGACGGCTCGGCGGAGCCGCGGCCGGTCGGGACACCGGTGCCGGCGCTGCCGGAGCGCGCATGCGCGCGGCGGTTTCGCGGAGCTGGCCCGATGAGCTGTTCCCCAGCTGGAAGTGCGACAGCAGATCGCTGAGCTTGGCGCTTTCCTGGGCAAGTCCTGCCCCCGCTGCATTCATCTCCTCCACCATCGCGGCGTTCTGCTGGGTCGATTGGTCCATGTGGTTGACGGCGGTATTGACCTGCGCGAGGCCGACCGACTGTTCCTGTGCCGCAGTCGCGATCGCATCCATATGACCGTTGACGGTCTGGACGAGCTGTTCGATGACGCCCAAACCTTCGCCCGTATCGCTGACGAGCTTGACGCCCTCGGAGACGGCCACTGCCGAGTTGGAGATCAGTCCCTTGATCTCCTTGGCGGCATTTGCCGAACGCTGGGCGAGTTCCCGGACTTCCTGCGCGACGACGGCGAAGCCCTTGCCTGCGTCGCCGGCGCGAGCCGCCTCGACGCCCGCGTTGAGGGCAAGGAGGTTGGTCTGGAAGGCGATCTCGTCGATCACGCCGATGATCTGGCCGATCTGCTGGGAAGACTTCTCGATGCGCTCCATGGCAACGACCGCATTGCGAACCACCTGGCCCGACTGATCGGCGCGTGTGCGGGCGTCGCGGACGATATCCCGGGCTTCCGAAGTCCGCTTGGAGGTCGCCACCACATTGGCGGTGATTTCCTCAAGCGCCGCAGCCGTCTCCTCCAGAGAGGCCGCCTGCTGTTCGGTGCGCTTGGAAAGATCGTCCGAAGCATCGGAAATCTCCCGCGAGCCGCTGTTGACGGTCGCGACGGAACTGCCGACGCTCAGAAGCGCGTCGCGAAGCTGACGAACCGAAATATTGAAATCGTGGCGCAGGCCTTCGAACTGCGGCGCCAAGGCTTCGTGAACCTCGCAGAGCATGTCGCCGTCGGCGAGACGACGCAGGCTTGCGGCGAGCGCGCCGGTCGCCTGGTTGAGACGCGCCTCGGCCTCTGCCTCCGCCTGGCGCTGCAGTTCGAGGCGCTCGATCTCCGAGCGGCGGCGATTGGCTTCCGCCTCCGCTTCGAGCTCGTTGTTGCGGATGGCAGCCTCGCGGAAGACCTCGACGGAGCGGGCCATGTCGCCGATGCCGTCCGCCCGGTCGGCATAGGGAATGGCCTCTTCGGTATTGCCGCCGGCGAGGCTCGCCATGCGATCGCCGATTCCGCGGATCGATTTGGAGAGGCCGCGGACGACAAGGAAGCCGAAGCAGGCGACGATGGCAATCAAGCCCAGGAGCAGACCGCTGATCGTCCAGAGGTCATTGGAAGCAGCCGTGGTCTGGCTGTTGGCAAGACGCACCAGTTCGCCGGAAGCCTCATCGACGAGGTCGGCGGCAAACAGCCGGCGCTTTTCCATCGCGTCGATCCAGCGATCATGGTCCGTGCCGGCAGGAGTATAGGATTGCAGCGCATCGAAGGTCTTCAGGAGGTTGGTTGCGAAAGCGCCCTCGGGAGTGCTCCAAAAGCCATCGAGCTTCGCCAGCACCGTCGGCGTCAGCGAAGAACGCATATGCTTCTCGTAGATACGCACCTGCTGGCGGCCCTGTACGTAGCGGGCGATTTCCTCGGGCGTCAAAGCGCCGTTCCTGGCGAACTGCTGGCCCATGCGCGTCACGATCGCATAGCCGTTATTGATCTGCACCAGCGCATGAATGCCGTCTATGGCGCGCGCCAGGCCACGGTCCGCGGTCATGTTGGCAACGCGCGCCACGGTATCGAGCGTCTGCTGCGACAGAGGCGTAAGATATTGCGCGGTCAAAAGCGGGTTCTTGTCGCCGGCATCGATCTTCGCACGGAATTCCGCCATGCGGCTGAACCGCTCTTCCAATCCGGCGATCGCCTCGTCGAGACCGCGATCGGCCAGGCCCTGGGCCTTGATGTTGGCGTGATTGTCGACCAGCATCTTTTCGACCGCATCCACGCGGGCGCGCGCCGCGGTACGCTCCGCAGGCCCGGCGTAACTTTCAGCGGAAATCGCATTCATCATGCTGCCGGCTGGCGCCACCAAATCCGCGAGAATTCGAGCCTTGTCGAATTGCTTGTATTTCTCATAGGCATTCAGCCCTAGACCCACACCGAGCACGATGGTGGCGGCGGTGGGTATGACGGCAAGAAGCGTCAGCGATGTACGGAAAGGCAAGCGTTCGATCAGACGCAGCATGAAATCGATCCTCGAAATAAGTCCGTCTTCATGACGCGTCGAAGGCCCGGCAAGACATGGACCCTCCTGAGAGCAGAACTACGCAAGAACCTTTGCGAATGTCTTGCCTTCTGCCAAGAAAGAATCCCCCGCAATTCCTGGGGGTCAAAGATTTACCTTTTACTTACCCCTTCAAAATGCAAAACCCCGGCGCAAGGCCGGGGTTTTGGTTAGGAATAGCCAAAAAGCTCAGCGGGTAAGGCGCTTGTAGGTGACCCGCTTCGGATTGACCGAATCCGCGCCGAGGCGGCGGATCTTGTCGGCCTCGTAATCCTCGAAATTGCCTTCGAACCACTCGACATGGCTGTCGCCTTCGAAGGCAAGGATATGCGTGGCCAGGCGGTCCAGGAACATGCGATCGTGGCTGATGATGACCGCGCAGCCCGCAAAGTTCTCAAGCGCATCCTCGAGCGCCGACAGCGTTTCCGTGTCGAGATCGTTGGTCGGTTCGTCGAGCAGGATGACGTTGCCGCCCGCCTTCAGCATCTTGGCGAGGTGCACACGGTTTCTCTGGCCGCCGGACAGCGTGCCGACCTTCTGCTGCTGGTCGCCGCCCTTGAAGTTGAAGGCGCCGCAATAGGCGCGCGAATTCATCTCGTGCTTGCCGAGCTTGATGATATCGTTGCCGCCGGAGATTTCCTCCCAGACGGTCTTGTTGCCGTCGAGCGAATCGCGGCTCTGGTCGACATAGCCGAGATGGACGGTTTCGCCGATGCGGATATCGCCGCCGTCCGGCTTTTCCTGGCCGGTGATCAGACGGAAGAGCGTCGTCTTGCCGGCGCCGTTCGGACCGATGACGCCGACGATGCCGCCGGGCGGCAGCTTGAAGGTCAGGTCTTCGAAGAGCACCCGGTCGCCATAGGTCTTCGAGATGTTCTCGGCTTCGATGACCACCTGGCCGAGGCGTTCGCCGACGGGAATGATGATCTGGGCTTCGCCGGGACGCCGGTCCTCGGCGGCCTTGACCAGTTCGTCATAGGCACGGATACGGGCCTTCGACTTCGCCTGGCGGGCCTTCGGGCTCGACGCGATCCATTCCTGTTCGCGGGTGAGCGCCTTCTGCCGCGCGGCCTCCTCGCGGCCTTCCTGGGTCATGCGCTTGGCCTTCGCCTGCAGATAGGCCGAGTAATTGCCTTCGTAGGGGATGCCGCGGCCACGGTCGAGCTCGAGGATCCAGCCCGTGACATTGTCGAGGAAGTAACGGTCGTGGGTGATCATCAGCACGGCGCCCGGATATTCGCGCAGGTGCTTTTCGAGCCACGCGATGGTTTCGGCGTCGAGATGGTTGGTCGGTTCGTCGAGCAGCAGCAGGTCCGGCTGCGCCAGAAGCAGCTTGCAAAGAGCCACGCGGCGCTTCTCGCCTCCTGAAAGGTTATCGACCGAGGCGTCGCCGGGCGGGCAGCGCAATGCGTCCATCGCCATCTCGACCTGGCTTTCGAGATCCCAGAGGTTCTGGCTGTCGATGATGTCCTGCAGCTTGGCGCCCTCTTCCGCCGTCTCGTCGGAATAGTTCATCATCAGCTCGTTGTAGCGGTCGAGGATCGCCTTCTTGTCGGCGACGCCTTCCATGACGTTGCCCATGACGTCCTTGGACGGATCGAGCTGCGGCTCCTGCGGCAGGTAGCCGAGCGTCGCGCCTTCGGCGAGCCAGGCTTCGCCGGTGAATTCCTTGTCGAGCCCGGCCATGATGCGCAGCACGGTCGACTTACCGGCGCCGTTCGGGCCGAGGATGCCGATCTTCGCATCGGGATAGAAGGAAAGATGGATGTTTTCCAAAACCTTCTTGTTGCCATAGGCCTTGTTGAGGCCGGCCATGTGATAAATGAACTGACGTGCCATGGATAAACTGCTCCGCGGGGGATCTTTCGTTTGCCGCTATGTAGTGCATCGAACCGAAAAGTGTGAAGCGCTTTTCGGAAAAATCCGATGGGAAGCCAAGAAAATTGCGCATAAGTGGATGCAAGAGGGCCGGGAGGACGGGGATGTTTGACGAAACGAAGCGGTTGGAAAGCCCGACGGGCGCCAACCTCGCCTATCATTATCAGCCGGCGCAGGAACCGGCACGCGGCATTCTCGTCATCTCCCACGGGCTTGCGGAACATTCCGGACGCTATGCGGCATTTGCCGAAAAGATGGCCGAACACGGCTTTCATGCCTATGCGTTCGACCATCGCGGCCACGGGCGAACGACAGCGCCGGACGCGCCGATCGGCCGTTTCGCCAGGCGCGGCGGCGTACGGCTGGTCATCGAGGACGTCAAGGCGATCCGCGACATGGCCGTGGAAGCTCATCCCGGCCTGCCCGTCCTGCTCTTCGGCCACTCCATGGGCGGACTGATTGCTCTTAACGCTGCCGTCGACTTTCCCGACAGTTTTGATGCCGTCGCGGTTTGGAACTCGAACTTCCATCCAGGCCCTGCCGGCCGGGCGGCACAGGCCATTCTACTGGCGGAGAAGGCGCTGAAGGGTTCCGACGTGCCGAGTGGCCTTCTGCCGAAGCTCACCTTCGGCGCGTGGGGCAGGTCGATCCCCGGCCACCGGACGGACTTCGACTGGCTGAGCCACGACCGCGACATCGTCGACGCCTATATCGCCGACCCGCTCTGCGGCTTCGGCGCCAGCGTCTCGCTCTGGCTCGACCTCTTCGAACTGACGTTCCGAGCCCCGAGCCTCATCGATCGCTTGCGGAAGGATTTGCCGATTCATCTGATCGGCGGCGCCGAAGACCCGGCAACCAACGGCGGCCGCGAAATCCTCTGGCTCGCCGAACATTTCAGAAGGAACGGCTTTTCCGACGTGACGGCCAAGGTCTGGCCCGCCACGCGCCACGAGACGCTGAACGACACGGTGCGCGCCCGCGCCACCGCCGAATTCGCCGCCTGGGCGAAAACCGCCCTCTCCCCGCCGCTGACTGCGGTGCCGGAAACAGCCAGACCGGAAGCGGCCCAATCGGAAAACGCCCAATCGGAAAGGGAATGAGTTCATGACATTTATTCAAGTGCTTCCGGCACGCCGCACCGCTATAGAAAATCCATGAGTTCGCCGCCTGCAAGCCTTGCCGCCCCGTCTGCCGAGACCCGAATCGTCCGCGGTCTCGGCCTGATGATCCTCGCCATGCTGGTGGCGCCCTTCATCGACATCTTTTCCAAGCTCGCGACGGACACCGCCTCGCCCACCCTCATCACGGCGGGCCGCTTTGTCTTCCAGGCGCTGTTCATGCTGCCGATCGTGCTGTGGAACGGATTGTGGCGCGTCTTCTCGTGGCGGCTGAGCTTCTATCACATGATCCGTGCAGCGGTGATCACGCTCTCCATGATCTGTTTCGTCGCGACCCTGGCCGTGATGGAGGTTGCCGATGCTGTCGCGATTTTCTTCGTCGAACCGATCATCCTGACGGTGCTCTCCAGCATCTTTCTCAAGGAAACCATCGGCTGGCGCCGCTACACGGCCTGCGCCGTCGGTTTTCTCGGCGCATTGGTCGTCATCCGCCCGAGCTTTGAAGAAATCGGCTATGTGGCGATACTGCCGGTCGTCACCGCCTTGGGCGTCGCAATCTTCGCGCTGCTGACCCGCGCTCTGGCGCATCGGGAGGATCCGTGGTCGATGCAGTTCCAGATGGCTCTCTGGGGCATTCCGATCTCCGGCCTGTTGCTTCTGATCGGCGACCGAACCGGCATCGCTTTCCTGGCGCCTTCCATGCCGGACGGGCTGACGCTCGCCTGGCTCGTCTGCGTCGGCGCATTCGCCGCCCTCTCCGGCATCCTCGCAGTCTATGCCTATCGTGCAGCGCCGGCCTCCGTCATTGCGCCCATGCAGTATTTCGAAATCGTCTCGGCAACGCTGTTCAGCTGGCTGGTCTTCGGCGATTTTCCTGACCCGATGAAGTGGCTCGGCATTTCGATCATCATCGGCTCCGGCCTCTACATCATCTGGCGGGAACGCCGCGTGGCTTCGATGAAGCCCGTGACCGGCACAGCCAAGTCAACCGTGGCTCCATGACATGAACCAAACGAGCAAAAAACCGCCGCTTTCCGGTATCCGCGTCATCGAACTTGCCCGCGTGCTCGCCGGCCCATGGGCGGGGCAGATGCTGGCGGACATGGGAGCCGACGTCGTCAAGGTGGAAAACCCGGACGGCGGCGACGACACCCGCGCCTGGGGTCCGCCTTTCGTCGAGGGGAAGAACGGCGAGAACCTCTCGGCCGCCTATTACCACTCCACCAACCGCGGCAAGCGCTCCATCGCGGTCGACCTGAAGGCCGAAGAGGGCCAGGAGATCGTCCGCCGGCTGGCGGCCACCGCCGATGTTCTGATCGAGAACTTCAAGCTCGGCGGCCTGACGAAATACGGCCTCGATTACGAGAGCCTCCGTAAGATCAATCCCAGGCTGATCTACTGCTCGATCACCGGTTTCGGCCAGGACGGCCCCTACGCCAACCTTGCCGGCTACGACTATATCGTCCAGGGCATGTCCGGCTTCATGTCGATCACCGGAGAGCCGGATGGCGAGCCGATGAAGGCGGGCGTCGCCATCGCCGACATCTTTACCGGCATCTATGCCGTGACGGCGATCCAGGCGGCGCTGATCCACGCGATGAAGACCGGCGAAGGCCAGCATATCGACATGGCGCTGCTCGACGTCCAGGCCGGCATCCTCGCCAATCAGAACATGAACTACCTGGTCTCCGGGAGCGCGCCGAAGAAGCTCGGCAATGCGCATCCGAACATTTCGCCCTACGAAGTGATACCGACCGGGGACGGCCATCTGATACTCGCCGTCGGCAATGACGGGCAGTTCCGGCGGTTCTGCCGCATCCTCGGTATAGAGAACGTCGCCGACGACGAGCGTTTCGCGACCAACAAGGCGCGCGTCGCCAATCGCGGCGAGGTTCGCCGGCTGATCCTCGCGCAGACTGCTAAATGGAAAAAAGCCGACCTGCTGGCCGCTTGCGGCGGGAACGCGGTGCCGGCCGGGCCGATCAATTCGATCGCCGAGATGTTCGAGGACCGCCAAGTGAAGGCCCGCGGGCTCAGGATCGATCTGGAAGCGGCGGACGGCACGGTCATCCCCGGCGTCCGCAGCCCGATCGTATTATCCGAGACGCCGCTCGTCTATCATCGGCCGAGCCCGGCGCTTGGGGAACATACGGCGGACGTGCTGGCAGAGCTGGAAAATATCGAAAAGAGGGGGAAGCAGACATGAAGAGCGCCACGAAAACCGGGGGGCAACTCGTCGTCGAGGCGCTGAAGGCGAACGGCGTCAAACGCATTTCCTGCGTCCCCGGCGAAAGCTATCTGGCCGTGCTCGACGCGCTTTACGAGAGCGGCATCGACGTGCTCGTCTGCCGCCAGGAGGGCGGCGCGGCGATGATGGCCGACAGCTGGGGGCGGCTGACCGGTGAGCCCGGCATCTGCATGGTGACCCGCGGCCCCGGCGCGACGAATGCCTCGGCCGGCCTGCATATCGCCCGGCAGGATTCGATCCCGATGATCCTCTTCGTCGGCCAGGTCGCCCGCGACATGCGCGAGCGGGAAGCCTTCCAGGAAGTCGAGTATCGCCGCGCCTTCACCGAATTCGCCAAATGGGTGGGCGAGATCGACGACGCCCGCCGCATTCCGGAATTCGTCACCCGGGCGTTTGCGGTCGCCACCTCCGGCCGCCCGGGCCCCGTCGTACTGACGCTGCCGGAAGACATGCTGGTCGAGGAGGTCGAGGCGCCGGAAGCACAATCCTATACACGGGTCGAAAGCCATCCGGGCAAAAGCCAGATTGCAGCCTTCGAAAAGGCGCTGAAGGAAGCCAGGCGGCCGATGTTCATCGTCGGCGGCACACGCTGGAGCGAAGAGGCACATAAGGACTTTGCCGAATTCGCCGCCCGCTTCAAGGTGCCGGTCGGCTGTTCCTTCCGACGCCAGATGCTGTTCGACCACCTTCATCCTTCCTATGCCGGCGATGTCGGGATCGGCATCAATCCGGCGCTCGTCAAGGAGATCAAGGAGGCCGATCTTCTCGTGCTGCTCAGCAGCCGCATGTCGGAAATGCCGTCCTCGGGCTATACCCTGATCGACATCCCCTATCCGAAGCAGAAGCTGGTCCATATCTTCCCCGACCCGGAGGAACTCGGCCGCATCTACCGCCCGGATCTCGCGATCTGCGCTGCACCGGCGGCATTCGTCACCGCCCTGAGGGAGCTGGAGGCACCCGCCTCCCCCGCCTGGGGTGAGCGCACGGCCGCCATGCACGACTCCTACCTCAAATGGTCGACGCCGCCGGAAGCCGGCCCCGGCCCCGTGAAAATGGGACCGATCATGACATGGATCGAGGAGAACGTGCCAGACGATGCGATCTTCACCAACGGCGCCGGCAACTACGCCACCTGGCTGCACCGCTTCCACCGCTTCCGGAAGTACAATACCCAGTCCGCCCCGACCTCCGGCTCGATGGGTTACGGCCTGCCGGCGGCTGTCGCGGCAAAACAGCTTTTCCCCGAACGCGAAGTGGTATGCTTCGCGGGTGACGGCTGCTTCATGATGCACGGACAGGAATTCATAACCGCCGTGCGCTACGGCCTGCCAATCATCACCGTTCTCGTCAACAACGGCATCTACGGCACGATCCGCATGCATCAGGAGCGCGAATATCCGGGCCGTGTGAGCGCGACCGACCTCGTCAATCCGGATTTCGTCGCCTATGCCGAGGCTTTCGGCGGATATGGCGAACTGGTGGAGAGGACGGAGGATTTCGGCCCGGCCTATCTGCGCGCCCGGGCAAGCGGCAAGCCTTCGATCATCGAGGTCAGGCTCGATCCTGAGGCGATCACGCCGACGCGGACGCTGACGCAGATCCGGAATAAGGCCTAAGAAAACAAAAAGCCGGCCTATCAACACGATAGGCCGGCTTTTTGATTCGGCTGACGTAACGTCAGAGCGCTGCGGTCACGATGAATTCGACCTTGTAGTTCGGCGCCGCAAGCTTGGCTTCGCTGGTGGCGCGGGCCGGCGGGTTGGCGGGGTCGATCCAGGCTTCCCAGACGGCGTTCATCTCGCCGAAATAGGCAATGTCGGAAAGATAGATGATGGTCTGCAGGATCTTCGTCTTGTCGGTGCCGGCAGCGGCGAGCAGGCGGTCGACTTCGGCCAGCGCGTCCTTCGCCTGTTCGGTGACGGTCTCGCCGTCGCCGACCTGGCCGGCGAGATAGACCGTGTTGCCGTGGATGACGGCGCCGCTCATGCGGGCGCCCGGCTCGATGCGCTTGATGCTCATGGAAATGCTCCTGGAATGAAACGAGCTGCGGAAAAAGGCCCCGCGCCCGAAAGCACGAGGCGGCGGAAAATCTCAGCCGCGGATGTGCTGGCTCTTTTCGTAGATCGCCGTAGAGCGGGCGCCGGAGCGGCAGAAGCCCAGCATCGGGCGCGGGAACTCGTCGAGCGCATCGACCATGGCCTCCACGCCCTCGGCATCGACGCCCATGCGGCCGACCGGAATATGGCGGATGTCGAGGCCGAGTTCCTTGGCGCGTGCCGCGATTTCGGCATAATGCGGCTGCCCCGGCTCCTCGTCGTCGGGACGATGGCAGACCACGGACTTGAAGCCCATGGCCTTGATCTGGTCGAGGTCCTCGACGGTGATCTGACCGGTGACGGAATACTCGTCGTTGATCTGTCGGATATCCATGGCGCAACCTCCGTTTTCCGTTGGGCGCAAGCATTACGACGGTGCCCCCCGTGCGTCAATTGGGCGTCCATCACGGGAGGACGAGATATCAGACGAAGCTGAAGCGGAGGCCGTATTCGATGCTTTCGCCAGGCTTCAGCAGGCCGAGCTCGTCTCTCTCCGCAAGCTCGTATCGGCTTGCGCCGCGATGCGAAACCGGCTCGATGCCGAGCACATGCGCCGGCGCCTTCTGGTTGCGCCAGATCTGCAGGTGCGGCAGCGTGTCCGTCCTGAATTTCACCTTCAGCGTCAACCCGCCGATCGCGGCGATCGGACCGAGCGCGATTTCCGCCCACTGCTCGCCCTTCTCTGCTGCGGGGACGCAGAAGACCCCGCCGGGATCGTTGCCGAAGGCCCAGGGAAAGCCGCCGCCCTCCAGCATTTTCCCGGTGAGCCGGACATGATCGTCGAACAGCCAGGCGCCGATATTCATATGGTACATATGCACGGGCGCAAACGGCTTCCTGCCAGTATTGAACACCTTATCGGAGAGGCACACCTCGCCCGTCCCGCCATCGATACGCCAATGGCGCTCGAGCAGCGCAGGCTCGCCGGTCGCCATGATGACCGGCACGCGGGCACGGCATTCGGCATCTTCTCCCTGCGCATCCCAGAAAACGATTTCGGCGGGATGCGAGGAAAAGGAACCATGCAGCGGATATTTCCTGCCGCCGTGCTTCGCCTCGATCGGTTCGGGATGGCGGATATGATCCGGCCCGCAGGTGAAAAGAAAGCCTTCGAGCGAATGATCGATTCGCGGATCGCCGTCGTCGGGGATAGCCCGGCCCGGAGAGAGGTCGGTATCACCGATGAAACAGCCGCCGATATCGAGCACGGAGGTCTCATCGAGGAAAAGCTTCGGACCGCTGGCAGCGGAAAACGCCTTCATAATCATTCCCTTCACGGTTTCGTCAGCGCTTTTACCCGATCGTGATACGAATTTAACGATACGTTCATGACGAATTCACTTTTTCCACACTACCGTCAAATTTACTTTGTCTGTGGCGAGAGGCACACGGGGCGGGAACGAAGAGCCGATTTCCCGATTACGTGTAAGAGGAAACAAGGAAGTCGGTGACATCGTGAAGCGCCTAATTTTCGCAAGCGTCGGCCTCGTCGTTTTATACGCGGCCCAGGGCATCACCCCTGCGGAAGCGCAGAGCCGGTACGACAGCTATCCCTCCGAAACGCTTCTCGTCGCTCCCGACGGAGCCATTCTCGACTACATTCCCGACCGCAACGTGGTCATCAGCCGCGACGGCATGGGCAGACGAGTATTCATCGATCGCTATGGCAATGTCGTGGCGACGGAAATCCGGCAGGAAACCTACCGGCCGGCCCGAACCGAGGAATATCCGCCGGCTCCGGGCGGATACCGCAATTTCCGCGATGCCGGCGGCTACCGGGACGGCTACGGCTATCGGGATTACCGCGAATACCGGCCGGACGAACCGGGCGCCGTCACAGGCGCGATCCCGGGCGAGGGTTCGGTCACCCGCATGCCGCTCGACGATCAGCCGATGCCCGGCATGGATGGCGGCTATCCGCAGGAAGCGTCGATCGATCCCGATCAGCAACTGCAGGAGAGCCTGCAGCCGGAGAAGCCGATCATCGCCGTCACCAAGAAGCCGCGGGCCGAAATCGCCGCGCTCCAGGTCTTTCTCGACCGCGAAGGCATCTCGCCCGGCGTGATCGACGGGCATCTCGGCGACAACGTCAACAAGGCGATCGCCGCCTGGCAGGAAATGACCGGCGAAACGCTCGATCCCAACAATTCCGAAGACATCATGCAGCGGCTGACCTATTCCGGCGGCCTGCCGATCATCGATTACACGATCACCGCCGCCGATGCCGCCGGTCCCTATGTCGCGTCGATCCCGGACGACTATGCCCACAAGGCGCAATTGCCTGCCATGTCCTACACATCGGTGACGGAAAAGCTCGCCGAGCAGTTCCATATGGACGAGAACTATCTAAAGGCGCTCAATCCGAACGTGGACTTCACGATCCCCGGCACGATCATCAAGGTCATCAACCCGGGCCAGCCGAAGAAGGGTCAGGTAACCCGCATCGTCGCCGACAAGAGCAAGAAACAGGTTTTCGCTTACGGCGCCGACGGTCGCCTGATCGCGGCCTATCCTGCGACCATCGGCTCGACCGACACGCCTTCGCCGACCGGCACGCATGCGGTCGAACGCATCGCGCTCGATCCTGGCTATACCTACAATCCCAGGATCAACTTCAAGCAGGGCAACAACGACCAGATCCTGCAGATTCCGCCAGGCCCGAACGGTCCGGTCGGCAATGTCTGGATCGCCCTGTCGAAGCCGACCTACGGCATCCACGGCACTCCGGAGCCGTCGAAGATCGGCAAGACGAACAGCCACGGCTGTGTGCGCCTGACCAACTGGGACGCGACGGAACTCGCCAAGATGGTGAAGCCGGGCACGACCGTCGAATTCATCGAATAGGCCCGCTCCTCGCAAATCCCGTCGGCAAAGTCTGCGGCAGCGCTTTTTCATTCACAACGCAACACGGCCGGCTCTTCCGAACCGGCCGTGTGCAAGAATATCCCGGGCTGAACAGGACTTGAACGAATTGCCTCAGGCGACGTTGCGCCCCAATCCGAAGAGGCGGGAGGCCGCGGAACGGGTGATCTTGACCGGCATCAAGCCCAACGCTTCCCTGGCAAAGGCGCCGGCATTTTCCCTAGCCTTGTCGAGATTGCTGACCTTAGCCGGGTCGAGCGTATGAAGCGTGCCGCCGGTCTCGAAAAGCTCCTTGAAGGCGATGCGTTCGCCGATCGGCGTATCCAGCACGTTCACGCCACGCGCGGCAAGCAGCCCCTTGACGGTCAGCAGGGCCTTGGTCGTGACCATGGAAGTCACCCGCGTCAGAACGACCGAATGGGCGATATCGAGATTGGCCTTGTCCTTGAGGAACGAGAGGAGATCGAGGATCTGCGCCGCGCCCTTGGCATCCATGGCGGAACCCTGAACCGGGATCATCACATGATCCGAAAGGCCGATAGCGGTCGTGACGATCGCGTCGCGGGCTCCCGCAAGGTCGATGATGAAATAATCGGTGCGCGGCGCCAATTCGCGCAGATGACACTGGAGCGATGCGACCGTGACCTCGGAAACGACGTCGATATTGCGGACAGGACCGGAGATTTCGCACCACTGGCTGATCCAGCGCTGCGGGTCGGCATCGATGACGGTGACACGAAACCCCTGATGGGCAAGTTCGGTTGCGAGCAGGAGTGCCGCCGTGGTCTTTCCGGCGCCACCCTTGGCATTGGCAAAGGAGATTACAGGCATTTTCGGTCCTCGAAGGGTCGCGAGCCGCATCGCTCAAAGGACACCGGAGGCATGGTGTCAGTAAGGCCATCCTTGCCAAACATGGTTAACGAATTGTTAACTTGAGCATCATGGAAATCAGTCGGGAGATTTAGCTTCCATCTTTAAGATACGGAAAGATCAGGAGTCTTCCTCCTGATCAGCTTGTTGACATTCCTCCGGCCTTATTCGGCGTCATCCTCGGCCTGTCCCGAGGATCTATAAACATCAATGGTTTGCAGATGCTCGGGACCGGCCGAGCATGACGGAAGAGAAATTCTCGCCTTCGTCAGCAGTTTAACCAGGAGTTTTTCCTCCTGGTCTTCGTTGATGGCAACTCGCCCGCATTCAGAAGCAGCTAAGGAAAAGCGCTTTCGTGTTCTCCAGCGTCATTGGGACGGGATTGCCGCCGCAGCTGGGATCCTCGATCGCCATGGCTGTCAGCTCGTCGATTCGATCCGGCTTGATCCCCATGGCCGTAAGGTTCTCCGGCACGCCGAGCTCCGAGCGCAGCGAGAGCACGTAGTCATAGAAACCGTCGAAGCCGCCGGAAATGCCGAGATAGGCGGCCGCCCGGGCGATCTTCTCTTCGATCGCGGGACGATTGAAGCGCAGCACCGGCGGCATGACGACCGCATTGGTCATGCCGTGATGGGTGTTGTAGACCGCGCCGATCGGATGCGAGAGCGAGTGGATCGCACCAAGCCCCTTCTGGAAGGCGACGGCCCCCATGGCGGCGGCCGACATCATGTTGGTCCGCGCTTCGAGATCGGCGCCGTCCTTGTAGGCACGAGGCAGGAATTCCTTGACGAGCCGCATGCCTTCGAGCGCGATGCCGCCCGACATCGGATGATAGAAGGGCGAAGAATAGGCTTCCAGGCAATGAGCGAAGGCATCCATCCCGGTGCCGGCGGTGATCGCCTTCGGCATGCCCATGGTGAGTTCCGGATCGCAGATGACGACGCCCGGCAGCATCTTCGGATGGAAGATGATCTTCTTCACATGCGTCTCGGAATTGGTGAGCACTCCTGCCCTGCCGACCTCCGAGCCGGTTCCTGCCGTTGTCGGCACAGCGACGATCGGCGCGATCCTCGAAGCCTCCGCGCGCGTCCACCAGTCGCCGATATCCTCGAAATCCCAGACCGGCCGCGTCTGGCCGGCCATGAAGGCGATCAGCTTGCCGAGGTCGAGGCCGGAGCCGCCGCCGAAAGCCACGACGCCGTCATGGCCGCCCTCCCTGTAGGCCTTGATGCCGGCTTCGAGGTTCTTTTCGTTGGGGTTCGGATCGACATCGGAGAAGATCGCCCGGCCGAGACCGGCATCGGCGAGGACATCCAGCGCGTGTGCGGTGATCGCCATCGAGGCCAATCCCCGGTCGGTGACCAGCAGCGGCTTCTTCAGGCCCAGCGTCTTGCAGGCATCCGCCAGTTCCTTGATGCGGCCCCTGCCCAGCTTGACGGCGGTCGGATAGCTCCAGTTCGCGACGATATTCATTTCGTGACCTTCTTCAGGTGATAGGATTTCGGGCGGGTCAGGTTATGGAAGCCGAGGACGGAGAGCGAGCCGCCTCGCCCGGTCTCTTTGACGCCGGTCCAGACGAGCGCCGGATCGAGGTAATCGGCGCGGTTCATGAAGACCGTGCCTGTTTCGAGCTCATGGCCGATCTTCGCCGCCCGGTCCGCGTCCTTCGTCCAGAGCGACACGGTGAGCCCGTACCGGCTGTCGTTTATCAGGCCGATCGCCTCGCCGTCGTTCTTCACTTTCATGATGCCGACCGCAGGCCCGAAGGTCTCCTCGCGCATGAAGGGCATGGAATGGTCGACATCGACGAGGATCTGCGGCGCGAGATAGGCGCCGCCGTCATCGGCCGGGAAAAGTTTCGGATCCATCAGCGCCCTGGCGCCCTTCGCGACGGCATCGGCGACCTGTTCGCGCACTACCTTGGCAAACCGCTTGTTGGCCATCGGTCCCAGGGTCGTTTCCTTGTCGAGCGGATTGCCGAGCTTGTAGTTCGACACCCAGGCGACCGACTTTTCCACGAACCGGTCATAGAGCGTTTCGTGCACATAGATACGCTCGATGCCGCAGCAGCATTGGCCGGAATTGTAGGTCGCACCGTCCATCAGCACGTCGACCGCTGCGTCGAGGTCGGCGTCCTCCATCACATAGCCGGGATCCTTGCCGCCGAGTTCGAGGCCGATGCCGGTGAAAGTGCCGGCGGCGGCCCGCTCGATCGACCGGCCGCCCTCGACCGAACCGGTGAAGTTGATGAAGTTGAAAAGTCCCTGCGAAATGAGCTTCGCCGTCGTCTCATGGTCGAGGAAGAGGTTCTGGAACACGTCTTCCGGCACGCCGGCTTCGATGAAGGCGCGCACCATGCGCTCGCCAACCAGCAGCGTCTGCGCGGCGTGTTTCAGCACGACCGCGTTGCCGGCCATCAGTGCCGGCGCGACCGTGTTGATCGCCGTCATGTACGGGTAGTTCCAGGGCGCGATGACGAAGACGACGCCATGCGGCTCGCGCTCGATGCGACGCTCGAACGTGGCGCTGTCTTCGATCCGGATCGGCGCGAGCGCTTCGGCGGCGATCGAGGCGACATAGTTGGAGCGCTCGTTGAAGCCGCGATATTCGCCGCCGTAACGCACCGGCCGGCCCATCATCCAGGCAAGCTCCGGCACGACCTCGTCAGACATCTCATTGAGGCGGGCGACACCCTTCAGCACGAGCTGGACGCGCTCTTCGAGCGGACGCCTGGCCCAGGCCTTTTGCGCCTTGCGAACGCGGCCGACGGCTTCCACCGCATTTTCCAGCGGCATCGCCGGACGTTCGGCATAAACCGATCCATCGACCGGCGAGATACATTGGATCATCGTCATGATCGCTATTCCCATTTCTGATTTCCTGATGGAAAGGTCTACGCCCTTTCGAAACCCCTCGCCACTTCCCAGTCCGTCACGCGGCGGTCGTATTCCTCCTGTTCCCAGAGGCCGGCCCGGACATAGTGGTCGATGACGTCGTTGCCGAAGGCCGAGCGCAGCATTTCGGAGCCGTTCAGGATGCCGATCGCATCGCGCAGCGTCTTCGGGATTTCCCGCACGCCTTTGCCGCCATAGGCGTCACCGACAAAGGCGGGCTCCAGCTCCATCCTCTTCTCGATGCCGTCGATACCGGCCGCGATCAGCGCCGCCATCGCGAGATAGGGATTGAGGTCGGAACCGCCGACGCGGCATTCGACGCGGATGCCTCGGGTAGCTTCGCCGCAGAGGCGGTAACCGGCCGTGCGGTTGTCCTTCGACCAGACGGCCTTGGTCGGCGCGAAGGTGCCGGCCATGAAGCGCTTGTAGGAATTGATGTAGGGCGCCAGGAAATAGGTGATCTCGCCCGCATGGGTAAGCAGCCCGGCCATGTAATGCTTCATGGTCTCGGACATGCCGTGCTCGCCGCTTTCATCGAAGAACAGCGGGGTCGTGCCGTCCGCGTTCCAGAGAGACTGATGGATATGGGAGGAACTGCCGGCGGCACTGTAATTCCACTTGGCGAGGAAGGTGACGGCCTTGCCCTTCTGCCAGGCGATCTCCTTGCACGCATTCTTGATGATGGCGTGGCGGTCGGCCATGGCGAGCGCGTCTGCGTACCGGACGTTGATCTCCTCCTGCCCGGCCGATGCCTCGCCCTTGGAGTTCTCGACCGGGATGCCTGCGCCCTGCAGGCCGGTGCGGATCGCCCGCATCACGTCCTCTTCCTTGGTCGTCTGGAAGATATGGTAATCCTCGTTATAGGCGCTGGCGGGCTTGAGGCTGCGATATCCCCCTTCGCGGGCGCTGTCGTAGGTCTGGTCGAACAGGAAGAATTCCAGCTCCGTCGCCATGAAGGCCGTCATGCCCATGGCCTCCAGGCGTTTCACCTGCTTCTTCAGGATGGCGCGCGGTGAATGCGGCACTTCCTCATGGGTATGATGATCGAGCACGTCGCAGATGACGAGCGCCGTGCCCTCGAGCCAGGGCAGTTTCCTGAGCGTCGAGAGGTCCGGCTTCATCGTGTAGTCGCCATAGCCCTTCTCCCAGCTCGTCGCCTTGTATCCGGAGACCGTCTCCATCTCCATGTCCGTCGCGAGCAGGTAGTTGCAGCTATGGGTCTCCTTGTAGGCGCTCTCGACGAAATATTCCGCCTGGAACCGTTTGCCCATCAACCGGCCCTGCATGTCCACCTGGGCGGCAATGACGGTATCGATACGCCCCGCGGCGACATCGAGCTTCAGATCGTCGAAAGAATAATTGGCGGCCATGCCCCTGCATCCGTTCCTTTGAAAATACGGGAGGCGCGGCCGGAAGGCCGCGCCGGAAAATCTCAGACGAGCGATGCCGCCTGCTTGTGCTCCATCGCAAATTCCTCTTCCGGCGAGAGGATCAGGCGATGGCGACCGACGACCGCGAAATAGGCGATCGCGACGGCGAACCAGACGATCACCCAGAGCACGCCCCTGGTGAAGTTCGGGTCCTGGACCTGATAGAGCAGCGTGACCACCGCGATGACGATCGTCAAGACGGCGCCAGGAATGCCGAGCGGCGAGCGGAAGGGCCGCTCGATGTTCGGCAGTTTCTTGCGCAGGATGATGAAGGAGATCGCCTGCATGATGTAGGAGAACATCGCGCCGAAGACCGCCATGTTGAGGAGCACGCTGCCGATGACACTGCCCCCCTGCTCCGCGCCAAGCGAGAACCAGATCACCAGCATGACCGCCAGCCCGACCAGCGAGCCCGTGATCATTGCGATATGGGGCGTCCTGTAGACCGAATGCGTGACCGAGAGCACCGTCGGAAAATAGCCCGCACGCGACAGCGAATAGACCTGCCGGCCCTGCGCATAGAGGATCGTGTGGAAGCTGGCGATGAGCCCGGTCAGCGCCACGAGACCGAGAACCACGACGCCGCTATCGCCATAGACCGCCTTGAAGCCGTCCAGCAGCGGCTCCAGCGATGAGCCGAGATGGAAGGAGCCGACACCCGGCACGGACGGGTTGAGCAGAACGATCATGAAGGCCGAGATCATCAGCGTCACCATTCCGAGGATGATCCCCTTCGGCATGTCGCGCTTCGGATCGACGGATTCTTCTGCCGCCAGCGGAAGCTGTTCGATCGCCAGGAACAGCCAGACGGCGAACGGCAGGGTCGCAAGCACGCCCGAGAAGCCGAAGGGGAACCACGAGCCGTTGCCTTCCGGCAGTTCGACCGCCGCCCCATCCGGCCCCGCGCCGATATTCAGCGCCCAGCGGGAGAAATCCATGCTGGGAATAGCGCTGATCCAGAAGAACACCAGAACGGCGAGCGAGATGATGGTGATCACCAGCGTCACCTTGAACGAGAGTTCCAGGCCGAAGACGTTCAATGCCAGGAAGATCGCGTAGAAGACGATCCAGATGAGCGGCGAATACGCCGCATCGAGCCCGAAGATCGAATTGACGTAGGCCGTGATGAAGGTGACGATCACCGCCGGCGTCAGCACGTATTCGACGTTCTCGCAAAGTCCGGTGACGAAGCCGCCCCACGGCCCCATGGCGGTGCGGGCGAAGGAATAGGCCGCGCCCGTATGCGGCAATGCCGGGCTCATCTCGGCGATCGAGAAGGTGAGGCCGAGATACATGATGGCGATGATGATGCCGGCGACCAGCATGCCGCCCCAGCCGCCCGTCGCAAAACCGAAATTCCAGCCGGAAAAATGGCCGGAGATGACCGCTCCGACGCCGAGCGCCCAGAGCGACCAGACCCCTGCATAGCGGGAGAGCCCGCGCTTTTCGAAATAGGATGCGTCAGTCTTCTTGTAGCTGACGCCTGCAGATGAACTTTCCATGCCCTTCTCTCCTGATCAAGAAAACGGGCGGCTGGCCGTTCTGGCCAGCCCCACCCCAGTCGACATGTCCTGGCGCCGCCCGCTTTTTTCCGGTGTCGGCGCCTCGCAGCTTTCGCTGCTCCCTCTGTCCCCTTTGCGGGGGTCTTATCCTTGGACGTCTGCGAGACTTTCCCGCAGCAGCCCTGTCAGAAAATCGGCCGCGACCCCCTGGCCGGTTTCATCCGCTATCAGGTCGTTCCTGATCTCGATCATCACGTTCAGAAGCCCGGCCGGCAGGGCATGGGCTTCCAGCGTATGGGTGACGCCGTCCGCCGGGCCATAAGGTTCGTTGCGCTCGACGCGATAGAGACGCGTGTCGGACGCCGCTCTCAGCATGCGGTCCGCAAGGCGGCTATCCGCATCGTGCAGGATGCCGATCTCGACCGGCCGTTCCCTGCCGAAATAGACCGGCGTAAAACTGTGGATGGTGACGAACACCGTCCCTTGCCCCCTCGCCCGCCGCGCCGCGATCTCCTCGCGGATGCGGCCGTGGAACGGCATGTAAAGCGCTGTGGTGCGCCGCGAACGCTCGGCCTCGGACAGGTTCTCGTTGCCGGGGATACGAAAGATTTCGGAGACGTCGCGTATGGCGGCCGGCGATTCCGGCGGCCGGTTGCAATCGTATATGAGGCGGGAGAACCGCTGGTAGATCAGCGTCGCGTCGAGGCTCTTCGACATCAGCCTGGCGACCGCGAAAGCGCCGGGATCCCAGGCGATATGGGAGTTGAGCGCCTCCTCCGAAAGCCCGAGATCGCCGTAGCGCTCCGGCATGCGCGGCGAGGCGTGCTCGCAGACGAGAAGCACCTCTCCCTTGCCGCCGGCATTTTCCACGGCGACGGGTTCACCGTCCGCCTCCGTGAAAAACTCCGACCGAACCAGCATGACCGCGTCCCGGAATGACTAATTTTGAATTAAGAAGAGAATTCTTCACTTTTTGACTCTCGTCAATGCAATTCTGAAAATTTCTCTTCAAAGGCCCGATTGACTTCTCCCTGGAAACGAATGTTAATCTTGTGCGGTAAACCGGCGCAGACCGGAGGGAACAGTTTTCGTGCCACCAACAGCACGCACCGTATCGGATGTCATTCGTGTTCGTTACGACAGCCTGACGCGCGCGGAAAAACAGTTGGCGGACAGCCTATTGGAGAACTATCCGATGTCGGGGCTCGGCAGCATCACTGTCATCGCGGAGAATGCCGGCGTGTCCACGCCGACGGTCGCGCGCATGGTGCAGAAGCTCGGCTACAGGGGCTATCCGGAATTCCAGTCACATCTGCATCAGGAGCTCGAAGCGACGATCTCCAACCCCATCGCCAAGCACGACCGCTGGGCTTCCAACGCGCCCGGCACCCATATCCTGAACCGCTTCGCCGATGCCATCACCGCCAATCTGCGCGACACGCTGTCCGACCTCGACACGACGACGTTCGAGGGCGCGGCCGCACTTTTGCGCGATCGCAGCCGCAGCATCTATTTCGTCGGAGGCCGCATCACCGGGGCGCTCGCGGAATATTTCTTCACCCATATGCAGGTCATCCGTCCGAAGACGACGCTGATCTCCAACAATTCCAGTTCCTGGCCGCAGCACGTGCTCAACATGAGTTCAGGCGACGTGCTGGTGATCTTCGATATCCGCCGTTACGAGCAGGAGATGGCGACGCTGGCAGAGACCGCAAAGGCCAACGGCGTCGTCATCGTCTTGTTCACCGACGTCTGGGCTTCGCCTGTCGCACAACATGCAGAGCACACGTTCAAGATGCGTATCGAAGCGCCCTCCGCCTGGGACTCCTCGGTGATCACGCTCTTTGTGGTTGAAGCGCTGATCGAGGCGGTACAGAGCGCCACATGGGAGGAAACCCGCGAACGCATGAACTCTCTCGAAGGCCTGTTCGAGCGGAGCCGCCTCTTCCGCCGCCCGGGCCGTCAGACACGCCCCGACTGACCATCGAGAATGCAAGGAATATCCCGGAAAATCGGCAGTTTATGAGCAAATGCTCACGATCCGGGCTGTCATATACGATACATGAACTGGCTCTACGAGTCCCGCCCTAACGACCCGAACCACACGACCTGAACCCTAGGAGGATACCGTGCTCAACAGGACCCAACGTCTTCTTTCGATGACGACCGCCATCGTCATCGCTTCGGCGAGCCTCGCCGCCGCCGCCGAGCCGAGCGCCGAACTGATCGCAGCCGCCAAGAAGGAAGGCACGCTGACCACGATCGCCCTGCCCCATAGCTGGTGCGGCTATGGCGACCTGATCGCCGCCTTCAAGGCCAAGTATGGCATCGAAGTCAACGAGCTGAACCCCGATGCCGGTTCGGGCGACGAAATCGAAGCGATCAAGGCCAACAAGGGCAATGCCGGCCCCCAGGCCCCTGATGTCATCGACGTCGGCCTCTCCTTCGGCCCGTCCGCCAAGGCCGAAGGCCTTCTGATGCCCTACAAGGTTTCCACCTGGGACACGATCCCGGACAGTGCCAAAGATGCGGAAGGCTACTGGTACGGCGACTATTACGGCGTCCTTTCCTTTGTCGTGAACACCGACATCGTGAAGGAACTCCCCAAGGACTGGGCCGACCTGAAGAAGCCGGAATTCGCCAACGCGGTCGCGCTTGCCGGCGACCCGCGCGCCTCCAACCAGGCCGTCCAGGCCGTCTACGCCGCCGGCCTCTCCACCGGTGAAAAGGACGCCGCCAAGGCTGGCGAAGCAGGCCTTTCCTTCTTCGCGGACGTCAACAAGGCCGGCAACTTCGTTCCGGTCATCGGCAAGTCCGCCTCGCTTGCCCAAGGATCGACCCCGATCGTGATTGCATGGGACTATAACGGCCTCTCCTGGCGCGACAGCCTGAAGGGCAACCCGCCGCTCGAAGTCGTCGTCCCGGCCTCCGGCGTCGTGGCCGGCGTCTACGTGCAGGCGATCTCCGCATTCGCTCCGCATCCGAACGCCGCCAAGCTGTGGATGGAGTTCCTCTATTCGGACGAAGGCCAGCTCGGCTGGCTGAAGGGCTATTGCCACCCGATCCGCTTCAACGATCTTGCCAAGAACAACAAGATCCCGAAGGAGCTGCTCGACGCCCTGCCGCCGGCGGCGGCCTATGAAAAGGCCGTCTTCCCGACGCTTGCCGAGCAGGAAGCCGGCAAGACCGCGATCACCACCAAGTGGGATGCGACTGTCGGCGCCAACGTGCAGTAACATCCTGAATTCAGTCTCCCCGCTGCTCCGGCGGGGAGACTTTTCCTCCTCCGGCAGAAGCCAGCGCCTCATGAGCACCGCCACCACGTCCTTCATCGACCGCCGCACCGTCGTCGATTGGCTCGGCATCGCGCCGTTCATGATCTTCGCGCTGATGTTCCTGATCGTCCCGACCCTCTATCTGGTGACGGGCGCCTTCTTCACGCCGGACGGCCAGTTCACCTTGAAGAACATCGTCGATCTCTTCACGCCGTCGATCATGAGCGCCTACGGGATCAGCATCAAGGTCTCGGTGGCGTCCGCGCTCGGCGGTGCGCTGATCGGCTTCTTCCTCGCGTGGGCGATCGTGCTCGGCGGCGTTCCCTCCTGGGTTCGTTCCGGCCTGCTCACCTTTTCCGGCGTCGCCTCCAACTTTGCGGGCGTGCCGCTCGCCTTCGCCTTCCTGGCCACCCTCGGACGCACCGGCCTGGTGACGGTGCTGCTGCGCGACTGGATCGGTTTCAATCTCTATTCGACCGGCTTCAACATCCTCTCCTTCTTCGGGTTGACCATTACCTACATGTTCTTCCAGATCCCGCTGATGGTGCTGATCCTGACGCCGGCGCTCGACGGCATGAAGAAGGAATGGCGCGAGGCTTCCGAAATCCTCGGCGCCTCGACCTGGCAATACTGGCGCATGGTGGCGCTGCCGATCCTCTGGCCGAGCCTGATGGGCACGACGCTGCTGCTCTTCGCCAATGCCTTCGGCGCGATCGCCACGGCCTATGCGCTGACCGGCTCCTCGCTCAACATCGTGCCGATCCTGCTCTACGCCCAGATCCGCGGCGACGTGCTGCACAACCCCAATCTCGGCTATGCGCTGGCGCTCGGCATGATCGTCATCACGGGCGTTTCCAACATCCTCTACATCCTGCTGCGCATGCGCGCTGAACGCTGGCAGAAGTGAGGGGGACAGAAATGAAGACGAGCAAGGTCCTTGCCTGGATTGCCATCGCCATCGGCGCCATCTACTTCTTCGTGCCGCTGATCGGCACGTTCGAATTCTCGCTGCGCATGCGGCGCGGCGAATATTCCTTCGATGCCTATCAGTCGGTCTTCTCGGATATCCAGTTCCAGCAGACCTTCGGCTTCTCGATGATGATGGCGCTCTTCACCATCATCTTCGGCATGCTGCTCGTCGTGCCGACCGCCTATTGGGTGCGGCTGCGCCTGCCGCAGGTGCGTCCGGTGATCGAATTCATCACGCTGCTGCCGCTGGTGATCCCGGCGATCGTCATCGTCTTCGGCTATCTGAGGCTCTACAACTCGTCGTCCTGGCTTCCGTTCACGGGCTCGACGCAGGGCACCAATATCCTGCTGGTGCTTTCATACATGACGCTCTCCCTGCCCTACATGTACCGCGCGGTCGATACCGCCATGCGCGCGATCGACGTGCGGACGCTGACGGAAGCCGCCGAAATCCTCGGCGCCAAATGGCCGACCATCATGTTCCGCTGCATCTTCCCGAATGTCATGTCGGGCGTATTGTCGGGGGCCTTCATCACCTTCGCGATCGTCATGGGCGAATTCACCATGGCGGCGCTCCTCAACCGGCCCGCATTCGGTCCCTATCTGCAGCTTGTCGGCGCCAACAAGGCCTATGAACCCTCTGCGCTTGCCATCATAGCGTTTGCGATCACCTGGCTTTCGATGGGGCTCCTCCAGCTCGTGACCCGTTTCAGTAAATTGCCGCCGTCCCGGCCCTAAGGAATTTTCTCAATGTCGTTCCTCGTCCTTGAAAATATCAAGAAGAGTTTTGGGCAGACGCAGGTCGTCAAGGACTTCGATATGTCGATCGAGAAGGGCGAATTCGTCTCCTTTCTCGGCCCGTCCGGCTGCGGCAAGACGACGGTGCTGCGCATGATCGCCGGCTTCGAGACGCCGAGCGGCGGCAGGATCAGCATCAACGGAAAGGACCAGAACCGGCTGAAGACCAGCCAGCGCAACATCGGCATGGTCTTCCAGGCCTATGCGCTGTTTCCGAACATGAACGTCTCCGACAACGTCGCCTTCGGCCTCAAGGTCGCCGGAAAGCCGAAGGCGGAGATCGAAGCGCGCGTGAAGGAGATGCTGTCGCTGATCCGCCTCGATCATCTCGCCGATCGCTATCCCTATCAGCTGTCGGGCGGGCAGCAGCAGCGCGTGGCGCTCGCCCGCGCGCTCGCGCCGAAACCGCAGGTGCTTTTGCTCGACGAGCCGCTTTCGGCGCTCGATGCCAAGATCCGCGTCTCGCTGCGCGAAGAAATCCGCCAGATCCAGAGCCAGCTCGGCATCACGACCGTCTTCGTCACCCATGACCAGGAAGAGGCGCTGTCGATCTCCGACCGCATCGTCGTCATGAATGCCGGCCGCGCCGACCAGATCGGCACGCCGTCGGAAATCTACAATCGCCCCGCCACCCGCTTCGTCGCCTCATTCGTCGGCACGCTCAACATGATCGAGGCGACCGTGGCCGATCCGGCAGCCAATACGGTAAACGTCGGCGAGAATGTCGTCAGGCTGCGCGAACCGATCGGCGCGCTGAAAATCGGCGACAAGCTGTCGATCGCGCTGCGCCCGGAAGCCGGCTCGCTTTCCGAAAACGCCAAGGGCGATACCTCGCTCACCGGCAAGGTGGTCTCCTCGCATTTCCTCGGCTCGGTGATCCGCACCAAGATCGACGTCGGCGGCAACCGGATTTCGTTCGACATGTTCAATGCGCCGGATGCCGTCATGCCGCAGGCGGGCGAAGCCGTGACGCTGCGCTTCAACGCCAGCGACTTCCTGATCGTTCGGGATTGATTCTGACGGAAGCCTAGAACGCTCCCCCGTCATCCTCGGCCTTGTGCCGAGGATCTACCGGGCCCAAGCGAAAAGTACGGCAGATCCTCGGGACAAGCCCGGCGCTAATTGTCACGCAGCATCGTCCACTGCATCCTGCTCGGATGACGGCACATAGTTGAGGACCGGACCGAGCCAGCGCTCGACCTCCGCGATCGCCATGCCCTTGCGCTTGGCATAATCCTCGACCTGATCACGCTCGACCTTCGCCACGCCGAAATAATAGGATGCCGGGTGGCCGATATAGAGGCCGGAAACGGAAGAACCGGGCCACATCGCATAACTCTCGGTCAGCGTGACGCCGGTTGCGTTCTCCGCATCGAGCAGCCGGAAGAGCGTCGCCTTTTCCGTATGGTCGGGCTGGGCCGGATAACCGGGCGCAGGCCGGATGCCGCCATAGGCTTCCGTGATCAGCTCTTCTGACGAAAGGTTCTCGTCCGGCGCATAGCCCCAGAACTCCTTGCGGACCCGTTCATGCATGCATTCGGCGAAAGCTTCGGCGAAACGGTCGGCCAGCGCCTTGACGAGGATCGACGAGTAGTCGTCGTTCGCCCGCTCGAAACGCTCGGCGATCGCCACCTCCTCGATGCCTGCCGTCACCACGAAGCCGCCGACATAGTCTTCCAGGCCCGTCGCCCGCGGCGCGACGAAATCCGAGAGCGCCACGTTCGGCCGGCCGTCCCGCTTGGAAAGCTGCTGACGCAGCGTGAAGAAGGTCGCGAGCTCTTCGGCGCGGCCCTCGTCCGTGAAGAGGCGGATATCGTCGCCGACCGTGTTGGCCGGCCAGAAACCGATCACCGCCCGCGGCCGGAACCACTTTTCCGCAATGATCTTATCGAGCATCGCCTGGGCGTCCGTATAAAGCTGGCGCGCCGCCTCGCCCTGCTTCTCGTCTTCGAGAATGGCCGGGAACCGGCCCTTCAGCTCCCAGGTCTGGAAGAAGGGCGTCCAGTCGATATATTTCGCCAGCTCCGCAAGGTCATAGGTCTCGAAGATCTTGGTGCCGAGGAATTGCGGTCTCGTCGGCTTGTATTCCGACCAGTCGAGCTTTTCGGCATTATCGCGGGCGCGCGAGATCGAAAGACGGGTCTTCTCGGCCTCGGAACGGGCATGCGCCGCCGCCACCTTGGCATATTCCGCCCGCACGGTGCTGATATAGCCCTGCCTGGCCTCGGGCGACAGCAGCGATGAGACGACGCCGACGGCGCGGCTCGCATCGTTGACATAGACCGCCTGGCCGCGATCGTAGCGCGGATGGATCTTGACCGCCGTATGCACGCGGCTGGTGGTGGCTCCGCCGATCAGGAGCGGAATATCGAAGCCCTGCCGTTCCATTTCGGAGGCCACATGCGCCATCTCATCGAGCGACGGTGTGATAAGGCCGGAAAGCCCGATGATATCGACCTTCTCGGCGATCGCCGTCTCGAGGATCTTCGTGGAGGGCACCATGACGCCGAGGTCGATGATCTCGTAATTGTTGCAGGCGAGCACGACGCCGACGATGTTCTTGCCGATATCGTGCACGTCGCCCTTTACGGTCGCCATCAGCACTTTTCCGGCTGACTTCTTCTGGTCGCCACCATTGAGGCGTTTCTCCTCTTCCATGTAGGGCAGCAGCACGGCGACGGCCTGCTTCATGACGCGGGCGGACTTCACCACCTGCGGCAGGAACATCTTGCCGGAACCGAAGAGGTCGCCGACAACATTCATGCCGGCCATCAGCGGACCTTCGATGACATGCAGCGGCCGCTCTGCGCTTTGTCGCGCCTCTTCGGTATCCGCTTCGATGAACTCGGTGATGCCGTTGACCAGCGCGTGCGACAGGCGCTTCTCGACCGGCCATTCGCGCCAGGCGAGGTCCTGCGCCTTGGCCTCCTTGGCTCCGGCGCCGCGATAGCGCTCGGCGATTTCGAGCATGCGTTCCGTCGCGTCGTCGCGGCGGTTGAGGACCACGTCCTCGCAGGCCTCGCGCAGTTCCGGCTCGATGTTCTCGTAGATCGCGAGCTGCCCGGCATTGACGATGCCCATGTCCATGCCTGCCTGGATGGCGTGGTAAAGGAACACGGCATGCATCGCCTCGCGCACCGGCTCGTTGCCGCGGAAGGAGAAGGAAAGGTTCGAGACGCCGCCCGAGACATGCACATGCGGCATGCGCTCGCGGATCGCCTTCGTCGCCTGGATGAAGGCGAGGCCGTAATTGTTGTGCTCTTCGATACCCGTCGCGACGGCGAAGATGTTCGGATCGAAGATGATGTCTTCCGGCGGAAAACCCGCCTCTTCGGTCAGCAGCTTGTAGGCCCGCTCGGCGATCGAAACCTTGCGCTCGAACGTATCGGCCTGCCCTTGCTCGTCGAAGGCCATGACGACGACCGCAGCACCGTAATTGCGCAGGAGCCGCGCCTGGGCCAGGAACTTTTCTTCACCCTCCTTCATCGATATCGAGTTGACGACCGGTTTGCCCTGCACGCATTTGAGGCCGGCCTCCATGATCTCGAACTTGGAGCTGTCGAGCATCAGCGGCACGCGGGCGATATCCGGCTCGGCGGCGATGAGGTTCACGAACTCGACCATCGCCTTTTCGGAATCGATCAGGCCTTCGTCCATATTGATGTCGATGACGGCGGCCCCGTTTTCAACCTGATCGCGGGCGACCGCGAGCGCCGCCGTAAAGTCGCCGGCGGTGATCAGCTTGCGGAATTTCGCCGAGCCGGTGACGTTGGTGCGCTCGCCGACATTCACGAAAGGCACGTCCTTGGTGAAGACGAAGGGTTCCAGGCCGGAGAGCGCCATGAACGGCTTGTGCTCCGGCACTTCGCGCGGCTTGAACGGCGCAACCGCATCGGCGATCGCCCGGATATGCTCCGGCGTCGAGCCGCAGCAGCCGCCGACGACGTTGACGAGCCCTTCCTCGGCAAAGCCGCGGATCTGGCGGGCCATGTCGTCCGGCGTCTCGTCGTAGCGCCCGAATTCGTTCGGCAGGCCGGCATTCGGATAGGCCGAGATGAACGTGTCGGCGACGGCCGAGAGTTCCTGCAGATGCGGGCGCATCGCATCGGCGCCGAGCGCGCAGTTCAGGCCGATGGTGAAGGGCTTCGCATGGCGAACCGAATACCAGAAGGCCGACGGCGTCTGGCCGGAAAGCGTGCGGCCGGAAAGATCGGTGATCGTGCCGGAGATCATCACCGGCAGGTGGATGCCTTTTTCGGCGAAACGTTCGGCACAGGCGAAGATCGCGGCTTTGGCGTTCAGCGTGTCGAAGATCGTTTCGATCAGGATGATGTCGGCGCCGCCGTCGATGAGGCCGTCGAGCTGCTCTCCGTAGGCGATGCGCAAGTCGTCGAATGTCACCGCACGGTAACCGGGATTGTTGACGTCGGGAGAAATGGACGCTGTGCGGTTGGTCGGGCCGATCGCGCCGGCGACGAAGCGGCGCCGGCCATCCTCCTTCTCCGCCCGGAGTGCCGCGCGCCGCGCCAGCCGCGCACCATCGCGGTTCAGGTCGTAGACGGCATTCTCCATCTGATAGTCGGCCTGGGCGATGCGGGTAGAGGAGAAGGTGTTGGTCTCGAGGATATCAGCGCCGGCCTTGGCGTAACGGTAGTGGATCTCCTCGATCGCCTGCGGCTGCGAGAGGATCAGGAGGTCGTTGTTGCCCTGCTGATGGCAGGCGCAGCCGGCGAACCGCTCCCCGCGAAAATGGTCCTCGTTGAAGCCGAGCCCTTGGATCTCGGTGCCCATGGCGCCGTCGATGATCAGGATGCGCTCCCGCGCCGCGGCCTTGAGCGCCGCCAGGATTTCCGCGCCGTCGCGGCGGGAGGCTTCGGGGCCGAAGAGTTCATCGAACATCGCACATCCTCATGCTTCGAGATAATTCAATAACCGCATAAACATATCTTTATGTCAATATATAACTGAAGTGAACTCTGACATGAGAGATCGTCAATCGAATAGCCGATGACAGGAAACCAGCCGGGCGCTATAGGCGTTCTGAGCAACGTACCCATTCAGCCATTTGAGGTCTCCATGAGCGATAACGGTCAGACAGCCGCCAATTGGGCGAGCCTTCCCTATCATCGGCGCTGGCTGCTGGATCAGGCCGACGGCCTCTTCGACTTCTTCCAATACCGGGCCATGAATCCGAAAGGCGGCTTTTTCGATCTCGACGATCAGGGCTCGCCGATCGGCGGGGCCAATCCGACCCGCGGCATCCACGCCTCGGCGCGCATGGTGCATTGTTTCTCGATCGGTTACCTGCTCGGCCGCCCCGGCGCCGGCGATATCATCGACCACGGCATGCGCTATCTCTGGGAGCGTCACCGCGATGCGGAGCATGACGGCTATTTCTGGCAGGTCAACGATGACGGCGCCGTCGGTCCCGCCAAGCAGGGCTACGGCCACGCTTTCGTGCTGCTTGCCGCGTCCTCGGCCAAGGTGGCCGGCCATCCGCTCGCCGAGCGGATGCTGGCCGATATTACCGAAATCCTGGAAACGAAATTCTGGGAAACCCGCCACGGGGCAATCGCCGAAGAGTTCAACCGCGACTGGTCGCTGATCGAGGAGGGAAGCTATCGCGGCCAGAACTCCAATATGCATCTCACCGAAGCGCTGATGGCGGCTTTCGAGGCGACCGGCGAGACGGCCTATCTTCAGAAGGCCGAAAGCATTGCCGACTTGGTCATCCGCCGCGCGGCCGGCAGCGTGGGCTTCCGCGTCGCCGAGCATTTCGACGCGGAATGGACGGTCAACAAGGATTATTACCATCCCGACGAGATGTTCCGCCCCGCCGGCACGACGCCCGGCCATTGGCTGGAATGGGCACGCCTCCTATTGCAGCTCTGGGCGCTCGGGGGCAAAAAGCACGGCTGGATGCCCGAAGCTGCAAAATCGCTCTTCGTCCAATCCATGTCGCTGGGCTGGGACAAGGAGAAAGGCGGCTTCTTCTATACGCTTGACTGGCAGGACAGGCCGGCCAAGACCAACAAGCTCTGGTGGCCGATGTGCGAAGGGGCCGCGGCCGCGCATTTCCTGAACGAGCATCTGCCCGCGGACCGATTCTACGAGGACGGCTACCGCCTCATTTGGGGCACGATCGCCAACCGCTTCATCGACCACAAGAACGGCGGCTGGCACGAGGAGCTGACTGAAGACCTCGTCCCGGCGCATACGCTCTTTCCCGGCAAGGGCGATATCTATCATGCGCTGCAGGCCTGCCTCATTCCCCTCTTCCCGGCCACCGGCAGCCTGACCAAGGTCATCGTCGAGGCCGGTGGACGCATCTGAGCGCATTGCCGCAAGTCACGCCTGCGGCTCGAAGGTGAAGTCTGGTCACGTCCCCGTGCGGGGCGTCACCATGGCGCGGATGCGGGCGGCGAGCAGGTCGTAGTCGTAAGGCTTGGTGATCAGCGAGGTCTGCCCGAGCGCTTCCAGCCCAGGCACGTCCCGGTCGCCGGTCGCAAAGATCACCGGCAGATGCGGCAGCGTTTCCCGCACCTTCAATGCCAGCTCAAGTCCGCTCATTTCCGGCAGATGCACGTCGGTGACGAGAATATCGACCGGATGGCTGCCTGCAGTCCCAAGCGCCTCCTTGCCCGATCCCGCCTCCACGACGTTCATGCCGGAATCCTGCAGGAAGTCCGCCGTCGAAATGCGGATCAGCGCCTCGTCCTCGACCAGCAGCACGGTGATCGGCAGATCCTGAACGACAGGCGGCCCGACGACGGGAGCCGCGGCAGGCGTCGGAGCGCGCTCCGGCGTGCGCGGCGGCGCCCCTTCCCGGCTCTGTTCGATGACCTGCCTGATCTTTCGCGCCAGCGCCTCGCGCGTATAGGGCTTGCTGAGCAGGTTGACGCCGGGATCGAGCCGCCCGCCATGGACGATCGAGTTTTCGGTATAACCCGAGGTGAAGAGGACGCCGAGATGCGGCAGCCGTTCCTTGGCCTTTTTGGCGAGGTCCCGGCTCTTCAGGCGGCCGGGCATCACCACGTCGGTAAAGAGAACGTCGATCGGCACGCCGCTCTCGATGATCGCCAGCCCGCTATCGGCATCCTTGGCTCTCAGGACCCGGTAACCGAGCTCGGTGAGCAGGCTGACGGTGATCTCCCGCACCGCTTCGTCGTCTTCGACCACCAGAACGGTCTCGTTTCCGCCGGAAGCGGTACCCGCCGAGTTCTCGGCGACCAGATCCTCTTCCTCCATCGATCGCGGAAGATAGATGCGCACGGTGGTTCCGTTCCCCGGCTCGCTGTAGATCTTGACATGGCCTCCGGACTGCTTGACGAAGCCGTAGACCATGGAAAGGCCGAGGCCCGTCCCCCTGCCTTCCGGCTTGGTGGTGAAGAAGGGGTCGAAGACCTTTTCCAGAATGTCGGGCGTCATGCCCACACCGGTATCGGTCACGGCAAGCATGACATATTGTCCCGCTTTCACATCGAAAGCGTGGCGCGCATATTCGTCGTCCAGGAAGGCGTTGCCGAGTTCGACGGTCAGCTTGCCCTGCCCGTTCATCGCGTCGCGGGCGTTGATCGCAAGGTTGAGAAGCGCGTTTTCGACATTGCTCGGATCGACCAGCGTGTTCCAGAGCCCGCCGCCGACGATCGTATCGATCTCGATCGCCTCGCCGAGGCTGCGCCGCAGGAGATGATCCATCTCGCGGATCAGGCGGCTCAGGTTGATGACCTTGGGCGAAAGCGGCTGGCGCCGGCCGAAGGAGAGAAGCTGCGAGGCGAGCCGCGCGCCGCGCGAAGCACTGGCCAGCGCGCTGTTCAGCCGCTTTTCGGCGATCTCGTTGCCGGCGAGTTCACGGCCGAGAAGCTGGAGATTGCCGGTGATCACCTGCAGCAGATTGTTGAAGTCATGGGCAATGCCGCCGGCCAGATTGCCGATCGCTTCCATCTTCTGGCTCTGGCGGAGCACCTCCTGCGTCCGCTCGAGCTCGATCGTCCTTTCCTCGACCCGGTGACCCAGTGTAGTCGCAAGGTCCGAAAGCTGCGTCTCCGTCTGTTTCTGCTCGTCGATATCGGTGTTGGTGGCGACCCAGAGCGTTATCTCGCCGGCATCGTTCCTGATAGGCACGGCGCGGGTGATGAACCAGCGGTAGACGCCGTCGTGGCGGCGCACCCTGATCTCCGTCTCCAGCTTGTTTCCCGTGCGCAACGCTTCGCCCCAGGCCGCAGCGATCCCGGCCGAATCGTCCGGGTGCAATATGTCGGACCGCTTGTCCCGGTCGAAATAGAAGGACTCCGTTCCGCTGTAAGCGAATATCTGGTCGTTGCACCACTGCATCCGGCCGTCCGGCGTGGCGGTCCACACATGCGTCGGCAGAGACTGCGCAAGCGTCCGGAAACGGTCCTCGTTCTCCCGCGCCGCCTCCTGCGCGCGACGAAGCTGGGTCACGTCGTGTCCCTGGACGAAAATGCCGCTCACGACGCCGTCGCGATCGCGGATCGGCTGGTAGACGAAGTCGAGGAAGCGCTCCTCCGGCGCGTCGGTGCCCGGCGGTTGCAGAACGACGCGAGCGGCGTGGGCGCTGTAGGGCGTTCCGCTCTGGTAGACCTGATCGAGCAGCTCGTAAAAGCCCTGGCCGGCAATGTCCGGAAGGGCTTCGCGCACGGTCTTGCCGATCAGGTCCTCACGCCCGACCAGCGCCCGGTAGGCTCCGTTGACAATGTTGAAGATATGCTCCGGCTCGCGCAGCACGGCCATGAAGCCCGGCGCCTGCTCGAACAGCATGCGCAGATATTCGCGCTCCTCGCCAAGCGCGATGTTCTCGCCCTGAACCGCATCGGCGCGGCGCATCAGGTCCGTATGCACCTGCAGCGCGCCATCGCCGGCCAGCCAGCTGCGCAGCAGATGCAGCTCCGTCACATCCACGGTATGCTGCAGAATGAAGGTGATCTCGCCGCTCTCGTCCTTGATCGGCGTATGGGTGGCGCTCCAATACCGATCCTCCAATTCCCCGTCAGGGCCGGAAATCGGATAGGGAATGAGGGACAGGTGATCCACCTCCCCTGTCGAAAGCACCTTGGCGAAGGATTGGCGCAACAGCCTGCCCGAGACCGAATCGGGGTCGCTCGGGAAAGCATCGAACATGTTGCGGCCGAGAAGCTCCTCGCGGCTGCGCGCCGTGACGGCAAGATAGGCATCGTTCATCCCGATAAGCCGCAAATCCCGGTCAAGAATGACATAGGGATTGGGCGAGAGATTGAACAACTGCTCCAGGTCTATGGTGGAAAGCTCCGTCACTCGGAACATGCGCCGCCCCCGATGCAATGCACCGTCAGGTTACAAGGCTTCGGCATTCGTTGACAATTGAAATCAGGAGAAAACCTTCCGGACGGACATCCGGAAGGCGATATTGGCGAGATGCCGCATACCGTATCGATCGGGCATCACTTCGGAAGATAGTAGCGGCCGCGTTCGTCGCGCTCCAGGCCTTTGGCGCGGAACGTATCGATCTCGCGGACCACTTCGCGGCCATCGCGGCTGCCGACGGCGGCCATCAGTTCCTCGAAATGCTTCGGACCGTCCTTCAGCGCCGCTTCCAGCGAGGGGAAGCGGTTGCCCGGATAGGAGGGCGCCTGCGGGGTGACGAGTTCCCAGCTCTGGGCATGCTGCATCGGCCAGGTGAGGTCGTAACCCGCCTTGGCGCCGGAACGCGCGCCGTGCAGCGACGGATCGAGCGGAGACAGGCGCACGCCGGTCGCGATGACGAGGTCGCGATCGGCCTGGAAGCGGGTACCGAAGGCCCATTCCATCTGGCTGTCGTCGAAGATGTCGATATCCGGATCGACGACGAAGACGTTCTTGACGCCGACGGCGCCGAGAACCGCATAGAGCGCCGAACGGGCCTCGCCCGGATAGGTCTGGCGAATGGAGAAGCGCATGCTCATCGAGCCCCCGGCGGCGACCGGTGCGTAGACGGCGACCGGCTGGCGGACGACCTCGCCGAGGATCTTCCAGACGTTCATTTCCATGCGCAGCGCTTCGAGGTTGGACGTATCGGTAAAGTCCATGCGGTTGCCGGAAATCGTCGCAGTCTGGAAGAGCGCATCCTTGCGATGGGTGATGGCCGTGACGTGGAAGACCGGATTGGTCTTCACGACCCCGTAGTATCCCAGATATTCGCCGTAGGGGCCTTCTTTCTCGACATAGCCGCGCTCGTCGAAATAACCCTCGATGACCATTTCCGCATCGGCCGGAACCATGATGTCGTTCGTCACGCATTTCACGACCGGCAGCGGCGCGGCGCGCAGCGAGGAGATCAGTTCGAGCTCGTCCACCGGCTCCTTCATCGTGGCCGAAACCATGTCGATCGGGTGGCAGCCGACCACATAGGCGACGTTCAGGCGCTCGCCGCGTCCCGACGCCGCCATGTACATGACGCGCAGGTCGCTCGGGGCGATCAGGTCGACGCCCGCCTCCTGCGGACCGCGCAGCATCAGGCGGCGCATGCCGCAATTGTAGCGGCCATCCTTCGGGTCGATCGTATAGTCGATCGTCGCCGAGATGTAGGGAGCGCCGTCGAGCGCATGCTGCACGTGAACCGGCAGCTTGAGGAGGTCGGCATCCGCTCCGGTCAATACGACCTGCTGCACCGGAGCCTCGTCCTTCGAAAGCTTGACGAGTTCGGGCTTCAGCGACAGCCGGCGGCGCATTTCGAGCGCGACCTCGCCCGCGGGCACGCCGAAGGCCTTGGCAAGGCGCGATCGGCTGCCGACGACGTTGCCGACCAGTTGCTGACCCTCCGGCCCGACATTCTTGAAGAGGACCGCCTTAGGATTGTTCTGCAGGATAGCCGCCACATCGGCAAGATCGACCTTCTCCTCACGGATATCCAGCTCGTCGGCACCCAGCGCCTCGACGAAATTCCTCAGCCGAAAACGGTCGAGATCGAGCGCGGCGGCGGATTTGGTTGCGGTGTTGACGGTCATTCTTTCCTCTCCCGAAACGCGTTTTCTGCGTGCTGTGTTTTCTATCCAGAACAGTTGATTAAATCAAATATAATTATACAATGTTGCATCAGGTCGCATTGGGAGACGCGACCGACCGGCTCGCTGCGACGTCCGGTCATTCACAGGGAGGGACTTTATGCAGAACATTACCCGTCGTTTCGTGCTTGCGGCTTCGGTCGCCCTTGCAGGCACCGCCTTCGGCCTTTCGCCGGCTGCGGCGCAGGCGGACTACCCGAGCCAGACCATCAGCATGATCTGTGCTTTCCCGGCAGGCAGCGGCGCCGATGTCATCGTCCGTTTTTTCGCCGAGAAGATATCCAAGCTTTCGGGGGCGACCATCATCGTCGAAAACAAGCCGGGTGCCGGTGGCAATATCGCGGCTGAATATGTCGCCCGCGCCAAGCCGGACGGCTACACGATCTTCTTCCATACCGGCAGCGCCATCGCCGGCAACATGCACATGTTCAAGAAGCCGCCGATCGATGTCGTGAAGGACCTGCAGGTCGCAGCGACGATCAACAAGCAGCCGCACATGATCGCCGTTCCCGTCTCGAGCCCGATCAAGAACATCAAGGAACTCACCGAATACCTGAAGAAGGAAGGTTCGAACGCCAGCTACGCCGTCAACAACACGTCGGGCAAGGTCCTGGCCGCCATCTACAAGCAGGAGGCCGGCCTGGAAACGGTCGAGGTCTCCTACAAGAGCAGCGCGGATTCCATGAACGACGTCATGAGCGGCGCCATGGCGTTTGCCGCCCAGGATCCGGTTTTCTCCCTCGCCCAGCTTCGCGAAGGCCGTTATCGCCTGCTCGCCGTCAGTTCCGGCAAGCGCATTCCCGGTGCCCCCGAGGTTCCGACGATGACCGAAGAAGGCTATCCGATGGACCAGGTCGGCTGGTTCGCGATGATGGTTCCCTCAGAGACGCCGAAGGAAGTCGTCGGCAAGATCAACGGCTGGACGAAGCAAGTCCTTGGCCAGGACGACGTCAAGAAGTTCGTGACCGACCAGGGCGGCGACGTTTTCGTCAGCACGCCGGAAGAGGGCCAGGAATATCTCAAGAAAGAAGTCGCAGCCTGGGCCGATTACGTCAAGATCGCCAATATTCCGCAGCAGTAAGACGGCCACTTCACTCGGCTTCAACGGCAGACGGCGCCTCGCGGCGCCGTTTTCTGCTTCATGGGCCGATTCGGTATCGGCTGTTCCTCTCCCCGGATCAGCGGCCACGGACAGACTCGATCTCGTCGAGCAGACTGCGCATCCTGCGCACGATGCCGCGACGTTAATTGCATAAGCAGGCTCCGTCAGATGGCCTGCCCTCGCCACGTCTCGCTGATGCGGCGAATGGCCTGCAGCAGGTTGGCGGTCGGTGGCGTCATCAGGCCCTTCTTGCGGCGGTAGACGCGGAAGGTCCTTTGCCAGTCGAGTTCCGGCACGTTGACGCGCGCCATGTCACCGCGTTCGACCTCTTCGCGCACGAGCGGCAGCGGCATCCAGCAGAACAGCGCCTCCGACAGAACGGCTGCCTTCAGAACCGGAACCGAACGGGAGATGATCGAAGGCGCATTCGGCTCCAGCGCATTGTCGTGGAAACGGCGTTGCCATTCGCGTACGGTCGGCGTGCCCGGCGGCGGCAAGGCCCAATCGAAACCGGCAGCCTCGGCGAGCGTCACATGTTGCCGTCCGATGATCGGGTGGTCGGCGCGCGCAAAGACGGAGACGGTGTCGTGCATGATATCCGGTGTCGCCATGACGATATCGTCGTCGAGATAAGGTTCAGGCGAGATGGCGATATCGATCATCCCGCCCTTCAGTCCTTCCAATACCCGGTCTTCGAGATCCTCGATGATCTGGTATTGCACCTCCGGATGTTCTTTGCGCATCTCGCGGATGACGGCGATGATGAAGCCGCTGACGACGCTCGCAACCCCGCCGATCCGGACCACGCCGCGACTTGCGCCCCGCATCTGCCGGATTACGTCGGTGGCATTGCCGATCTCCGACACCACCAGTTTCGCATAGGGAAGCAGGGCCTCGCCGAAGACGGTCGGCACGACGCCGCGGGTCGTGCGCTCGAAGAGCGGCACTCCATAGCTCTCTTCAAGACGCTTCAGCATGCGGGTGATCGCCGGCTGGGTCATGTTCAATGCGGAGGCGGCCGCGCCGAGGCTTCCGCGGCGGGCGCATTCAAGCACGATTTGGGCTGATCGAACATCCAAAGTCATGCCTTCGTGTAATGGATTTTTGGAAATTCTTCAATTCCGAGGCAGGGTGCTATCTGCGACACTGATATGCCATGATGCGCGCTCAGGATGTATTCCTGAAGGCCGGGAGGAGGCCTCAAGCATGAACAAGATGACGCGGGATTTCCTGTCCGGCAGCACGAAGCTGCACGGGCAGACGGTCAGCGAAGCGGTTTTCGATTTTCTGAGGCAGAAGGGCATCGACCGGATCTTCGGCAATCCCGGCTCGACCGAACTGCCGATGTTCATGAACATTCCGGAAGATTTTTCCTATGTGCTCGGCCTGCAGGAATCGATCGTCGTCGCCATGGCGGACGCCTATGCGCAGGTGAGCCGCAGACCGGCCTTCGTCAACCTGCATTCCGCTGCCGGCCTCGGCCATGCGCTCGGCAATATCTATACCGCCTATCGCAATCGCGCGCCGCTGATCATCACGACAGGCCAGCAGAGCCGCGAACTCCTGCCGCACGATCCCTTCCTGTTTGCCGAAAGCCCGACGGATTTCCCGAAACCCTACGTGAAATGGGCCTGCGAACCGGCTCGCGCCGAAGACGTGCCGGCGGCGATCGCGCGCGCCTATCACATGGCAATGCAGGCGCCGCGCGGCCCGGTCATGGTTTCGGTCCCCTTGAGCGACTGGCAGGCGGAAGCCAGGCCGATCGCCATCCGTGACGTGGAGACGGTGATCAGCGCACCGGCAGAGGCACTCGACAGGCTCGCCGGGGAATTGAACGAGGCGAAGGAGCCGGTGCTCGTCGTCGGCCCGGGTGTCGATCTCGACGATGCCTGGGATTCGACGGTCCGGCTTGCGGAAATCCTGCAGGCCAACGTCTGGGTAAGCCCGCTTTCCTCGCGCTGCAGCTTTCCGGAGCGACATCCGCTCTTCGCCGGTTTTCTGCCCGCCTTTCAGCCGAAACTCACGCAATGCCTCGGCAATGCCGACCTCGTGCTGGTCCTCGGCGCGCCGGCCTTCACCTATCACTTCGCAGGCTCCGGCCCGGATGTCCCGGAGGGAGCGGAACTCCGGCTCATCACCGACGATCCTGCGCAGGCGGCAAACGCCATCACCGGCAATGCGATGGTCTCGAACCTTCGCGCGGCCACCCAAGGCCTCGTCTATCGCCTGCGCTGCCGATCACAGCGCACCGACTTGCCGGCGCGTGTCATTCCCCGGCTGAAACAGCCGAAGCGCATCACCCAGGATTTTTTCTACCAGACGCTTGCCGACGTCCGTTCGCCGGACAGCATCGTCTTCGAAGAAGCGCCCGGCGGCCGCGACGCGTTGCACGACTTCTTTCCGATCGAGCGGCCGGGCGGGTTTTTCGCCACGGCCAGCGGCGGGTTGGGTTATGCCCTGCCCGGCTCCGTCGGCGCCGCGCTGACGAAGCCTGAACAGCCGGTTATCGCGGTCATCGGCGACGGATCGAGCCTCTATTCGATCCAGTCGATCTGGTCGGCCGTCGAATACGACGCGAACCTGCTGATCGTCATCCTGAACAACGGCGGCTACAAGGTCCTGAAGGCCATAGCCGAAAAGGCCGGTTCCGGCCGTATCGACGGCGTCGACATCGGCCACATGGATTTTGTTAAGATCGCGGAAGCGCAGGGCTGCAAGGCCGTCCGCTGCGATGAGGGAGAAGAACTGGCATCGTGCCTGCGGTACCTTCTCAGCATGAAGGGACCGCGCCTTTTGGAAATCATTCTGTCAGAGGAGGAGACTGAGATGAATGTGGCAGTCAGAAACGAGAATGTGCTGAAGACCCCGGAAAAATTCTTCATCAACGGCGAATGGGTGACCCCGTCCGGAACCGCCAAGCTCGACGTCATCTCGCCGGTGACCGAAGAGCTGCTCTTGAGCTATCCGGAAGCCGGCAATGCCGATATCGACAAGGCCGTGGCGGCCGCCCGCGACGCCTTCGACAACGGCCCCTGGCCGCGCCTGAGCAACAAGGAGCGTGCCGGCTATCTGCGCAAGGTGGCCGAACTGCTCACCGCCCGCCTGGACGAGATCGCCAATGCCTGGACGACCCAGGTCGGCGCGCCGATCTTCCTGACTAAGAAGCTCGTCGGCCAGAACCCGGGCCTCTTCACCTACTATGCCGATCTGATCGAGAAGGACGATTTCGTCAGCCATCGCAAGCGCGCCGACGGCGGCGAAGTCCGCGTCGTTCGCGAACCGGTCGGCGTTTGCGCCGCGATCACGCCGTGGAACGCACCGATGGTGCTTTTGAACTACAAGGTCTCGGCAGCACTCGCCGCGGGCTGCACCGTCGTCGCCAAACCTTCGCCGGAAACGCCGCTGGAAGCCTATATCCTTGCCGAATGCATCGAGCAGGCAGGCCTGCCCAAGGGCGTCTTCAACCTCGTGCCGGCAGGCCGCGAAGGCGGCGATTATCTCGTCCGCCACAAGGGCATCGACAAGGTCTCGTTCACCGGCTCGACGATTGCCGGCCGGGCGATCGCGGCCGCGTGCTCCGAGCGCCTCGCCCGCTACAGCTTGGAACTCGGCGGCAAATCCGCAGCCGTGCTCTTGGATGACGCCGATTTCACCAAGGCGCTGCCGAGCCTGATGGTCTATTCCATGCCGATCACCGGTCAGGTCTGCTTCTCGCTGACCCGTATCCTGGTGCCGGAATCCCGCAAACAGGAATTCACCGACATGTTCGTCGGCGCGGTGAAAAACATCAAGGTGGGCGATCCGGCCGATCCGACCACCCATATGGGACCGCTCACCATGGCCCGCCAGCTCGCCCGCGTCGAAGGCTATATCGCCGCCGGCCGTGAAGGCGGCGCGAAGATCGCCTGCGGCGGCGGCCGTCCGGCCGGTTTCGACAAAGGCTACTTCATCGAGCCGACCGTCTTTACCGACGTGACGATGGACATGAAGATCGCGCAGGAGGAAATCTTCGGCCCTGTCGTGTCGATCATCAGCTACAAGGACGAGGACGAGGCCGCGAAGATCGCCAACGACACCATGTACGGCCTCTCCGGTGCGGTCTTCACCGCCGATCCGGAACGCGGCTACGCCTTCGCCCGCAGAATGCGCACCGGCAGCGTGACGGTGAACGGCATGATCGTCGATATCCATCATCCCTTCGGCGGCTTCAAACAGTCGGGCATGGGCCGCGAAGGCGGTCCGGAAGGCCTAGAAAACTACTTCGAGGTCAAGACGATCCACATGGCGTGAAGGCGGTCCGTCTGATCGCACAAGATAAAAAAGGCCGCCGGGATGAAATCCGGCGGCCTTTTCCCCCTTCCGTACTCCGGTGGATCGTTGATCAGAGCACTTCGAAGATGAAAACCCTTACGGAATTGGCCAAGCGCTCGCCGGTGCCGATGAACATGGTGCGGTTGAGCCAGGAATAACGCGGGTCGCCCGTCTGGAATCGCGGGTTGGTGCGCATGTAATAGAGCGCCGGATCGACCGTTTCTCCTGCCGCGAGCTGCGCCAGCACCTCCGGCGGCCCGTGCCGGAAACCGAAATTGCGGATGTCGATCATCGCTCCGTCATGGGTCTCGATGACATAACGGGTATCGAGCTCCGCATAGCCCGCATCATAGATGTTCTGCCAATCCGCGCCGAGATTGAGGATACGCCCCGAAAGGCGCTCCCCGTCCACGGTTCCGCCGATGATCGGGATGATCCGCCAGCGGACGCCCGGTCCGCCTCCCTTCTCGATCGGCGGGCCGAGGTCGGCACGGATTTCGCAGAGCGGTCTGAGGCCGGGAGCCTGCATCATCTCCTCCTATCGCATCGTCGTCGGCAGCCAGAGCGCGATCATCGGGAAGATCACGAGCAGGATGAGGCGGATGATGTCCGTCAGGATGAAAGGCATCACCCCGCCATAGATCGTGGTGATCTTCACATCCTTGGCTATCGAATTGATGACGAACACGTTGATGCCGACCGGCGGCGTGATCATCCCGAGTTCGCAGGCGACGACGATGATAACCCCGAACCAGATCGGATCGAAGCCGAGATGGACTATGACCGGAAACACGATCGGCACGAGCAGGATGATCATCGCCATCTCGTCCATCAGGGCACCGGCGATGAAGAAGATCAGGAGAATCAGCGCCAGCGTGCCGTAAGGTCCTAGATCCATGGCCACCAGGAACGCCGTCAGCTTCTGGGGCGACTGGGTGATCGCCAGGAAATAGCCGAACAGGATGGCGCCTATCAGCACGCTGAACAGCGAAACGGAGGTGCGAAGCGATTCCACCAGGCTCGCCATGATGAGCTTGGTGTTGAGCCGTCCGCGCAGCACCCCAATGACCATGGTCAGCAGCGCACCGACGGCCGCCGCCTCGGTCGCGGTGGCGACGCCCAGATAGATGACGCCGATCACCGCAATGAACAGCAGCAGGACGGCCCAGACGTCGCGGAGCGAGGCGATCGCCTCCTTGAAGTCAAAGGTCTTGCCCGGCGGCAGGCGCTTGCCGTGGGCGATCAGCACAGTCGCCATATACATGAGCGTCGCCATGATGCCGGGGACGATACCGGCCATCAGCAGCTGGCCGACATCCGTCTCGGTCAGAAAGGCATAGACGACCATCATCACCGATGGCGGGATCAGAATGCCGAGCGTCCCGCCGGCGGCGATGACGCCGGTCGAGGTGGCGTCCGCATAGCCCGCCTTGCGCATTTCCGGCAGCGCGATGCGGGTCATGGTGGCGGCGGTCGCGATCGAACTGCCGCAGATCGCCGCAAACCCCGCGCACGCGGCGATCGTCGAAAGCGCAAGGCCGCCCCGGAATTGCCCGAGCCAGGCATTGCCGGTCCTGAACAATTCCCGCGACATGCCGGAATTGGTAGCGAACACGCCCATCAGGATGAAGAACGGCACCAGCGTCAGGTTGAAGTCGGTGATGACGCGGATCGGCGATGTGGTGAGAAGATTCAGCGCTGGAGCAATACCGCGCACGGAGGCGAAGCCGAAGACGCCGACGAGCCCCATCGCGACACCGAGTGGCACGCGCAGGCCCATGAGCACGAACATGGCGACGAAGCCGCCGATGGCAACGAGATCAGCGGTATTCATACGCCATGGCCCTCGAGCGGATTGGGTTCTTCGGATTTGCGTCGCAGGAACGGCACCACGGCCGTGGTGACGACGGCGGACGCACAGCCGAGCCAGATAAGACCGATGAGAGGCCACACCGGAATGCGCAGGTCGAATGTGGCTTCGTTGCTGCGATAGGCGCTGGTCAGGCGGAAGAACATCATGTAGGCGAGCATCGCCGTGAACGCGAGCAGCGAAGCCCAGGCGATGAAATCAAGGACGCGGCGCCCCCTGGGGCCGAGCGGCTCATAGAGCAGGTCCACCGCGATATGCCCGCCGCGATACCCGAGCGAGGCGAAACCCCACATCATGCAGGCCCCGATCAGATAGCGGGAAAGGTCGAAAGAATCCGGTATCGCCCAGGAAAAGACGTAGCGGCCGACTGTGGAGGCGACGATCAGGATCGTGCACAGGCCCAGCAGAAGGCCGGCGATCATATCGACTGCTTCGGTGAAGCGTTCGAGATATCGGTTCATAGCGTGAGCTCGAAATACGAATGACGGGAAAGACAGGCGCCGCAGCGGCGCCTGTCCTGATCGATCCGGGACGTTTATTTCACGTCTGCATTGTATTTCTTGAGGGTCTCGCCGAGGCTCGCCCAGGCCGCCTTGGAGTCGATCCCGGCCTTGGTCGCAGCCGTCTCCCATTCACCCTGGAGGGAAGCGGTCGCCTTCTTCCAGATCTCCACCTGATCGGGCGTCGGCTTGTAGAACGTGTGGCCGCCGGCATCGAGCATCTTCTGGCGGCCGGCCGCTTCCGCATCCGCCCATTTGCTCGCCATCTTCTCCGCCCATTCGGGCGTGCAGTGATCGTCGATCACCTTGCGATCCTGCGGTTCGAGGCCGTCGATCTTGGCCTTGTTCATCACGAAGGCGAAGGTCGTGACGTAGAACGGCATGTCGAGGTGATGCGTCGTCACGTCCTGCAGGCCGAACGTGTAGATCGAATTCCAGGGCGACGCGGTCATGTCGGCGGCCCCCTTGGAGATCAGCTCGCGCATTTCGCCGGCCGGCACCTGCACGGAGGCCGCACCCAGCGAATTGACCAGGCGGGCCATGGTGGCATGCGCCGGGCGGATGTTCTTGCCCTTGAGATCGGCCGGAACCTGGATCGGCCCCTTGGTTCCATGCAGCGTGCCCGGATCATGGATATGCACCATGCAGACATAGACGTCGCTCATCTCCTTGGCGGAATACTGGCGATACCATTCGTCGAGCGCCCGCGAGCCTCCTTTGGCATTGGAGATCAGGAACGGAATTTCGCCCGCGGCAAGGATGGGGAAACGGCCCGGCTGATAGCCCGGATTGATGAAGCCGATATCGACAATGCCGTCACGCGCCATATCGTAATGGTCGGGCGCCGCACCGAGCTGCGAGGCCGGATAGATGGTGATGTTGATGCGCCCGCCGGACGCCTCGCTGATCGATTTCGCCCAGGGCTCCATCCCGCCCGGCTGCAGGGCATGGGTGGCGGGCACCCAATGCGACAAGGTCAGTTCCACTTCGGCGGCCCGTGCAGTTGTGACCGGCGCCGCGGCAGCCAGAGCTGCGAGGCAGGCCGAAGCGAGCAATGCCTTCAGTTTCATGCGTTTCTCCTCCCGTTGAAAATGAAGTCGGCGGGGCTCCCTCCCCGTCCGGTCGATGAGCTATTCGCATCCTCACGTTAAGAAAGAAGGCTGCAAACGGACATCGATCTGGCGGTCGAAACCGACCTTGCCATGGGCATGGCAGACGCAACTGTGACGACCAGTCGTGTATACATCGATTTCCTCCCATGCCCGATTTACCAAGGCGATCCGTTCTCCCCCAATATCGCCTATTCGAGCATTCGAATTTCAGCACATTGCAGCCGAAACGACAAGTTGTCATTTGGGTTGGGGACACAAAAATCAGGCATCCTGAGATTTTTCAGACAGGCTCTTCACCCCCGGCTCAAACTGTTTAGAATGATCCAGAGAACCGCTCGTGCATACATGTAGCTGGCGGGAGGAATGTCGCGCGACGGGAGGCGCCGCGCCTAGGGAGTATCTGGCCAGACCGCTGATGCGGCCGGCTGGGATACATTTACCGGCATCGTGACATTCGGAACGCTTCGATTTCGTCGGTGCGAACGTCAGGGAGGAGAAAAGCATATGGATGATCTCATCACATCCGCCAGCAAAGCCATTGCCGAGCTCAAGACCGTTCTCGGTGACCGGCTGGTGACATCGGCTTCGGTTCGCGACCACCACAGCCACGACACGTCGCGCCTGAAGCCTCACCTTCCCGATGCCGTCGCCTTTCCGCGCACCGAAGAGGAAGTACAGGCGATTGTTTCCGCCTGCGCCGCACACGGTGTGCCGGTTGTGCCGTTCGGCGCCGGCTCCTCGATGGAGGGCCATACGATCCCGATCCGCGGCGGCATCTCGCTCGATACCCGCGAGATGAACCGGATCATCGAAATCCGCCCGGAAGATCTGCTCGCCGTCGTGCAGCCGGGCGTCACGCGCAAGCAGCTCAATGTAGACTTACGCGAAACTGGCCTGATGTTTTCGGTCGATCCGGGCGCGGATGCCTCGATCGGCGGCATGGCCTCGACCCGCGGCAGCGGAACCACCGCCGTGCGCTATGGTACGATGCGGGAAAACGTGCTCGCTCTCCGGGTGGTGACACCGGACGGGACGGCGATCCAGACCGGCTCCCGGGCGCGAAAATCCTCCACCGGCTACGACCTCACCCATCTCTTCGTCGGCGCTGAAGGCACGCTCGGCGTCATCACCGAGCTTACCGTCCGCCTGCATCCGATCCCGGAAGCGGTTTCGTCGGCGATCTGCTCCTTTCCGACGGTCGCGAACGCCGTGGAAGCCGTGATCGAAGCCGTTCAATACGGCATTCCCGTCGCCCGCGTCGAATTCCTGGACGAGGTGGCGATCGCCGGCGTCAACAATTATTCGAAGCTCGCCCTCCCCGTCGCGGCGACGCTTTTCTTCGAATTCCACGGCACCCGGGCCTGGGTCGAGGAACAGGCGCGCCTCGTCGAGGAGATCACCAAGGGACATGACGCGATCGCCTTCCGCTGGACGGCGGATGCCGACGAACGTGCAAAACTCTGGCAGGCCCGCCACGACCTCTATTGGGCGACCAAGGCGATCATCCCCGGCTACGATCTTTATACCGGCGATATCTGCGTGCCGATCTCGCGGCTTGCCGAAAGCATCGTCGCGGCGCGTGCCGATATCGACGCCTCGTCGCTGAAAGGCCAGATCATCGGTCATGTGGGCGACGGCAATTTCCACACCGCCTATCTGATCGATCCGAATAATCCCGCGCATCTTCAGGAAGCCGAGGAAATGGCCGACAGGCTCGTCGAGCGTGCGCTTGCGGCCGGCGGCACGGCAAGCGGCGAGCACGGCATCGGCATGGCGAAGCTGAAGTTCATGCGCCGGGAACACGGCAAGGCAGTCGACGTGATGAAGAGGATCAAGGCCGCGCTCGATCCGCTGGGCATCATGAATCCCGGGAAAATGGGCGACGCCGGGTGAAACGGAAAACGGCGCCCGAAGGCGCCGTTCCCGTATTGGCCTTGGGAGGCAGTTAGACCTTTTTGGTGCGCCAGCTTTCGGCGTAGTTCTCGCGGGCTTCGCGGGCATAGGGCGTCGGCGAAACGCGGACGCGGATTTCCGCCTGCTTGTGCCCCTTTTCGATCGAGGTCTTGTCGGTACCGCCGTTCGGTTCGCCCCAGATGAGCGTCAGCACATCGCCTTCCTGGATATCCGGATCGACGACGCCGAGCGACAGCATGCAACGCTCGTTGTAGCTGTAGCCGTTGAACATCGACATGCCGACGACCTTGTCGCCATGCATGATCCGGTCGGCGCTGGACGAGGCATAGTTCGGCTGCGGCAGGTCGATCCACTTGTAGGCCTCACCGCCCGGCACGAAGTTCGAGGCGATGACCTTCATCACGTCCTCGGCATTCCACTCGAAGGTGACCTTCTTGCGTTGCGGCTTGCCCTTCATCGCCTCGAGAGCGGCACGGCCGACGAAGTCGTGGTCGAACTTGATGTAGATGCCGTAACCCAGCTCGTACGGGTTGACGTAATAGTCCTCGATATTGTCGGAGACGAGGCTGCCGCCGATCGATCCGGTCGCTTCATAACTGTCTTCCGTCAGCCAGTCGCGATAGCCCTTGAGCTCCTCGCCGGTATAGATGGCCGGCAGCGGCGACGGAATCCAGCCCGATTCCAGCGTATTGGTGGAATAGGCGCGCGCACCGACGAGATAGAGCTCGACGCCCGCGTCCTTGGCGGCCTTGACGATGATGTCGCGCACCTCGTCCTTCTCGGCATAGGGACCCCATATTTCGAGACCCGGGGCGCCGGCCATGCCGTGGCGCAGTGCCTGGACCCTCTTGCCGCCGACATTGATCCAGTCGACATGGAAGAACTTGATGTCCGGGATCGGGCCGCCGTTCATCTTCTCGAAGATCTTCGGCGCATCCGGCCCCTGGATCTGGAAGCGGTAATGAACGCGGGTGACGAGCTTGCCGTCCGGACGCGACGGAGACCGCGGGTCATGGGTGAGCTTGACATTGTGCTTACCGAGCGAGGCGTTGTAGCGCAGCCAGTTGGCGGTCGGCGCACGACCGACGAGCACGAACTTCTCTTCCGTTTCACGGAAGATGATCATGTCGCCGATGACATGGCCGGCCGGCGTGACCGGAACATAGTGCTTGGCGCGATCGACGCCGAAATTGGCAAAGCTGTTGATCGCCAGGCTTTCGAGGAATTTCGCCGCATCCGGACCTTCGACGATCAGTTCGTCCATGTGGTGCGACTGATCGAAGAGAACGGCAGACTGGCGCCACGCGACCTGTTCGGTGCGCCAGTTGGAAAATTCCGGGGCGACGACCGGATAGATGTACATGCCGATGCGCGAATTGCGCAGCATCTCGACGGTATTGCCCTTCTCTTTCAGGATCTGGGTCAGATTCTTGAGCATTTCTCCTCCTCACTCGATTGTGCCTGTGGTCCTGGGCGCAAGTCCACCGTCGCCCGGAGCAATTCATCGAGAACATCTATGTATACATAAACCAATCGACATCCAATTAGAAATGGATGAAGGCCATAATTTCCTTGCAACCAGCGCCAATCCATAATGGACGTGTACACACGACGGGATGGAGGTTCCTAATTACGGACCGCCCAGGCCGCGTCCGAAGGTGCCGCGACCGTCACCGGCCGGCCGATGCCGACATCCGCCAGCGAGGGCGTTTCCACATGCAGCGTCTGGGCCGGGGTCTTGACCATGATCGAGCGATGCGGACCGCGGAAGATCGCCTGGGAAATCTCGCCCGACCAGGAAAGCCCGCCGTTCGCCTCGCCGGTCTCCCGGATCTGCAGGTTTTCCGGCCGCACCATGACGGTGACATCCGCGCCCTTCGGCATTTCGGTCGCTGCATGACATTCGCCGGACCAGCCCTGCCCTTCGACATCCAGCTTGTAGTACTGGCCGCCGTTCGGGCGACAATCCCTGACCTTCGCGTCGAGCAGGTTCGGCGTGCCGAAGAAGGCGGCCACCTGCCGGTTTTCCGGCCGGCGGTAGATGTCTTCCGGCGCGCCCACCTGCAGGATCTTGCCCCCGTGCATGACGACGACCCGATCGGAGAGCGCCATGGCTTCCGACTGATCGTGGGTCACGTAGAGCGCGGTGATCTTCAGCCGTTGCTGAAGCGCGCGGAAATCGTCACCCATCTGGGTGCGCAGCCGCGCGTCGAGGTTGGAAAGCGGCTCGTCGAGAAGCAGCACCTCAGGTTCGAAGACGAGCGCGCGGGCGATCGCGACGCGCTGCTGCTGGCCGCCCGAAAGCGCCGGCGACGGACGTTCCGCATATTGCTCCATCTCGACCAGGCGCAGCGCATTCATCACCCGGTCCTGAATTTCCTTGTCCGGACGGCGGCGGATTCGCAAGGGGTAGGCGACGTTGTCGAAGACCGTCATATGCGGCCAGATCGCATAGGACTGGAAGACCATCCCGAGGCGCCGCCGTTCGGAGGGCACGAAATAGCCTTTGTCCGCATCCGAGACCACATTGTCTCCGATCGAGATGCGCCCGCCGGTGTTCTTTTCGAGCCCCGCCACCATGCGCAGCGTCGTCGTCTTGCCGCAACCCGACGGCCCGAGCAGCGTGACGAATTCGCCGCTCTTGATCTTCAGGTTCACGTGATCCACGGCCGTGATCGCGCCATACATGCGGGTCACGTTTTCGAGCGTTACCGAAGCCATATTTCTCTTCCTTGCCGAGCGCGGATTTCGAAATCCGCTGACTGAATATCGATTGTTGCCGGCAGCCGCAGCCGCCGGGTCGGGTTCAAAGCTTGCTGATGCGGGCCTTGATGAACCGAAGCTGCACCCAGCGGAACAGGATGACGAGCAACATCATCATCAGACCGATGACGCTCACCTGTTCGGCATTGCCGTTCGCCCAGAGCTTCAGGAGCACGACGGCCAAGGTCTCCGAACCGACCGAATAGAGCAGGATCGATGCGGAGAGTTCGCGCATGATGCCGAAGAAGGTGAGCACCCAGCCGACGGCGAAAGCGGGCCAGGCAAGCGCCACGAGAATGCGCCAAAGGGTCTGCAGCCAGCTTGCACCGTGAACACGGGAGCATTCCTCCAGATCGTAGGAAAGCTGGTGGTAGGAGCCCGTCATCACGCGCACCGCGACCGGGGTTCCGAGCGCGATATAGGCAAGCAGCAGCGCCCAGATGGTGCCGTAGATCGGGATCGGCCCCGGCAGCATGGCAAAAGCCCAGAGGAAGCCGACGCCGAGAACCATGCCCGGCATCATCCAGGGGAGCCAGGCCATGCCGTCGATCAGGCTGCGGCCCCGCCACTTGGTACGCACCGAGATATAGGCCACCACGGCGCCGAGCGCCATGGTCGCGGTCGCACCGAGCAGGCCGAGCATCATCGTGTTGCGCACGGCCCGCCAGAACTCGGAATTCGAGAAGACCGCCCTGTAATGCTCCAGCGTCAGCATGTCGTAGGTGTAGAACCCGAAGAACCGGAAGAAGGAGCCGAGCAGAAGCTGGCCGACCGGCAGGACGACGGTGACGAAGAAGAAAAGGATGCAGATCGCGAAGGTCACCCACCGCCAGGGGCCGAGCTCCATCACGTTCGGACGGAACCCCTTGCCGGTGACCGTCTGGAAACTCTTGCCGCGCAGGATCGCCCATTGCGCGATGACCAGCAGGAACATCAGCCCCATGATCGCGAAGGAAAGCGACGTCGCGTACTGGTAATCCGGCGTCGCGCGGTGGTTGATCGCCTCGTAGATATCCGTGGTGATCACCTTGATGCCGGCCGGCAGGCCGAAGAACAGCGCCGACTCGAAGGTCTCGATGCCCTTGATGAAGCTCAGCATGAAGGAACTGGTCAGCACCGGCAGCATCAGGAGCAGCGTGATCTTGCGGAATGTCGTGAGCCGCGAGGCGCCGCACATGCGGCTCGATTCCTCGAGCGACGGGTCCATCGCCCGGAAGGCGTCGACCATGAACAGGAAAAGGAACGGGATCGAATACTGGCACATGTGCCAGATGACCCCGCCATAGGAATAGATGTTGATGAGGGGGTCCTGCGCGCCGGTGAGCCAGCGCCATACCATGTTGATGACGCCGACCTGCGGATTGGCGAGCATGCCCCAGGCCATCGCGGTCAGGATCGGCGGGATGAAGAAGGGCAGCGTGATCAGCACTTCCAGCGTCCCGCGGAACGGCGTGTCTGTGCGCGCGACGACCCAGGCGAGAAATACCGCGATCGTCAGCGACGGAATGGTCTTCGCGAGCGAAATGCCGACCGTGTTGGCCAGAACGATGAGGTTCTGGGTCGTCATGATCGAGCGATAGCCGTTAAGGTTGAACTCGCCGGCCATTCCGGGAGGCGTCGAATGCAGGCTGCCGTAAAGCAGCATGGAGAGAGGATAGATCGTCAGGAAGCCGAGGATTAAGATCAGCACCAGCATGCCGATCAGGCGCGTCAGGGAGCCGCCCGAAAAAGCGCGCGTGATGGCATTGCCGCCGAGAACCGGCGCGGTGTCGTTGATATCGTCCAGGGAGCGATTATGGATAATCGTCATAGGGATCCTCGCTGCTCCGATGTCATGTCATGGGAAAGCGTCTCCGCCGGATCGCATCCGGCGGAGACGCCGCAATGTCACTTGAAGATGTCCTTCGACTTCGCGAGCATCTCGTTCTGGCGGGTCGTGTCCGTCGTGCCATAGAGCTTGGCTTCCGAAATCGCCTTGACGTCGGCCGGCAGGCCTTCGGTCATACCGTCAAGCACGGGGCCATAGCCAAGACTTGCGTAGATCCTCTGCACGACCGGTCCCTGCATGAAGTCAAGGTAAAGCTTCGCCGCGTTCGGATGCGGTGCCTTCTTGAGCAGCACGTTGCCGTAGAGCACGTAGGGCACGCCTTCTTCCGGAATGATGAACTTGACCGGCAAGCCCTTCAGATCCGAGAAGTCGGTCATGATGACCGGTGTGTAGATGGAATATTCGCCGCGCGCCGTACGGCGCTGCGATTCACGCTGGTCGCGGGTGAAGACCAGTTTCTGCTCGGCGACCTTCTTCACATAGTCTTCGCCGATCTTGGTATAGGTCGAGAAGAACCAAAGATAGCCGGCGCCGATCGCGCGCGGATCGTCGGAAAGGATCTTGCCCCGCCATTTCGGATCGGCGAGATCCTTCCAGCTCTTCGGTTCGTCCTCCGGCTTGACGAGGCCGGTATTGATCATGATGCCATAGGGAATGGTCATGACCGACGCCATCGGCACCTTGAGCTTGAACCTGTCGTTGATCTTCTGAGAATTCGGCGTCACCGGCAGCGGATCGACCGATTTGTCCTCCTTGTCGTAGAGCATGGTCTGCCCTTCGCTGGTGAACATGACATCGGCAGCGAAACGCCCGGCCGCCTGCTCGACGCGGACACGCTCGCGGATTTCGCTGGCACGCGCTTCGAGAATCTCGACGTCGATGCCGTATTCCTTGGTGAAGGCCTCGGCGATCGCCTTGGTGCTCGGCTGGCCCACAAGGGCGGTATAGAGGACGAGCGTGCCCTCCTTCTTGCCCGCTTCGATCACTTTCTGCCATTCGGCGTCCTGCGCCTGGGCCGGCAGACCTGCCACCGCCGCAATGGCGATGCTGCCCGCGGCCGTCAGAAAAAACCGGCGCGACCAATTCCGAATGGCCAAAGTCATGAATGTCGTTCTCGTCACGTATCTCTCCTCCATAGAACCGACGATGGAGCGCGATGGCGAATTCCGGCATCGACGCTGAAACTGTCTGCGGCTACCCCGCCGCTATGTCCTTCTCCACTTCACGACGCCGCTTTCCCGCACGGCGCCGTCACTTCCGCCTGGCTCGGAGAACCCCGGCGGGATGTGCGTCCTCATTCAGTCTCTGCCGCTTATCGGCCGGGGCCGCAGCGATCTGACGCACTTGCATGACAAGCTCCCTGATACGTGCCGTACCATACGGCACGAGAAGCCTTCCGTTCGGGCAAGATCGGCCTCCGCCAACTGAAACTCCCTGGTTCCGGATTCCGATCCACGACCTGTCTTCCGCCAGCAGAACGGCGGCGCAGGGCACCGGAATTTCCTCCAGTGCTAGATTGACCTTTTCCCTTGCAGTGGAAAAGCACCATTTTTTTACATTCACTTTTCTCGAAAATAGAAAGATGAATCGTGCTAGGTTTTCAACGGAGGACCGCCTTATCGGGCGGCTTGGGAGACTTAAAGCATTGGATACGCTCATCAATATCCGCACGTTCCTGGCTGTCGCCCGGTCCGGCAGCTTTTCGGCGGCCGGGCGCCATCTCGGTGTCGCGCCGTCCGTGGTGACGAAACGCATCAGCCGCCTGGAGGACGAAATGCGGGTGAAGCTCTTCGTCCGTTCGACCCGCCAGCTCATCCTGACGGAGGTTGGCGAGCGTTACCTGCCGCGCTACCAGTCATTGGTGAAGGAGATAGACGATGCGATCAGCGGCGCCGCCGCGGTTGCCCAGCGCATCGAGGGGCATCTGCGGATCAAGGCGCCGACCACCGTGACGATCGCTTTCCTCGCTCGCATCCTCAGCGATTTCCAGCAGGAAAACCCCAACGTCACCATGGACCTCGCGCTGGTCGACCGATCCGTCAACCCGGCGGAAGAGGGATATGACATCGCGCTTGGGGCGCTTCCGGCCTCCTATTCCAATGTCATCGACGAGCCGCTCTGTCCGTATCCGCGGAAGCTCTGCGCCGCCCCGTCCTATCTCGAAAGCCGCGGCATCCCGAAACATCCCCGCGATCTCGTCAACCACATCTGCCTCACATTTCACGCGACGGGCTCGACCTGGTCTTTCCTGAGTCCAGGCGGGCCGATCGACGTGGAGGTACGCTCCGCCTTTAGCGCCAACGATACGCAGATACTGCACGACCTGGCTTTGCGCGGCCGCGGCATCGCCATGGTAGCAAGCTACGTCGCCGAGGAATCGATCCGCACCGGCAGGCTGATCGAACTCATGCCGGATTATCCGGTAGCGGAGCTCTGGCTGAAAGCGCTGATCCCCCAGACTCAGGCCCGCAAGCCCAGCGTCCGGGCGGTGATGGATTGGTTGAAGGTCCATATGCATGCCTCGCTGGTAAGCGGCGACAGATCGGCCCGCGACACGGCATCTTTGCTCTAGGAGCAAAAGCAAAGGCCATTCAGCTTTCTCGTTTTGCGAAAGCCGCTCGGACGAAAAAGAGTATTCTCACTCGCCCGACCGCCCCTTACCCTCCCAAATCGAGGAAACGCATCACGGATGCGATGAGCGGCAGCCACCCTGATGGCGCCGCTCGGGAGTGAGGCTTTTGCCTGCCGTTGAAGAAGCGGCGGCAGAACAGACAGGGAGGTTTGCGCGGTGGATACTGCTGTGATGCAGCGGAACCCGGTGCTTTCGCAATTGGGCGCGATTGATTGTGACGTTCACCCCGATGCGCCACAACGTGCGGATTTGATGCCCTATTTCGACGACTATTGGCAGGAGATTGTGGTCTCCCGCGACGTCGATCGGCTGGAACTCACCAATTTCCCGACCCGCAGCAGGCCCTTCTTCCGCGAGGACTGGAAGGCGGCGGAAGGAAAGGGCGTCGAGAAGCTGCGCAAGAACCTGCTCGATCCGTTCGGTCTCAAATACGCGATCCTGAACTGCGTCACCGGCGTTCACGCGATCTACGATCCCTATCTCGCGACGGCGATTTGCCGCGCCACCAATGAGTGGCTGAAGGCGGAATGGCTGGACCGGGATCCGCGCTTGCGAGCCTCGCTCGTGCTGCCGATGCAGAACCCGGAAGCCGCCGTCGAGGAGATCGAGCGGTTTGCCGACGACAAGCGCTTCGTGCAGGTTCTGGCGCTTTGCATGGGCGAAATGCCGCTCGGCCGCCGCCTCTACTGGCCGGTCTACGAGGCCGCGCAGCGCCACGGCTTCACGCTCGGCGTGCATGCCGGCAGCGCCTATCGCCACGCGCCGAGCCAGAGCGGGTTCCTCTCCTATCTGGCGGAGGATTACGTCCATCAGATCCAGGGCTTTGCCGCCCAGGTCGGCAGTTTCGTCGCCGAAGGGGTGCTCGGCAAGTTCCCCGGCATGAAGATCGTGCTGATCGAATCCGGCGTCTCGTGGCTGCCCGGTCAGATGTGGCGGATGAGCAAGGATTGGCGCGGCGCCCGCATCGAGGTGCCATGGGTCAAGGAGCCCCCTGCATCGCTGATCCGCCGCCAGATCCGCCTGACCACGCAACCCTTCGATGCGCCGCGCGACCCGAAGGAGCTGGAGCGCATCATAGAGCATCTCGATGCCGACGACATGCTGCTCTTCTCCACCGACTATCCGCACGCACAGTTCGAGGGCGATGCCGCCATTCCTGCAGGTTTCCCGGAACATCTGATCGACCGGCTGGTCCGGGAGAACGCGCTCGCCACCTATCCGCGACTGGAGGGCTAAGTCATGAATCAAGCCGTTCTGGAAAAGGACACCAAAGCAGAGGCCAAGCTCGGGATCGTCGATTGCGACATCCATCCGGCTTTCGGCACGCCGGGCGAACTTGCGAAATTCCTGCCCGCGCGCTGGCGCGACCATCTTACGGATTATGGCCAGCGCAGTGCCAACCCGGTCGTCGGCACCCTTCCCTATCCGCGCATGACGCCCGGCAACGGCATGCGCCGCGACGCCTGGCCGCCGAACGGTGGGCCGCCCGCCTCCGACCTCGCCTATCTGCAGGAACAGCTTCTTGACCCGCTGGACATCGAATATGGCATCCTGCAGCCGCTCGCGGCCGGTTCCTCGACGTTGAACCAGGAACTCGGCGCGGCCATGTGCGTCGCCATCAATGACTGGCAGATCGACAAGTGGATGGATCCCGAGCCGCGTCTTAAGGGATCGATTTCCGTTACTCAGGAGGATGTGCCCGCTGCACTCGCCGAAATCGAAGCGCGCATCGGCGACAAGCGTTTCGTGCAGATCGCCATTCCGCCGCGCACGATCGAACCGGCTGGAAGGCGGCGCTACTGGCCGATCTACGAAGCGGCCGAGCACCACGGCCTGCCGATCGGCATGCACTCCGCCGCCTATGGCCAGCACACCAACAGCGGCGCCGGCTGGCTGAATTTTTATATCGAGGAACACTACGCCTTCTCGCACAGCCTGCAGAGCGTCGTGACGAGCATGGTTTTCGAAGGCGTTTTCGAGCGCTTCCCGAAGCTGAAGCTTGTCGTCGTCGAAGGCGGTTTTGCCTGGGCCGCACCGCTGATGTGGCGGCTCGACAAACAGTGGGAACGGATGCGTTCCGAGGTACCGCATGTGAAACGGCCGCCATCGGAATATATCCGCGAGAACGTGTGGTTCACCACGCAGCCGATCGAGGAGCCGGAGAACAACCGCCACCTGCTCGACACGCTGCGCTGGGTCGGCACCGACCGGCTGATGTTCTCGACCGATTATCCTCATTGGGATTTCGACGATCCGCGCTACGCCTTCAAGGTGCCGCTGTCGCCGACCGAACGCGCGCAGATCTTTCGCGAAAACGCAAAAGCCGTCTACCGCCTGCCCTGACCCGGAGCGCCCCCGCATGAATGAAATGATCAGATCGTTAGGCAAGGAACCGGGATTTTCGACGGTCGGCGGCATAGACTGCGACCTGCATCCGGCCTCGCCGGCGACGGCGACGCTGCTCCCCTACCTCGATGATTACTGGCGCGAGACTTTTGTCATGCGCGGCGTCGACCGGCTGAGCCTGGCGATGACCGCCTCGCCGGTCCGCGCTCCGATCAATGTGCGCTCGGATTGGAAAGCGAAGAGCGGTTTTGCCGGCGACACGCTGGAAACGGTCCGCGCCCAGGCGCTCGATCCCTTCGGCACGCGGCTTGCGATCTGCAACGTCCTGCACGGCTCGATGGTCATGCATTCCGACGATATGGCCGCAGCCCTTTGCGGCGCGGTCAACGAATGGCTGGCACGGGAATGGCTCGACATGGAGCCGCGCCTGCGGGGATCGATCGTCGTCTCCGCCCAGAATGCCGAGCTTGCCGTCGCCGAGATCGAGAGGCGCGCCGCCGACAACCGTTTCGTGCAGGTGCTGATCCTCGCGCAGAACGACGAGCCGCTCGGCCGCCGCCGCTATTGGCCGATCTACGAGGCGGCTGCCCGCAACAAGCTGCCCATCTGCATCCATGCCGGCGGCAGCAACCGCCATGCGCCGACCGCGACCGGCTGGCCGAGCTATTTCGTCGAAGCCTATGTGGCGCAGGGTTCGATCTTCGAGAGCCAGTTGCTCAGCCTGGTCGCCGAAGGCGTCTTCCACAAAATACCGGAGCTCAAGGTGGTGTTCGCCGAGAGCGGCTTCACCTGGCTTCCCTCCTTCTTCTGGCGGGCCGACAAGACCTGGCGCGGCGTCCGTGCCGAAACGCCTTGGGTGACCGAACAGCCGAGCGACATCGTCAAGCGGCACGTGCGCTTCACGCTGCAGCCGGTCGAAGCGCCGCCGGAGACCGACGCTCTCGCTCGAACGCTGGCCCATATCGACTGCGACGACATCCTCCTCTTCTCGACCGACTATCCGCACGCGCAGTTCGAAGGACTGAACGCACTGCCCGCAGCCCTTGGGGAAACGCTCGCCCGCAAGATCATGATCGACAACCCGCTCGCCACCTATCCGCGGATCGCCGCGGGTTTCGGAAAGGAGGTCTCGAAATGACAGAGGCGCTGACACTCGAACGCCCGGTCGAGGCAAAGGCCAAATACAGTCTGATCGACTGCGACATCCATCCGTCGATGAAGACGCCGGCCGAAATGCATCCATACCTTTCGCAGCGCTGGCGGGATCATCTGGCCACCTATGGCGGGCACACCCGGCAGGGGCTGGCCGAGACGCTCTCCCATCCGCGCATGGTGCCGGAAGTCTCCCGCGTCGATTCCTGGCCGCCGGCCGGCGGACCGCCGGGCTCGGACCTGCCCTTCCTGCGCGAGCAGCATCTCGACGGTCTCGGCATCGACATTGGCGTGCTCGTGCCGCTGCGCTTCAACGCCAGCGGCCAGCGCCATCCCGATTTCGCAGCCGCGATCGCCACGGCCATCAACGACTGGCAGGTCGGCAAATTCCTGGAACCGGAATCCCGCCTGCGCGGCTCGATCATCGCCACCCAGGAAGACCCCGCGAATGCGGTGGCCGAAATCAACCGCCGAGCTTCCGACAAGCGTTTTCTACAAATCCTCCTGCCGCCGCGCTCCATCGAACCGCTCGGCAAGCGCCGTCACTGGCCGATCTTCGAGGCAGCACTCAGCCACGGCCTGCCGATCTCCATGCATGTCGGCGGCATCGGCGGCCATCAGGCGACCGGCGCCGGCTGGCCTTCTTATTATATCGAGGAGCACCACAGCCAGGTGCAGACCATGCAGGCGATCATCGCCAGCCTGATCTTCGAAGGCGTCTTCGAGCAGTTCCCGGATCTGAAGGTCTCCTTTGTCGAAGGCGGCTTCTCCTGGGTGCCGGCTTATGGCTGGCGCATGGACAAGGCTTGGGCCGCGATGCGTGACGAGGTTCCGCATGTGAAACGACCGCCGTCGGAATATCTCAAGAAGAACATCTGGTTCACCACCCAGCCGATGGAGGAGCCGAACCCGGCGAGAAATCTCGCCGACACGTTGAACTGGATCGGTACCGACCGGCTGATGTTCTCGACCGACTATCCGCACTGGGATTTCGACGATCCCCGTTATGCCTTCAAGGTGCCGCTCACCGCGGCCGAAAAAGCGGCGATCTTCGCCGGAAACGCTGTCAACTTCTATGGATTGAACTGAGAATGGCTCGTCACGTCGTCGCCAAGGTCGATGAACTCGATATCGGCAAATCGAAACTGGTGAAGGTCGCAGGTCGCGACATCGCCCTCTTCAACGTCAAGGGCGAGTTCTTCGCCATCGCCAACCGTTGCCCGCATGAGGGCGCCGACCTCTGCCGCGGCCAGATGGTGGGGCTGGCGGAATCCGACGAACCGGGAAAGTACCGCATGACGCGGCACGGCGAACTCGTTCGCTGCCCCTGGCACGGCTGGGAATTCGACATCCGCACCGGCAAATCCTGGTGCGACCCGGCGCGCACCCGCGTGAAAAGCTTCGACGTCTCCGTCGCGAGCGGCGGAGCCCTCGTGGAAGGTCCCTATCAGGCCGAAACCTTTCCGGTCTCCATCGACGAGGATTACGTGGTCGTAGAGATCTGAACATTCATCAAGGCAAGCATTCCAGGGAGGAAAGAATGTCGTTTATCCGGCACTTGGCCGTATTCGCGCTCGGCGCGGCGCTTGCAGCACCTGCGCTCGCGCAGGATGCAGAGTGGGACAAGGTGGTGGAAGCCGCCAAGAAAGAAGGAACGGTCACAGTCTACAACTCGCAGCTCGGCGCGCCGAATTTCGTCGCCGTCATCGAGTCCTTTCAGGAGAAATACGGCATCAAGGTCGAGTCGCTGGACGTCCGCGCCAGCGAGCTGACGGAACGCCTGCGCTCCGAACAGACGGCCGGCCGCTATATAGCCGACATCCAGATGCATTCGGCGAATTCGATCGAAACGGGCAAAGCTCAGGGCATTGCCGTCGAACAGCTCGGCAATATCCCGAACGTCGCCAATATCCGCGACGACATGAGGAAAGAAGTCACCGACGACCACGTGCCGGGCTTCCTGCAGGCCTATGGCATTCTGGTGAATACCGGCCTCGTGAAGTCGGAAGACGAACCGAAGAGCTGGAAGGACCTTGCCGATCCGAAGTGGAAAGGCAAGATCCTTTCCGACGACATGCGTCCGCTCGGCTCCGGCGGCACCATGTTCGTGGTCTTCCAGAAGACCTATGGCCAGGAATTCAACGAGAAACTCGCCGAAAACAAGCCGGTCTTCAGCCGCGATCTGCGCAATGACGCCCGCCGCGTCGCCCGTGGCGAATACCCGATCTATATCCCGCAGATGTTCGCCTTCGCCAACGATTTGCAGGGGCTGCCGATCAAGGTGGTCGTGCCGGAGGAAGGCGTGCCCTATGTCTCGATCCATTTCGCGATCATGAAGAACGCGCCGCATCCGAACGCGGCCAGACTCTTCATCAACCACTTCCTCGACATGGAATCGCAGGTCACCTACGCGAAAGCCTGGATGCTGCCGGTGATCAAGGGCGTGCAGGATCAGCTAGACCCGGAATCGAAACGTTTCGCCGGCGCAAAGCTGCTCGGCACCCGCGAGCTGGATGAATATGGTCCGATGATGGACCTTGCCAAGAAGATCTATCCATAGGTGTTCGAACGAACTTAAAAGATCCTCTCTGGTGGAAGAAACAGTGTCGCCCGCGCAGCGGGCGACACACCGCTCGCCGTGCATAAGGCAAGTCGTCACCATGACCTAAACCTTTCTACCGCAACGGAAATGCGCTTGGCCGCGCCCGGCCGACGAGAATTTGTTCCCGAAGGCAGGGAAGTGAAATTTCCTGCCTGTGCGGCAGACGATTTCGCTGGCAATATCCTGTCCAAAAAGCTGGACGCAGGAGAGAGCCATGACGATTGCCAAACTATCCCGACGCATCCTTTTACAGACCGGCGCCGCCCTGCTCGCCTCGACGGCGCTCCCGACCTTCGCCCGCGCCCAGACGGCGCCTCCCGGCGGCCGGCTGATCGTCGCGGCCGATTCCGAGCCGAAGAACCTCAACCCGGCGATCGTCGCCTCCAACGGCGTCTTCTTCGTGGCCAGCAAGGTGGTCGAGCCGCTCGCCGAAGCCTCATTCGAGGGCAAGGACGGTCTTGCTCCGCGGCTTGCCACCTCCTGGGAAGGCTCCGCGGACGGCAAGTCCGTCACCTTCAAGCTGCGCGAAGGCGTGAAATGGCACGACGGCAAGCCCTTTACCTCCGCCGACGTCGCCTTTTCCGCGCTCAACATCTGGAAACCGCTGCAGAATCTCGGCCGCCTCGTCTTTGCCAACCTCGAAGCCGTCGATACGCCGGATGAAACGACGGCGGTCTTCCGCTTTTCCAAGCCCACGCCGCTGCAGCTCATCCGCAACGCGCTGCCGGTCGTCAGCAGCGTCGTGCCCAAGCACGTCTATGAAGGCACCGACATCGGCGCCAACCCCGCCAATGTGAAGCTTGTCGGCACCGGCCCGTTCAAATTCACGGAATACAAGCCGGGCGAATATTACCGGCTGACCAGGAACGAGGATTATTGGGCGGAGGGTGAGCCGAAGCTGGACGAGGTCATCTTCCGCGTCCTGCCGGACCGTGCCGGCGCAGGCGCGGCGCTGGAGGCGGAGGAAATCCAGCTTGCCGCCTTCTCGGCCGTGCCGCTCACCGATCTCGACCGCATTTCCAAAGCGCCGGGCATCAAGGTGATCTCGAAGGGCTACGAGGCGCTGACCTACCAGCTCGTGGTGGAGATCAACCATCGCCGCAAGGAACTGGCCGACGTGAAAGTGCGCCAGGCGATCGCCCACGCGATCGACAGGAAATTCGTCGTCGATACGATTTTCCTCGGCTACGCCGCCGCCTCGACCGGCCCGGTCCCGAAGAACGCGCCGGAATTCTACGATGCCGACGTACCGACCTATGATTTTGACGTAGCGAAAGCCAATGCGCTGCTGGACGAAGCCGGCTACAGGAAGGGCGCTAACGGCACCCGTTTCTCGCTGAAGCTCCGCCCCGCCCCCTATTTCAACGAGACGAAACAGTTCGGAGACTATCTCCGCCAGGCACTGGCCGCCGTCGGCATCGACGCTCAACTGGTAAATGCCGATTCCGCCGCCCACCAGAAGGCGGTTTATACGGATCACGATTTCGACCTGGCGGTCGCGCCGCCCGTCTTCCGCGGCGATCCGGCCATTTCGACCACCATCCTCGTAAAATCCGGAACGCCCGCCGGCGTACCTTTCTCGAACCAGGGCGGCTATGCCAGCAAGCAACTGGACGATATCATCGCCAAGGCAGCCGAGACCGTCGACACGGCGGCGCGCACGGACCTTTACAAGCAGTTCCAGAAGCTTGTCGCGGCCGACCTGCCGCTGATCAACGTCGCCGAATGGGGCTTCATCACAGTGGCGCGCGACACGGTGCTGAACGTCTCCAACAATCCGCGCTGGGCGGTGTCGAACTGGGCGGATACCGCGCTGCAATCGTGATAAGGTCGCTCCCCAGCAACCGAGTCCCGAGGCGTCAAGCAGCGTGAACCGTGCCCTTCGATTGATCAGGCGCCGCGCGATCAGCAGCATTCCCGTGCTGCTGATCGTCATCGTCCTGACTTTTCTGCTGCTCGAATCAGCCTCCGGCGATGCGGTCGATGCCTATCTGCTCTCGATCGGCGGCGGAGACGCGGTGGTGGCGCAATCGCTGCGCCAGGCCTACGGCCTTGACCAGTCCATGCTGGCGCGGCTCTGGCTCTACGTCTCATCGCTGGCGAAGCTCGATCTCGGCTGGTCGGTCGCATTCGACCGGCCGGTGCTCGACCTGATCCTCGAACGCCTGCCGAACACATTGCTCCTGATGGGAAGCTCCACGGCACTTTCGTTCGGGTTCGGCTCGGCGCTCGGCATCCTCGCCGGCGCGAAGCCGGAGAGCCTGCGGGACAGGGCGCTCTCGACCCTTTCCCTGGTACTTTACGCGATCCCGAGCTTCTGGCTCGGCCTGGTGCTCAGCATCATCTTTGCGGTACAGCTTCGCTGGTTGCCGACGTCCGGCATCGAAACGATTGCTTCCGGCAAAACTGGGCTGGTCCGCGCCGCAGACATCGCCGCGCATCTCGTCCTGCCGGTCGCGGCGCTTGCCCTCATCTATATGGCGCTGTTCCTGCGCGTCATGCGCGCTGGCATGGCGGAGGTCTGGCGGCTCGATTTCGTGCTCTTCGCCCGATCCAAGGGGCTTTCGCGCTCCCGCATCGTGCTGCGCCACGTGGCGCGCAACGCGCTGCTGCCGCTCGTGACCATGCTCGGCCTGCAATCTGCCGCCATGCTCGGCGGCAGCGTCGTCATCGAAAGCATTTTTGCCATCCCCGGCTTCGGCCGGCTGGCGCAGGAGGCCGTCAGCGGCCGCGACGCGCCGCTCCTGATGGGTATCATCGTCATCAGCGCCGTGCTCGTCATCTGCGTCAATCTGGTGATCGACATCGTCTATGCCGCGCTCGACCCGCGCGTCGGCGCCTCGGAGAGCGGCGGATGAGGTTGATTCGAAATCTCATCAGAACGCCGGAAGGCGCGATAGGGCTTGGCATTTTGGCCCTGCTGGTGCTGGTCGCCCTCCTCGCACCGGCGCTCTCTCCCGGCGATCCGCTGAGGATTGCGGCGCGCCCGCTGCTCCCGCCCTTCACCGACGCCAATTTCCCGCTCGGCACGGACCGTCTCGGCCGCGACGTGCTCGCCGGTATCATCCACGGCACACGCACTTCGCTTGCGGTCGGCATCGCGGCGGCGCTCGCCGCGATCGCGATCGGCCTTTGCGTCGGGCTCACGGCCGGTTTTGCCGGCGGGCTGGCCGACGAAGCGCTGATGCGCGTGGTCGATGCCTTCCAGATCGTCCCGAGCTTTCTGCTGGCGCTCGCCTTCGTCAGCGTCATCGGCGCCTCGGTGCCCGTCGTCGTGCTGGCGATCGCGCTCGGCGCCTGGGCCGATCCGGCGCGGCTGACGCGCGCCCAGGTGCTCTCGATCCGCGAACGGGATTATGTCGCTTCGGCGCGGGTGATCGGGATGCACCCTGCGGAAATCGCCTTCAAGGAAATCCTGCCGAACGCGCTTCCGCCGGTCCTGGCGCTCTCCGCCATCATCGTCGCGGCTGCGATCCTCACCGAGGCAGCCCTCTCCTTCCTTGGCCTCGGCGATCCGAATGTGGTCACCTGGGGTTCGATGATCGCGGAGGGCCGCAACATCCTGCGCTCCTCGCCCTCCCTATCGATCTTTCCCGGCATTGCGCTGGTGGTGACGGTCGTCGGCGTCTATCTCTTCAGCGAAGGCCTCACCAAGACGCTTGCCGGGCGGAGGAGCGACGCATGAGTCTGCTTTGCGAGATCAGAAGCCTTTCGGTCACCTATCGCGGCCAGCCGATGCCGGCCTTAAGGGATGTCGATCTTGATATCCATTCGGGCGAGCGGCTGGCGGTCATCGGCGAAAGCGGCTCCGGCAAAAGCACGCTGGCACGTACCATTGCCGGGCTTCTGCCGCCCGGCGCGGCAGTCACCGGGGAAATGCGCTGGCCCGGCGGCCATACGCCCGTCGCCGGTCGCGATCTCGGTTTCGTCTTCCAGGACCCGTCTTCCAGCCTCAATCCGGTGCTGACGATCGGCGAACAAGTGGCCGAAGGCGCCCGCCGGCATCTCGGGCTTTCATGGAAAACCGCCTATTCCCAAGCGCTGGACATGCTGGAACGGGTCCATATCCCTGAACCGGAAAAGACACTCAAGGCGTTTCCGCATCAGCTTTCGGGCGGCCAGCGCCAGCGGGTGGCGATCGCGGCGGCGCTTGCGGCAAAACCCGGCACCCTCATCGCCGACGAGGCGACCAGCGCGCTCGATATGGTGGTTCAGGCAGAGATCGTCTCGCTGCTCGACGAACTCGTCCGCGAAGCCGGGATGACACTGCTCTTCATTACGCATGACATCGCGCTCGCCTCAGGCTTCGCGGACCGCGTGGCGATCTTCAAGGATGGCCGCCTGGTCGAAACCGGCCCGACGGCCACCGTCATGGCGATGCCTCAGGAAGCCTATACGAAAGCGCTGATCGCCAGCCATCGCGATCTTTTCACGCCGCCTCTTATCCGTGAGGTGGCGTCATGACGCTGCTGTCGGTCGAAAATCTTTCCAAACGTTTCTCCTCGGGTGGTCGTCAAGTCGCAGCGCTCCACGATGTCTCCTTGATGCTTGCGGCGGGGGAGACGCTCGGACTCGTCGGCGCCTCCGGCAGCGGAAAATCGACACTGGCTCGCATTCTCGTCCGGCTGATCCCCGCCGATGCCGGGACGATCCGCTTCGATGATGAAGACTGGCTGGCGCTTTCCGGTCCTGAACTGCGCCGTCGGCGTGCGAAAATGCAAATGGTGTTCCAGGACGTGCTCGGCGCCTTCAACCCGCGCGCCACGGTCGCTTCCGTGCTGGACGATCCGCTGCGTATCCATGGCATCGTGCCGAAAGCTGAAAGGCCCCGGGAAATCGCCGCGCTGCTCGATCGCGTCGGCCTGCCGGCAAACTATGCAGAACGCTCCATCCGCGAAGTCTCCGGCGGCCAGCGGCAGCGGATCGCGATCGCACGCGCCATCGCCACCCGACCGTCGCTCATCGTGCTGGACGAGGCGGTGTCGGCGCTCGACGTCTCGATTCGCGGAAAGATCCTCGAACTGCTTGTCGAATTGCAGGAGGAACGTGGCATCGCCTATCTCTTCGTCTCGCATGATCTCGCCGTACTGCGTGCCGTATCGCACCATATCGCTGTCATGGACGCCGGGCGGCTGGTCGAGACCGGCCCCGCTCGCCAGGTGATCGAAAATCCGCAATCCTCCGCAGCGCGGGCGCTGATCGCCGCCGTGCCGCGTCTCGCCGCCGGAACATCGGCCGAAATTTCGGAAGGACACGACTCATGACGTTTGACCGCTGGAATCCGCTGAACGACGCGCTCGCCTTTCCCGCCGCCCGTTATGCCTCGATCGCCGACAGGATCGGCGGGATATTGAAGACCCGCAACGACGTGCTGATTATCCAGGCGGAAGCCGTCGTGGCTCTGGAAGCGGTCGCGACAAGCCTCGCGCGGCCGGACCTGAAGGCGCTCAGCATCGTCACAAGCCTTTATGGCGGCTGGTTCGGCAACTGGCTGCGGCGCGGCGGCGCCGATGTCGTCAACCTCGCGGCGGAGCCGGCGCGTCCGATAGAACTCGACGCGGTCGAAGCGGCGCTCAACGCCCATCCGGACGTGAAAATTCTGGCCGTTGTTCATGCGGAGTCGGCAAGCGGCATCCGCAATCCCTTGGAAGAAATCGTGGCGCTGGCGCGAACACGCGGCATCGTGACGGTGGTCGATGCGGTGGCTTCGGTCGGCGGCCATGCGCTCGATGTCGATGAACTCGGCATCGATATCACCGTCATCGGCCCGCAGAAGGCGCTGGCCGGACCGGCCGGGCTCTCGGCGCTCTCGATCAGCCCTGACGCATGGGAGCTGATTTCCAGGCAAGGCGGCCCCAGGGATTCCATTCTCTCGCTTCTCGACCAGAAGGCCTGGCTCGACACCGGGCGCGGCGTCTTGCCGGGCACCACTGCGCCGCTGGAATTCTTCGCGCTCGAAGCAGCACTGGATCGCGTAGAAGCGGAAGGCGTGGATCAGATTGTCGCCCAGCATGTCCGCGCCGCGAGGGCGACGCGTGCAGCGCTGGCCGCCATGGGGGCGGAGTTGTGGGTAGATTCCACGAAAGCGTCGAACCTGGTGACGGCTGCCAAAATACCGGTCGGAGCCGACACGACCGCACTCCTCGCCGTCGCCCCGCGTATCATGGAGCTTTCGGCCGGCGTCGGGCCGGGTGCCGAACAGCTGGTCCGGCTGAACCATACCGGCCGGCGCGCCCGTTTCGACAGCGTGCTCGGCAATGTTACGGCCTTCGGCATGGGCCTGAGAAGGCTCGGCTTCAAGGCAGACATCGCCGCAGCGGTCGATGCCATCGCCCTCCACTACGGCGACTGATCAAGGGCCTTTCCCGATCAGCCAGTCTCGCGCGATGGCCTCGTCCTCGGGACCGATGCCGTGGTTCGCATTGAGTTTTTTCGCCGTAACCTCCGCACCTGCCGCGCGAAGCCGGTCCTCCAGCTCGGACGCAAGAGACCCGTAGAAATCGTCGGTCGCGCTGAGCGACAGGACCTTGGCACCGGAAAGATCGACCTGTGGCCTTTCCTTCAGGCAGTTCATGGAACGCAACAGCACGGCCTTGCGGACCACTCCGGGATAAATCTGCATGACCGCGGCGATCATGTTGCCGCCGTTCGACCAGCCGACGAAAGCCGTCCGGTCCGGATCGACGCCGTAGGCCGGGCCGATATCCTCCAAGAAGGCGACGAAGGCTTCCGCTTCGGAAGCAATCTCCTTCTGGTCGAACGTCGTCTCTGTGAAGCGTCGGAAATAGCGTGGATAACCCTCGTCCGTGGACCGTCCCCGGACGCCGATCAGCATCGCGTTCGGCGCAGCCTTGCGCCCGAAGGACAGCATGGTCGTCTCGTTGCCGCCTGATCCGTGCAACAGGACCAGTGTCGAACCGTCCCATTCGTCCGGCATGTGGATGCGATGCACGAACGGCAGGTCGCGATAGGTAATCCGCTCCTCGCCCGGCAGTCCGAATTGCGGCAGCATGACCCGGAGAACCTCGTGGTCCTCATTGAAATGCGCGGGGATGAAAAGCTTGCTGCCGAGTGTCTCCAGCGGCTCATCGATCGTAAAACCGGGGCCGTCGGTCGCAAGCTCGATCAGCGTGCCGCCCGGCTCGCGTACATAAAGCGAGTGGAAATAATGCCGGTCGTGCATGTTGATCTCGCCGCGATCCTCCGCCTGAAGGGCGACATGCACCGCCTCGACGTGAACCCGGTCGGGAGCCCGGAAAGCGATATGGTCGATCGTCCCCGTGCCCGGCGCGGCGGTCCAGAAGCCGGCGGCATCGCGGATGTCGACGATATCCTGCGCTCCGGAGACCAGCCTTTGGATATTCCCCTCCTTTGGCCCAGGCGTGAGCCCCATGTGGCGGGTCAGGAAGTCCGCAGTCTCATCCGGTTTTTCGGAAAGGACCGTAGCGCCATGCAGTTTCCGGATCGCATCCGCCTCACCGATCCCGCCGCCCTGCCACCAGACCCAGGATGCCGTCTCCTCGACACCGACCAGCTTGACGATGATCCCGTCCGGACCGGTCAATCTCAGCACCGTTTCCCCGAATTCCTGCACCGGACCGCTGAGCTTGACGTTGAACTGCAACGCCCGCGTCAGCCAAAAGCCGATCGCCTCCGGCGCGATCGAAAAGCTGATCTCGCTCGGCGCGCCATGCCCGACCCGTCCCAGCGACCCGTCCTCCCAGGCAAGAAAGGTCACTAGAGAACCCGGCGAAGCCGCTCCGTCTCCGTAAAACAGGTGGAGTTGCCGGGCATCCTCGAAGCCCGCCGTCCGCTTAACGAGCCTCAGCCCCAGGAACCCGGCATAAAAATCGACATTCGCCTGGATCTTGCGGGTAATGGCGGTGATGTGATGCAGACCGCTCGTCATGAAGAGATCTCCTAAGCCGCCTGGACGGCCTTGATGCGGTCGATGCCGCCGACAATCGGGGCGAAATCCTGCCAGACGCCCTGGGCGCCGTTCTGCCATTCCTCGAAGGCTTCAGGCTTCAGGAGCTTACCACCGTTCTTGAGCGACTGTTCGACGGACTTCGCTTCGTCCTCGACGATGAGCTGGTTGAAATAGGCGGCACCTTCACGCGAGGCGTCGAGGAACACGGCTTTCTGCTCCTCGTTGAGCTGGTTCCAGAAGCCCGCGGCATAGAAGACCACACCCGATGCCCAGATATGGCCCGTCTCCGTCATGTAGGGCACGACCTCGTAAAGCTTGAAGCCGGCATAGGCGGATTTGGTAAGGTCCATGGCGTCGGCCACGCCGGTCGAGAGCGCATTGTAGGTCTCGGTGATGGGGATGCCGACCGGCGCGGTGCCGAAGGCGCTCCACAACTTGGTGTGCAGCGGGCTTTGGATGACACGGATCTTCTTGCCCTTGAGCTGTTCCGGACGGGTGACCGGTTCCTTGGTGAGCAGATGCCGGGCGCCATAGTTGATGAAATCGCCAATCACGAAATTCTGGGCGGCAAGCTTCTGTTTCAAATCGGCGCCGATATCACCTTCCACGGTCTTGCGGACATGGTCGCTGTCTTTGAACAGGAACGGCAGGTCAAGGATCTGCAGTTCCGGCACCCAGCCGGAAAGCGACGAAACGGTGGAAAGGCTGGCCTGGATCGAACCAAGTCGCGTGCCCTCCGCGACTTCCTTCTCGCCGCCGAGTGCGCCGTTCCTGACGATGTTGAACTTGAATTGGCCGGGCAGCTTGGCCTCCACCAGTTCACCGATCCTCACCCAGATCCTGGTCTCGGGCTTGTCGTCGCCAAGCAGCGACGCGACCGTGATCGTCGTGGTGCGGGCGGCTGCAGTGCGAACGAATGCCGGTGCCGCAAGAGCAGCACCGGTTACGGCGGCGGTCTTCAAAAGGGTGCGGCGGTTGAGGTTTTGCATGTCTAAGCCCCGGAAAATATGCAGCGTTAGAAGATGACGGCCCAGGCGCAAAGGATCGCCAGGGAAACGAGGAGAGCAAGAAGGTAAGGCACGACCGCGCGGAAGAGCGCCGTTGCCGGAATGCGGGTAACGCCGCTGACCACGAAGATCAGCATGCCGAGCGGCGGCGTCAGCCCGTGGATCATCAGGTTGACGACGAGGATGACGCCGAAATGGATCGGATCGATGCCGGCGGAAACGGCAGCCGGCAACAGGATCGGTCCGAAGAGCAGGATAGCCGCGCCGATATCGAGCACCAGGCCGACGACCAGCAGGATGACGTTCGAGAGGATGAGAACCGCAAGAGCGCTGCCGCCGAGCACGGTCACGAAATCGGAGACGAGACCCGAAACGTCGTCGACCGCAAGCAGGAAGGCGAAGGGACCGGCCGTGCCGATCAGAAGCCCGATCGCCGCAGCCTCCGTCGCCGACTGCCGGAAAGAGCTAAGAAGCGAACCGAAGCCGAGCCGCGCCCAGGCTCCGAGCAGGAGCGTATAAAGAGCCGCGAGCACTGCCGCCTCCGTCGTCGTGACGATGCCGATGCGGATGCCGATCACCACGATGATGCCGAGGCCGAAAGCGGGAATGGCGGAAACGGCCGCCTGCCAGCGATCAGCAGCCGTCGCGCGCGGCTGGGTCACCTGCTTCCGCACCGTCAGATGGATGGCGACGGCCAGGCAGACCGCCATCAGCCCGCCGGCGAAGAAGCCGCCGACCAGCAGCGAGCCTACCGAGAGGTTGGTCGCGGCTGCCAGGATCAGGAAGGCGATCGAGGGCGGAATGACGTTGTCGAGCACCGAGGTCGCGGCGATGATCGCCCCTGCCTGAGCCGGCGGATAGCCATGCTTGACGAGTTCCGGCTGGAAGGTCGAAGCACCGAAGGCGGCATTGGCGACGGATGACCCGGACGCACCGGAAAAAAGCACGCTGGTGAGCAGCGTCGTTTGCGCCAGCCCCGCCCGGCGATGGCCGACCATCGAGGCTGCGAAACGCACGAGCTGGTTGGCGACGCCTGAGGAGGTCAGAAGCCTACCGGCGAGCAGGAAGAAGGGGATGGCAAGCAGCAGGAACTTCGACATGCCGGTGACTGTCGTGGAGACGATCGCCGGCTCCGGCAGGCTGCTGCCGAAGGCGATCGCCACATAGGCCGCAGCCAGAAAGGCATGGGCCAGAGGTGCCGCCAACACCAGGCCGAGTGCCGCGGTCAGAGCCAGGAACAGGCTCGGCGGCAGTTCGCTTTCCACGAAGACCTCCGGCACGCCGAAATACACCGCCGCGCCAACCACCAGAGAAACGAGGACACCGGCTGCTCTGCCATCGGCAATCCGCTGCAGCAAAAGAACGATAAGGATCAGCCCGCCGCCTGCCCCGAGGAGACCGAAACGGATCCATTCCGGCACGCCCAAGGTCGGCGAAACGCCGCCGAGCATCGTCATGATCTCCGCCCCGCCGAAGACCAGAATCAGCGCCGCGACGACCGTGAAGACATCCGCGAGAACCTGCGTCACCGGTGTCACGCGCGCCGGAAGCATCCGTACGAAGACATCGAGCCGCATGGCGAGTGCGCTGTTCAGGCTGAGCGGCGCGCCGAGCGAAATCAGCGCCACATGCAGCCAAATGCCGAGGTCTTCGGAACCGATCAGTCCGGTATTGAAAACATAGCGCAGGACGACGCTCACCAGCACGACAGCCAGCAGCAGAGCCAGGATGAACGCAGCAAGGACGCCGAGAACGGTTTCGACGGCCCTCAGCGCGACGATAATCAGGCGGGGGCGGAAAACCGGCGTAGCGATGTCCGGCTGACTGACTGTCACCATTCCAACTCCAGCACGAGCAAAATACATCCGACCGCCATGTCGCGATCGGAAAACCCGCCGGCGCAAAGGAAAATGCCCCGCCGGCTCTGCCTTTTCGCCTACGCGGGAAAATTCCTCAAGCACGGATATGCTGAACACGCCCCGATGGTGGAAATTCCATCGCCACACCGGCCTGAAAAAGAGGCAGCGATTGCTGCGTTCTTACCCAAATCTGTTGACTGATCACCTTCATTGTGCACGCTAGATGACGGACGAATCTTCATCTCATAACCGCCGTCTTCCTGGACAAACCTTGTCCGGATCAATGATTCATTTTGGAATAAAACCGTGAGCAGCGATGCGACAGTTCGCGCCACGAAGCCATCGGCTTCGCTTGCGCTGGTGAAGGCAGCAGGCTGGGGCAAAGGCCTCTCGATCCTGACCCGCATCACCGTCATGGCCTTCCGCCACCCCTGGCAATCGGGTTTTGCGATCGGCGCGACCCTCATAGCCTCCACCTTCCAGCTCATGATCCCGCAGCTTCTGGGACAGGCGGTCGATCACACGCAGGTGTTTTTGACGGGCGGCGATGCCGGTCAGGCCGCGCAGGACGCGCTTCTGACGACGGCCCTGCTTCTGCTCGGCGCGAGCGTACTTCGCGGCATTTTCACGCTCTTTCAGAACTATTACAGCGAGGCGGTCGGCCACCACATGGGCTATCGGCTGAGGCTGGCCTGTTACGAGAAGATCCAGCGCCTCTCCTTCAGTTTCCACGACAGCATGCATTCGGGCGATCTGATCACCGTCGGGCTTCTCGATCTTGAAGGCGTGCGCATGTATTTCTCGACCGCGCTGGTGCGCATGGTCCTGCTCACCATGCTGATCGGCATCGGCGCCTATCTCCTCCTCTCGACCGATCTCGTGCTCGGCCTTCTGGCGCTGAGCTTCGTGCCTTTCGTCGGCTGGCGCTCCTCCGTCACCCAGCTTCGGTTGCGCGCGACCTGGCTCGATCTGCAGGAACGGCTTTCGGTTCTGACCCGGGTCATGGAAGAAAACCTCGGCGGCATCCGGGTCGTGCGCGCCTTTGCCGCCCAGGAACACGAACTCGACAAGTTCGAAACCGCCTCGAAGAGCGCGCTGTCCCTCGCGCACCAGCGCGTCGGCATCCGCGTGGCGAACACCAGCGCCATGACCTTCTCCTTCTTCGCGGCCATGGGCCTCGTGCTCTGGGTCGGCGGCGGCAAGGTGATGGCCGGCGAGATGACGGTCGGCACGCTCACCTCCTTCCTCACCTTCATGACCATACTGCAGATGCCGGTGCGCCAGCTCGGGCTGATGGTGAACGCCTTTGCCCGCGCCTCGACCTGCGGCGCCCGCCTTTTCGAGCTGCTCGACCTCGACATCGCCATCAAGGACGAGAAGGACGCCCGGGATTTGAAGGTCACCGACGGCACGCTGCGCTTCGAACACGTGAATTTCGCCTATCCGAGCGCCGACACGCACCAGGTGCTGACGGATATCAACTTCGAAGCGAAACGCGGCGAGACGATCGGCATCGTCGGTCCGCCCGGCAGCGGCAAATCCACGCTCGCGCACCTGATCCCGCGCTTCTACGACGTCACCGGCGGCAGGATCACCATCGACGGGCAGGACATCCGTCGTGCCACGCTGCAGTCGCTGCGCCGCTCGGTCGCGGTCGTGCAGCAGGATTCCTTCCTGTTCACCACGACGATCGAGAACAATATCGCCTATGGCGACCCCTGGGCCAAGGAAGCGCGCATCGAACGCGCCAGCGAAAGCGCCCAGCTTCACAATTACGTGCTCGGCCTGCCGACCGGCTACGGCACGGTCGTCGGCGAGCGCGGCGTCTCGCTTTCCGGCGGCCAGCGCCAGCGGCTTTCGATCGCCCGCGCGCTGATGCTGAGACCCGCCGTGATGGTCTTCGACGATTCGACCGCTGCGATCGACGCCGGCACCGAGCAGCGCATCCGCAGCGCCATGCGCAGATATGCCGCCGATCGCGTGACCATCATCGTCGCCCACCGCCTGAGCTCGCTCATGCACGCGGACAGGATCCTGTTCATGGAAAACGGCCGGATCGTCGAAAGCGGGACACATGAGGAATTGCTGGCGCTCGGCGGCCGCTACAAGGCGCTTTACGATCTGCAGGTCCGCCCCGGCGACGAAGCGCTGACGGCCTGAGGGAGGAATTATAAATGGCCGAGGAACTGGAAACCGAGCGCTCCGACGTTCGCGAAGACGGCAGGCGCCCTCCCCGCGCGGTCGTCGGTTCGCACCGCATCGAAGAGGAAATCTTCGGCAAGGTCTTCGACGGCAATATCGTCAAGCGCATCTGGGCTTTCGTGCGCCCTTACCGGGTGAAGATCTACTGGGCCGTCGTGGCGGTGCTGACCTTCACCGCCATGCAGCTCCTGATTCCGCTCATCATCCGCTACGCCATCGACCACGGCATGCAGCCGGGCAGCGTCGATCACAGCGTGCTCACCTGGTCGATCATCGCCTTCCTAGTGGCAATCCTGATCAATTTCGGCGCGAGCTATGTGCAGGAAACCCTCGTCGGCAACGTCGCCGAGGACGTGCTCTTCGACATCCGCAAGGCAATGTTCGCCCATCTGCAGCGCGTCTCGCTGTCCTGGATGGACAAGACGGAAGTCGGCCGCCTGATGTCGCGCCTGCAGGGCGACGTGAACTCGATGCAGGAATTCCTCGAAACCTCGGTGCTTTCGGTCGGAGATATTGCGCTGCTCTTCGGCATCGTCTTTGTGATGCTCACGCTCGACTTCAAGCTCGGCCTGCTGACGCTCTCGGCGCTTCCCGTGCTCTTCATCGTCCGCATCTTCTGGCTGCCGCGCGCTCGAAAGTCCTTCATGGCCGCGCATGAGACGAATTCCGTGGCGAACGGCGCGCTTGCCGAGGCGATCCACGGCGTTCGCGCCGTGCAGAGCATGGATCGCGAACGCGTCAACTTCACGCTCTACGACGACAAGGCGCGCGCCAACCTGAAAACCCATCTGACGGCTGCGAAATATGCGCAGGTCATGGTGCCGATCGTGGATTCGCTGACCGGCCTCGCCATGGCGCTCGTGATCGTCGTCGGCGGCGCGCGCGTGCTGAACCAGGCGCTCGACGTCGGCGTCATGATCGCCTTCCTCTTCTATATTCAGCGCTTCTTCGATCCGATCCGTTCGCTGACCCTGCAATATTCGGTCATGCAACGCGCCATGGCTTCCGGCCAGCGGCTGACGGATGTGCTGGACGTGCCGGTCGACATCAAGGATGCGCCGGACGCCAAGGTGCTTTCACCCGACATGGATGGTTCGGTGGAGTTCAAGGACGTCGTCTTCGGCTACAATCCGAAGCATCCGGTGCTGAAACACGTCAGCTTCAAGGTGAATCCCGGCGAAACGGTCGCGCTCGTCGGCCCGACGGGCTCCGGCAAGTCGAGCTGCATGTCGCTGATCCACCGTTTCTACGAGGTTCAGGGCGGCCAGGTCCTGGTCGGCGGCCACGATGTGCGCGACCTGACGCAGGACTCGCTCGGGCGCCAGATCGCCATGGTGCTGCAGGAGCCTTTCCTTTTCACCGGCACGGTGTTCGAGAACATCCGCTACCACAAGACGGACGCGACGCGCGAACAGGTGATCGAGGCGGCCAGGGCTGTCGGCGCCCATGATTTCATCATGCGCCTGCCCGACGGCTACGAGAGCATTCTCGGCCAGCGCGGCGGCAATCTCTCGCTGGGTCAGCGGCAACTCATCAGCTTCGCCCGCGCGCTGGTGGCGGACGCGAAGATCCTCGTGCTCGACGAGGCGACCGCCAATATCGACAGCTATACGGAAATGCTGATCCAGAAGGCATTGGTGAAACTGCTCGAAGGCCGCACCGGCCTCGTCATCGCCCACCGCCTGGCGACGATCCGCGAAGCCGACCGCATCATCGTGCTGCAGAACGGCGAGCTGGTCGAAAGCGGCAATCACCGCGAGCTGATGAAGAACGGCAAGCTCTATTCGAAGCTCTACAATCTCAACTACGCCTCCTTCGACGACATCCCCGAGGACGTCCTTGAGGAAGCCGCGACGGATTCGGCAACCTGACCGCGGAAGCCTGAAAACTTGCTCCTACATCATCCTCGGCCTTGTGCCGAGGATCTACAAACGTCGGTCAAAACTAAGCGCTAGCAGACCCTCGGCACATGGCCGAGGATGACGTCGAGTAGTGGGCGAGGCTTATCAGAACCTCGCAGGGAGTAGCTCAGCGGCGCTGGTTATACACATCGACGCAGACGGCGCCGAGCAGGACGAGGCCCTTGATGACCTGCTGGTAGTCGATGCCGATACCGAGGATCGACATGCCGTTGTTCATAACGCCCATCAGGAACGCGCCGATCACCGCGCCGGTCACCTTGCCGACGCCGCCATAGGCGGACGCGCCGCCGATGAAGCAGGCGGCGATGACATCCAGCTCGAAACCGGCGCCGGCCTTCGGCGTGGCGCTGTTCAGCCGCGCGGCGACAACGAGCCCGCCGAGGGCTGCGAGCACGCCCATGTTGACGAAGGTGAAGAATACGAGCCGCGTCGTCTTGATGCCGGAAAGCTCGGCCGCCCGGGCATTGCCGCCGACGGCATAGATCTGCCGGCCGATCACGGTGCGGGTGGTCAGAAAGCTATAGGCTGCGATCAGTACAGCCATGATGATCAGCACGTTCGGCATGCCGCGATGCGACGAGATCAGGAAGGCGATGTAGCCGACGCCGGCGAGAATCAGCAGGTTCTTGGCGACGAAGAAGCCGAACGGCTCCGACTCGACGCCATGCGAAATGCGCCGTTTGCGGCTCGCGAAATTCTGCATGATGAGGATGATCGCAAGCACCAGTCCGAGCAGGAAAGAGGTGATGTAGAGGCCGCCGGCCGACGAGATGAGCTCGACGACATAACCGGACGAAAGCTTTTGGAATATCGGCGGAAAGGGTCCGATCGCCTGGCTGCCGAGAATGGCGATCATCAGGCCGCGGAAGACCAGCATGCCCGCGAGCGTCACGATGAACGAGGGTATCTTGAAATAGGCGACGAAATAGCCCTGGATCGCGCCAATCAGGGCGCCGACCGCCAAGCAGGCAACGATGACCACGGCGAAATTCATGCCCAGCTTGACCATCATCAGCCCTGCGAGACCGCCGATGAAGCCCGCGACCGAACCGACCGACAGATCGATATGGCCTGTGACGATCACCATCAGCATGCCGAGCGCCATGATGACGATATAGCTGTTCTGAAGCACGATATTGGTGACGTTGAGCGGCTTCAGGAGAACACCGCCCGTGGCGATCTGAAAGAAGACGACGATCGCGACCAGCGAGATCAGCATGCCGAAGTCACGAAGATTGTCCTTCAGAAAACCGACCGCGCTCTGCGGCGCGTTAATTGCTTCCTGGGGCGTGCTCATTCTTCTCTCCCTTTGCGCCGCATGATGGCGCGCATGATATTTTCCTGCGTGGCTCCCTCGCCGGACACTTCGCCGACGAACGCACCCTCGTGCATGACCACGATACGGTCGCAGATGCCGATCAGTTCGGGCATTTCCGACGAGATCACGATCACCGCCTTGCCGGCGTCCGCGAGCTCGTTGATGATCGTGTAGATTTCGTATTTCGCACCGACATCGATCCCGCGCGTCGGCTCGTCCAGGATCAGCACGTCAGGTCCCGTGAACAGCCATTTCGACAATACCACTTTCTGCTGGTTGCCGCCCGAGAGTTTTCCCGTTTCCTGATAGACGTTGTGGCTGCGGATGCGCATGCGGCCGCGGAACTCCTGCGCCACTTTCATTTCCGCGATGTCGTCTATCACGCCGCGCGAGGAAACGCCGCCGAGATGGGCGAGCGAGACGTTCTTGCGGATGTCTTCCGGCAGGATGAGGCCAAGCTGCTTGCGGTCCTCGGTCACATAGGCAAGGCCCGCCTTGATGGCCTTGTGGACATCGGAGAGGTCGAGCACCTTGCCGCGCAGCTTGGCAGTACCCGTGATGTGGCGGCCCCAGGACCGGCCGAACAGGCTCATGGCGAATTCGGTGCGCCCGGCGCCCATCAGCCCGGATATGCCGACGATCTCGCCGGCACGCACCTGGAGCGAGACATTCTTAACCACCTGCCGGTCGGAATGCATCGGATGATAGGCGGACCAGTTCTCGACTTCGAAAATGACGTCGCCGATCTTCGGGTCGCGCTTCGGGTAGCGGCTTTCGAGGTCGCGGTCGACCATGCGCCGCACGATCTCGTCCTCGTCCACGGGACCGGCATGACAATCGAGCGTGCCGACCGTGCGGCCGTCGCGCAGCACGGTGATACGGTCGGCGACTTCGGAAATCTCGTTGAGCTTGTGGGAGATCAGGATCGAGGTGATGCCCTGCGACCGGAACTCCTTAAGCAGTTCCAGCAAAGCCGCACTGTCCGTCTCGTTAAGCGAGGCGGTCGGCTCGTCGAGGATCAGGAGGCGCACATCCTTCGACAGCGCCTTGGCGATCTCGACGAGCTGCTGCTTGCCCACACCGATATTGGTAATCAGCGTGTCCGGCTGTTCGCTGAGCCCCACCTTGGCGAGCAGTGCCTGGGTGCGCCTATGCCGTTCGCCGCGATCGATGATGCCGTGACGCGCCGGCGGATTGGTGAGGAAGATGTTTTCCGCGATCGACATCAGCGGGATCAGCGCCAGTTCCTGATGGATGATGATGATGCCGAGCGCTTCGGAATTGTTGATGTTGTGGAAGTGCCGTTCCTCTCCGTCGAAGAGGATCGAGCCTTCGTAGGAACCGTACGGATAGACGCCCGACAGCACCTTCATCAAGGTCGATTTGCCGGCGCCGTTCTCGCCGACCAGCGCATGGATCTCGCCTTCCCTGACGGTGAAGCTGACATCCGAAAGCGCCTTCACGGCACCAAAGCTCTTCGAAATGCCGCGCATCTCGAGAATGGGCGGTTTCTCGGGAAGAGAGACGGGATCAAGCATGACGACTCCGCAATAGCAAAGGCCGCGCGGCAGGCGAACCTGTCGCGCGGCTTCGAAACAGCTTACTGGATCTGCGATTCCTGATAGTAACCGCTATCGACCAGGACCTGCTTCCAGTTCGACTTGTCGACGATGACCGGCTTCAGGAGATAGGACGGCACGACCTTCTTGCCGTTCTCATAGGTCTTGGTGTCGTTGACGGTCGGCTCCTTGCCGCTCATCACGGCATCGACCATGTCGACGGTCACCTTGGCGAGATCGCGCGTGTCCTTGAAAATCGTCGAATACTGCTCGCCGGCGAGGATCGACTTGACGGACGGCACTTCCGCGTCCTGGCCGGTGACAACCGGCATCGGCATGTCGCCGCTGCCGTAGCCGACGCCCTTCAGCGACGAGAGAATGCCGATCGAGATGCCGTCATAGGGCGAAAGCACGCCGTTCAGCTTCTTGTCGGAATAGGTGGAGGAAAGGATCGCGTCCATGCGGGCCTGAGCGGTAGCACCGTCCCAGCGCAGCGTCGCAACCTTGTCCATGCCGGTCTGACCGCTGCCGACGATCAGCGTGCCCTTGTCGATTAGCGGCTGCAGCACGCTCATCGCGCCGTTGTAGAAGAAGAAGGCGTTGTTGTCGTCCGGCGAACCGCCGAAAAGCTCGATATGGAACGGCCCCGCCTCCGTGTCCGCCTTGAGCCCCTTCACGAGCGAAGTCGCCTGCTGGACACCGACCTGGAAGTTATCAAAGGTCGCGTAATAATCGACATTCGGGGTGTCACGGATCAGGCGGTCATAGGCGATGACCTTGATCTTCTGGTCGGCGGCCTGCTGCAGCACGTCCGACAGCGTGGTACCGTCGATCGAGGCGATGACGAGCACCTTGGCGCCCTTGGTGATCATGTTCTCGATCTGCGAAAGCTGGTTCGGAATGTCGTCCTCGGCATATTGCAGGTCCGTCTTATACCCGCGCTCCTGAAGGACCTTCACCATGTTGTCGCCGTCGGCGATCCAGCGGGCCGAGGACTTGGTCGGCATGGCAACGCCGACGAGACCCTTCTCCTGGGCGCCGGCCGGTGCCGCAAAGGCCAGCCCTGCCAGCATTGCGGCGGTGGTCAGATATTTGAAGATTCGCATGACTACTCCTCCTTTGGGGCGGTCTCCCTTCGAGCCGCCGAGTTTACCTCCGAGGGCAGCCCTCCCGCCCTCGGCATGATGACGTCAGTGATTGTCGCGCGGCAGCCCGGCTGTCTGGGCGATCCGCTGGTATTTGACGGCCGGCTCCAGCACCGCACCGGTTTCCATCTGGCCGACGATGCCGCGCTGGATTTCCTGCCAGGGCGTCTGGTGCTTAGGATAATGGTATCCGCCGTTCGCCTCGAAGGCCTTGCGGCGCGCCGCCAGTTCCTCGTCCGAGATCAGAATGTTCGCTTCGCCGCGGCCGAGGTCGATGCGGACCCGGTCGCCGGTCTTCAGCAGCGCAAGACCGCCGCCTGCCGCCGCTTCCGGAGAGGCGTTGAGGATCGACGGGCTGCCCGACGTGCCCGACTGGCGACCGTCGCCGATACAGGCGAGCGAGGTGATACCTTTCTTCAGCAGGTAATCCGGCGCGCGCATGTTCACGACCTCCGCCGCGCCCGGATAGCCGATCGGGCCGGCGCCGCGCATGAAGAGGATCGTGTGTTCATCGATTTCGAGCGACGGGTCATCGATGCTGTGATGATAATCCTCCGGCCCGTCGAACACGACCGCCCTGCCCTCGAAAGCTTCCGGGTCATTGGGGTTCGACAGATAACGCTCGCGAAATTCGGGCGAGATGACACTCGTCTTCATGATCGCGGATGAGAAGAGATTGCCGCGCAGCACCCGGAATCCGGCATGCTCCTTCAACGGCTCCTCATAGCGGCGGATGACCTTCTCATCTTCAATGATCGCGCCGCGGCAGTTCTCGCCGATCGTCTTGCCGTTCACCGTCATGGCATCCTCATGGATGAGGCCCTGCCGCATGAGCTGGTTGACGACTGCGGGCACGCCGCCCGCATGGTAATAATCCTCGCCGAGATATTCGCCGGCCGGCTGCAGGTTGACGAGCAGCGGCACCTCCTCGCCATAGGTCTGCCAATCGTCGACGGTGAGTTCAACGCCGATATGACGCGCCAGCGCGTTCAGATGGATTGGCGCATTGGTGGAGCCGCCGATCGCCGAGTTGACGCGGATCGCGTTGATGAACGCTTCCCTGGTCAGGATGTCGGAAGGCTTCAGATCCTCCTTGACCATCTCGACGATACGAAGGCCCGTGAGATAGGCCACTTCCTGACGGTCGCGGTAAGGCGCAGGAATGGCCGCGGAACCCGGAAGCTGCATGCCGAGCGCTTCGGCAAGCGAGTTCATCGTCGTTGCCGTGCCCATCGTGTTGCAATAACCGGTCGACGGGGCCGAGGACGCGACGAGCTTCACGAAGCCGGCATAGTCGATTTCGCCCTTGGCCAGCAGTTCGCGCGCCTTCCACACGATCGTGCCGGACCCGGTGCGTTCGCCCCGGAACCAGCCGTTCAGCATCGGCCCGACCGAGAGCGCGATCGACGGGATGTTGACCGTCGCCGCGGCCATGAGACAGGCCGGCGTGGTCTTGTCGCAGCCGATCGTCAGCACCACGCCGTCGAGCGGGTAGCCGTAGAGCACTTCGACGAGGCCGAGATAGGCAAGATTGCGGTCAAGGCCGGCGGTGGGACGCTTGCCGGTTTCCTGGATCGGATGGACCGGGAATTCGATCGCGATGCCGCCCGCTTCGCGAATGCCCTCGCGCAGCCGCTTGGCAAGTTCCAGATGGTGGCGATTGCAGGGGGAAAGATCGGAGCCGGTCTGGGCGATGCCGATGATCGGCCGATCTGATTGCAGCTCCGCCTGGCTGAGGCCGAAATTCATGTAGCGCTCGAGATAGAGCGCCGTCATGTCGACATTCGCCGGATTGTCGAACCAGGCGCGGGAGCGGAGCTTTCTCATCTCCTGGCGGCGATGGTCCGTTTCGGCGATCTCATTGGATGGAGCGTTTTCGGAATTGCTCATCATCAGTCCTCAAAAGCATCTGTTTGAATGCGCCGGCCCAGCATGAAGGCGTCGGCGACATGAACCAGCGGGGAAAAATCGGCGTCGCTGCGCCCCTCCGCGACCAGCGTCACGAAATCGCGGTAGAGATTGCGGTATTCCCGGTCCTCTTCGACGATCCTTTGCCCACCATCGACGAAGAGCCGGCTGCCGCCATGGGTCAGCACGATCGGACCTTCGTCCGTTTCGACGCGGATGTCCCAGGTCTGCGGGCCGGTCTGGCGCCAGTCGAACTCCGCGGAAACCGGCACGCCGCCATCCGTCTCGAAGGCGAGGCTGGCGGCGATCGGCGCGGCCCGGTTGGCCGGAAAGGTCAGGTCGGAACGTGTGAGATGAAACTTCTCCGGCAGGATGCGGGTGACGATCGACAGTGCGTTGATGCCTGGATCGAAGACTCCCAGACCGCCCGGCTCCCAAATCCACGCCTGACCCGGATGCCAGTGGCGCACGTCTTCCTTCCACTCGACCGCAACGCTGCGGATTTTCCGTTTCGCAAGCAGCGCCCGCGCCGGCTCCACGGCGGCCGCGGCCCGCGAGTGCCAGGTCGCAAAAAGCGTGAGGCCCTTTGCCTTGGCGAGCGCTTCAAGCGCGTAGACTTCAGACAGCGTCGCACCGGGCGGCTTTTCGAGCATCACATGCTTGCCGGCGTCGAGCGCGGCCTTGGCCTGTTCGAACCGGCCCTGCGGAGGCGTACAGAGCGAAACGGCGCCGATCTCCACATCGGAGGCCAGCAGGTCAGTAATTTCATGGAAACAGCGGACGCCATCGAGCTTCGCGTGACGGCTTGCGACGGCCACCAGATCGATGCCGCCGGTCGCTTCAATCGCGCCGAGATGCTGATCTCTGGCGATCTTTCCAAGCCCGACGATGGCAAGGCGGATAGGAGCCATGATCTCGCCTCAGAGCTTCTTGATCGTCACGGGCTTGTCCGCCGCGACGGTCAGCCGGTTGACGAGCGGCAGCTTGAAGGGTGCTGCGGAAATCTCGAAGACATCGCCCGCTTCCGTCTTCACGCCGTCCGAGAAGGAAAGCGTCGCCGTGCCGAAGAAATGCACGTGCAAATCGCCCGGCTGGCGGAACAGCTCATACTTGAAATTATGATGCTCCAGGTTGGCGATCGTGTGCGACATGTTCGCCTCGCCCGACAGGAAGGGCTTTTCGAAGACCACCCCGTCGCCGCGCCGCACCCGGGAAGTGCCTTCCACATGGTCCGGCAGGTCGCCGACCAGGAGTTCCGGCCCCAGCGATGCTTGTCGGAGCTTCGAATGGGCAAGCCAGAGATAATTGCCTTTCTCCGTCACATGGTCGGAGAATTCATTGGCAAGACAGAAACCCAGCCGGAAAGGCGTACCGTCAGGACCGATGAGATAGATCGCCGCCAGTTCCGGCTCCTCGCCGCCATCGAGCGCAAAGGCCGGCGAGACGAGGTCTTCGCCGGTCGCGCGAAGCTGCGAGCCATTGCCTTTATAGAACCATTCCGGCTGAACGCCGGCCTCGCCCGGCTTCGGCTTGCCGCCTTCGACGCCCATCAGGAACATGCGCATAGAATCGGTCGGCTTTTCGGCGGCCTGGGCCGCTTTATGCATCTTGTCGCGGCCGTCGGCCGAACCAAGATGGGTGAGCCCCGTGCCGGCGACGACGAAATGCGCCGCATCCGGATGGGTGATCGGCAAAAGGAGACGTCCTTCGTCCGCGGCCTTCTGGAGATCGATCGGATCGCCAAAGCCTGCCGCTTCGATCCGCTGAGCCAAGCTCTGGCCAGCCGCAATCGCTTGTTTGGCAAGGTCATAGGTGGAAGAAACGCCGTTCACCGCACGTGCCGGGTTTTCCCCATCCCACGCAACGACCTGCACCCGGCCGGCCTCATCCTTGACCTGAAGAATTCGCAACATCGACGTCGTCATCCAAATGCTTCCGTAATCCATATGGCGCACTGTGCCGCCACACAGCTCCTCCCGTCGGAACCACCTGAGCTCGACGCGGTATTAATACGACTATTGGATTGCGATCATGCTTGTCAAGAACGAGAAAACAGCCTCTTCAAGAGGATCCATATCGTTCTGGACCGGCATCAACTAGCTGTATTGATTGCATTATTTTCATGGAAGACTCTACAACTGCATGTATTTTTGGGCTCCCCCGAAATTATCGCTTGAAAAAGTATTATTATATGCCAATCCTGCCGATGTCAGTTCGCTTTCTCATCTCTGGGAGGATTTAAGATGAAAAGAGCATTTGCGGCGGCAACCGTCGCTCTCGGCATATCCCTGGCTTCCGGCGTTTCCGCTCAATCGCTTACGGTCGGTTTTTCGCAGATCGGTTCCGAATCCGGCTGGCGCGCCGCAGAAACGACCGTCACCAAGCAGGAGGCGGAAAAGCGCGGCGTGAACCTGAAATTCGCCGATGCGCAGCAGAAGCAGGAAAACCAGATCAAGGCGATCCGCGGCTTCATCGCGCAGGGGGTCGATGCGATCCTCGTGGCTCCGGTCGTCGCCACCGGCTGGGATGCGGTCCTGAAGGAAGCCAAGGAAGAGAATATCCCGGTCATCCTGCTCGATCGCGAAATCGAATCGCCGAAGGACCTCTACCTGACGGCCGTTACCTCCGACCAGGTCTTCGAAGGCAAGGTCGCCGGCGACTGGCTCGTCAAGGAGATCGGGTCGAAGGACTGCAAGGTAATGGAGCTTCAGGGCACGACCGGCTCCTCGCCCGCCATCAACCGCAAGAAGGGTTTCGAGCAGGCGATCGCCTCGCATCCCAACATCAAGATCGCCCGCTCGCAGACCGGCGACTTCACCCGCACCAAGGGCAAGGAAGTCATGGAAAGCTTCATCAAGGCGGAAGGCGGCGGCAAGGACATCTGTGCCGTCTACGCTCATAACGACGACATGGCCGTCGGCGCCATCCAGGCGATCAAGGAAGCCGGCCTGAAGCCCGGCACCGACATCAAGATCGTCTCGATCGACGCCGTGCCGGACATCTTCCAGGCCATGGCCAAGGGCGAAGCCAATGCGACGGTGGAACTGACCCCGAACATGGCCGGCCCCGCCTTCGACGCGCTCGAGGCCTATCTCAAGGACAAGAAGGAACCGCCGAAGTGGATCCAGACGGAATCCAAGCTCTACACGGCTGCCGATGACCCGATGAAGGTCTACGAAGCCAAGAAGGGTCTCGGCTACTGACCTCCCGCCGCCCGGCCGCTCCTCAATTCGGCCGGGCAAACTCAGCAACCGGAGCGGAGCCCCCTTGCCGCTCCGGTTCTTCGATAGACGCGGGATTGAACATGACGGATTCCTCCTCACTTCTGGAAGCCCGGGGCATCGGCAAGGCCTTCCTTGGTATCACCGCCCTGGACAACGTCGACTTCACGCTGGAACGCGGCGAAATCCATGCGCTGCTCGGCGAGAACGGCGCCGGCAAATCGACGCTGATCAAGATATTGACCGGCGTCTACAGTCGCGACCATGGGACGATGCGCCTCGACGGCATCGAGGTGACGCCGGCCAACGTGGCGGAAGCCCAGGCGCTCGGCATCGGCACGGTCTACCAGGAAGTCAATCTGCTCGAAAACCTGACGGTGGCGGAAAACCTCTTCCTCGGGCGCCAGCCGCGTCGTTTCGGCCTGATCGACCGCCGCGAGATGCGGCGCCGCTCGAAGGCCCTGCTTGCCCGCTACGGCCTCGACATCGACGTCGACGCCCTGCTCTCATCCTATTCCGTCGCGATCCGCCAGATCGTCGCGATCGCCCGTGCGGTCGATCTCTCCGGCAAGGTCCTGGTCCTCGACGAGCCGACCGCCAGCCTCGATACGCATGAAGTGGAGACGCTGTTCTCCGTATTGCGGCGGCTGCGTGAAGACGGTCTCGGCATCGTCATCATCACCCATTTCCTCAATCAGGTTTATGCCGTCGCTGATCGCGTCACGGTGCTCAGAAACGGCAGGCTCGTCGGCACGCGAAAACTCTCCGAACTCCCCCGTCTGGAACTGATCTCGATGATGCTCGGCCGCGAGTTGCAGCACATCACTCGGGAGCACCAGGCCCAGGAGGAAACGGTGGCGGATAGCGCCGAAGCGCCGATCCGCTTTGCGGGCTACGGCAAGCGCGGCAGCGTCGCCCCTTTCGATCTCGATATCCGCCCCGGCGAGGTGGTCGGCATTGCCGGCCTGCTCGGCTCCGGCCGCACCGAAACCGCCTTCCTTCTCTTCGGCATCGACCGCGCCGACAGCGGCTCTGCCAGCGTCGACAATCAGGAGATTGCCCTTTCTTCACCGGAAGCGGCTGTCGCCAACGGTTTCGGCTTCTGTCCGGAAGAACGCAAGGCGGACGGTATCATCGGCGACTTTTCGGTCGCGGATAATATCGCGCTCGCGCTGCAGGCGCGCCAGGGCTGGGCAAGCCCGATCTCCTCGCGCGAAAAACGGGCTCTGGCGGAAAACTTCATCAAGTCGCTCGATATCCGTCCCGCCGATGCGGAGCGGCCGATCAAGTTCCTCTCCGGCGGCAATCAGCAAAAGGCGATCCTCGCCCGCTGGCTGGCGACCGAACCGCGGCTCCTGATCCTCGACGAACCCACCCGCGGCATCGACATCGGCGCGCATGCGGAAATCCTGAAGATGATCGAGCGCCTCTGCGCCGAGGGCATGTCGCTGGTCGTCATCTCCTCCGAGTTGGAGGAACTCACGGCCGTCGCTCATCGAGTGATCGTGCTTTCGGACCGCCGCCATGTCGCGGAACTGTCAGGCGATCAGGTGACGGCCGACAATATCATGCAGGCGATCGCCGCATCCGCCCGCACGGAGGCCGCGTGATGGCCCGCGTCGCCCGCCGCCTCAAGCGCCTCGCGCCCCAGCTCATCGCACTCGCCGTCATCCTGGCCCTGATCACCGCGGTCGCGCCGGGCTTCCTGACGGTCTCCGTCCAGAACGGCCGCCTTTACGGCAGCCTGATCGACATTCTGGTGCGCGCCGCACCTGTCGCCTTGCTGACCATCGGCATGACGCTGGTCATCGCCACGCGCGGCATCGACCTTTCGATCGGCGCTGTGATCGCCATTTGCGGCGCGGTTGCCGCAACGCTGATCAGCAAGGATTACCCGTTATCGGCCGTCATCCTGATCTCGCTCGGCGTCGGCCTCCTCTGCGGGCTCTGGAACGGTGTGCTGGTGGCGATTCTCGACATTCAGCCGATCATCGCCACGCTGATCCTGATGGTGGCCGGCCGCGGCATCGCGCAGCTCATCACAGAGGGGGTCATCCTCACCTTCAACAACGATACGTTCGCGGCTCTGGGCTCCGGCTCGTTCGCGGGCATTCCGATCCCGATCTATCTCTGGGCCGGCGCCGGCCTGGCCGTCGGGTTGCTGGTGCGCCGCTCGGCGCTCGGCTTCCTCATCGAGGCGACCGGGATAAACCGCCGCGCCGCGACGCTCGCCGGCGTTCGCGCCCGTTTCCTTCTCTTCTTCGTCTACGCGGTCTCCGGCATCTGCGCCGCCATCGCCGGCCTGATCGTCACCGCCGACATCCGCGGCGCCGACGCCAACAATGCGGGCCTCTGGCTGGAGCTCGACGCCATCCTCGCCGTGGTGATCGGCGGCACGTCGCTGAACGGCGGACGCTTCTCGATCGCAGCCTCGCTGATCGGCGCGCTGATCATCCAGTCGATCAATACCGGCATCCTGGTTTCCGGCTTCCCGCCGGAATTCAATCTCATCATCAAGGCGGGCATTATCATCATCGTGTTGACGCTCCAGTCGCCGGCGATTTTCTCGCTGTTCCATTTCCTCAAACCGGCCAGCCGGCGGCCGGAAACCGTGACCAAAAAGGCGGAAGGAACGGCGCGATGATCCACAGCCGCAACCTGCCCTTCGTAACGACGCTGGCCATCCTGATCATCGCCTATGCGCTCTGCGTACTGCAGTTCCCGAACATGCTGTCGACCCGGGTGATCGGCAATCTGCTCACCGACAACGCCTTTCTCGGCATCGCCGCAGTCGGCATGACCTTCGTGATCCTCTCGGGCGGCATAGACCTGTCGATCGGGTCCGTGATTGCCTTCACCAGCGTCTTCGTGGCGGTCATGGTCGGCACGCTCGGTGTGCATCCTCTCGTCGCGTTTGCCGCCGTTCTGGTCGTCTCGACGCTGTTCGGCTGCCTGATGGGAGCGATGATCCGCTATCTCGGCATCCCGCCCTTCGTGGTGACGCTCGCCGGCATGTTCCTCGCCCGCGGCGCCGCCTACCTGATCTCCACCGAATCGGTGCCGATCTCCCACCCGATGATCGATGCGATCCAGAGCTTCTATTTCCGCTTCCCCGGCGGCGGCAGGCTGACGGCGCTCGCCATGCTGATGCTCCTGGTCTTCATCGTCGGCGCCTTCATCGCCGGTCGCACCCGCTTCGGCGCCAATGTCTATGCGATCGGCGGCAATCAGCAATCCGCCGAATTGATGGGCGTGCCGGTCGGCTCCACGACCGTCGGCATCTATGCGCTGTCCGGCTTCCTCTCCGGCCTCGCCGGCATCGCCTATACGCTCTACACCTCGTCCGGCTATTCGCTTGCGACCGTCGGCGTCGAGCTCGACGCGATCGCCGCCGTCGTCATCGGCGGCACGTTGCTTACCGGCGGCGTCGGCCTCGTGGCCGGCACGTTCGTCGGCATCCTGATCCAGGGGCTGATCCAGACCTACATCGTCTTCGACGGCACGTTGTCGTCCTGGTGGACAAAAATCGTCATCGGCATCCTGCTCTTCGTCTTCATCGTATTGCAGCGCGGCATCATCTGGTATTCAAACAGGAAATTGGCCGAGGGCCGGCTCAAGGAGGTTTGATTGGGTCTTCTGGAGACGACGATCAGTGGACGAAAGCGCCGCAGCAACCACGCGCATGTGGTCGCGGAGCTCGGCCGCGGGATCGTATCCGGCAAGATACCCGAAGGCTCGCTGCTGCCGGGCGATACGGAGCTTTCCGCCCGTTTCGGCGTCTCCCGCACCGTCCTGCGCGAATCCATGAAGACGCTTGCCGCCAAGCGGCTGGTGGAGCCCAAAGCCAAAGTCGGCACCCGCGTGCTGGACAGGGCGAGCTGGAACTTCTTCGATTCCGACGTGCTTGGCTGGCGTTTCGAATCCGGCCTCGATTTCGAATTCATCGAGCATCTCGCCGAGATGCGCATGGCGCTGGAGCCGGCGGCAGCGGCGGCGGCGGCAATACGGGCCACGAGCGACGACATCGTCGCGCTTTATGCGATCGCCGCAAGGTTCGACGATCTCTCGCACACGCCGGAAACCATCGCAAAGGTGGACCTGGAATTTCACCTCGCCATCGCCCGCATGTCCGGCAATCCCTTCATGCGTTCGGCAAGCGCGCTGATCGAGGCGGCGCTGGCGATCTCCTTCCAGCTCTCCTCGCCGGCGGCCTCGCCGGAAAAGATCGAGGAAGTCGCCTCCAATCATCTCAGGATCGCGCACGCGATCGCCTCGCGCGATCCGCAGAAGGCGATCGCCGCGATGCGCCATGTCATCGAGGTAGGGAAGAGCCGCATCCGCAATTCACTGGACGTGAAGCTGCCGGTCTGAGCTATCTTGCTTCCAGCGAGATCATCAGATTGGCGAGAAGCGCCGTGCGCGGCGCGACGCTGCTCAAGAAGATATGCTCGTTGAACGTATGCGGCCCGGCGCCGTCCGCTCCCAGGCCGTCGAGCGTCGGCACGCCGAGCGCGGCCGTGAAATTGCCGTCCGATCCGCCGCCGGTCGCCACGCCTTCGAGCGCAATGCCGAGGCCGCCCGCGATTTCTGCGGCGACATCGAACAAACGTCTGCCCTCTTCCGATTGCGCGAAGGGCGGACGGTTCATTTTGCCCGCGATCTCGAAAGTGATGTCCGGATCGACCGGCCTCATCGCTTCGATCTTGCCGGTGACCTCGGCGGCGATCTTGTCGTTCGGCACACGCACATCGACCTGCAGCCTGCATTCGGCCGGCACGGTATTGCGGCCGGTTCCGCCCTGGATCGTGCCGACGGTGACGGTGACACCGCGCTCGGTATCGTTGAGCGCCTCCAGTTCCAGAACCAGCCGGGCGGCGGCGCGGATGGCACTGCGCCCGTCCTGCGGTCTAGCGCCCGCATGCGCCGCACGTCCCCGTACGGCGACGTCATACATGGCCACACCCTTGCGGGCGGTGACGACCTTGCCGCCGTCGCGGGCGGGCTCCACCACCAGCGTGTAGCCCGCATTCTTCGCCGCCTCCTCCATGAAGGCGCGCGAAGAAAGGCTGCCCATCTCCTCGTCCGGCACGAAGATCAGGTCGATCGGCATCCGGGTGCCGTGCCTGACGGCGAGTTTCATCGCTTCGAGCGCCATCAGCGCACCGGACTTCATGTCGTAGATGCCGGGGCCGTAGAGCTTGTCGCCTTCCTGCCGCAGCGGGAGCTGGTCGTTTATGACGCCGACCGCGTGCACCGTATCGAGATGGGCAAGGATCAGCACGGTCTTCTCATTACTGCCGGAAGGACGTGGCGATCGCAGCGCCAGGATATCGCCGAAGCCGAGCGTGCCCGGCACGCGTTCCGTCTCAAGACCCGCCTCCTTGCCCAAAACCTCGACACGGTCGGCAAGCCGGTTAACGGCGGCGGCATTCAGCGTCGGGGTCTCGATCCCGACCCAGCGCTTCAGCTCTTCGATGAGAGCCTTGTCGTTGATGTCGTTGGCGGAAATGGCAGGCGTCATGGGAGTAACCTTGGGAACGGTTCAGGCGGGCGAAGAGGATACCGCAGAGGCGCGGCCCGGCCACTATAATGAGCCGGACAAGGATCGCCATACCCATTGTGCGGGATTCCCTGCCTTTGACGAGGCGTTCCGACCGCCGAAGGAATCAGAGAGATTTCAGGAAGAAATCGATGCCGGCCTGGGCGCATTCGGCGTCCTGCGCCGGCGTGCCGGAACTGAGGCCGATGCCGCCTACGACGTCGCCGTCGACGATCACCGGCAAGCCGCCGGCGACCACCAGAAGACGGCCGCCGATCGCCGAATTGATGCCGTAGGCCGGGCTGCCCGGCTGGCTGGCGACGCCATAGCTTTCCGTAGTTCGCTTGGCGCCGGCGGCCGTATAGGCCTTGTCCTGAGCGATGATCGAGCTGGTGATCTTGCCGCCGTCCATGCGTTCGAAGGCGATGAGCTGGCCGGATTCGTCGGTCACCGCGATGCACATCGGCACGCCGATCTCCTCCGCCTTGGCGCGGGCGCCCGCTATCAGCACGCGCGCGTCCTCAAGGCTCAAACGCTTGATCGTCAGCATGGATTCTCCTTCCGATTCACAACACCACCGGCATCGAGTCGCATCTGCCTATGCCAGAAAACCAGGCAGGCCGATACGCTGCACTGCGCGAGAGCGGAGAATTTTCCACCTCCGGGCCGACCATCCACGTGACGTTTTCAGACGGGCTCGAAATGACTGCTGCGGATGAGGCTATTGCCGGCTTCCGCCATCACCCGTCGCGTCGTTTCCAGGAAATCGAGCACGATTTTGGACTTTTCCTCCGCCTGCCAGGCGACCAGCAGCTCGACTTCCGCGGGGATATCCGGAAGCGGCCGGTAGACGAGATAGGGGCTAGGATTGTGCGCCAGCCATGACGGCGCGACCGCAATGCCGACACCGGCCGCAACAAGGGTTCCTATCGCCAGCGTGTGCGAGACCTCCTGCGCGATGACCGGGTAGACGCCCGCGCGGCGCAGCGCATCCATGATCGCGTGGTAATAACTGGCTCCCACCGTCGGCGCATAGGTGATGATCGGTTCGCCGGCAAAATCCTTCACCGTCAGATCGCTTTTACCAGCCAGCCGGTGATCCCTCGGCAGGACGGCGACGAAGCCTTCCTTGAGAATATGCTCGGTCTTCAGGAAACCCGCCGGATTGGTCGGACGGATGAACGCCACCTGGATCTTGCCGCTTTGCAGGAGCTCGAGCTGCTGGGCGGTGCCGAGCACCTGCACGTCGACGGTCATCGCCGGATAGCGTTTCCGAAACTGCGAAATGACCGGCGGCAGGACATGCGACAGCGCCACATGCACGCCGCTGACGTAAATCGTTCCGCTGTCCTCTCCGGAAATGGAACGGGTATGCGTGACTGCCCGGTCGATGCCCCCTAGGATTTCCTGTGCGTGACGCAGGAAGATCTCGCCGGCGGGCGTGAGCTTCACGCGGCGCGTCGTACGGCGGAAAAGTCTGGTGCCCAGCCTCTCCTCCAGCTGGCGGATCTGCTGGCTGAGGGGGGCTTGCGCCATGCCGAGCTTGTCTGCCGCGCGGCTGAAATGCAGCTCTTCCGCAACGCAGGCGAAGTAATGGAGATGACGAAATTCGATGCCGTATTTCATATCTGAAACATATCAAAGCCCCCGCGATTTTGTAATAGATAATAATTTATTCCCGTGATTAGTTTTCAAAAAAACGACATAAAAATTGGAACAGCTGGGCCTATCGGCCCTGAAACGGGGCTTTCATGACGCGTTTCTGGTTGCTGAAAATCCTGCGGACCGCGGTTACGCTCTGGTTCGTGGTGACTTTCACATTCGTGGTTCTGAGAACGTCAGGCGATCCCGTGGTCGCGCTTGTCGGCGCCGACGCCACGCCTGAGGAAATCGAGCAGTTCCGCGCCCTCTGGCGTCTCGACGACCCGCTCTGGGTCCAGTACGTCCGTTACGTCATGCAGATGGCGACGGGCCAGTTCGGCATCTCCTACCGCGACGGCCGCGAGGTGATCGACATCATCGCCGAACGCGTGCCGTGGACGCTGATGCTCGGCCTCTTCTCCTATATCGGCGCTATCCTGATCGGCGTGCCGGCCGGCATCATCGCCGCCATCAAGCGCGGCTCGACCTTCGACAACCTGATCATGGCGACCGCCGTCTTCGGCTTCGCCTTGCCGAACTTCTTCCTCGGCATTCTCATGATCCTGCTCTTTTCGCTCAGCCTCCAATGGCTGCCGAGTTCCGGCACCGGCACCATCTGGCACCTCGTCATGCCGGCGGTGACGCTGGCGACCTTCACGGCCGGCACGCTTGCCCGCTTCACCAGGTCGGCCATGCTGGAAGTCCTCGACAAGCTTTACATCCGTGCCGCGGCGGCCAAGGGCGTAGGCTATTGGAAGCGCATCATCCTGCATGCGCTGCCTAATGCCAGCATCCCTCTCGTCACTATCATCGGCCTCAATCTCGGCGAACTGATCGGCGGAGCGATCGTGGTGGAGACCGTGTTTGCCTGGCCGGGCATCGGTCGCCTTCTGGTGACAGCCGTTTCCTCGCGCGACCTCGCGGTCGTGCAGGGCCTGGTCCTCATCATGGCCGTCACCATGGTTCTGGCAAATCTCGTGGTGGACCTGCTCTACGGTCTGCTCGACCCGCGCATCCGTGTGCAGAACTGAGGACAGGCGGATGAAGCGCGTCTCCCCCATTCTCGTTTTCGCGGTCGTCGTTCTTGCGATCGCGGTCCTCGTCGCCATCGTCGGAAATGTCTTCACGCCCTATGGCATGTCGCAGCAGAACCTGCTCGCGCGCCTGAAGCCCCCGGCTTTCCTGAGCGGCGGCAATCCGAGCTTCCCGCTCGGAACCGACCGCATCGGCCGCGACATGGTCGCCAGATTGATCGCCGGCCTGCAGATGTCGCTCTCGGTCGCGATCGCGGGCACGATCATCGGCGCGGTCTTCGGCTCGCTGGTCGGCTTCGTCGCCGCGCATTTTCGCGGCTGGGTCAGCGAGGCGCTGATGATGCTGGTCGACTTCCAGGCATCGCTTCCCTTCATCCTCATCACGCTGACGCTGCTCGCCTTCTTCGGCAACAGCATGACGCTCTTCGTCATCCTGATGGGACTGTTCGGCTGGGAAAGATATGCGCGCCTCGCTCGCGGCGTCGTCCTTTCGGCGATCAACCAGCCTTATGCCAAGGCGATCGTCGCGCTCGGCGCCGGCAACGGCCGCCTCTATCTGAAGCATGTGCTGCCGAATGTGGCGAGCGCCCTGATCGTCCAGGTCACGCTCACATTCCCGCAGATCATCCTGCTCGAAACCTCGCTGAGTTTCCTGGGGCTTGGCATCCAGGCCCCGCAGACGAGCCTCGGCCAGATTCTGGGAGACGGCCGCGACTATCTTTCGACCGCCTGGTGGATCTCGGTCTGGCCGGGTCTGGTCATCTTTCTCGTCACTCTTTCGATGAGCATCGTCGGCGACTGGCTGCGTGACCGGCTGGATCCGATGCTGCGTGCCCGAACGACCTGAAATACCGCTTTAACGTAATAACTAAAGGGAAGGTGGAACGATGTTTACAAGGCGTGAAGTTGGAAATCTCATTCTGGGCGCTGGCGCCCTTTCCATGGTCGGCAGCATGCCGAAACGGGCAGCGGCACAGGACCGGCCGTCGCTGACGATCGCAGTCGACAATCTCTGGGCCAACATGGCGACGATCAACGGCATCTCGACCACGTCGCGCCGGATATTCCCGAACTTCTACGACAATCTCGTCGACCGCGACTACATCAACGACGAGAACGGCCTGATCTTCGCGCCGAAGCTCGCGACCAAATGGGAGCAGAACGGCAATGTCTGGAGCTTCACGCTGCGTGAAGGCGTGAAATTCCACGACGGCACGGAAATGACCGCGGAAGATGCGGTCTTCACGCTGTCGCCGGAGCGCCTGTGGGGACCGAAGCCGTTCGAGCCGCGCGGCAAGACGTTTACCGCCGGCTTCAAGCGTGTCGAGGCGACCGGCAAATACACGTTCGAGATCGAGACCGAGCGGCCGGACCCCAACATTCCGAGCAAGCTCACCGGGTACATCGGCTTCGTCGTGCCGAAGAAGTATTACATGGAAGTCGGCGTCGACGGTTTCGGCCAGAAGCCGGTCGGAACCGGCCCCTACAAGGTAACGACCTTCCGCTCCGGCGAGATCATGATGCTCGATGCCTTCGACGACTATTGGGACGGTCCGCCGCCGGTCAAGCAGATCTCCTGGAAGATCGTACCGGAATTCGCCGCCCGCATGGCGGGCCTTGTGTCGAAGGAATTCGATTTCATCGTCAACATCCCGACCGACCAGGAAGCGACGCTGGAAGGCTATGAAGGCGTCACGCTGAAGCGGGTGCTGGCCGACAACTATCCGGCCTTCGCCTTCAACACCCGCCCCGATCCGGAAGACAATCCGCTCGTAGACGCCAACCTGCGTTACGCCATGGTTCAGGCGATCGACATGGATTCGATCGTCCAGGCTCTCTTCAACGGCACGACCGAACATCCGGCCGTTCCCTTCAACTTCAAGGAATACGGCAAGTTCTACGATCCGAACCTGCCGGTGAAGCTGCCCTACGACGTGGAGGCCGCCAAGGCGCTCGTCGCCAAGACCAAATACAAGGGCGAGAGATTGCGCTGGCACATTACCCGCCAGTTCTATCCCAACTATGAAGCGGCCGCGGAAATCATGGTCGAGCAATGGCGCGAGATCGGCGTCAACGTCGATGCGGTCATCCTCGACAACTTCGAACTCGTCTATCGCCGGCCGTTCCATCTGATGAACATGTCGATGAGTTCGGACTTCATCCCCGGCGATCCCTACCAGCCGCTCTGGCTGGACTGGGGACCGACGGCATCCCGCTCGACCGCGAACTGGAAGACGTGGGATCCGACGCCGGAATTCATCGAACTCGGCAAGAAATTCGACGCCGCCACCGATTTCGAGGAGCGCAAGAAAGCCTATCTCGCGCTTTCGGACGAATGGCAGCGCGTAACGCCCGGTTATTATCTCTGGAAGAGCGTCTACAACTGCGCCCATCGCGCCGGCATCGAATTCAAGTTCAAGCCGAACGGCGAAATGCGCATCTACGGCGACTACTTCAAGTTCGTATGATGACGGTAGAACGCAAGCATGCGCTGAAGGACATGACGTTCGCGGAATTCCGCGAACGCCTTTCCGAAAAGCCTGTCATCCTGCTGCCTTTCGGCAGTCAGGAGGAGCAGGGACCACACGCCCCGATGGGCGATTTCATGCTGACCGAGGCGGTGGCGGCGAAGGTGGCGGAAGCCGCCGATGCGATCGTCGCGCCGACCATTCCCTTCGGCTGGGCGGACTTTTTCAGGACCATCCCCGGGGGCATTCAGTTTCGGCCTTCCACCTTTTCCGCGGTGGTGGAGGATACGGTGACGGCCTTCCTCGACCACGGCATCGAACACATCCTCATCCTGAACGGCCATACGAGCAACGCGTCGCTCTTCGACCAGACGCTGAGGCGCATCCGTGCCGAACGCGGCGTCTCCGTCCCTTTCATCAATCTCTGGCAGTCGATCCCCGATGCGCTCTGGAAGGAGTTGCATGGTCCTTTGGTCGCAGCCGCCCGCGGCCATGGCGGCGATCCGCTGACCTCCATCTATCTGCATCTCTTCCCCGAACTGATGCGCATGGATCTTGCCAAGCCTTCGGTTCGCGCCAAGGCCTTCGGGCTGCCGACCGGCGGCGTCAGCAACGTCCAGTTCGAAGGCATGCCCGTGCATATGCCGCTCGACTGCCATGAGGTGAATGCCGATGGCATGCTGGGCGGCGATCCCTCGCTCGCCAGCGCCGAGAAGGGCGCGAAAATGGTCGAGCATCTTGTGGGCTTCTGCGCCCGCTTCGTCGAGCATATGCGCCGCTGCGACATGCGCTCGGTGACAGCTTTCACGCCGGAAGAAACGAGGGCGGTTTCATGAGCAGCGAGCGGCTTTCGATCGAGCATCTGAACGTGCCTTTGCCGCAGGGCGCAGACCGGCGTTTCGCGGTCGAGGACCTGTCGCTGACGGTGAGCAAAGGCGAAATCCTCTGCATCGTCGGCGAATCCGGCTCCGGCAAATCGCTGACGGCGCTGGCCGCGATGGGGCTTCTGCCCAGTAATCTCGGGCTGCCGACCGGGCATGTGATGTTCGAAGGCCGGGACCTGCTGACGATCGACGACGCCACCCGCCGCAGCATCACCGGCCGGCGCATCGCGATGATCTTCCAGGAGCCGATGGCAGCCCTCAACCCGATCTTCCGGGTCGGCGAACAGGTGTCGGAGACGTTTCGGATTCACACGTCGCTCTCTCCGGCGGAGATCCGCAAGAAGGTCATCGAGCTCTTCCGCGAAGTGCAGCTCCCGAACCCCGAACAGATCTACCACTCCTATCCGCACCAGCTTTCCGGCGGACAGTGCCAGCGGGTGATGATCGCGACCGCTCTGGCGCTCGATCCGTCCGTTCTCATTGCCGACGAACCGACGACCGCGCTCGATGTCACCACCCAGGCGCAGATCCTCAAGCTGATGCTGGAGCTTCGCGCCAGGCACGACACCGGCATCATCTTCATCACCCATGATTTCGGTGTCGTGGCCGAGATCGCCGACCGCGTCGCCGTCATGCAGATGGGCAAGCTGGTCGAGATCGGCACGCGCGACGAAATCCTCAACCACCCCAAGGAGGATTATACCCGCCGGTTGCTCGCTGCGGTACCGACGCTGACGCCGCGCAAGGAACGCGAAGGCCTCGGCAATCCGGTTCTCGTCGCCAGGAACATCGTCAAGACCTTCACCCGTTCCGGCCTGTTCGGCGGCGGCCGCACGGTGAAGGCGGTGGACGATGTCGATATCACCATCCGCCGCGGGGAGACACTGGGGCTCGTCGGCGAATCCGGCTCCGGCAAATCGACGCTGGCCCAATGCGTTATCCGACTGGTGCAGCCCGAAAGTGGCGATATTCTCATTTCCGGGGGCGATTTCGCCGGCCTTTCCGGCAAGGCGCTCCGCGAAGCGCGGCGCAAGGTGCAGATCGTCTTCCAGGATCCCTATACCGCCCTCGACCCACGCCAGAAGGTCGGCGCCTCCATCGCGGAAGGGCCGATCATCCACGGGCTCGACCGCAAGGCGGCCATGGCCCGCGCCCTCGATCTGCTCGAAGCCTGCGGTCTCGACCGGGCTTCCGCGAACCGTTTTCCGCACGAATTCTCCGGCGGCCAGCGGCAGCGCATCTGCATCGCCCGGGCGCTTGCGGTAGAGCCGGAGCTCCTGATCGCCGACGAGAGCGTTTCCGCGCTCGACGTTTCGGTCCAGGCGCAGGTTCTGAAATTGCTCGCCGACATGCAGGCGCGGCTCGGCTTCGGCATCCTCTTCATCACCCACGACCTGCGCGTCGCAAGCCAGATCTGCGACAACATCGCGGTGATGAAGAACGGCAAGATCGTCGAGCGGGGCGACCCGGCATCGCTCTTCGGCGCACCTAAGGAAACCTACACGAAGGAACTGCTCGCCGCCGTGCCCGGCAAGAGCTGGCAACACCACGCGAGCGAAAACGAGGCCGGAGAGCCAAAGCTCCGGAAGGAAGCACCATGAAGAAATACCAGATCGGCTCCGTGCCGAAACAGGTCGACGCCGAACTCGTCCGCAAGTTCGAGAGCGTCGAGGTGGCGACGATCGGCCATTTCCGTCATCGCGGTTTCGTGCGCCATTCGATCACGCCGGTGGTGGAGCCGAAAAAGACCTTGGTCGGCACGGCGGTGACGGTGGCTATCCCCGGCACCGATTCCACGCTGCTGCATCACGCGATCGGCTTCCTGCGTCCCGGCGACTTCCTGTTCGTCGACCGGCTCGGCGACGACCGGCACGCCTGCATCGGCGGCGGCGTCGCCTTCGCGATAAGGACGGCAGGCGCGATCGGCGTCGCGATCGATGGCCCCTGTACCGACGTCGAGGAGATCGTCGAGCTCGGCATGCCGCTCTGGTGTCGCGGCGTCTCTGGCATCACCACAAGGCTCAACGATCTCGGCGGCGCGCTGAACCTGCCGGTCTCCTGCGGCAACGTTCCGGTACTGCCGGGCGACGTGGTCGTTGCCGATGCGAGCGGCATCGTGGTGATCCCGGTCGATGAGGCCGAGGAAGTGGTCGAGGAAGCGATGGCCCGGCAGGCCCGCGCCGGCCGGAACAAGGACAAGGTCGCCGCCGGGGAAAAGCTCGGGGACCTCTCGGGTGCAAGCCGCCTCGTCGCCGCCGCGCTGGAGCAGAAGTAATGGAAAATCCGCAATACAATCACCTGCGCGTCGAGCGGGGCATCTATCGCAAGGTGGCGGGCGTCAGCGAACGTGGCGTCGTCACCTCCCAGCATTATGCGGCGGCCGAGGCAGGCGCCGCAGTTCTTGCGGCGGGCGGCAATGCCGTCGATGCTGCGGTGACCGCCGCCTTCACCTTGCAGACCGTCGAACCGTGGATGACCAGCCTCGCCGCCTGCGGCTACATGCTGGTCGCCCAGCCGGACGGCAAGGTGGAGGTCGTGGAATTCACCGGCCGGGTTCCTTCCTATTTCGATGAGGAATTCTACAAGCCCGATCCCGCGATCAAGACCTTCATCGGCCATCCGGCCTCGATCGACAACCGCAATGTCCGGGGCTTTACCGCTGCCGTCGTGCCGGGCTGCGTGCGCGGCTTCGCGGAAGCGCTGAAGCGCTACGGCACGATCGGCTTCGACCGGGCGCTGACGCCGGCCATCGAGCGCGCCCGCAAGGGCATGTATGTGGACTGGCACACGACGCTGGCGATCGCAATCGCCGAGGGCGATCTCGCCATGGATCCGGGGGCACGGTCGATCTTCCTCCCGGACGGCCACGCGCCGGAGCCGGGCATCACGCTGCCCCTGCCCCAGCTCGCCGGGACCCTGGAACAGCTCGCCAAAGAGGGGCCGGATGCTCTCTATGGCGGCGCGATCGGCGAAAGACTCGTCGAGGACCTGAACGCCGGCGGCAGTTCGATCACGCTGGAGGACATGGCGAACTATGCGCCGCTCCTCTATCCGTCCCGGACCATGCCGCTGCAGGGCAAGACCGTGCATGTGGCGGGGGAAACCAGCGCCGGACAACGGCTCCTTGATGCGCTCGATCACTTTGACGGGAAGCGCGGCAAAGGGCCGGTCGAGGCCGGCTTCTTTACCGCCATGGCCGAAGCCCTCTGGGAAAGCTTCGGCGCCCACCGCAAGCGCCTCAATTCCGCCGAGACGAACGGCAAGACCAGCACGACCCAGGTCAACGCCGTGGATTCCGAAGGCCGCATGGTGGCGATCACCTTCACGCTGCTCAACCGTTTTGGCGCCCGCGCGCTTTCTCCGTCCACCGGCATCCTCCTGAACAACGGCATGTCGTGGTTCGATCCGACGCCGGGTCGCGCAAACTCGCTGAAGCCCAACGCCTATGCGCCGAGCAACATGTGCCCGGTCGCGATCACCGACGAGAACGGTCCCTTCGCGGCCTATGGCGCTGCCGGCGGCAACCAGATCGTCCCTGCGCTGGCGCAGCTCACCGGCATGATCCTGCATGCCGGTCTCGATATCGAGGAGGCGATGAATATGCCCCGAATGACCACCGGCCCGCATAGCGACGTCATCTTCAACATCGACATGCCCGCCGATCAGATCGAGGCGCTCGAAAGGATCGCCAAGGTGAGGCCCGCTGCCGCGGTCGTCTATCCCCGTCCCTTCGCCGCCCCCGGCATGGTGGGCCGGCGCGGCAAAGTCTTCGTCGGCATGCCCGACATCACCTATCCGGCCGCCTACGCCGCTACAGCCTGAATGAGGCTTCCATGACTGACCTGACCTTCGCCCCCGCCGATATCGACGGCGTTCTCAAGATCATTCCGCCGACTGCCCCGACCATCCCGCTCGTCGTCGACTCGCCCCATAGCGGGCTGGTGATTCCGGATTTCGAACGCATCGTTCCCGACGAGTTGGTGCGCGTTGCGGCAGATACCCATGTGGACGACCTCTTCGGCTTCGCGCCCTCGATCGGCGCGCCGCTGCTGATCGCGCACTTTCCGCGCAGTTTCCTCGATTTGAACCGTTCGCTGAAGGACGTCGATCTCGAAATGGTGGAAGGTGTGTGGCCGCATCCGGTGCGCGACAGCGCCTCTGCCCGCCGCGGCATGGGCCTCACCTGGCGTTATGCCTGGAGCGACACGCCGATGTATGGCCGCAGGCTTACCGTGGAGGAGCTGGAAAACCGCATCGATACATACTGGCGGCCCTATCACCGCGAGATCGTCCGGCTGCTCGACGAGACATATGCAGCATTCGGCAAAGTCTACCACGTCAATTGCCATTCCATGCCGGCGGTCGGCCATGTGCTCTCGCCCGATCCGGCCGGTACGGTGCGCAAGGACGTCGTCGTCGGAGACTACGAAGGCCTCTCAAGCGAGCCCGACTTCGTGAAGCTCGTCGTCGAGACGCTGGAAGGCTTCGGCTACTCGGTATCGTTGAACGTACCCTTCAAGGGCGCCGAACTGATCTCCGCCTACAGTGCCCCGGCAAGGAATCGTCACAGCATCCAGATCGAGCTCAACCGCAAGCTTTATATGGACGAGGACAGCCGGGAGAAGATCGCCGGCTACGATGAGCTGAAAGCCAATCTCGCAAGGCTCGGCAATGTCATGCGCGACTATGTGACCGGCAAGGCCTGAAACGGCCTTACGCCGTCGGCCAATACGGCCGCGATCCGATGATAGCCGGTGGTTCAATGCTGCCGATCGATCAAAAGACCGCCCTGCCCTATCCCTTGCCCCGACCGGGAGCGATAAAGGCGGCGATTGCGGCTTCGTCCTGACCTGCAGCTTCCAGGAACCGGCGCGCGAATTCGGCCGCGGAACCTTTGAGTGCGTCATTGGGGCGGATCAGGTGGAACGCCAGGTGGTGATCGATCGTCCTGTCCGAAACCGCAACGAGCCGGCCGGAGGCCAAAGCTGCGTCGACAAGCGGCGGGCGGGCAAGCGCGATCCCGACGCCCTGGGCGCAGGCGTCGATCACCAGATTATAGTCTTCGAAGCGCCGGTCCTGACCGCGCGGCACGTATTCCACTCCGCCGGCCGCCAGCCAGCGGCGCCAACCCTCGATGTTGGAATCGTGCAGGATCGGCAGTTCGAGGAGCGCCTTCGCATCCGGGCATGGACCCAACCGGGACGCCAGTGAGGGCGCGGCAATCGGAAAAAGCTTCTCCTGCCAGAGCGGCAGGCTGCGCACGCCGGCCCACGGACTCTTGCCGCAGCGGATTGCCAGATCGATCCCTTCGCTGAAATCCGCCAGGCGGTGCTCCAGGATCATGTCGAGATGGATGTCATTTGCCTCCAGCATCGGCAGGCGCGCAAACAGCCAAAGCGAGGCGACCGAAGGCGTCACCGAAAGCCGGACCACCGTCTTGTTGGGGCGAGGCCGCCAGCGTTCGTCGGAATCGCCGAGCAGTGCCAGCGCCTCCTCCGCCCGTCCAAAAAAGCGTGCGCCCTCCGGTGTCAGCACGACACCCCGTGCCTCGCGCGAGAAAAGCCGCACGCCCATCCAGCGCTCCAGGCGCGCTACCTGCCGCGAGACGGCGCCATGGGTGACACCGCTCTCCTCCGCTGCGGCGGAAAACGAGCCAAGCCGGGCGGCGCGCGCAAAAGTCTCGAGCGTGTCGAGCGGCGGCAATGTCTGCGAGCTGTGAACCATACGCACATATGATCATCGATCCCGATGCTTTTCAAGCACGGATCAAAAGCGTAAGCCGGCGAGCACGGACAAAGATAGAGGCGAGCATGAGCGCGGTTGCAACGGGATCCAAAACGATGGACGGAAGACAGGAATTCGATGTGATCGCCTTCCTGGCGATCCTGGTAACCATCGTCTTCTGGGCGTCATCTTTCGTGGTCATCCGCATCTGCCTCGGCCCGCTGACGCCGGTCGAACTCGCGGCTGCCCGTTACGTGGCGGCTGCACTGATCGCCGCTGTCTATCTCGCCGCCGTCCGGCCGCCGCTTCCCTCGAAGCGCGATCTTCTGCGCCTCACGGTTGCGGGCGTACTCTTCATCGCAGCCTATGCCGTTCTCCTGAACATGGGCGAGCGTACCGTGGCGGCAGGCCCGGCCAGTTTCATCATCAACACCATGCCGGTCCTCACCGCCCTTATCGCCACCTTCGCGCTCGGCGAGAAATTCGGACGCTGGGGCTGGTCGGGGACCGCGATCTCCTTTGCCGGCGTGGCGCTGATCGCCGCATCGAGCGACGAGGGCTTCGATCTCGACCCGAATGCGATCCTCATCCTCGGCGCCGCCCTCTGCTCCGCCATTGCAAGCGTGCTGCAGAAGCCGATCCTCGGCCGCATGCCGGCGCTGGCCGTCACGGTCTGGCTGCTGCTGATCGGCTCCATACCGCTGCTGCCGGCGGTCCCGTCCACCGTTCAGGCGCTCCTCGCCGCACCGGCCGAGGTGAATTGGGGCGTCGCCTATCTGGTGCTCTTTCCTACCGCCATAGGCTATGTCACCTGGGCAATCGCGTTGAAACGGCTTTCCGCTGCCCGCGCCGCCAATTTCCTCTACGGCGTGCCGCCGACGGCGACGCTCATCGGCTTCGTCTGGCTGGGTGAAGTCCCGACCCTGATCGGTGCGATCGGCGGCGTCATGGCCATTCTCGGGGTTTTGGTCGTCAACCTGATGCGGAAGAGATAGACGGTCGCGATACGACTATTTCCCATTGACCAGGTTGAGGATGAGCTGATGGACATTGCCCCCGTCGCTCATCTCCATCCGGTCGAAATCGCTGCTCCGCTGCCGCTGCGCCCGCGAAATCTCGCCGAGTTTCTTCGTCAGCTCGGTTCTGATCTTCGTACATTTCGGATCATCGGCGACCGTGAGGCCGACGCTCACCCGTTCGATCTCCTTCACCATGTCGGTGATCATCACCCCATGCACCTTTTCATGCCTGCGGACACCCGCGATGAAAACGTCCCATTTCTTCTTGATGTCCGGCGACAGGGGCGAGACCGGCTTCGGCAGAACATAGGTAATGACAAGCCGTGGCAGCGCGGAAACCAGCGTGCACGCTCCGTTCGGCTGCGGCTCGTATTTCCGCGTCCACGTGAGCTTGAAATTGGTGTGGGCGATGGTGCGCACCTCTCGGCCGATCTTGGGACCGCGCTCGCCGATCGAGGCATAGATTTCGATACCGGACGTGCCGGTCACCGGATAGGTCTGCACCTGCTCGACGGCCTGCCATTGCGTCTGAGCATGCGCCGGAAGAGGCATCGATATGAGACAGGCCACCTGCCACCAGATTCCAATGCCTGTCTTCACGTCTTGCCTCCGGATATACGCCGACGCAACGAAACTAGGAGTGGAAGGAGATGGTTGCAATCATTGAAACGGGGGCACCGCATTTTACCGAGCACGTGAGCCGGCTTAGCCGGCGCTGCCGGCAAAATGCAATCAGAACTTTTATTCCAGCCTCTTGCCATATTTCATTCAAAATGAATGATGACAGCTATGTGACATCGCGTTCGATTGTGGAGAATTCAATGGGAGAGAAACGCAAGGTCTATGAGGCGCTGGTCGACGGTGCGATGGAGGGGCTCACGGACAAGGCGTTATTCGAATTCGTCGCAAGACGCTGCCCCCGGACATCGAGCAAGAAGATCGTTCGGGCCGCGCTGCTCGGCCTCACCGATCCTCACCTGCGCGATCGCAACATCCTCGACACGATTTATGCGCTCGCCATCAAACATCGCATGGACGAATTTCGTGAGGGAGAGGATGGCGATGACGAGCGCGACACCTGGCCTTCACCGTTCACCCGCAAGGCTGGGAGTGAAACGGGCCGCGCCGACTTCGCATAGCTCTTTGGATTGTCATCGGCCCTACATAAACCATCCCTAGACTGGCGTGGTCGAGGGTGATCGTTCCATGCATGGCCGCGCCAATCTCACTGCCATGAGGCTGATGGATGCCTGCGAGCATCTGCTCTGCGAAGCCGAGGCTCTGGAGGAGCTGACCGCCCGGCGGATTGCCATCGAGGCGCATGCCACGCCTTCCGCCATCGCCTATCATTTCGGCTCGCAGGAGGAGCTGATCGCAGCCGTCGCCGAGCGGGTCTATCGCCGGCTGAATGCCGAGCGCTTGAGCCTCTTGCGCAAGGCGGCCGATCGCCGGGCACCCGATCCGCCCGATCTGGAAGAGGTCATCGCAGCGCTCATCGGCCCGTCGATCCGATGGAGCCTCGATCCGACGTCCAGCTATCCGGTCCTCTCCCACTTCACGTCCATGGCGAAGACCCACCGGGAACGCGCACCCCATTACCGCCGCATCATCGACAATGTCGAACATCATCGCGCCTTCATACCGCATTTCAAGCGGATAGCGCCCTGGCTCGACGAAGTGGATATCGGCTGGCGGCTCAATTGCGCCCTCGGCATCCGGTCGCAGGTCACCCGCAGCCGCTCGCGCACCGAGGTCCTCACGAACTACCGCATGAATCTCGACGATCCCGAAATCGTCATCGCCCGCATGATCGAAGTCATCGCCCCGATGTTCCGCCGGCCGGCCTGAGGACTGAACCGCCTCGCCGGTTTCAAACGTCATTCGAAATCCGTCACGACCGGGAAACAAAGCCCCTCTATCGATCCTCCGGACAGTCATCCATGGAGGCATCCGGTGCGACGCGAAACCACATTCATCCATCTGACCGACCTGCATATCGGCACCGCCGACGACGATCACCTGCACAGCGACACGACGGAAACGCTGAACCAGGTCCTCGATCTTGTCGCGACCGTAACGCCGAAGCCTCAATTCGTGATCGCCAGCGGCGATCTCACGAATCGCGGCGACGCGGACAGCTACCGCCGGCTGAAGGAAATCATGGACGCGAAGATCGACGTGCCGGTGATCTATGCGCTGGGCAATCACGATACCCGTCCGGGCTTCTACGAGGGCATGGGCATCGAGACGCATGATCCGGACGCGCCCTACGATCACGATGCGATCATCGACGGCATCCATATCGTCACGATCGATTCCTCGACCCCCGACCTGATCGGTGGCACGATCGATCCCGAACAGTTCGACTGGCTCGCCTCCACGCTCGACAGCCATCCGCACCTGCCCAAGCTGATCGTCGTCCACCACCCTCCAGCGCTTGGTGAGGAGCCGGATGCAACCCACTGGCGGACAATCCATTTCCCGCAATCGGAACGTTTACGCGCATTGCTCAAGGATCGCAATGTCATCGGCATCCTGAGCGGCCATATTCATCATGACCGCGTTTCCGTCTGGCACGGCATTCCGATCGTGGTCGGCACGGGCCAGCACGCGGCCACAGATATCCTGCGCACGGACATCCTGCGCATGGTGCGCGGCGCCTCCTTCGGCATCGGTACCATCCGCCCTTCAGGCCTCACCATGGCCTTCGTGCCGCTGCCGTCCGACCGAGCCGAACTCAACACCTATCCGCTTGAACTCCTGATGGCGCGGGCAATTCCCGTCGCCGCCGAATAACCCCCCACCCGGAGAACGCAAAATGCTGCGCAGAACCACGCTCAAGCTCATGGCGACGCTTGCCGGCGCCTCCATACTGCCGCTCGGGGCCCTTGCCGAAATGCCGGCGACCGTCGACAAGCCGGTGACCATCAGCTTCTACAACTACAATCTCGCTTCCGCGAGCGTCGGCGCCGACGCCACCAGGGAGCTGATCGCCGCTTTCGAGAAGAAGTTCCCCAACGTGAAGGTCGAGACGGTCGCCGTCCCCTCGAACGAGATCATGGCCCGCGTGCAGGCTGATATCGTCGCCGGGCGCCAGCCGGACGTCGCCCAGCTCGTCTTCCGCGACCTGATCTATATCGCCAACGATCTCGGCGCCAACGCGCTGGAAGACATGGTGAGCCCCACGGAGCTCAAGGATCATCTCGCGGGCATGATCCCGCAGGGTCTGGAGCTCGGCAAGGTAGACGGCAAGACCTATGGCCTCGCCTATACCTTCTCGACGCCGATCCTCTATTACAATGCCGATCTCTTCAAACAGGCCGGCCTCGATGCGGAAAAGCCGCCGAAGACCTGGGCCGACGTCGATCTCGCCGGCAAGACGATCAAAGAAAAGACCGGCAAGAACGGCTTCTTTCCGGGCGCCTATGGCCCCTCCGACGGCACCTTCGTCTACCAGGCGATCGTCATGTCGAACGGCGGCAAGGTGCGCGACGGCAACAAGCTGACGTTTGCCGATACGAATGCCGCGGAAGCGGTCGCGATGCTGCGCGACATGGTGGACAGCGGCGCCCATGCCAAGATCGATGTCGCAAGCCCCGCCGACACCTTCGCGGCCGGCAATCTCGGCATGTTCCTCTATACGAGCGCGACGCTTGGCAGCTTCAAGAAGGCCGCCCAAGGCAAGTTCGACCTGCGCCTTGCCCCGATGCCTTCCTTCGGCGAAAAGCCGACGGCGCCGACCAATTCCGGCAGTGCCCTCTTCGTCTTCAGCAAGGATCCGGCCAAGCAGCGCGCATCCTACGAACTGCTCAAGTTCCTGACCAGCAAGGAAGCCTATACGGTCATCACCAGCAAGATCGGCTACCTGCCTCTGCGTCTCGATATCGTCGACGACCCCAACTATCTGGGCTCCTGGGTCAAGGAAAACCCGATGTTCCGCGCCAACCTGGAGCAATTGGACCGCCTGACCGCCAACATCGCTTTCCCGGGGCCGAATTACCGCCAGGTCGAGAAAATGATGATGGACTCCGTGCGTGAGGCCGTCTTCGGCAGCGGCGATCCGGTCGCAGCGCTCAAGGCCGCTCAGGAGCAGGGCCAGAACCTGATGCCTTAAAGACCGCAAGGAGCTCTAGGGGCCGATAGGTCCTGAGCAAAAATACGAGGCGATGCCGGGCGGGTCTCGTTCCCTGCCCGGCGTTCGAAACCGCACCGAAAGCTATCCCATGACCGATATCCAGGCCGATCTCGCAAGGCCGCTTGCCCTTGCCCGCGCCGCGCCGGCGGCACGCCCCCGCGGAAACTTCGCGCTTGCGCCCTGGCTTTATCTCGCGCCGGCGCTGATCCTCCTGATGGTATGGACCTACATTCCTCTGCTCGAAGCCTTTCAGCTTTCCTTCTACCAATGGAACATGTTGCCGACGGCGCCGCAGCGCTATGTGGGACTGACAAATTATCAGCGCCTGCTGGCGCTTCCGGAGATGCGCACTGCGCTCTGGAATACGCTCCTCTACATTCTCGGCCTTTTCCCGATGTCGGTGATCATCCCGCTCTTCGTGGCGATCTGGACCCAGGAGCTCCAGGGCCGCGCCCGGATGATCTACCGCGCGCTGATCTTCGTGCCGATGATCGTCGCACCCGTGGTTGCCGCCATTCTCTGGCGCTGGCTGCTCAATGAGGACCAGGGCCTCGTCACATTGGGGCTGGAGGCTCTCGGGCTTGGCCGCATCGGCTTCCTCACAGACCCGGACTATGCGCTCGCGACGCTCACCTGGATCACGGGCTGGAAGTTGATCGGCTTTTCGACGCTGCTCTTTTCCGCCGCCAATGCCGGCATCAATCCCTCCTATATCGAGGCGGCGCGCATCGACGGCGCCAGCCGTTGGGGCATCATCCGCGACATCCGCCTGCCGCTGCTTTCGCCGACCATCCTGCTTCTGTCGATGATGACGATCCTGTTCGGCGCGCAATGGAGCTTCGCCTATATCAACGTGCTGACCAATGGCGGCCCACTGAAATCGACGACCAACATCTTCTACCTGCTCTGGGAATACGGCTTCCAGACCATGTCGGCCGGCTGGAGTTCGGCTGCCGGCATGATTGCATTTGCCGGTTTCTCCGTCATCGCCGCGTTCTGCCTGTGGCTCATGAAGAGATATGCGATCTATGACAATTGACGCTTCCCGCGACCATCAACCGCCTGCCTTCTCGTCAAGCAGCGGACTTGCACGCCGTATCGCCGTACACGGCACCATGATCCTCCTTTCGATCCTGTCGATCTTCCCCATCTATTGGATGATCGTCACCTCTTTCCGGTCGGAGAACGAAATCTTCTCGACCGCGCCGTGGCCGTCAAACCCGTCTTTCGAGAACTACGTCTTCGTGCTGACCCGCATTCCAATGCTTCAGATGCTCGTCAACACGACGATCGTCGCGGCCGCGACGGCCGCGTTGCAGGTGCTGACCGGTCTGCTCGCGGCCTATGCGCTTGTCCGCTGGCGGATGCGGCTCGCCGGCCTCGTGCACGGCCTCATCGCGCTTTCCTGGCTCGTCCCTTTCCAGGTGACGATGATCCCGAACTATGTGCTCGCCTCGCGGCTTGGCCTCCTCGACACGCTGACCGGCCTCGTCGTGCCCAACGCGGTGGCAGCTTTCGCCATCCTGCTCCTCTACCACGCGATGCGCTCCTTCCCGGCCGAAATTCTGGAAGCCGCGCGCATCGACGGGGCAAAGAGCTGGCGCATCCTCTGGCAGGTCGTCACGCCGAACATGGGCGCGCCGATCGCCTCGCTGTCGATCATCGCCTTCATCTCCGCCTGGAACGAATATTTCTGGCCGCTGCTGCTCTCGCGAAAGCCGGAAAACTCGGTCGTCCAGATCGGCCTGCAGATGTTCATGACCCAGGAGGGCAATCTCTGGGGGCCGCTGATGGCGGCGGCAGCGCTGGCCAGTCTGCCGATCCTGGTCATCTACCTGATCCTGCAGCGCCACGTCATCGAATCCTTCATGAAATCCGGAATCCGCTGATATGCTTGCCCATGACCGCCTGATCGCGCTGGAAGGCGCCCACAACGTCCGCGACCTCGGCGGCTACAGGACTGCCGATGGCGGCCTGACCCGCTGGCGCTCTATCCTGCGCGGCGATGCGCTGCACCGGCTCAGCCCGGCCGATATCGAAACGCTGCTGGACCATGGCCTGACGACCGTCATCGACCTGCGCAACGCCCATGAGATCGCTGCGGAGGCCAACCCCTTCGCGGGACATGCCCGAGTGCGCTATCAGAACACGCCGCTGTTTTCCGCGCTGGCGCCGGTCGAACTGATGGCGAATGCCGCTCAAGGCTTCGACATGGGCAACCGCTATTGCGAGGCGCTCGACAATTGCCGTCCGGCCATCGCGGAGGTGCTGAAGGCCATCGCCGACGCGCCTGCCGGCATGGTGCTTTTCCATTGCAGTGCCGGCAAGGACCGTACCGGCGTGATCTCCGCCCTGCTGCTTGCCAATGCCGGCGTCGATGAAGCGACCATCATCGAAGATTACACGCTGACCGCAACGATCTCCGGCCCGCTGATCGCGCAGCTCCGGGAACGCGCGCTCGGCCGGGGCACCGCACCGGCACTGGTCGATATCGTTCTGGCCTCCGAACCGCACAGCATGCGTCAGGCGCTCGATCATATCCGCGACAGCTACGGCAATGTGCGGGATTATTTCGACGTGCTGGGTATCGACAAGCAGACGGCAGGAAAACTGCGGAACCGGCTTTCATAGAACCGGTTCCGACGCGATTCAGCTCTTCGGACGCGCTGCGGGAACCAGAACGCGGTCGACGATCTGCGAGTCCAGATCGTAGACGGAGATCGGCGTCTCCTTGCCGATGCGGGTCCCGTCGAGCAGGCGGATCAGGTCGTCCGCGCCGGCGACGGGATGGCCGTCGATGGCCAGGATGAAATCGCCTTCCGTCAGGCCCGCCCTATCGGCCGGACTGCCCGGATCGATGCGGCGGATCCGCACGGTCGTTTCCTGCACCATGCCCGCCTTCAGCGCGACGCGGCGCGGCAGCGCCGTCGTATCCACGACAATGCCGATGAAAGCGCGGCGCACATGGCCGAAGCGCAGGAGTTCCGACACGACGAAATTCGCGGTGTTGGAGGCAACGGCGAAAGCAATCCCCTGCGCGCCTTGGATGACGGCCGTATTCACGCCGACGACCTCGCCGGACGCTGAAACCAGCGGCCCGCCGGAATTGCCGGGGTTGAGCGCCGCGTCCGTCTGCACCACGTCGTCGATCAGCCGGCCGGTGGAGGCGCGCATGGAGCGGCCGAGCGCGGAGACGACGCCTGATGTGACCGACCAGTCGAAGCCGAGCGGATTGCCGATTGCAATGGCGATGTGGCCGCGCCTCAGCTTCTTGGAATCTCCGAGCCGCGCCCAGGCCTGGACGTCCATGTCGGCGCGCACCAGCGCGATATCGGTGTCGGCGTCGCGGCCGAGCACGGTGCCCTGCCCGACGGCGCCATTCGCGCTCCGGATACGGACGGTCTTGGCGTCTGCGACGACGTGGTGATTGGTGATGATCAGGCCGTCGGGCGAAATGGCAAAGCCCGATCCGTGCCCGTTGCCGCCGAGCCGCTCGATGCGGCTGACGGCGGGACCGACGCGGTCGACGGCGCCGGCGACAGTCTCCGAATAGGCGTCGATAAGGGTGCCATCTTCAGGGACCGGGGGATTGGTATCGATAAATCCCATGACAAGAACTCCGGAAAATCACCCTTCGGAAGAGAAAGGGCGAAAGAAGAAGCTGATGTGGTGGGCGCGGGAGCGTGAAACAAGGACCCGACACCCTACGGCAGCCGCTCTCAAACGCGATGAAGGAGCGAAGCGCCCGGCAAATGATGCTCACCGGATACACTCACCGATAGAGCCCGGAATTGTCCCCTCCGGTCAGATCACGAATACTTGACAATCTAATTCATATTTGTGAGTCCCCGCAAATCATGAGCAGCGGAGACAAGTTATGATTCTAAAATACAGTATCGGACTGCTGACGGCGGGCGTTGCCATCATATCCTGCGGTCCCTCCTTCGCGCAGGCTCCCGATGCCGACACCACGCTTGCGCCGATCGTGTTGGAATCGGAAAGCGACGACATCCTCGTCCAGGACGGTTACGTCGCGAAATCCGACCGCATCGGCACCAAGGTGGACACGCCGATCGTTCAGATTCCCCAAGCCGTCTCCGTTGTGACCCAGGACCAGATCGAGGATCAGAAGCCACGCACCCTCAACGAAGCGCTGACCTATACGGCAGGCGCCAACCCCAACAACTTTGGCTACGATTCGCGCTATGATGCCTTCTACCTGCGAGGCTTCCCCGTCTATTATACCGGCATGTTCCGTGACGGGCTCAAGCAGTTCAACGGCCCGTCCGCCTGGTTCCGCACCGAACCCTATGGCCTTGAAGGCATCACGGTCCTGAAAGGCCCGGCATCTTCGCTCTACGGCGTCAGCGGCCCCGGCGGCATCGTCAATTTGGTGACCAAGCGGCCCAAGGACGAGCCGTTCCATGAAGTCGAAACGCTGATAGGCCAGGACAACCGCTACCAGGCGGCCTTCGATTTCTCCGGTCCGGTCGATGAGGAAGGCATGTTCCTCTATCGCCTGACCGCGCTCGGCCGGAAAAGCGACACGCATATTGAAGGCTATCCGGACGACACGGCCTACATCGCTCCCGCTTTCACCTGGAAGCCGGACGAGGACACCAAGTTTACCTTGCTCGGCGAATATTCCCGTTCCGTCACCGGCAGCACCGCCTTCTTCTACAATCCTTCCGTTGGCGAAGTCTCCGACATCTATAGCGGCGACCCTGATTGGAATGACCTGACGACAAGGCAAGGCCGGATTGGCTACGAATTCGAACATCGCCTGAATGACGTTGTGACCTTACGTCAAAACCTGCGTTACCATGATGTGGATGTCGACCTTCAATACAGTGGGTTCAATCCCTCGCCGCCGGTCCGCTCCTGGGCCCATTACAAGGAGCGCGTTAAGAGTTTCGGCATCGACAACATGGCGCAGTTCGAATTCGACACCGGACCGGTGAGCCCACGCGTGCCAAGGGTTCGGCAGTTTCCATCGACGATCTGAAAGGACTTCCCTTCAATCCGGCCGGAAGCCAGGAAATGGACCAGTATGGCCTGTACGTCCATGATCAGATGGAATGGGACAACTGGACGCTCTTCCTGAGCGGCCGGCAAGACTGGGCCATGTCCAACAGTGTTCCCTCCACCGGTACCCAGGTGGACAGCACCGACAGCGCATTCTCCGGCCGTGTCGGCCTGTCCTATAGAACGGATTGGGGCGTAATACCGTATGCGAACTATTCCCGGTCTTTCTCGCCCAATGTCGGCTTCGTCTACGACGCCTCCAACACCCGCTCGGTTGCCAAGCCTACTTTGGCCGACCAGGTCGAGGTCGGCGTCAAATACGAGATTCCGGACACCAACGCCGTGCTCACCGCCAACTATTTCGACATCAAGCAAACCGATGGCGTGGTCTTCGACGGCACGTTCGATACGGACGGCAACCAGATCCAGCGCCAGCTCGACCTGCATTCGCGCGGCGTCGAGCTTGAGGCGAATGCCTCTTTCGACAATGGCTTCAGCCTGATTGCCTCCTATACGTATATGCGGATGGAAATCGACGCAGGCCTGCCTGGAACCGTCGGCAACCAACTTTCCGCAACGCCTAATCACATCGCATCTCTCTGGGGGCACTATCTCTTCGAAGACGGCCCGCTGGCGGGTCTGGGAATAGGCGCGGGTGTCCGCTATGTCGGCGAAAGCTATGGCGATGACGGGAACACCTTCAAGAACGAGGCCCGGACGCTCGTCGATGCCGCGGTCTCCTACGATTTCGGCTATCAGAACCCGAATCTGAAGGGGCTTACGCTGCAGGTGAATGCGAAGAACCTGTTCGACACGGTCAAGCCTATCTGCTCTGCCGGCAATTGCTACTGGGATGAAGGCCGCACCGTCTATGGCAGCCTGCGGTACCGCTTCTGATGTCTGAAGCCGTGCAAACCGGAAAGGTCTCGCCGCTCCTCGTGCTTTCGGGGATCGGCGGGCTTTATGTCGCGCAGAGCGTCATCGGCGGCGTCACCTGGGCCGGCCTGCCGGCGATCATGCGTTCAGAAGGCGTGCCGCTCGACCAGATCGGCTACGTGTCGCTGATCGCACTGCCCTGGGCGCTGAAATTTCTATGGTCGCCGTGGGTGGAACGTTATCGTCTGCCCCCGGCAGGGAAAAACCGTTCGGCCGAGATCGTCGCGGTCGGCGGGCTGATCTGCGTGATCGGCCTGCTTCTGGCCGGAAGCCTCTCACCGGGTGAAGCGATACCGCTGCTCGGCTGCCTGACGATCGTCGCTTTTGCCGCTTCGACCGTCGATATCGCCTGCGACGGCTTTGCGGTACAGAGCCTGGCGAAAGCCGAGCACGGCTGGGGCAACGCGACACAAGTCGGCGGCGCCTATCTCGGCTCGGCGATCGGCGGCGGTCTGTTCCTTTATCTGGTCGGCGGCTTCGGCTGGTCCTGGGCGGTCTGGACCATGGCTGTCGTTCTCCTCCTTTTGGGTCTGCCCTTCCTGCTGGGCGCCGCACGCAACCTGCCGGAAGAGACCCGCCAGCACGTACCGTCGCTCGGAGCGGCGCTGAAGCGGCCCGAACTCCGCCGGGGTCTGCTCGTTTCGGCGGTCTTCGTCGTCGCGCAGAAGACGGCGATGGGCATGATCGGCCCATTCCTGGTCGATGCGGGCTTCGATGTCGCCACGATCGGGCTCTTGAACGGCCTCGGCAGCATCTTTGTCGGGCTTGGCTCTGCACTCCTCGGCGGACTTTGCGTCAGGCTGTGGGGCGTTCGCACCGTGCTGGTCCTGTCTCTGCTGATCCAGGCCGCCTTTCTTGCCCTGTTCTCCTTTGCCGCTTTCACGAAACTGCTGCCGGAAAGCCTGCTTATCATCGCCGCGATCGGCAGTTCCTCCGGCATCATGGCCTTCGGTTTCGTGGCGCTCTACGCGCAATTCATGCGCTGGTCCGATCCCAAGCAGGCCGGCGTCGATTTCACACTATTCCAATGCGTGGATGCATTGGTCAGCATCATCGGCGGCATGCTAGCCGGCCAAATCGCCAATGCTTTCGGCTACGGCATCTTCTTCGGCTGCGCGGCCGCTCTTGCTGTCGGCGCTGCGCCGGCGATTGCCGCGGCGGCAAAGCCGGAAAACGTTGTCGCCTGAACTTTCGAAGCGGCGTGACTTCGCGCCGCTTCGCTGCGGGCGTCGTCCCCCTGCGCGCCGCGACGCCAATAGCCGACGACAAGCTGCCTGTGACCTATCAAGTTTTCACTCCTTGCGGCAACCGGTACCGACGTCTTTTGCGAATGTTTCTTCAGAGTATGGATGGAGGCGCGAAATCCAACTTGTTCGTGACAAACGCGGCCACTTGTCATACATGTTCAAGAGACGAAATAACGAACTGGCCCGGTTTGGCGTCGCCGCTCACTTGATATATGAGATGGTGCCACATCGCGACGCGCGCTGAGCATGGAGGAACGAAATGAGCGTTGAGACGAAACTCGATACCGGAAAAGGGTCGGGGACGCTTGTTTCAAAATTGGGCGATACGCTTCGCCATGCGATCGCGACCGGCCAATTTCCGCCTGGCTCGCGCCTGCCGAGCGAAGCTCAGCTGACTGAAGCCCATGGCGTCAGCCGTACCGTCGTGCGCGAAGCGATCGCTGCGCTGCGCGCCGACCGCCTTGTGGAGGCACGCCAGGGCGCCGGCGTCTTCGTGCTGGAGCCGCCCGCCTCCACGCAATCGTCCATGCTGTCGCTTCCCAATATCGATCTCGCGCGCGTCTCCTCGATGATCGAACTCCTCGAGCTCCGCACAGCCGTCGAGGTCGAAGCGGCGGGACTTGCGGCGCTGCGCCGGTCGCCGGCGCAGGAGGAGGTCATTCTTGAGCGGCATTATGCGGTGAGAGCCTGTCTGGAAGCGTCGCGGCCGACCAGCGAAGCGGATTTCGCGCTGCATCTCGCCATCGCCGAAGCGACCAACAATCCCCGCTTCCGCGAGTTCCTGACGATGATCGGCCGCAGCCTCATTCCGCGTGCCGCCTTGCGCACGGACGATACGGAGACCGACCAGACCGCCTATATCAAGCTCCTCGACCAGGAGCATGAGGCCATCGTGGCGGCGATCTCGGACGGCGACGAGGAGGGCGCGCGCGAGGCTATGCGCAGCCACCTGCGCGGCAGCCAGCTACGCTATCGGTCGCTTCTCAGGGAGATCCGGGAATCTGTAAGATGACTTGTTGACACAAGTCGGGGCGATCTGTACGACAATTCCGTCTGGAGGAGACGCTACAGAGGAAGTCTATTATGGCGCCAGAAGAGATCAAGGCTACGCTGGGCGCTGGCCTGCTGTCCTTTCCCGTAACCCATTTCGACAAGGAAGGTCAGTTCCAGCCGGAAAGCTACCGCCGTCACATCGAATGGCTATCCGGTTTCGATGCCCCCGTTCTGTTCGCGGCTGGCGGCACGGGCGAATTCTTCTCGCTGTCCCCGCATGAAATTCCCGGCATCGTCGCCGCCGCCAAGGAAGCATCCGGCAAGACGGCGATCGTCTCGGGCTGCGGTTTCGGCACGCATGTCGGCGTCGAGCTTGCCCGCGCGGTCGAAAAGGCCGGCGCCGACGGCATCCTGCTCCTGCCCCATTATCTGATCGATGCGCCGCAGGAAGGCCTCTATCAGCACGTGAAGCGTATCTGCCAGTCCGTCGGCATCGGCGTCATGGTCTACAACCGCGACAATTCGGTTCTCGGCGTGGACACGTTGAAGCGGCTCTGCGACGAGTGCCCCAACCTGATCGCCTTCAAGGACGGCACCGGCGACATCGGCCTTGTCCGGCAGATCACCGCCACCATGGGCGATCGGCTGATGTATCTCGGCGGCATGCCGACGGCGGAGCTCTTCGCCGAAGCCTATCTCGGCGCCGGCTTCACCACCTATTCCTCGGCAGTCTTCAATTTCGTGCCCGGCCTTGCGGTCGAGTTCTACAAGGCGCTGCGCGCGGGCAATCGCACCCGCTGCGAGGAAATCCTCAAGGACTTCTTCTATCCCTTCATGGCGCTGCGCAGCCGCCGCAAGGGTTATGCCGTCGCGGCCATCAAGGCCGGTGTGCGCCTGCAGGGCTTCGATGCCGGAAAGGTGCGGCCGCCGCTCGATGACCTGACAGCTGAAGAGGAGGACATGCTCCTTAAGCTTATCGGCTCTCACAGGCGGTAGTCCGATGAAGATCGCTTCCGTCCGCACCCACCTTCTCGAACACAGGCTCGACGTCGCCTTCGAAAGCGCTTCCATGCGCTTCGATCGCCGCGCGCATGTGCTCGTCGAGATCGAATGCGACGACGGCACGATCGGCTGGGGCGAATGCCTCGGCCCTGCCCGTCCGAATGCGGCGGTCGTCGCGGCCTATGCGAACTGGCTGATCGGCGAGAACCCGCTGGAAACGGAGAAGATCTGGGCACGGCTCTACAACGCCTTGCGCGACCAGGGCCAGCGCGGCCTTGCCGTCACTGCCCTCTCCGGCATCGACATAGCGCTCTGGGACATCAAGGGCAAGCATTTCGGCGTACCGGTTTCGATCCTGCTCGGCGGGCGTTTCCGCGAATCCGTGAGGGCCTATGCGACAGGCAGCTTCAAGCGCGACGGCGTCGATCGCGTCGAGGACAATGCGGCGGATGTCGCCCGTTACCGCGAGCAAGGTTTTCACGCGACCAAGATCAAGATCGGCTTCGGCGTCGAGGAAGACCTGGCGGTCATTCGTGCCGTGCGCGATGCGGCCGGCTCCGACATGCGGCTGATGATCGACGCCAACCACGGCTATGACGCCGTCGAGGCGATCAGGCTCGGAAATGCGGCCGCCGAATATGGCATCGACTGGTTCGAGGAACCGGTCGTTCCCGAACAGCTTGCGGCCTATCGCGAAGTGCGCGCCCGCCAGCCGATCCCGGTCGCCGGCGGCGAGACCTGGCACACCCGCTGGGGCATGCGCGAGCCGGTGGAGTCCCGTGCCGTCGATATCCTGCAGCCCGACCTTGCCGGCGTCGGCGGTTTCACCGAAGCCAAGCGGGTCGCCGACCTCGCGGCGCTGCATGGCATACGCGTCGTGCCGCATGTCTGGGGCACGGCCGTCCATATCGCCGCCGCCCTGCAATTCATGGCCGCGATGGTGCCGAGCCCCGTCCGGGTCAATCCGATCGAACCGATCCTCGAATTCGACCGTACCCACAATCCGTTCCGTCAGGCGGTGATCAAAACGCCGATCGAACACGAGCGCGGCGTGGTTCAGATTCCGAACGGCCCCGGCCTAGGGATCGAAATCAACCGCGATGCGCTCGCCGAATTCCGCATGGGAGATATCTGATGCTCGTCCGTACCCTTTCCGGCACCCCTCCGAAGACCAAGCTGCCGAAGGGCGCGGTCGACACTCAGATGCACATGTACCTGCCGGGCTATCCCTCCCTGCCCGGCGGACCGGCACTGCCGGTCGGCGCTCTGCCGGATGCGGACCAGTACCGGCAGCTCATGCGCTGGCTCGGCCTCGACCGGGTCATCATCACTCAGGGCAATGCCCACCAGCGCGACAATTCCAACCTCGTCGCCTGCCTTGCCGAAATGGGTGACATCGCCCGCGGCGTCGGCGTCATCGATGCGACCACCTCGAATGCCGAAATGGAGCGCCTTTCCGCAGCCGGGATCGTCGGCGCGCGGATCATGGATCTGCCCGGCGGCGCGGTGAATCTCGGCGAACTCGAGGCTGTCGACGCCAAGGCGGCAGCCCATGGCTGGATGCTGGCGGTCCAGTTCGACGGCAGCAATATCCTGGATCACGAGGCGCGGCTCGCAAAGCTGAAGTCCCGCTGGGTCCTTGATCACCATGGCAAGTTCTTTGCCGGCGTCACGCCGGAGAGCCCGCAGATCGCCGCCGTCAAAAGGCTGATCGATGCCGGGCGCTGCTGGTTCAAGTTCGCCGGCGTCTACGAGTCGTCGAAAGCCGGCGGACCGGATTATGCCGATATCGCCGCCTTTTCCCGAGAGATCGCCAAATATGCGCCGGAACGCATCGTCTGGGGCACCAACTGGCCGCACAATCTCGCCCGCGAACAGGCCGATTATCCGGATGACGCCGCACTCACCGATACCGTGCTTGGCTGGCTGCCGGAAGAGGCCGCCCGTCATCTCGCGCTCGTGAAGAATCCCGAAGAGCTTTACGGCCTTCCCACCTGGGAGACCGAAGGAAAGTGACAGACGAATAACCGGAGCAAGGAGGCTTCCGGATCTTAACCAGAGGAGGAAAACATGAAGATTACCACGATCCTCGGTCTCGCATTGAGCCTGGCGCTCGGTGCAGCCGCAGCTCACGCGCAGGAGATCACGCTACGCTCCGCCGACATTCATCCGGACGGCTATCCGACGGTCGATGCCGTCAAATACATGGGCGAACTGGTGTCGCAGCGCACCAACGGCCGCATCAATATCCAGGTCATGAACAACTCGGTTCTCGGCCAGGAAAAGGATACGATCGAGCAGACCCGCTTCGGCGTCATCGACATGAACCGCGTCAATGCCGCGCCGTTCAACAATCTCGTATCCGAGACGGCCGTTCTCGGTCTTCCCTTCCTTTTCCGTTCGCCGGACCATATGCACAAGGTTGTCGATGGCCCGATCGGCGATGAAATTCTCAAGGCCTTTGAACCCCATGGGCTGATCGGCCTTGCCTACTACGATTCCGGCGCGCGTTCGTTTTACACGACCAAGAAGCCGGTCGAGAAACTTGCCGACCTCAAGGGCATGAAGATCCGCGTCCAGCAGTCCGACATGTGGATCGCCATGATGCAGGCCTTCGGCGCCAACCCGACGCCGATGCCGATGGGCGAAGTCTATTCCTCGCTGGAAACCGGTGTGGTGGACGGCGCGGAAAACAACTGGCCGTCCTACGAGTCGGCGCGCCACTACGAGGTCGCCAAGAACTACTCTCTCACCCAGCATTCCATGACACCGGAAATTCTCGTCATGTCCAAGATATCCTGGGACAAGCTTACTCCGGATGACCGGAAGATCGTTCGCGAAGCGGCCAAGGAATCGGTCGGCAAGATGCGGGAACTGTGGGCAGCCCGTGAAAAGAGCTCGGAAGAGAAGGTCCGCGCCGGAGGCGTCAACGTGGTCACCGTCAACAAGGACGAATTCGCCGCGGCGATGAAGCCGGTCTACGACCGCTTCGTCACCGATGCCAAGCTGAAGGATCTTCTGAAGCGCATTCAGGAAGTGCAGTAAGTGAAGCAGCAGCCCGGCCCTCAAGCGAGGGCCGGTTTGAAGGCCGGTTGTCATCAGGTGCCGGCGAGGAGGACAAGAACCATGAGGAATTTCATGCTGGCCCTGAGACCGATACTGGGCGGTCTCAGCCGGATATCGCTCTACATCGCCGGCATCGGCATCGTCGCCATGACCCTCATCGTCGGGTGGCAGGTCTTCGGCCGGTATGTGCTGAACGACTCGCCGACATGGTCCGAACCGCTTTCTCTCTACCTGATGTCCTGGTTTATCATGCTCGGCGCTGCGGTGGGCGTCCGTGAAAGCGTGCATCTCGGCCTCGACATCGTGCGCTATGTCATGCCTCCGGCAATCCAGAAGGCCATGGACCTCGCAAGCCTCGGCCTGATCGTGCTGTTCGGCATCGGCATGGCTTATTATTCCACATTGCTCGCCATCGGCACCTGGTCGGCCACCATCCCGGTCCTCGGCTGGCCGGGCGGCACGGATTTCTTTCCCATGATCGTCGGTGGCGGAATGATCGCCCTTTTCGCCCTCGAACGCTTCGTCGACGTCGCCATCGGCGAGGAAATCGCCGCGGATGTCCTGGTTCAGGAGGCGGCATAATGGCCTATACCATCCTTTTCGGCACCTTCACGCTTCTCATGCTGATCGGCACGCCGATCGCCTTCTGCCTCGGCATCGCTTCGCTCGCGACCGTGCTCTACATGGGCCTTCCGCCGATCGTCGTCTTCCAGCAGCTGAATTCGGGCATGAACGTCTTTGCCATGATGGCAATCCCGTTCTTCATCTTTGCCGGCGACCTGATGGTGCGCGGCGGCATCGCGCACCGGCTGATCCGCTTCGCAGCCGGTCTCGTGGGCCATATGCGCGGCGGTCTCGGTCAGGTGAACGTCGTCGCCTCGACCTTGTTCGGCGGCATTTCCGGCTCCGCGGTGGCGGATGCGTCCGCCGTCGGCGGCCTGATGATCCCGCAAATGGCCAAGCGCGGCTATGACAAGGACTATGCGGTCAACGTGACGGTCAATGCCGCAATCATCGCCCTGATGATCCCGCCGTCGCACAACATGATCCTCTATTCGATCGCGGCCGGCGGCAACGTCTCGGTGGCCGACCTCTTCACGGCCGGCATCATTCCCGGCCTGCTTCTGGCAATCGCGCTGATGTTCACGGCCTGGTGGGTAGCCCGCAAGCGCGGTTATCCGGCAGAACCGTTCCCCGGCTTCGCCCGCGTAGGTTACTACCTGCTTGCCTCGCTGCCGGGCATCCTGCTGATCGGCATCATCTTCGGCGGCGTCCGCTCCGGCGTGTTCACCGCGACCGAAAGCTCCTGCATCGCCGTTCTCTATGCCTTTCTGGTCGCCATGCTGGTCTATCGCGAGCTGAACTGGGAGGGCTTCGTCGAGGCGGTCATGGGTGCCGTACGCACGACGGCAATGGTTCTGCTGGTTATCGGCACCGCTGCTTCGTTCGGCTGGCTGATGGCTTTCCTCCAGGTACAGACACTGATCATCAGCGCGATCGGCGCCATCTCGGACAATCCGATCATCGTGCTGCTCATGATCAACGTCATCCTGTTGATCCTCGGCACCTTCATGGACATGGCGCCTATGGTGATCATCTCGACCCCCATTCTGCTGCCGGTCGTCAAGGCGTTCGGCATCGATCCGGTGCATTTCGGCGTCGTCATGATCCTCAATGCAGGCATCGGCTTGAACACGCCGCCGGTCGGTACGGTGCTCTTTGTCGGCTGCGCAGTCGGCGGTATCTCGATCCGCGAGGCGATGCGTACGATCTGGCCTTTCTTTGGCGCCAGCATCGCCGTACTGATGGCGGTGACGTACATTCCAGCTCTCTCGCTCTGGCTGCCAAGCCTCTTCAGGTAGGGCGCGCGCACATCATTCCTGTCGGTCCCGCCCAGCGGGACCTTCTCACATGAAAGGAGAGGTCCATGACCATCTACCAGAACCTGATCGCCGGCGAATGGGTCGGAGCTGACGCTTCGAAAAACATCAATCCTTCCGACACCAACGATGTGGTCGGCATGTATGCCCAAGGCAACGCCGAAGACGCGAGGGAGGCGATTGCCGCGGCCAAGGCTGCCTTTCCGGCCTGGTCGCGCTCCGGCATCCTGGAGCGCCATGCGGTGCTGAGGAAGACTTCCGACGAGATCCTGGCCCGCAAGGAGGAGCTCGGCGCGCTTCTCGCACGCGAGGAGGGAAAGACGTTGCCTGAAGCGATCGGCGAAGTCACCCGCGCCGCGCAGATCTTCGATTTCTTCGCCGGCGAGACGCTGCGCCTGACGGGAGAAATGGTTCCCTCCGCGCGTCCTGGGATCGGCGTCGAGATCACCCGCGAGCCGCTCGGCGTCATCGGCATCATCACGCCCTGGAATTTCCCGATCGCCATTCCGGCCTGGAAGATCGCGCCGGCGCTCTGCTACGGCAATACGGTGGTCTTCAAGCCGGCCGATCTCGTGCCCGGTTGCGCCTGGGCGATCGTCGACATCCTGAACCGAGCCGGCCTGCCGAAGGGCGTCCTGAACCTCGTCATGGGCCGCGGCTCCGTCGTCGGTCAGGCCATGCTCGACAGCCCCGATCTCGCCGGCATCACCTTCACCGGCTCGACCGGCACGGGCAAGCGCGTGGCTCTCGCCTCCATCGAGCATAACCGCAAGTTCCAGCTCGAAATGGGCGGCAAGAACCCGATGGTCGTGCTCGATGACGCCGACCTCGCCGTCGCCGTCGAAGCCGCCGCCAATTCCGGCTTCTTCTCGACCGGCCAGCGCTGCACCGCGTCCTCCCGCCTGATCGTCACGGAAGGCATCCACGACAGGTTCGTCGCGGCGCTGACCGAGAAGCTCAAGTCGCTGACGGTGGACAACGCCTTGAAGCAGGGCACGCATATCGGCCCGGTCGTGGACGAAAAGCAGCTGAAGCAGGACACCGATTATATCGAGATCGGCAAACAGGAAGGAGCGAAGCTTGCTTATGGCGGCGAGCTCCTGAAGCGCGACACGCCCGGCTTCTACCTGCAGCCGACGCTCTTCACCGAAGCCACCAACCAGATGCGCATCTCGCGGGAAGAGATCTTCGGACCGGTCGCGTCGGTCATCCGCGTGAAGAATTATGAGGAAGCGCTGGCTGTCGCCAACGACACGCCGTTTGGTCTCTCGGCCGGTATCGCCACGACGAGCCTGAAATATGCGACCCATTTCAAGCGCAATTCGGAGGCCGGCATGGTGATGGTCAACCTGCCGACGGCGGGCGTCGATTTCCACGTGCCGTTCGGTGGCCGCAAGGCCTCGTCCTTCGGCCCCCGCGAGCAGGGCAAATATGCCGCCGAATTCTTCACCGTGGTGAAGACGGCCTATACGCAGCCCTGACAAAACCAGCCCAAACAAAAAAGGCGCTGCCATTCTGAATGGCAGCGCCTTTTTTCATTCTGCTGAGATCGTTCATTCGGCGGCGGCAACACTGGAGCGCTTCGGCAGCTTCCAGTTCGGCCGCGGGAAATGGCAGGTATAGCCGTTCGGATAGCGTACCAGATAATCCTGATGCTCCGGTTCCGCTTCCCAGAAGTCGCCCACCGGTTCAACCTCCGTCACCACCTTCCCGGGCCACAGGCCCGAGGCGTTCACGTCGGCGATCGTATCCTCCGCGACACGCTTCTGTTCCTCATTGGCGTAGAAGATCGCCGAGCGGTAGCTCATGCCGATATCGTTGCCCTGTCGGTTCTTGGTGGTGGGATCATGGATCTGGAAGAAGAATTCCAGAAGGTCGCGATAGCTCGTCTTCACGGGATCGAAGATGACTTCGATGGCTTCCGCGTGCGTGCCGTGATTGCGATAGGTCGCATTCGGCACATCGCCGCCGCTATAGCCGACGCGGGTGGAAATCACGCCCGGCATACGCCGGATTAGGTCCTGCATGCCCCAGAAACAACCGCCCGCCAAGACGGCCCGTTCGGTAGTCGTCGTCATGCTTTCCTCCTTCGGTTTTGGATTTGCTCTAAAATGGCGACCGGCGGAAGGAAATTCAATGACGTTCAGCAAGCCCGTCACCGCCGGATGGCGAATTCGAACACTTCTTCCTTCGGCTCGACGCCGAGGCCGGCGCCGGTCGGCACCACATAGGTCCCCTCGCCCGAGGCCATATCGCCCCTGGTATAGATCAGATTCCTGTCGAAGATCGAATGCTGGTATTCGTGGTATGGAACGTTCTGCAGCGCCGACGAGGCCTGCAGGCTCGCCGCCATGAAGATGCCGACGCTGATCGAAGCATGCGGCATGATGTTCATGTGGAAAGCCTGCGCCATCTGACCGATGCGGATGAATTCCGTAACGCCCGTATGACCCATTTCCGGCTGCACGATGCTCATGGCGCGCGCTTCGAAACGAGGCCGGTATTCGTAGGTGGTGCGCAACTCCTCGCCGAGCGCCAGCGGCACGCCGATGCCGGCCGCCACCCGCGCCTGGCCCTCGAGATTCTCCGGCTGCACCGGCGCCTCGGCGAAATAGAGATTATAGGGCTCGAGCCTGCGGATGATGCGGATCGCCTCGCCCGCTTCGAACTTCCAGTGCAGGTCGACCATCAGGTCGATATCCGGGCCGACCGCTTCGCGCAGTGCCGCCATTTCCTTGACGATGTCCTCTTCGGAGACGACAGCCGCGAACTTGATGCCCCTGTAACCCTTGCCGACCCAATAGGCGGCGAGGTCGCAGCGCTCCTTCAACGTCGCCTTCGGCAGGCCGGAGACATAGGCGCGGATCGTATCGTGCCGCCGCCCGCCGAGCAACGTCGAGACCGGCACGCCGAGATTCTTGCCGGCGAGGTCCCAGAGCGCGATATCCACGCCCGCCAGCGCATCGAGATAATAGCCGCCGAAGAAGCCCCTCACCCGCATCAAATCGTAGAGGTCTTCATGAATGACCGCCGCATCGCCGGGATCACGGCCGATGATGACCGGTCCGAGCACATCGTCGATGATCGCCTTGGTCGCCTCGGGCGCCACGATACCGTAGCACTCGCCCCAGCCCACCGTTCCGCTTTCGCCGATGACCTTGATGAGCAGCGTCATATCGGTCGAGGGATAGATGGTCCGGTTACCCTTGCGGATCAGGTAGCCGCGCTCGTTGATCGCCTCGCCCTCTTTCAGCGGACCGAGATAGGGAACCTCCCGCGGAATGGAGATGATGAAGGTCTCGACCGAGACGATCGCATCGACAACGTTTTTCGGCCTAGATCTTGGCATGGGGTCCCGGCTCAGTTCGGCTTGTGAGCGGTATAGGGCAAATCGGCCTCCGCCAGAAGCAGAGCCAGTTCCTTGCGGTCGCCCTCGTCGAATTTCGGGCCTTTACCGCGCACGAACGTGTTCCTGATGACGCCGCGGCGGCGCAGCACTTCCTTGGTCATGTGCATGCGGAAAATCGCCTGGAAGTTCAGAAGCGGCAGCGAGACGTTGTAAAGCTTTCGCGTCGTCGCGACATCGCCCTTCTGCCAGGCATGGATCATCTGCGCATGGATATCGGCGAGTTCTGCGGCCGGCATGGTGCCGGCTGCACCGCGCGCCAGCTCATCCGTGATGTAGCGGCCGCCGGCGCCGCCGAAGATCGCGTCCAGCGAGCCATTGGCCGCCGCCTTGATGCGGGTCAGATGCTGGCCGCAGGGTGCGGTCTCTTCCTTCACGTAGCGGATTTCCGGCACGGCATTGGCGATGGCCGCCACTTCTTCCGGCGTGAGCCCTGCACCGATCGGCTTCGGCTGGTTCTGGAGCATGATCGGCACGCCGGCACCGGCGGCCACTTGCCTGAAATAGGCCGTCTGCGCGGCGATGTCGTTACCGAGCGACAAGGGCGCCATCACCATCGCCGCCCCCGCCCCGATCTCGGCCGCCTGCGCCACATGCTTCGCCGCCGCCTTCGGATCCGGATCGCTGGCGCCGATGATGATCGGAATGCGCCCGCCGATCCGCTCGGCCAGCAACTCGACCTGCCTCTTGCGCTCCTCCGGTGTCAGCGTGTCCACCTCGCTCGCGACACCCGGATAGACGACGCCATCCACCTTGCTCTCCAGCGCGAAGTCGATGATCGAGATGAAATCCGCCTCGTCGATCGAGCCGTCGTCGCGGAACGGCGTGGGAAGAACGGGGAAAGCTCCGGCTAAAGGTTTGGTCATTTGACTGCTCCGGCGGTGACGCCCTGAATGAAGTAACGTTGGAGGAACATGAAGGCCACGACGATGGGCGCGGAGGCGATCAGCGATGCCGCCATGGCGCCGCCCCAGTCGGAATTGACCTCGTTGAGATAGGTGAGAAGCAGGCCCGGCCCGATCGTGCGCTTGTCCTCCGAGACGATCAGCGTCATCGAATAGAGAAGATCGTTCCAGGACCACATGAAGGAATAGAGGAAGACGGTGACGATCGGCGGGATCGAGATCGGGATGACGATCGTGTGGAAGATCCTGAGATCGCTCGCGCCATCCGCCCGCGCCGCGTCGATCAGCTCGTCCGGCACCTGGGAGAAGTAGCTGTAGAGCATGTAGGTCGAGACCGGCAGCGCGAAGACGATATAGCTGAGGATCAATCCCGGCCGGGTATCAAGCAGATTGAGCTCGCTCATCATCGGGTAGATGGAGATGAGCAGCAGACCGAACGGGAACATCTGCGCCGAAAGCATGAAGAGCATCACCGGCTGGCGGCCGATATAGCGATACTTCGCGAAGCTGAAGCCGGCATAGAGCGCCAGCAGCGTCACAAGCGCCGCGCTGCATGTCGAGGTGATCAGGCTGTTCATCAGATACATCGGCAGCTTGCCGGCGGTCAGCGCGGTAATGAAATGTTCAAGGCTCGGCATCACCGGAAACGGCGTCGGCACGACCTGATAGAGCTCGGCATTGGCTTTCAGCGAGGAGATCACCAGCCAATAGAGCGGGAAGAACAGGAAGAAGCCGATCACGATCAGCGCGAGGAAGAAGACGATCTTCGCCTGTCGTGAGGAAAGGTCGAACATATCAGTTTCCTTTCACCAGCATGCGAAGATAGAGGAAGGCGGGCGGCAGAAGCGAAGCGACCCAGAGCACGCCGACCGCCGACGCAAAGCCGATATCCCATTGCTCGAAGGCACGGCGATAGACCTCGACGGAGAGCACCGTCGTCGCCCGCACCGGACCGCCGCCGGTCAGCGCGTAGATCGTGTCGAACTGCTGCAGGTTGCCGATCACGCCGAGCACCACGACGATGATCAGGACGGGGCGCAGATGCGGCAGGATGTGGTCGCGCAGAACCGCCCAATTGCCGGCGCCATCGACGCGGGCCGCATCGATCTGTTCCTTGTCGAGGTTCTGCAGGCCGGCCAGGAAGAAGGACATGAAAAGCGGGATCGACAACCAGATTTTGGTGAGCACCACCGCGAGCATGGCGCCCTCCGGCGTCGAGAGCCAGGCTTGCGGAAAATCGATGATCCCGAGTTCCATCAGGAAGGCGTTCAGCACGCCGTAACGCGAATTGAAGATCCAGCCCCAGATGAAGGCGCTCACCGTCGACGGCAGCACCCAGGGAAGCAGCGAGAGCGAACGCAGCACGCCGCGCCCGGCAAAGGGCTGGTTCATGATCAGCGCCCAGCCAAGGCCGGCGACGAGCGTGCCGGCGGTCGTCAAGGTCACATAGATCGCGGTCGTCCAGAACGCCGCCCAGACATCCGGGTCGGACGCGATCTTCGCGAAATTCTCGAAGCCGATGTAACGCGGCTCCATCATCTCGACCGTGTATTCGAAGAGCGACAGGCCAAGCGCGGATAGAAACGGATAAAGGATGACCGCGGAAAAGGCGATCGCGGCCGGCAGGAGCAGCAGAAGACCGATACGGCTCTGCCCGGCCTTCAACCCGCCCCGGTTCGCATGCGGCGAGACCGGATAGGCTCCAATATTGTTTTCGATCACGGCCATGTGGTCATTTCCTGTTTGGTATCAAAGGCAGTCTGCTTTGAGAGGCAGCCCCCTCACCCGGCCCCCCTTCGCTCGGCACCCTCTCCCCAAGGGGAGAGGGTGCCGGCAGGCGGACGAGGGGCGCCCCGCCCGCTACTCCGACTTCTTCGCCTTTTCCATGCTGGCCGTAAGCCGCGCCTGCATGGATTTGATGGCATCGTCGGCAGACTTCTGGCCGAGCAGCGCACCCTGCACTTCTTCACCGATGACATTCGTGAGCTCGGCGGCATTCGACCAGATACCGACCTCGTTGCGGCGGGCATCACCTGTCGCAGCCGACCAGTTCTTCAGATAGGCGTCGCCAGCAACCGCATCCCGGGCGGACTTGGTGACCGGCAGCGCGCTCATCTTCAGCGGAAAGTCCGTCTGCACCTTGTCGGAGGTGAGATAGGTCAGGAACTTGTCGGCCGGATCATCCGCCTTGGCTTTGCCGCCGTCGGCGAACTGAACCAGCAGATGCCCCCACTGGACGGACACCGGCTTGTCGCCCGCCTTCAGCACCGGCGTCGGCATCGGCAGGACATTGGCGTCGAAAGCCTCGCCCTTGCCGGAAAAGTCACGCAGGAAGGTGCGGGTCTGCGGGGCATCGAAATAGAAGGCGGAAGCGCCCTGTCCCATCAGGCGGCGGCCGTCCGGGCGGTCGATTTCCGGTGCGGCAAGCCGATCCTTCATCAGGCCGACCATGAAGGTAAGCGCGTCCCGGCTTTGCTGGCTGTCGACCACTACCTTGCCGCTATCGTCGATGATGCGGCCGCCATGGACCCAGTTCCAGACCATGAAGTCGATCAGGATCGACCCGTTGTTCTTGGTCGCCATCGTATAAGGCACCGAATTCGGCACTTTGTCGCGCACGGCAACCAGAGCAGCCTTGAACTCATCCAGCGTCTTCGGAGCATCGTTGATGTCGGCCTTCACAAGGACCTCCTTGTTTGCGACCATGCCGATCGATCCGGAGAGCAGCGGCAGCGCCAGCTGCTTGCCGTTGATATTGCCCATGGCGAGCGCATCCGGTGCGAAGGCGGCTTCGAGCTTGTCCTTGCCGTAGACCGTGTTCAGGTCGACAAGGTTGTCGAGGCTGGCAAAGGTCGGCAGCCAGCGTTCGGAGAGCTGGGCGATATCCGGCAGGGTCTTCGACCGGGCGCGCAAGAAGATGTTCTTCTGCATGTCGCCCCAGGCAAAGCCGAGCGGCTCGGCCGTCAGGTTTTCCGCCTTCTTGAAATCGTCAAGCGTCGTCTGGACGATCGCCTTGTTGGCCTCTTCCGCATAAGTGAAGCTCATGAAGCTCAAATCGGCTGCGTTCGCGGCACCCGCTCCGAGAGAGCAGGCGATCGCCGCGGTTCCGATCAGTCTGGTTATGCAGTTCATCAGATCCTCCCAATGAAACGATGATGGAACTCTGTTTCAAACCAAAAAAGGTCAAGCGGCGAGCACCAATCCGCCTGTTCTCAGACAACGCCCCCGTCCACGATGAATGTCTGCGCCGTGATGAGGCGGGAATCGTCCGCCGCCAGAAAGAGCGCCATACGGGCGATATCGGGCGGCAGCAGATGCTCCTTGAGGCACTGAACCTCGAGGTATTCGGAAAATTTCCCCTGGTAGATGCGTTTGGCCCGCTCCACCTGGCGTTCGGTCAGCACCCAGCCGGGCGCGATCGAGTTGACGCGGATATTGCGCTCCCCAAGTTCGCGGGCGAGCGACTTGGTCATGCCCATGACGGCGGACTTGGCAGTCGTATAGAAGATCAGGCCTGCCGCGCCGCGCATCCAGGAAATCGAGCCCATATTGATGATCGCGCCGCCGCCGGCTTCCGCCATTTCGGGCACGACGGCCTGCACCGCGAAAAACTGGTGACGCAGATTGGTCTGGAACCGCTCGTCCCAATATTCCGGCGTCACATCTTCCAACGGCTTGCGGTCATCGTTGCCCGCATTGTTGACGAGAATCCGGATCGGTCCGATCTCGGATCGCAGTGCAGCGATGCCCGTTTTCAGCGCATCGATGTCGCGCAGGTCGGCGGCGCGATAGAACGGCCTGTTGCCCGTCCTCTTACCGACCGTTTCGGCCGTCTCATCCGCGACATCGGGGTTGAGCTCCAGAAAGCCGACCCTGCAGCCCTGCGCGCAAAAATGCTCGACCAGCGAGGCCCCGATGCCGGAACCGCCGCCGGTGATCAGCACGCCCTTGCCCTTGAGGCTCGGATATGTCGCGGCCTCGACATGCACCTTTTCGACGAGTTCCGGATGGATGGTCATGCGGCCTCCAGGGCAACGGGACGCGCAGAGGCAAGCGACAGGCCGTCGGCGGAAAAGACATGGATCATCGCCGGATCGACCTGAACGCCGATCGGCTCGTTGCGCTTGACGGCGCGGTCACCGGAAAGCCGGACGACGACCATCTCTTCCGAACCATCGAGCGCAACATAGGCATAAGTGTCGCTGCCGAGGTGCTCGGTGATGGTCACGATGCCGTCAAGCGAATCCGGAGCGCCGCGATTGACGAGTTCCACATGCTCGGGCCGAATGCCGACCTCTGCCGGAGCGGAGGCAAGGTTGCGCGGCAGCCGCACCTCGCCGCCCGGCACGGTAAAGACCCCCTCGCCTTTCCTGGACCCGAGTTTCAGGAAATTCATCTTCGGGCTGCCGATGAAGCCTGCGACGAAACGGTTGACCGGTTTGTTATAAAGGTCGAGCGGCGAGCCGATCTGCTCTACCCGGCCGGCGTTCAGCACGACGATCTTGTCGGCGAGCGTCATCGCCTCGATCTGATCGTGGGTGACGTAGATCATCGTCGTACCGAGCGTTTCCTTCATGCGGGCGATCTCGATCCGCATCTCGACGCGTAGTGCCGCATCGAGGTTGGAAAGCGGTTCGTCGAACAGGAAGATGCGGGGTTCCCGCACGATGGCGCGGCCGATCGCGACGCGCTGGCGCTGGCCGCCGGAAAGCTGGCGCGGCTTGCGTTCCAGATAGGCATCGATGCGAAGCTTTTCTGCGGCTTTCGTGACGCGGGCGGCGATCTCTTCCTTCGGCGTACCGGCAAGCCGCAGCGCATAGCCCATGTTTTCCGCCACCGTCATATGCGGATAAAGCGCATAGGACTGGAACACCATGGCGATGCCGCGCTTGGCTGGCGGCACGTCGTTCACCAGCTCTCCGTCGATCGCCATCTGGCCGGAAGTGATCTCGTCGAGGCCGCAAATGAGCCTCAGAAGCGTGGATTTTCCGCAGCCGGACGGCCCCACGAAGGCGACGAATTCACCATCCTCCACTGTCAGGTCGATCCCCTTCAGCACCTCGGCCGAGCCGAAGGATTTGCGGATGTCTTTGAGTTCAAGCTTGGCCATTGGCTCCTCTCGGGGCTCCTCTTCCTGTCAGCCCGCGAACATCTGCGCGGCCTGGCCCTTGATGCCGGTATCGATGGCGAAAACGCTGCCGGAAAGCGGCGCTTCGGCAAGCTGCGCGGCGGAAAGCCGGATGCGTGCGGACGTGACGAACAGGGTCTGCATGTCCGGACCACCGAAGACGCAGCTCGTCGGCCGCGGTACGGGCAGATGCACGACCCTCTCCACCTTGCCGTCGGGATCGTAGCGGGTGACGCACCAGCCGTCCCAATGGGCGATCCAGAGAAAACCCTCCGCATCGACGGTCATGCCGTCCGGCTTGCCTTCCGCTTCCGGCACCACGATGAACGGCCGCCGGTTGGCGATCTCGCCGCTTTCGAGATCGAAATCATAGGCATAGATGGTTTGGCGGTTGGTGTCGGTGAAATACATGGTGCGGTCGTCCGGGCTCCAGCCGAGCCCGTTCGAGACATGGAAGCCGCGATCCATCTCCCTCGTCCGGCCATCCGGATCGACCCGCCACAGCCGCCCCTGGTCCGGCGTCGTATCGATCGCCAGAGTGCCTGCCCAGAGCCGCCCGCGGCGGTCGCATTTGCCGTCGTTGAAGCGATTGCCCGGCCGGTCGGCTTCGGGCCGCGCGATCGTGGTGATATCGCCGGTCGCAAGATCGATGCCGCGGACTTCGCCATGCATGGCGGCCACGAAACCGCCCCGCGAGCGCGGGATCACGAAACCGATCAGTTCCGGCACCTGCATGGATGTGTAGGTACCCTTGACCGGATCGCCCGTATGCACGGCGGGCGCCAGGATATCGACAAAATAGAGTTTCTTGTGCTCCGGCGACCAGTGCGGCCCCTCGCCCAAAAATGTGCTTGCCGGAATGACACAGCGCACATCGGCGCGATCGGGGCCGAGGGGACGCGGCTTGACCGCAAGCGACATGGCGAATTCTCCAAAATTGCCGGACGTGCGGCGCGCCGCCTCGATGACGTCACGCCCGAAGGCGTGCAGCCGGTCGACCGGCAGGCGGAAGGACGGACCGATAATGCCGATCGCGCCGATCGGCTCGCCGCGATGGTTGAGGACGGGTGCGGCGACCGAGGAAATGCCGATATGCTGCTCATCGACGGAGACGGCATAACCGCGCGCCTTGGTGAGATCGAGCTGACGGCTCAATTCTTCCGGATTGACGATCGTGTTCGGCGTCAGGCGCTCCAGTTCGATTCCGTCGAGCAGCGCACGACGCTTTTCGAGCGACAGATGCGCCAGGATCGCCTTGCCGAGGCCGCTCGCATGCGGCGCGGCCCGAGAGCCGACACCGTTGTTGAGGCGAAGCGGCTGCGGCACTTCCCGCTGGTCGATGTAAAGCACGCTGTCGCCATCCAGCACGCCGAGACGGATCGCTTCGCCGGTGAGATCCCGAAGCCGCGCCAGTTCCGGCTCTGCCGCGCCGCGCAGGTCGAAATTGTCCCAGACCTTGTGGGCCCACTGGAAAAGCCGCGGCGCCAATCTGTAGACCTGATCGCGCGTATCGAAAGCGAGTAGCCGCTCGTCCACCAGTGCCTGCAGAAGGCGATGCAGCGTGCCCTTCGGCAATTGCGTCTGGTCGAGCAGTTCGGTGAAGCGCAGGCCGCGGGCTTCAGCCGCCACGGCATCGACGATCTGGATGCCGCGCGTCAGCGCCTGGACGCCCGGCACGCCATGCGTATCGTTCGCCACTTCCTTGTCGATCGCCTCCAGTTGAACCTTGGCCATAACCTCTCCCGAACGGCATTTTTGTCGCTGCTCCCACAGCACGCCGCCTTGCTCTTGCCAAGAGAGTTATCTTGGAACTAAGTTCCATGTCAACAGCGAAACTGAACGGCCATTTTGATGACCGCGAATGGGAGGACATCTTGCGCATTACCAAAGTGAACCATTGGCTGATCCGTATGCCCTTTACCGAGGATATCCTATGGGGGTCCGGGCGCCGGATCGGCACGACCCGGCTGATCTGCAGGATAGAGACGGATGCCGGGATCACCGGCTGGGGCGAGACGATCTCGCTGATCGCCAACGTGCCGGCAGTGTTTGCGGACATCGTTGCGCCGCTTGCCATCGGTTATCCCGTCGCGGATGCCGAGCGCTTCCACCGGCATGTTCTCGGCGCAGGCTTCTATCATCACAAGCGCGCCGCGGTGATGGCTATCTGCGCCATGGAAATGGCCATGTGGGACGCGCTCGGCAAACAGGCCGGCTTGCCTCTCTATGCACTCTGGGGAGGACGCTGGCGCAAGGATATAGAAGCGGCCGCCTATCTTTTCACCAACGATCCGAAGGGTCTGTCGGAGCGGCTGAAGCGTTTCCTCGACCTCGGCTATACGACCTTCAAGGTGAAGGTCGGCTTCGACGAGCGGAGCGACGTCATGCTGACCGAAACCTCCCGAAACGTGATCGGCGATTATCCGCTGCGCCTCGACGTCAACGGCGCCTGGAACCCTGCGACAGCCAAGCGCCAGCTCGAAAAGCTGAAGGCCTTCGATCCCGCCTACGTGGAACAGCCGCTGGAACTCGATGATCTCGCCGGCCATGCGGCGCTGGTAGCCAATTCTTCCGTGCCCATCGCGCTCGACGAAAGCGCATACACGCTTTCCGATGTCGGCAATATCGTCCGCGCCAATGCAGCCGACGTGATCCTGCTCGATCCGCACGAGGCGGGCGGGCTCTGGCAGACGATCAAGGCGGCAGCAATCTGCGAATCGGTCGGCATGTCGGTGACGCTGCATTCCGGTGCAGAACTCGCACTGTCGCAATCGGCCTATATCCATCTCGCAGCCTCGTTGCCGAACATGTCGATCGCCATCGATACTGAGCGCGCCTATCTCGGCGGCGACATTTCGCCGAATTCGCCGGTTTTGAAGGACGGCCGTTTTCAGGTGCCGGAAGGCCCGGGCCTCGGCGTCGAGATCGATGTCGAACAGCTCGAAAAATACCGCGTCACCGGCATTGCCGGCGCCTATCTCGATACGGAGCGCAAGGACTGGTTCCCAGCGAAACCTGCCTACTGATCTCCCAGCCCGCTCACCAGGATTATTTCTCATGTATATTGCTATCGAATGGACCTCCGCCGCCTTTCATGCCCTGCTTCTGGATGACGAAAAGGTATTTGGCGAAAAGAAGAGCGACCGCGGCACCGCCAAGATCGCGAACGGAGCCTTCGAGGCGGCCTTGCGCGAAGAGCTCGGCGATTGGGTCGAGAAGGCTGAAAAGATCCTGTTTTCCGGCATGATCACCAGCCGCAACGGCTGGATCGAAAGCCCGTTCGCACCGGTCCCCGCCGGCCCCGGGGATCTCGCCGTCCAGGCGGTCACCCATCGCGCCGCAGGTCTGCCGCCGCTCATCTTCCTGCCCGGAATCGCCCAGACCACGCCACTACCCGACGTCATGCGCGGCGAGGAAATGTCGCTCTTCGGCTTGAAGAAGACCGACGGCCTTTTCGTGCTCCCCGGCCCGCATGCCAAATGGGTGGCGATGGCGGATGGCCGCATTACCGCCGTCACCACCTATATGTCGGGCGAAATCCTCAATCTCCTCAAGAAGGATTCGCTCGTCTCGCGGCTCATTCCACTGGCCTACGAAGAACGGCCGGAGGCGTTCCGCCGCGGTGTCTTAACTGCCTATGAGCAAGGCACCCTGCCCGGCCGCATCCTCGCTCGCATCTTCTCCGCCCGCAGTCTCGTGCTGTTCGACCGGTTGGCCCCCGAAGAGATCGCCGATTATCTCGCCGGCCTGATGATCGGTGCGGAAGTCTGCGAAGCAGTCGGCGCGGACAAGCCGAAGAAAATCGATATCGTCGGCCATACGGCACTTGCCGAACGTTATAAGAGCGCACTCGAATTGTTCGGCGTCTCAGCAGCGCTCGTGACGCCGGATATTGCCGCCGGTTTCCGCCAGATCGCCTCTCGACAGGAGGAGGCGACGCGGGCTATCGAAGGAGCAACATCTGCTGCCGGAGGACTGTGATAATGCCAAAACCGACCTCGATCATCCTCGATTGGGGCACGAGTTCGCTGCGCGCCATGCTGGTGTCGGAGGCGGGCGAAACGCTGGACATCCGCGAATCCGCAAGCGGCGGCATCCAGTTCGTCAAGGACGGCGCCTTTGAGGCGGCGCTGATGCAGGCGGTCGGCGAATGGTTTTCTTCCCATGGTCCGCTGCCGGTGCTGGCGAGCGGCATGATCACCAGCCGCAACGGCTGGATCGAAGTACCGTATGTCGATGCCCCGGCCGGTATTGCGGAACTTGCCGCCGGCACGAAAAAACTGACGCTCGGCAATGGCGCGGTCATCACCTTTCTGCCCGGCATGCGCGATCCCGCCGCAAAGCCGTTCTCCGATGTGATGCGTGGCGAGGAGACCCAGATCGTCGGTTACGGGCTCGACAAGAACCGCACGCTCGTGCTTCCCGGTACCCACAGCAAGTGGGCGCGGATCAAGAGCGGCCTCATAGACGGTTTTCAGACCTATGCGACCGGCGAAGTTTTTGCGTTGCTCACCAGACATTCCTTCATCGCCAAGGCCGAGGAACCTGCACCAGGCACCGAGCCGGACTGGCGGAGCTTCGATCGCGGCGCGGAATTCGCCGCAAGCACATCCGCCTCCGCCGATGCTTTCCTCTCGGCGATCTTCAGCGCCCGCACCGGCATCCTCGACGGCAAACTGAGGCCGGAAAACATCCTGGATTATGTTTCCGGCCTCGTCATCGGCTCGGAGTTCCGCCAGGCGCGCGCCGCCGGCTGGTTCAAATCCGGCGATACGATCGGCATCGTCGGCAACAATGTGCTGAACAGCCGTTACGGCCGCATTGCGCCGCTTTTCGGCCTGACGGTCGAGCCCGGCCCCGACAACGCCGCCAAGCGCGGTATTCTGCTGATTGCGGCCGCAGCCGCCAGGTAATCAAAGGAGTCCGAGATGACCTTCGAAGAGGCGCTCAAGGCATGCAATCTCGTCGCCATCCTGCGCGGCATCAAACCGGAGGAAGCTGAAGCTGTCGGCGAGGTGCTGGTCGAGGCCGGCTGGCGGATCATCGAAGTGCCGCTCAACTCCCCCGATCCGCTGAAGAGCATCGAAAAGCTGGTCAAGCGTTTCGGCAACCACGCGCTGATCGGCGCCGGCACGGTTCTGACGCCTGCCCAGGTCGCCGATGTCGCCGCGACCGGCGCCAAGGTGATCATCTCGCCGAACGCCAACCCGGCCGTCATCAAGGTCTCGCGCGCCGCGGGCATGGTGAGCCTGCCGGGCGTCGCGACGCCGACCGAGGCTTTCGCGGCGATCGAGGCGGGCGCTACCGGCATCAAGGCTTTCCCGGCGGAAGCCATCCCGCCAATCGTCATCAAGGCCTGGAAAGCGGTATTGCCGAAGGAGATTCCCGTGCTCGCGGTCGGCGGCGTAACGCCGGAGAACATGACCGCCTACGCCCAGGCGGGCGCTGCCGGCTTCGGCATCGGTTCCTCGCTCTACAAGCCCGGAGCCGACCTCGCCTCGATTGCCGGAAAGGCCCGGAAATTCATCGAGGCCATGCGCGCCGCCTGATCTTCCATCGCCTTCAGCCCGTCGCAAAACATTCGCCAAGCGGAACTATCGTCTCCGTTTCGAGTTACAACCGACAGTGGGCCACTTGAGGGGGAGACGATCTTGGCAGCGATCCGCAACAGCTCCGAACATCAGCAGAAAGTGTATGAACGCTGGGCTCCGGTCTACGACCGGGTCTATCGCGGCCTGTTGAAAGACGGGCACCGTACCGTCGCAAGACTGGCCGCGGAAGCAGGCCGTGATATCCTCGAAGTCGGCGTCGGCACGGGGCTTGTTCTCCCCTATTATCCGAAGCAGTGCAGCGTCACCGGCATCGATCTGTCCGAGCATATGATCGCCAGGGCGCGGGAAAAGGTAGCCCGGAACCGGCTCTTTCACGTCCGGGCGCTCCAGGTCATGGATGCCCACCGCCTCCAATTCGCAGACCGGTCGTTCGATGCCGTCTGCCTGCCTTTTGTCATCACGCTGATCCCCGACCCGGAACGGGCGCTCGACGAATGCGCCCGTGTGCTGAGGCCCGGGGGAGAGATCATCATCGCCAGCAAGCTCGGCGACGGACGCGGCCTTCAGGGCGCGATCGAAGAGGCTGTCGCACCGCTCGTACATAAGGTGGGCTGGAGCTCGGCCTTCCGCATCGCCCGGATTGCCGAATGGGCCGAGCGCCGCGGCGATTTCGAAGTGGCGGATATCCGCCGTGTCTTCCCCAACGGTTTCTTCAAGGTCATGCGGCTGAAACATCGCGTCCGCCACTGACCGGGCTATTTTGCCTTCAGCACCGAGACCGCAAGCTCGCTGTTATGGACATATTCGTTGGCGTCCGGCTGACGCTGGACGAGCAGGATGAACAAGAGGTCCGTCAACATGAGCTGCGCGTCGCGCGCGGTGATGGACGACGAACGGACCCGTTCCTCGTCGGCCACCGTATAAAGCCGGATATTCGCCACCTGCAGAAGAGGACCGCCGTTGAGACCCGTCACGGCGATGACCGTGGCGCCGCGCTCGCGCGCCAGTTCGGCGATCCTGAGCGTTTCGATACTGGCGCCGGAATAGGAAAGCGCGAAGAGCACGTCGCCCTTGGCGAGCGTCGAGACATTGGCCATCTGCACATGGCTGTCGCTGTCATGCAGCACGTTCCGGCCGAGTTTCATGAGCTTGTAGGAAAAGTCGCGTGCCACCAACGAGGAAGCGCCTACCCCTGCCATATGGATGCGGCGCGCGTCGTTCAGCGCCGTCAGCGCCCGCTCGATCTCTTGTTCGCTGTTGACGGCAAGCGTCTGCTGCATCGAGAGCATCTTGCTGCCGATCAGCTTCTGCAAGATGGTCAGATAGCTGTCACCGACCTCAATCGTGCCGTGGATCATGCCAGGCGGCGCATGCCATTCCTGCGCCTTCGCCTCGCTGACCGCGAGCTTCAAGTCCTGATATCCCGCAAAGCCCAGCTTCTGGCTGAATTTGACGACGCTCGACTGGCTGCGGCCGGTCTCGGCGGCAAGGGCGGCGGAAGAAAGCCGCAGCATCTGATCCGGATTGTCGAGGATGAACTGGCCGATCTCGCGGTCCGCCGGCGCCATGTCCTCGAGCTGTGCGTTGATCTTTTTTAAGACTGACATGCGTTCCTTTGGAAGCTTCGCAAACCCGCCCACTGCGGATGGAGGATATCACCGCGGCTCAGACCTGCAACACGTTTCCACTCCTGAGGCTTCATCAGCTATCGCGAAATGGGCCATTCCGCGGAATAAAAAATTCCGAATGATTGACACCGGGTTTGGGAGGTCTAGTCTCGAACTCATTAGGTGAGTCAGCTTAAATCTTTCTTCGGCAGGTTTCGTCATGGACAGATTGCGCATCGTCGGCGGTCATCGGCTTCAGGGCGCCGTCACCATTGCCGGCGCGAAGAACGCGGCGCTGCCGCAGATCGCGGCGGCGCTTCTAAGCCCCTACCCGGTCGAGCTTACCAACCTGCCGCAGGTCAGCGACGTGGAAAACATGCTCGGCGTCATCGGCCTGCACGGGGCCGAGGTGACCCGCTCCGCCCATTCCACGACTATCGACGCCAAAGCGATCGTCTCGAAGGAGACTTCCTACGACACCGTGCGCAGGATGCGTGCGACGGTGCTTGTGCTGGCGCCCCTGCTCGCCCGCTTCGGCCATGCACGCGTCTCGATGCCGGGCGGCTGCGCCATCGGCGCGCGGCCCGTCGACATGCACATCAAGGCGCTCGCGGCGCTCGGCGCGGAGATCGGCATCGAAAGCGGGCTGATCGTCGCCGCTGCGCCGAACGGCTTGAAGGGGACACGTATCGTTCTCTCCTCACCGTCCGTCGGCGCCACCGAAACGGCCATGATGGCGGCCACGGCTGCCAAGGGCGAGACGGAAATCCTCAATGCCGCGCGCGAGCCGGAAGTCGCCGATCTTGCCGCCTGCCTCGCCGCCATGGGCGCAAGGATCGAAGGCGCCGGCACCCACCGGATCCTCATCGAAGGCTCGACCACCTGGCAGCCGGCGAAACATCACGGCATTCCCGACCGGATCGAGGCGGGCACCTATGCGGTGGCGGCGGCGATCACCGGCGGCATGCTCGAACTCACCAATGCGCGGCTCGAAAGCATGGCTTCCGTCGTACAGGTGCTGGAGGCCATGGGTGTCAGCATCTGGCCGAGCGACCGCGGCCTCGTCGTCTCGCGCGAAGGCCCGCTGAAGGCCGCCGACATCACCACCGAGCCCTATCCCGGCTTCCCGACCGACCTGCAGGCGCAGTTCATGGCATTGGCTGCGTGTGCGGAAGGCGCCTCCCTGATCCGCGAAACCGTGTTCGAAAGCCGTTTCATGCATGTGCCGGAGCTGATGCGGCTCGGGGCCAATGTTTCTCTGCAGGGCACGACGGCGCTGGTGCGCGGCGGCGCACCGCTCAAGGGTGCTCAGGTGATGGCGACCGACCTGCGCGCTTCCGTTTCCCTCGTCCTGGCCGGGCTGGTGTCCAAAGGTGAAACGATCGTCAACCGCGTCTACCATCTCGACCGCGGCTATGAGCAGCTCGACCGCAAACTCCGGCTCTGCGGCGCCGATATCGAACGGCTGAGCGCATGACGGCGGGAGCGGAACATTACTTCCTGGGCGTCGATGGCGGCGGCACCGGCTGCCGCGCCCGCATCGAGGATGGTTCCGGCGCCGTGCTGGGGCAAGGCCTTTCCGGTCCCGCCACGACGCGGCTCGGCATCGAGGAAGCATGGGCCTCCATCTCCCGCGCCTTTAAGGCGGCTCTGGATGAAGCCGGACTTGGACCGGATGAGGTCGCCCGCACCCATGTCGGCATCGGCCTTGCCGGGATCGGCCGAAAGGGGGCGCTGGAAGCCCTGCAGGCAATCCCCCATCCCTTTGCCGCTATCGACTTCACGAGCGACGGCATGGGCGCCTGCCTCGGAGCCCATTCCGGGCGCGACGGCGCGATCGTGATCGCCGGCACCGGCTCTATCGGGCTCGGCTTCGTGGAGGGCCGCAGCCTGCGCGTCGGAGGCTACGGCTTTCCGATTTCCGACGAGGGCAGCGGCGCCGATCTGGGCCTCAAGGCAGTCCAGTTGGCGCTGAGAGCCAATGACGGCAGGCTGGAAAAGACCGCCTTGCTGACGGAGATCATGCAGCGTTTCCAGAACGATCCGATGGAAGCGGTCGCCTGGATGGATCGCGCGACGGCAACCGATTACGCGGCACTCGCCCCCATGGTCATGCGCCATGCCGATCAGGGCGATTCCGCCGGCCGCCGCGTCGTCCAGAGCGCGGCGGAACAGATCGACACGCTGGTACGCACGCTCTTCGATCTCGGCGCCCCGCGCGTGACGCTTCTCGGCGGCCTCTCGACCCCGCTCGAACCCTGGCTGGCGCCGGATGTCCGCCGCCGCCTCAAGCCCGCCGACGGCGATGCCGTCTCCGGCGCCATCATCCTCGCCCGCAAGGCCGCCCAAGCTCGCCGATCCGCGGATTTCAGAGGCGTAAAAAATCTACCGCAATTGGAATAAAATATTCCAATTGTCGATTGACTGACGGAATGAACAATCCTAATTTCTTAACAAAACGCAACCAGCAAGCGAGAAGGCCGTGGCATGACGCAGATCTTGCGGAAGGCAGTCTCTGAGCCTGATTTCGAAGGTAGAATCATGAGCGATGCGCGGCTGATAGCCGAACTGGAAAGGCTGGTTTCCGAAGGCCGCAATCCGCGATCCATGGATATCGACCTTCTGCCGACGGTCGACGTGCTGCGCGAAATCAATGAGGAAGACAAAGGCGTACCCGCGGCCGTCGAAAAGGTGATCCCTCAGATCGCGGAGGCCGTCGACGAAATCGTCAAGGCGTTCCAGAAAGGCGGCCGCCTCGTCTATATCGGCGCCGGCACCAGCGGCCGGCTGGGCGTGCTCGATGCGTCCGAATGCCCTCCGACCTTCAGCGTGCCGGAAGGCATGGTCGTCGGGCTGATCGCCGGCGGTGCGCACGCCCTGCAACACTCGGTCGAAGGTGCCGAGGACGATCCGGAAGAGGGCCGGCAGGCGCTTGCCGATGTCGGGCTGACGGCGGATGACGTGGTCGTCGGCATCGCGGTCAGCGGCCGCACGCCCTATGTCATCGGCGCGCTCAACTACGCGAAGTCGCTGGGCGCCAAAACGGTCGCCCTCTCCTGCAATCCCGGTTCGGTGATCGCCGCGATTGCCGACGTCGCCATTTCGCCGGTCGTCGGCCCGGAAATCCTCACCGGCTCGACGCGGTTGAAATCCGGCACGGCGCAAAAGCTCGTGCTCAACATGCTGACGACCGCGAGCATGATCCGCATCGGCAAGAGCTATCAGAACCTGATGGTCGATCTGCACGCCAGCAACCAGAAGCTCGTAGCGCGCGCCGCGCGCATCGTCATGCAGGCAACTGGCTGCACACCGGAAGAAGCGCGCCGCGCGCTGGACCTGACCGGCAACGACGTCAAGCCCGCGATCCTGATCCAGTTGACGGGGATGGATGTGGATGCGGCGCGCACCGCGCTTGACAATGCCGGAGGCTTCCTTCGGAAAGCGATAAATGGGAAGACAGCGTAAAGCTGCTGAATGACCGCCCGACCGCCTGAACGGTCGGGCTAAAAAGGCGAACGAATCTCAAAGAGAGGGAGAATTGAAATGGGAAGGCATTTTTCGGCAAAGCAGGTTTCCGGCCTGGCGCTGGCCGTAGCACTCGGGACCGCGGTCGCGGCCGGCCCTGCCTCGGCCGCGACGCTGCGCATGGCCTGGTCGCAGGATGCAACGGGGCTCGATCCCCACAAGCAGACCGCGTTTTCCTCGATCCGCCTGCTGGAACTGATTTACGAGCCGCTGGTGCGTCTCGACAAGGACCTGCAGATCGTTCCGGCGGTCGCGTCCTCGTGGCAATTCTCCGCCGACGGCAAGGAGCTTACCTTCAAGCTCAATCCCAACGCCAAGTTCCAGGACGGCAAGCCCGTAACTCCGGCGGACGTGAAAGCGTCCTTCGAGCGCATCCTCGACGAGAAGACGGCAGCGGCCGCACGCGCCAACTTCGGCTCGATCGCCAGCATCGAAACCCCGGACCAGACGACCGTCACCTTCAAGCTCTCGCGGCCGGACGTGCCGCTGCTGACGGCGATGGCGAGCATCAATGCCGCGATCGCGCCGGCGGCGGAAATCGCGGCCGGCTCGGTCGGGACGAAGGCGCTCGGCTCCGGCCCGTTCAAGCTGGAAAGGTGGGATCCGAATTCCAAGGAAATCCTGACCGCCAACAAGGATTGGGCCGGCGGCAAGGTCGCGGTCGACGGCATCGACATCAGCGTCCTGCCCGACGAAACCGCCATCCTTGCGTCCCTGCGCACGAAACAGATCGATTTCGCACTTCTGAACGACCCGCTGGTCGCCACCTTGGTGCCGAAGGAGACGAACCTGATCCTGAACCGCACGCCGGTTCTTGCCTATCACGTTCTTCAGTTGAACCCTGCCCGCAAGCCGATGGACAATCTCGCCGTGCGCCAGGCGATCTCTTGCGCCATCGACCGGCAGGACGTCCTCGATACGGCCTCCGTAGGCGAAGGCAAGGTGACTGGCCCGCTGACCATGCCGGGCTACACCACCGATGCCGGCACGCTGTTCTGCTACCAGCGCGATGTCGAGAAAGCCAAGAAACTGATGGCCGATGCGGGCTTTGCGGACGGCTTCTCGGCAACCGTCATCGCTGCCAACGGCGAGCCGGCAACCGCTGCTGCCGAAGCGCAGGTCATCCAGTCGCAGCTTGCGGAAATCGGCGTCAAGCTCGACATCAAGATGATGGAACTGAACGTCTATGTCGACGCCTGGCTGAAGGGGGATTTCGACATGGCGGTTGCGCTGAACGGCGGCCGTGCCGATCCCTACTCCATGTACAACCGCTACTGGACGAAGAGCGGCAACCTGCAGAAGGTTGCGAACTATATCGACGACACGCTCGACAGCCTCATGCAGAAGGGCCGCGAGGAAACCGACCCCGCCAAGCGCAAGGCGATCTTCGCAGACTTCGAGAAACATCTCGTCGAAGTTTCGCCCTGGGTCTGGCTCTACACGTCCTACAGCTATACGGCACAGCAGAAAACCGTTCAGGGCTTCGTACCGACTCCGGAAGGCTCCCTGTTCGGCCTGAGCAAGATCAGCATCCAGCAGTGACGATCGGCTGACATGACGGATACGAGGTTGGTTGATCCATGAGTTACCTGACGCGACGGCTCTTCACGTTTCCGCTCGTCATGCTCGGGGTTTCCATCCTCGTCTTCGTGGCGATCCGTCTGGTGCCGGGCGACGCGATCACGGCGATGCTCGGAACCGAGGCTGGTCTTCTGACGCCGGCGCAAAGGGATGCGCTGGCGGGCTATTTCGGCATCGACCAGCCGATCCTGGTGCAATACTGGCGTTGGCTCATCGGCGTCTTCCAGGGCGATCTCGGTATTTCCGTCACCTATGGCCGGCCGGTGCTGGGCGTCATCCTGGAACGTTTCCCCCTGACGCTTCAGCTTGCCTTGATGTCCATGTGCGTCGCGCTTCTCGTCGGCCTGCCGGCCGGCGTCTTCGCAGCCACCCGTAACGAGAAGATGTCCGACCTCGGCGTCCGCATCTTCGCGATGATCGGCCAGTCGACCCCGAATTTCGTCGTCGGCCTGCTGATCATCTACGCCCTGTCGGCGGGCTTCGGCATACTGCCGGTCATGGGGGAGTTCACGCCCCTCTTCACCGATCCGCTGCGCAATCTCGGCCAGATGATCCTTCCGGCTATAACACTGGGTTTCGCCTTCGCCGCCTCCGTCACCCGCATCTCACGATCCGCCATGCTGGACGTCCTGAGCGACGACTATGTCCGCACCGCACGGGCCAAGGGCGCGTCGAAGCGCAGCGTCATCTGGCGCCACGCGCTGCCCAATGCGCTGATTCCGGTCGTGACCTTAAGCGGCGTGGAATTCGGCTATCTGCTCGGCGGCGCGGTTCTGGTGGAACAGATCTATGCCCTGCCCGGCCTCGGCCGCCTCGTCCTCGACGCCATCCTGCAGCGCGACTATGCGCTGGTGCAGGGCTGCGTCCTTTTCATCGCCTTCAATTTCATGGTGGTCAATCTGCTCGTCGACCTCACTTACGCCGCGCTCGATCCGCGCATCCGTCTCGGAGAAGGCGGCTGATGTCGATGCTGCGTGCAATCTTTTCCCATGCGAGCGGCAGGATCGGCGGCACGATCGTCGTCATCTACGTCGTCGTCGCGCTGCTCGGCATGTTCGATATCACCCCGCACAATCCGCTGCAGCAATACCGCATCGACCGGCTGCATGCGCCGAATGCGACCTACTGGATGGGCACCGACCTCTTTGGCCGCGACGTCGCAAGCCGCCTGATGAAAGGCATCGGTCAGTCCTTCCTCGTCGGCTTCTGCTCCGTGGCGCTGGCGACGATCGCCGGCACGGTGCTCGGCTTGACCGCCGCCTGGTTCGGCAGGGCCTGGGATGGGTTGGTGATGCGCGTCATGGATGTGCTGCTCGCCTTCCCTGCAATTCTGCTGGCGCTTCTCATCATCGCCGTCGCCGGTCCCGGCACCTGGACGAGCGTGGCGGCGATCGCCATCGTCTACACGCCGATCTTCACGCGCGTGGTACGTGGCCCGGCGCTCTCCATCAAATCGCGCGAATTCGTCGATGCCGCCCGCACTTTCGGTTCGAGCCGGCGCTATATCCTGACCCGTCACCTGCTCTTGAACCTGGTCGCACCGCTGACCGTCCAGGTGACCCTTGCGCTCGCCTGGTCGCTCTTGACCGAAGCGGGCCTCTCCTTCCTTGGCCTCGGCACGCAACCCCCTGCCTCCTCACTCGGCCTGATGCTGGCGGACAGCCGTAACCTGATGGAAACCGCGCCCTGGCTGCTGATCTTCCCGGCGTTGGCGATCATGATCAGCATTCTTGGCTTCAACCTGCTCGGCGATGCGCTGCGCGACATCCTCGACCCCCGGACGAGGAGCCGGCCGGCATGACCAGTCCGCTCCTATCCGTATCGAATTTGCGTGTCGGCTTCGGGCGCGACCCGTTGAAGAACGAGATTGTCAAGGGCGTCGGCTTCGACCTCGCAGCCGGAGAAACGCTGGCGATCGTCGGCGAAAGCGGCTCGGGCAAATCCGTGACCGCGCTCTCCGTCAACCGCCTTGTCGATTTCGGCGGCGGCCGCATCATCGGCGGCTCGATCAACTTCAAGCGCCGTGATGGCAGCGTCCTCGACCTGGCTCAAGCTGGCGAGCCGGTACTCGAAAAGATCCGCGGCTCCGAGATCGGCATGATCTTCCAGGAGCCGATGACCTCGCTCAATCCGGTACTGACCATCGGTACGCAGATCGAGGAATCCTTCCGTTTGCATCGAGGCCTGACCGGCAAGCAGGCGACCGCGGCAGCCAGGGATGCGCTGGATCGCGTGCGCATTCCCGATGCCGCAAGGCGTTTGAAATATTGCCCGAACCAGCTCTCCGGCGGCATGCTCCAGCGGGTGATGATCGCAACCGCGCTCGCCTGCAATCCGCGCCTCTTGATCGCGGACGAGCCCACGACCGCGCTAGACGTGACAGTGCAGGCGCAAATCATGGCACTGCTGGGCGAACTGAAGCGCGAGACCGGCATGGCGATGATCTTCATCACCCATGACATCGGCCTTGTCGCCGGCATCGCCGACCAGATCATGGTCATGCAGGCCGGCGAGGCGGTGGAACAGGGGCAGCTTGACCAGGTCCTCGACCGGCCGCAGCACCCCTACACGCAGCATCTGTTGAGCGCTGTGCCGCATTTCGAATCCGGCCGCGCGGCCCGTTCGGATTTCAGCCGGGAGAAAGCTCAACTCCCTGCCCTGACCGTCGACGGCCTGACGGTGCGCTTCAAGGTTTCGGGCGGGCTGCTCAGCCGTTCGCCGGGCTCGGTCCATGCCGTGGAAAATGTCGGCTTCGACCTGATGCCGGGCGAGACGCTGGCGATCGTCGGAGAAAGCGGCTCCGGCAAATCCACCACGGCGCGCGCAATCCTTGGTCTTGTGCGCCCGACCCGCGGCCGTTTCTCGTCCCATGGCTTAACAGATAGGGCCGGCAGCGTCGCCGACACGACCGATCCGAGCGTCCAGATGGTGTTTCAGAACCCCTACGCCTCGCTCAATCCGCGGCTTCGGATCGACAGCATCCTTGCCGAGCCGGTCATCGCCGCCGGCGGCCGGATAAACGCTGGAACCCGCGACAAGATGAGGGCGCTCCTGAAGCGTGTCGGCCTGCCGGAGGACAGTCTTGAGCGCTACCCGCATCAGTTCTCCGGCGGTCAGCGGCAGCGCCTCTGCATCGCCCGCGCGCTGATGCTCAATCCATCTGTCGTCGTCCTCGACGAAGCTGTCTCGGCGCTCGACGTCTCGGTGCAGGCGAAGGTGCTGGAACTGCTGATCGACCTGCAGAAGGAATACGGTCTTGCCTATCTTTTCGTGTCCCATGACATGGCGGTCGTGGAACGCATCGCCCATCGCATCGCCGTGCTTTATGCAGGACAGATCGTCGAAATCGGCGATGCCGCTTCGGTACTTTCCAATCCGCAGCATTCCTATACAAAGCGGTTGATTTCCGCCGTGCCGAGCATCGATCGCCGCAACCAGCATTTCGAGCTCGATACGCGCCAGGTTCCGTCCCTCGTCCGCCCACCCGGTTTTGAGCCGCCGGCAGCGCAATGGCGGGATTTCGGACCGGATCACCGGGCGCGGGCGGAGGCCTGAGGAACAGGACCATGGACGACCGGACCCGAACCACCGCCGATGCCGAGCTGACCGCAATCTTCGAGCGGGCGTTCGCACCGCTGAGGAAATCGGTGGCGGACAAGCGCATTCCAGGCGGCGTGTTCGGCATCGTCGACCTGAAACACGGCCGCATGACACGCGCGATCGGAGCGGCGCAAATCACTCCGGCCATCCGGCCGATGACATTGGACACATGGTTCGACCTCGCCTCGCTGACCAAGGTGATCTTCACCACGACGCGTGTCCTAAAACTGGTGGACGAAGGCGTAATCGACCTCGACGCGCCTCTCACCACGCTCCTGCCCGACCTGCGTCAGTACGATGCCGAGGCCTGGGAGCGGAAAGTCACCTTCCGTCAGTGCCTCGGCCATCAGACGCCTTTTCCGGCCGTCGTGCCGATCTATACCTACGGCCGCGACCCGGAGCTCTTGCGTGCCTTCATCCTGCAGCGGGAATGGCGCGCTGGTCCCCCCGTCTATTCCGATATCAACTTCATCCTGCTCGGTTTCGCCCTCGAACGGCTGACCGGCAAGACGCTGCGCGACCTCGATCCCGGCCCGGGCTTCGCCTGGTCCGCCGATCCGGAAAATTCCGCCGCCACGGAGGACTGCACCTGGCGGCATCGCGTGCTCTCGGGCGAAGTGCATGACGACAACTGCTCTGCGCTGCAAGGCTCGGGCCATGCCGGCCTGTTCGGCACCGTGACTTCGGTCCTCGATTTCGCTGAAAGCCTGCTCAACGGCACGGGCGCTTCGAAAGAGGCTATCAGGCTGATGCGCACGCCGCTTTCCGACAAACGTACCCATGGCTGGGAGCAGCCCTATCCCGGCTGGTGGGGTGGCAACACCTGCAGCCCCGGCACGATCGGCCATACAGGCTTCACCGGCACCGCTTTGTGGATCGATCTCGACAGAGGCCGCGCCTGGACGCTGCTCACCAATCGCATTCATCCGACCCGCCATTTCGACAGCGGCATCTTGGCGCTCCGGCAGGCGGTCGGCGATCTCGTCAATCAAACTTGAGGATTTCACGATGGAGCCAATCTGGGCCGTCGGCCTGATGACCGGAACCGTTCTCGACGGCAATATCGACGTGGCTCTCCTCAAGACGGACGGCGAGACGGTCGACACTTTCGGCGCTTATACGCTCGCCCCCTATCCCCCGGAAATCCGCGCGCTCCTCGAAGAAACGCTGAAACAGGCCCGCGCCTGGAATTTCGATGGTCCCGATCCTGCGATCTTCCGTGAGGCGGAGGAAGCGCTGACACGCGCCCAATCACAAGCCGTAAAGGACCTTGTGGAGAGCTATGGGCTTACCATGGCCGATATCGGCATCGTCGGCTTCCACGGTCAGACGGTATTGCATCGCGCCCCAACGAAGGAAAGGCTCGGCGACACGCGCCAGCTTGGCGACGGCGAGCTCATGGCTTCGATCCTCGGCTGCAAGGTCGCCTATGACTTCCGATCGGCGGACGTTCGCGCCGGCGGCCAGGGCGCTCCGCTCGCCGCCGCCTACCATGCCGCACTGCTGCGCAGTCTCGACACCTCCGGCGATACGGCCGTGCTCAATCTCGGCGGCGTCGCCAACATCACCTGGTGGGACGGCAAGGACCTCATCATCGCCTTCGACACCGGCCCCGCCAATGCGCCGCTCAACGACTTCGTGAAGGCGCGCGGCCTCGGCGACATGGACAGGAACGGTGCGCTTGGGGCTTCCGGCAAGGTCGATGAAGAACGCCTCGCCAAGCTGCTCCGGCATCCCTACCTCACCGCGCCCTATCCGAAATCGCTCGACCGTTTCGACTTTACCGCGGCTATGGCTGACGGTCTCGACGACGCGTCGGGTGCCGCAACCCTTTCCGCCTTCACGGCATCGGCCGTCGGCAAGGCCCTCGATCTCCTGCCGCGCCGGCCGAAGCGGCTGATCGTCAGCGGCGGTGGCCGACATAACCCGACGATCATGGCGATGCTCGAAAGCCGGGCCGGCGCGAAGGCCGTTTCCGCCGATGAATTCGGCTGGCGGGGCGATGCGGTGGAAGCGGAGTGTTTCGCCTTTCTTGCCGTCCGCGTGCTGCGCGGCCTGCCGATCAGCTTCCCGACGACGACGGGGGCGCCAAAGCCCTTGCAAGGCGGACGGCTAGCAGGGTAAGCCGCAGCTTTCAAAATCGAGATCAGAGTCGGGAGCGCTCGAACATCATGACCAAAAGAGCGGCTTACGCCATGGGCGGCAACGCAGTCCTGCTTGGCGTCCTTCTGATGCTGCTCGGCGATTTCATGTTCGCGCTGAACGACGCCATGGGCAAATGGCTGGTGGCCAGTTTTTCCGTCGGTCAGGTCCTGCTGATCCGCTCGATCGGCGCATTTTTCGTGCTCGGACCGATGCTTAGCCGCCAGCCGGCCTCGGCGCTGTACAGGGTGGAGAAGCCCCAGCTTCATGTGCTGCGCGTGATCCTCGCCACCGCCGATACCGGACTTTTCTACGCGGCCGTCGTCTACCTGCCGCTCGCCGACGTCATGACCTTCTACATGGCCGGACCGATCTATGTGGCGGCGCTGTCCCACTTCCTGCTCGGCGAACGCATCGGCTGGCGGCGCTGGCTCGCGGTCCTGATCGGCTTCATCGGCGTCGTCATCGCATTGCGCCCCTCTTCCGAAATGCTGTCCTGGCCGTCGGTCTTCGGCCTGGTCGGCAGCCTGTCCTTCGCGCTCACGCTGGTGCTCAACCGCATGCTGCGCTCGACGCCGGATGCGACGCTCGTCACCTGGCAGACGCTCGCATGCCTGATTGCCGGAGCGTTCCTCACGATCGGCAATTGGAGCCCGTTCAATACCGGCGAACTCCTGGCCCTGCTCCTGCTCGGCGTCGTATCCTGCGCCGCACATCTGCTGATCACCCGCTCGCTGAAACTGGCGCCAGCCTCGGTGCTGGCACCGCTGCAATATACGCTGCTGCTCTGGGCGATCGTTCTCGGCTGGGCGTTCTTCGGCGATTTTCCCGATGCCCAGACATTGACCGGTGCCGCGATCATCGTGCTGGCCGGCTTGTTCATCTTCCATCGCGGCAACCTGAAACAGGACGCGGAGCCCACGGTTCCGACCGATTCAAGCCACGGCTAATAGGTCCGGACCTTGCGGGTCAGCATCGCCTCGATCGCTGACAGCCCGTCGTAAATCAGCACCGCGAGTGCGCCGACGATCAGGCCACCCTGTAGGATGAAGGCGAGATTGTTCGACTGTAGCCCCGCGATGATCACCTCGCCCAGCGTCTTGGCCGCCACCGTCGAGCCGATCGTCGCCGTCGCAAGACTGATGACCACGGAAAGCCGGATGCCGGCCACCATCACCGGCAGCGAAAGCGGCAGTTCGACCTGAATGAGCCGCTGCAGGGGCGTCATGCCGGAACCGCGGGCCGCTTCCATCACGGAGCGCGGCAGATTGGTGAGCGCCGTCAGCGTATTTTCGAAGATCGGCAGCAAGCCGTAGAGGAAAAGTGCGATCAGCGTCGGCCTTTCGCCGAACCCGACGGCCGGCACGGCGAGCGCCAACACTGCGACCGGGGGAAACGTTTGGCCGATATTCACGAGGCTGCGGGAAAGCGCCAGGAATTCCGCCCCGAACGGCCTTGTGACGAGGATCGCCAGCAGCACTGCGATGATCGTTGCGGCCAAGGTTGCGATGAAGACCGTCCTTAAATGCTGGAGCGTCAAACCGAGAAGGCTTCCCTGATTGTAGATGGCCGGTGCGTTCGGCTGCACCAACGGCTTCAGGAGCGGCTCGAAACTCCCCGGCGACACCAGAAAAGCAACCAGCAGAACGAGCAGCAAGCCGCGAAGGATCGTCGGCGCCCGGACCCTCATCGGCGCCTCGCGCCGCGCTTGAGAAGTGTTTCGAGGGTGACCCGCCCCATAGGCGCGCCGCTGGCGGAGATGACGGGCAGCGCTTTCCGCCCGGTCCAGATCAGATCGGCAAGTGCCTCCTGCTGGCTCCTGTCCTCACGGATCGGCTCCCCCTCGGCTTCGCCGGGCTCTGCCGCCGCTCCGGTCCTGGCGATCGAAAGCAGGCGGAACGGCCGCTCGCCATCGCCGATCAGCGTCTCGACGAATGGCGTGGCCGGAACGCGCACGAGATCTGCCGGCGGGCCGTATTGCAATACCTGTCCTTTGTCCATAACCGCAATCTTATCAGCGAGATGAAACGCTTCGTTCATGTCATGCGTGACAAGCACGATCGTCGTGCCGAAATGTTTCTGGATCGCCAGCAGGTCCTCCTGCGCCTTGGCGCGGATGATCGGGTCGAGCGCGCCGAACGGCTCGTCCATCAGAAGCACGTTCGGCTCGGCGGCAAGCGCGCGGGCGACGCCGACGCGCTGCTGCTGACCGCCGGAAAGCTCGTGCGGATATCGTGGTCCGAAAGTTTTCGGGTCAAGCTGGAAAAGCATCAGCAATTCCTCGACCTTTGCATCGATGCGCGATTTCTGCCAGCCGAGCAGGCCCGGCACGGTGGCGATGTTCTGCGCCACGGTACGATGCGGGAAAAGCCCATGTCCCTGGATGGCATAACCGATCCGGCGGCGCAGCTCGTAGCCGGGGATCGAACGGTTGTCCTCGCCGTCGAGCCTGATCGAGCCCTCGCTCGGCTCCACCAGACGGTTGATCATACGGATAAGCGTCGTCTTGCCCGAACCGGACGTGCCGACAATCACGGTGACCGTGCGCGGCTCGATCACCATCGAGACGTTGTCGACCACGGTTATACCGTCGTAGCGCTTGGTGATGGCGTCGATCTCGATCATCTGGTGTTCGCTCCGTTCGGCACGCGGGTGTTCATTTCGACCAGGGCATCGAGCACGACGGCGGCGGCAAAGGCGAGCGCGACGGTCGGCACGGCACCGAGCAGCACGAGATCCATGGCCGTCTGCCCGATGCCCTGGAAGACGAAGACGCCGAAGCCTCCGCCGCCGATCAGCGCCGCGATCGTCGCCATGCCGATGTTCTGGACGAGCACGATGCGTATGCCTGTCAGGATGACCGGCAGCGCCAGCGGAAACTCGATCTGGAAGAGCCGCTGACGGTCCGTCATGCCGATCCCACGCGCTGCGTCATTGGCTTCACGCGGCACGCCCGCAAGACCGACGACCGTGTTGGCGACCACCGGCAGCAGGGAATAAAGAAAAAGCGCCACGAAAGCCGGCGCGACTCCGATGCCATGGATGCCGATCGCCGCCGCGCCTGGCACGGTTGCCGAAATCCACGCCAGCGGGCCTATCAGGATGCCGAACAGTGCGATCGACGGGATCGTCTGGATGAGGTTCAATGTGTTCAGCACGGCGGCCCTAAGCGGCTCCACACGGTGACAGAGGATGCCGAGCGGCAATCCCACCATCACGGCGGCAAACAGCGAGCCGAGCGCCAGTGTCACGTGTCGGCCCGCCTCGATCCAGAAGACGTCGGCGCGGCCGGCATATTCCTTCATGATAGAAAGCCCGTCCCAGCTTCCCGACATGAGGACGGTACCGATTCCGACAGCCACCACGATGAGGAATAAGACGCGCATCCAGGGCGGCGGCGCAAGCCGCGTGATCGCATCGGCGGCCAGCAACGCAAAAGCGAACAGCAGGAGCCAGAATCCCGAGGCTGGAGAGACGCGGGCATAGCTGTTGCCGTCGGGCGTCAGAAAGCCTGCGGCGAGACCGATCGAAAGCGTCAATGACGCCAGTGCAGCGGCCGCCGCTGTCAGCTTCAGCCACGAGGATGCTCGAAAGAGTGCTGCGATTGCGGCCAGGAACAGTATAGCGAGCACACCGAAACCCGCCCACGCCGGCAAGGCGTCGAGGATCGCCTTCGCCTCTCCCTGTAATATGCGATTGGGCTTGAGCGTCGCAAAGGCCGCCCAGAAAGTCCCGTAGAGAGCGATCAGGGCGATGACGATGCCGAGCTTGTCGAACTTTATCCTCAAACCGCTCCCCTGCGTGGCGGTGTCCAGTCCCGATGAAAAAGCCGGATGCTTCGAGGCACCCGGCTCATGTTGGCACGAAAGCCGCCCGAAACGGAACTACTTCAGGAAGCCGTTCTTCTTGAGGAAATCCTCGGCAACCGCCTTGGCCGGCTCGCCGCCCACCTGAACGCGGCCGTTGAGATCCTGCAGCGTGACAAGATCGAGCTTTTCGAAAACCGGTTTCAGCAGGCTTTCGATATTCGGATTTTTCTTGAGCGCCTCTTCGCGGATGATCGGCGCAGGCTGGTAGACGGGCTGCACGCCCTTGTCGTCTTCCAAAACCACGAGACCGGAAGGCGCAATGCCGCCATCGGTACCGTAGACCATGGCCGCATTCGCGCCATTGGTCTGGTTGGCGGCCGCAGCGATCGTCGCGGCGGTATCGCCGCCCGACAGCGTGATGAGCTGCTCCGGTTTCAGTTGGAAACCATATGTGGTCTGGAAAGCCGGCAGGGCCGCGGCGGAGTTGACGAATTCGGAAGAGGCCGCCAGCACGATCTTGCCGCCGCCCGCAACATATTTTCCGAAATCCGTAAGCGTCTTCAGGTTGCCGGCATCCGCGACATCCTTGCGGAGCGCGATCGCCCAGGTGTTGTTGGCGGAGGATGGAGTCAGCCAGACGATCTTGTTGGCGTCGTAGTCGAGCTTCTTGACCGCCTCATAGGCCTGCTGCGGGTTCTTCCAGGCCGGATCGTCGGCCTTCTCGAAGAAAAACGCACCGTTTCCGGTATATTCCGGATAGATATCGATCTCGCCGGCGGTGATCGCCTTGCGGACGACCGGCGTCGCGCCAAGCTGGATGCGGTCGGTTGCCTCGATATTGTTGGCCTTCAACATGGCGAGGATGATATTGCCGAGCACGCCGCCTTCGGTATCGATCTTGGAAGAGACGACGACCTGGGCATTGGCCATGGTGGCCGAAACACCGAGCGCGAGAGCAATGCCCAGCAGCTTCGTTTTCAGTGACATAACAGGACTTCCTCCAGATTGCGGGCATATGCTCGCATAGATTCAAAACGAGAACAAATGAAAAACCTCCGTCTATGTAGGGCGGCTCGCGGAATGTGCGAGTCCCTTTCAACGGTCCTTGGTTTGAATTCTACGACGCTAATGAACGCGCGAGGAAGTATGGGGGCTCAGGCGACGGGCACGGTCACGTCGGCATGGCCACTGTCCGCCAGGAATTGCCGGACAAGACCGTTTGCCTTCATCTCCGCGACGAATGCCGCGACGAATTTTGCCGCAAGCGGCCTTGTCGAACTGACGCCGACGGCCTGCGGAATGGTCATGAAGGGTGTCGCCATCACATCGAATGCGGGGTGATCGGCCACCACCTTCCGCATCGCCTGCCGAACGCCGGCAAGACCGTCGATCTGACCGCTATCGAGAGCGGCGATTGCTTCGGCGAAACTGTCGAAACGCGTGAGCCGGCCGCCTTTGCCGGTCCGCGACAGATGAAGCTCGTAAGCGCTATCCTTGACCGCCCCGATCCGCAGTTGAAGCCGGTCCACATCTTCCAGCGTTTTCGCCTCGCCATCGGCGCGGACAAGATACGCTCCCTCGATCAGCACATAGGGTTCGCTATAGGCGATCCGCTCGGCGCGCTCAGGGTCGATGGCCAGAAAGCAGACGTCCCATTCGCCTGTATCCACGCTGCCGGAAACCGCGCCGGCCTTGTCGTAATGCCGGAAGGCGATCGGAAGCTTCAGCCGGCCGGCCAGCGCCCTTGCCAGATCGACGGACACACCGCTCGGGCTGTCGTCTGTCGGTCCGCGGCGAACAAGGACGACATTTCCGTGATTGAGTGCGCATTTCAACGTGCCGGAGGGCGCGATCTCCTTCCGGACCGCATCGAGATCGGACTGCCGCAAGATTTTCCTCCCGATTGTTTTCAGGGCGCCTGGATCGATTTCATCCAGTCGTCCTCCCGCGGATATTGGGTCACCATGAGCTCCAGTCCACCCTCACCGGCCTGAAGCATGGGCGCGTCATCGGTCGAGCGGACGAAGATCAGCGAAAACGGCGTGTAGGTCGCGCCTTCGAAGACCAGACTGCCGTTCAGGACGATGAGATATTGGCCGCCGGACTCGCTTGGATCGGGCGCCTGCGCCGTCATCGACGGACCGAGGCGAATAACCTTGACGTTCATCCCATCGTCGCCTGGCTGTTCCTCGATCACCGTCTCGACGGAAACCTCCGTGCGGTTATTAAGTACAGGATCGATGGAGAGCGTCACCGGGTCGGAAACGCGGTGACGGCGCTTGGTCGGCTTCAGTTTCTCGCGGATATCCGGGGTGGTGAGATAGACGAGGCCGGCATCCGTCTTGCTGCGCAGCGTGAGATAGGAAAGGCCCTGGGCGCCGGCGATCAACGGCCCGTAGCCGGTGTGATGGTCGGCATAGTGGACCGTCACGAGACGCACGTCGTCCCGGCCGATCGTGCCGCTGCCGGCGATGAAAACCTGGAACTGGTCGACGATGTGGAAATGCGAATCGAGCTTCTGATGGGCGTTGAGATCGAGCCGGAACGCCTGGGGCTCCGGCGTCGCGACATCGGAATTCTTGCCGAACAGGTTGATTTTCCAGGACTGGCCGCGGCGAAAGCGGCTTGGTTCCTTCTCTGAATACGACGCAGCCTGCATGTCGATCCTCCTCTCGTTGACGAGCTTATCATTCCCTGCAGCGGCTTATCGGCTGTCAGCCGACGACCTTCATGTCGAACTGGTGCTTGCTGGCCCCGCAATCGGGACATATCCAGTCATCCGGCACGTCCTCCCAGCGCGTGCCCGGCGGCACGCCGCCATCGGGATCGCCGAGCGCCTCGTCGTAGCGATAGCCGCAAAGCACGCATTCCCAGATTCTCAAACCGTCCCGGTCCGCCACATTTTCCGATGTCGCCACCATTCTCCTCCAGAATGAAATTGACCCAGGAAACGCTACGCCACATGGTGACCTATCACCAGATGTTAGGTCTCACTATCAGACATAACAAATCGGCATAACTCGAAGAGGAGGCAGGGATGGACATTCGGCAGCTCGGATATTTCGTGCGCGTGGCGGAGCTCGGCAGTTTCAGTCGCGCTTCGGCGTTTCTGCATGTTGCCCAGCCCGCGCTCAGCAGGCAGGTGCGGAACCTCGAGATCGAACTCAAGGAAAGGCTGCTCGTCCGCAACGGCCGCGGCGTGGAGGTGACCGAGGCGGGCGAGCGGCTGCTCAGCAATGCGCGCGGCATTCTTCGGATGGTCGAGCGAACCTATGAGGACATCGACAATGCGCGCACCGGCAAATCGGGAAAGGTCGCGATCGGCCTGCCGGCCACGATTTCCATCGCCATCGCCACCGCGCTGATCCGCCGTCTGCGGGAGGAATTGTCGGACGCCCAGGTGACGCTCATCCACGGCCGCTCCAGCCAGTTGCAGGAATGGCTGCTCTCCGGCCGCATCGACATGGCGATCATGTACAACGCCCCCTCCTCGCCCATGCTGGAAATTCATGACCTGGTCGACGAGAACCTCTATCTGATCGGTTCGGAAGATGCTTTCGATGACCCGGGACCTGTGCCGTTGGAAGCCCTGGCATCCTTGCCCATGGTGATCGCCTGCCGTCCCAACAGCACGAGGGTGATCGTGGAGTCCGAACTGGCGCGCATGGGTCAGAAACCGAATATCGTCTTCGAGCTCGATCCGCTCGAAACGATGTTCGACCTCGTGCGTGACGGCTACGGGTTCACGGTCGCGTCGATACGGACGCTCAAATCCAAGGGTGCCGGCCCGGGTCTCGCCATGCGGAAGATCGTCGGGCCGGAACTCGTCCTCTCCGTCGAACTCGTCCAGCCGGCCCGCAGGCTCAACAACAGGCTCCATGAGGCCGCCTTCCGGATACTCAGGGATCTGAGCCTGCAGCTCCTCAAGAACGCGCAGGCATAGCATCGGTCGAGGCAGCAATGCCTCGGGTACCGGCGGCCATCATGTTGACGATCCGCTCGGGCCTGCCGTCCAGGAAAGCCCCGATCAGGCGGACGGCGTCACCGTAATAGGTGCCGAGCATCTCGCGCGTGAAATAGCCGAGATGCGGCGTGATCACCACGTTCGGCATGCTGCGGAATGGATGATCCGCCGGCAGCGGCTCCCTTTCGTAGACATCAAGGCCCGCACCGGCGATCGAACCGCCTCCTAAAGCATCGATAAGGGCTTGTTCGTCGACGATAGCGCCTCTCGCCGTATTGATCAGGAAGGCGCTCTTCTTCATCGCCCGCAGTTCCGGCGCCCCCACGATGCCGCGGGTCCGGTCGCTGAGAGCGAGATGGATGGTGATGACGTCGCTGGTGGCAAAAAGCTCTTCCTTCGATACGCGGCGAACGCCGGCGGCCGCCGCCTGCTCGTCCGTCATGTTCTGGCTCCAGGCCTGCAGGTTCATGCCGAAGACCCGGCCGATCTCGGCGACACGCCGCCCCAGCCCGCCAAGCCCGAGAATGCCGAGGGTCTTGCCGCCGACGGTCGTTCCCGCCTGATGCTGCCAGCCGCCCAGCCGCATCATGCGGTCCTCGGAGGCGATATGCCGGGTGGCGGAGAGGATCAGCCCCCAAACGAGTTCCGCGACCCCGCCCGCACCGGCGCCGGCGACCGGCGTGTTGGAGACGAGGATGCCGCGGGACGCGGCGGCGGCGACATCCACCGTGTCGTAACGCTTGCCGGTCACGACGATATATTTCAGCCGCGGCAGCCGCTCGATCAGCACGGCCGGGATCGGCATTCTCTCCCGCAGCGTGCAGATGATGTCGAAGTCCGCGAGTTCCCTCGCCGCCTCGTCCGGCACGGCAAGCGGCCTGTCGAACACGACCACGTTGGCACGGGATTTCAAGGGCTCCCAATCGGCGACCTCCTGGGAAATGCCGATATAATCGTCCAGAACGGCGATGTTCATCCTCATCGGAAATCCCGTGCTTCGTGGTGCTTCGACAGCTGGCAATCCGGGTAGTAGCGCTATTTCCGCTCCCATTCCTCCGCCCATATCGCCAGGGGATCGAGCGTGCCCTGCCGGAAATTCACCAGATCGGGCACCGCCACATAGGCGCGCGGATAGAAATAGAGCGGCAGCATCGGCAGGTCGTCGGCGAAGATCTTCTGGACTTCCGCCCATTTCTCCTTGGTGGTTTTCGGGTCGAGAGCCACTTCCAGTTCAGAAATCGCCTCATCCATCGCCGGGTTCGCATAGCCGGAGAAATTGTTGCCGACGCCGTTGTTCTCCGGCTTCGGAATGGAATCCGAACCGAGCGCGATGCGCGGGGACACTGATGGCGAGAAGTCGATCGAGGACATCATCAGGGCCTTGAACTTCCGCTTGCGCGCCATCTCGCCGTTGAATTCCTGGAGCGGCACGAAGTTGTTCTTGATCTCGACGCAGACCTCCTTCATCTGGCTCTGCAGGACCTGGGCGATCTGCTCGCGGGTCTGGTTGCCGGCGGTCGACACCAGTTCGAGCGAGAGGCGCTCACCCTTGCCGTTCGCGCAGATGCCGTCAGGACCCGGCTTCCAGCCGGCGCTCGTCAGCAGCTCCTTGGCTTTCGCCGCATCATATTTGTAGATCGTCATATTCTTGTTGTAGTAGGCATTCTCGTCGCTGAGGATGCCGTTCGCCACCGGCTGCAATCCGCCGAACAGCTCGTCGCTGATCGCCTGCCGGTCGATCGCGTAGAGAAGCGCCTGTCGCACCGCTTTGTCCTGCAGGATGGGATTGTCGAAATTGACCGCGATGCGCTCCACGTTGGTGCCGTAGTCTAAATAGTACTTGAATTTGGTCGGCTGCTGGCCGCGCAGGTCGAGCATCTGCGAGAAACTGATGCCGCCGGGGCTGACCGGCACCGCATCCACCGCTCCGGCCAGAAGGTTCTGAAGCAGCGCGGACGAGTTGTCGCGATAGCTGAAGATGATGCGCTGCAGGTGCGGCTTGGTCCCCGGCCAATGGGGATTGGGCTGAAAGATGATGCGCGTGCCGATCTGGTAGTCGCTCAGAAGGAACGCCCCGTTCCAGAGGCCGGGATTGGTCGGCTGGGTATTGTAGAGCGATTGCTTGACATAGGTGTCGAGCGTCGGATTGGCGGCGTAGACCGGACCCTCCAGGTGTTCCGGCAGGATCTGATCCCAGGAATTATAGCTGGAAAGGACCTGCGGCAGGGTCAGGACGACGGTGCGGTCGTCGACAATCTTCAGGTCCGTGGCGCGATCCCAAGAATTGTAGTTGGAAAATCCGATCTTCGGATCGCGCGCCATCTTCCAGGTGAACTCGATGTCCTTGGGCGTGACCGGCACGCCGTCTCCCCAGGCAAGCCCCTTCCTCAAGGTGAGCGTCACCTGCATGCCTTTCTTGCCGTCGGGCAGATCGACGATCTTGGCGAGCCCGTTCTCGATCGTCGGCAGCGTCTCGCACAGAACGCATTGGTTGACGACGTTTTCATCGAAGGCGGTGATCGGCCTCAGGGAATAGTTGATCGTCAGCCGCTTGGTATTGTTGACCTGGATCAGCGGATGGAAATTGGTCAGGAACTGGATCTGGCCGACGACGAGCTGGTCCTTGCTCGCCTGGGCCATCGTCGACGACGAAGCCAGAACCGCGATTGCGGCACCGGCCAGCGCGACCTTGGCGTATGCTTTGAATTTCAACCCTACAGACGTCATTTTCTCCTCCATAAGACTTCTGTTTCTCAGGCATGCCTCAATGCGACCCCGAGCCCGTCTCCGAGCGCGGATCGAATGCGGACCGCACTCCGTCGCCGACGAAATTCACCGCCATCACCGTGGTGAAGATCAGAAGGCCCGGATAAACCGCGAGCATGGGTGCGGAAATGATCAGCTGCTGGGCGTTGGTCAGCATGTTGCCCCAGGTGGGAGTGGGCGGAACGATGCCGAAGCCGAGGAAGCTGAGAGTCGATTCGAACAAGATGATGCGCCCGACCGACAGCGTCATGGCGACGATCAGGGGCGTCGCGATATTCGGCAGCACGTGCACGAAGATATTGTACGGCCCCTTCGCGCCGCTGACGGTCGCCGCCCGCACATAATCGACGTCGCGCACGGTGATCGTGCCGGCGCGGGCGATCCTGGCGATCGTTGTCCAGTCCACCAGCGCGATGATGATCACGATCCTGAGGAAAACGACGGTCGGCGAGCTCGCGGTTTCCTGACTCAGGCCGATCTTCGTGAGGTCGACCGCGCCGAGTACGATGAGGACCGGGATGAGCGGCAGCGCGATGATGCAGTCCGTCATCCGCATGAGGATATTGTCGAACTGGCCGCCGATATAACCCGCGGTGACCCCGATCGCGATGCCGATCACCGCCGTGATGAGGGTTGCGAGAAGCCCGACCGCGATCGACACCTGGCCGCCATGCAGCAACCTCAGCAGAACGTCGCGGCCGAGATCGTCGGTTCCGAGCCAGTGCTGCGCCGACGGTGGCCGGAAACGCCGCAGAAGGTTCGTCGCATTCGCATCGATGCCGGTGAAATGTTCGATCGGACCGGCCATCGCACAGGCGATCGCCATGAGTGCCAGGAAGACGAGCGAGATCATCGCCAGCTTGTTGTGCCGGAAACGCTCCCAGCGCTTGCTCCAGACTGAATTCCTGCCGGCCTCTGCCGGCGCTTTGTCGGCGGTGACGGTGCTCATTTCAGGGTAATCCTCGGATCGAGCCAGGCATAGGCGAGGTCGGCAAGCAGGCTCGACAACAGGGTGACGATCGTCGCGAGCAGGAGCCCGACCAGCGCCAGGTTGAAATCGATATTGCTGATCGCGTCGTAGATGATCTTGCCCATGCCGAGCATGCCAAAGATCGTCTCGACGACGAGCGCCCCGGAAAACAGCGAGCCGAAGCCAAGCGCCAGAACGGTCACCATGGGGATCAGCGCATTGCGGAGCGCATGGCGCATGACGACCGTCACTTCGGACAATCCCTTCGCCCGGGCAGTGCGGACGAAATCCGAATTCAGCGTCTCGATCATCGAGGCGCGCACGTAACGCACCAGCGGCCCGACATGGAAGAACGTCAGTACCGTCACCGGCAGGATCATGTGCACGAGCTGCTCCGACATGGACGCGTCGCTGAGAAGCGGCGTGCCGCTCGCCGGCAGCCAGCCGAGCTTGACCGAGAAGACGATGATCAGGATGAGCGAGGTCCAGAAGCCCGGAAGCGAGATGCTCGCGAATGCCAGCAGGCTGATGATGCTGTCCGTCCAGCCGCCGGGCCGGCGCGCAGCCAGAGCGCCGAGAAGCATCGCGAGCGGGATGCTGATCAGCTCCGTCAGGACCAGAAGCTTGGCCGTCTGGATGATCCCCGGCCCAAGGATGTCGAGCACCGGTCGGAAATAGACGCTCGAATAACCGAGATCGCCATGGAAGGCCGAAGTGAGCCAGTGCCCGTAACGCGTATAGAGCGGCTGGTCGACGCCGTAGAGAGCCCGCATCTGCGCCATCGTCTCGGGCGTCAGCGCCGGGTTTCCTTCCAGCATGTTCTCCACCGGGTCGCCCGGCATCAGCCCGATCAGCATGAAGAGCAGGAGCGACATCACCAGGATGACGAGGACCGCTTGGAGAAGGCGCGATATCGTGTATCTCAACATCGGCTTAATCCTTGAAATGACAGGCGGAAAGCTGCGCTTGCCGGCCGGGCGCCGGCAGAAGTGCCGGCTTTTCCTTGCGGCATATGTCCTCGGCCTTCGGACAGCGCGTGTGGAAGACGCAGCCGGAAGGCGGCGCGAGAGGGGACGGAATCTCGCCCTTGAGGATCTGCTCCTTCCTGCGCCGCCCCTTGCCGATGCGAGGCACGGCGGCAAGCAGCGCCTGAGTATAGGGATGGCTGGGCGTGGCGAAGAGATCGTCGCGGCTCGCCACTTCCATCAGCCGCCCGAGATAAAGAACCGCGACCCGGTCCGCGAGATGCCGGACGACGCCGAGATCGTGGCTGATGAAGATATAGCTGATGCCATGCTCCTGCTTGATATCGTCCAAGAGATTGAGCACCTGGCTCTGAATCGAGACGTCGAGCGCCGAAAGCGGCTCGTCGGCAACGATCATCTCCGGCTCGGCGATCAGCGCGCGGGCGATCGCGATGCGCTGCCGCTGCCCGCCGGAAAACTGATGCGGGTAGCGGCTCGCCGCTTCCGGCGGCAGCCCCACCTGCCCCAGGACCTCCGTCGCCCGTGCCAGCCGCTGCTCCGACGGCACGCCCTTGAGCCTCAGCGGCTCGGCGACGATCTCGCCGACCACCATGCGCGGGTCGAGCGCCGAGAACGGATCCTGGAAGATCACCTGCACCGGACGCTTGCCGTCCTCGCCTTCGACGGGAGCACCGTGGAAGCTGACGGTACCCTCGCTTTGCCTGCGCAGGCCGGCCACCACATAACCCAGCGTGCTCTTGCCGCTGCCGCTTTCGCCCACGAGCGCCAGCGTTTCGCCCCGGGAAACCGTCAGCGAGACGTCGTTGACCGCCTGAAGCCAGACCTTGGGCTTCAGAAAACCTCCGCCGAGCGGAATGTTCACGCTGATATTGTCCAGTCTCAGAAGCTCGGTCATGACGCCACCTTGAGGCAAGCGACCTGATGACCCGGAGCGACCTCCACGAGTTCCGGTTCGACCTTCCGGCATCCGTCATCGGCGAGCGGACAGCGGCGGGCAAAACGGCATCCGACGCTGATATCGGAAACCACCCGGCCCGGGATTACATAGAGCCGCTTCACCTGCCTGTCGGGATCGGGCAGGGTCTTGATCAGGCCTTGCGTATAGGGATGCAGCGGATTGGAGAACAGTTCCTGCGCCGGCGCATATTCCACCGCCTTGCCCGCATACATGACCATGATCGAATGGGCGACCTCGGAGACGACCGCGAGATTGTGGCTGATGAACTGGATCGACATATGCGCCTCGTCCTGAAGCGTCAGCATCAGATCGAGGATTTGGGCCTGGATCGTGACGTCGAGTGCCGTGGTCGGCTCGTCCGCGATCAGAAGCTGCGGCCGGCAGGCGAGCGCCATGGCGATCATGGCGCGCTGGCGCATGCCGCCGGAAAGCTGATGCGGATAGTCCTCCGCCCGCCGCGCCGGGGACGGGATGCCGACCTGTGCCAGGAGATCGACGGCGCGCTTGCCCGCCACCTTCTTCGAAAGCCCCTCATGCCTGACCAGCACCTCGGCGATCTGACGCCCGACGGTCATCACCGGGTTCATCGCGGTCATCGGCTCCTGGAAGATCATCGCGATCTCCCGGCCACGGATATGCCGCCGCTGTCCCTGGGTCATCGAGGCAAGATTTCGGCCGCCGAAATTGATCTCGCCGCCGATCGTGCCGTTGGCGGGAATGAGGCCCAGCAGGGCCAGCGAGGTCATCGTCTTGCCGCAGCCGCTCTCGCCGACGATGCCCAGGGTTTCACCCCGGGCGATCGAATAGCTCAATCCCCGGACGATTTGCGTGCTGCCCGCTCCGGCAGGAAAGCTCACAGTCAGATCGCGGACATCCAGCAATGGCAAACCGTTCGCGGACAAGGCGACCGGCTGCCCGCCGTCAACGCGCTGGCTGGCCTGTTGCATGCGTTACCTCCCTTTTCGCTCGATGGCCGGATTTCGATAAAAGCTCCGGCCATCGTTATCTGCGCTGAACCGGTGGCGGCATCCTCCTCCGCCACCCGTTCACGCCCTCTTACTAGAGGTCGACGATCCCGACACCGTTCTCGATGACCACCCTGGTTCCGAACGGCTCGGACAGGCGGCGGTAGCGATCGAGGATGCGGAAGGCGTCTTCCCCCTTTGCCAGCATAGGACGCCCCTCGGTGAAAGGATGCTCGCCATTGCCCGTCCGGCGGGTCTGGCCGGCCGCAGGCGTGGATTCGCGGCCCATTTCGATGGGATGCAGGCGGATGCGCTTCAGCTTGCGATCCTCCATCTCGAGCTGGACGACCGCCGAGCTCCACCAGGTATCCGACGGTGTGTCGAGACCCGGATGAAGCGGATGAGCTGCGGGCGTCAACATCTGCAGGCGATCCACGTCGTGACCCCAGGCGTCGTAGCTGTCGTAGGGTACGCGCTGGATGAATTCCGACTGGGCGAAGAAATTGCCGATACCGTAGATGATCGGCTTGCCCTTGTAGATTTCGATGCCGAGCGTGCGGTGCCATCCATGCCCGACATAGATGTCGGCGCCGCCGTCGATGACCGCATGGGCGAATTCCTTCACGAACCCCGGGGGCGTGTCGCCCCGCGGCCCGTCCGAGACGCTGAAATGATGCGCCACGATCACCAGGTCGGCCATGGCGTGCGCCTCTTCGACAGAGCGAAGATTGCGCTCCAGATCGCGCTTGTGGCAGCGGCTGATGATTTCGAAATGATCGCCGACGAAGAAGGAGTCCGGATCGCCCCATTGCTGCGCGCCCGGCAACTGGATACCGAACGAACCCTCGCGCCCGTGCTTCGGCTTTTTCAGCACATTGAGCTTCTGCCCGAAATCCTTGAGGTTCCTGGCCGTCTGCTCGTCGACCATGAATTCGAAGGTGAGCCGCTGGGGATTGACGCCGGGACGGCCGCGCAATGCACCTTTAGGCTGACCCGCCCACATGAAATGCTGATTGCCGGAACTCGTCGAGACGAGCGCGACGCGGCCGTTCCTCTTGTCGACATAGCCGGGCTCGCTCGCAAGTTCCAGGTCGGCGCCCGTGCCGGCGGTGACGATGCCGGCCGCCTTCATGTGCTTCTTGGTAGCGAAAAGCCCCTCGGGGCCGAAGTCGAAGCTGTGGTTGTGAGCCGTCGACATGATGTCGAAGCCGGCCCATTTGAGATCCTTGGCGATCTCCGGATCGGCCATCATGAAGCTGCCGATACCCTGTCCCCGCGCGGGCCACTTGAGCTCGTCATATTCGGCAAAGTTCATTTCCAGATGGCCGTAGGTGACGTCGGCGTCCTTCAGCAACTCCCAGACCCGCAGGAACTCGGGCTCCTCATGCATGTTGAACGGACGGCACACCATGCATTCGCCCGCCAAACTTACTCTCCAACTCCGCGATGATGTCATCAAATCCTCCACGCGCCGAGCATGGCGATCGGCGCTCATGCACCGACGCCGCGCCCCGCCGCATCCGCCTACGATTTCCTGGGCCTGAAGCTCTCCCAATGCGACAATGGCTATCTCGCCCGTCGCATCTTCACGGTATCACCGGGGGGAGATATTACTAGTTTCTCTGATTTGCTTTCAGATATAGCAAAGCGGCATAAGGCGCTCGGTACGTGCGCTCAGCGGGTAAGATAATCGGCGCAGACAAAGGCGAAGAGGATGAGCAGCCAGGCGCCGGCGCCGAGCGCGGCGATCCGCTGCAATCCTTCTTCTTCGCTCAAATGCATGTAGTGCCAGTAGATCAGGCCGGCCTTGGCGAAGGCGATGCCGAGGCTGACGGCAAGGCCGGCAGCCCCTCTCCATATGAAGCTCGCCGTCACCGTCGCGGCCAACAGCAGCACGAGCGCGAACCAGACGAAGACGAATGAAGCGGTTTTCTGCATGCCGTCACCGCGCCAGATAAAGGACGGGATAGAGGAAGACCCAGATCACATCGACCAGATGCCAATAGAGCCCCGCCGTTATCACAACGATCGCACGCTCAGGCAGCGGCAGCCCGCCGGAAGCTGCGCGGATCGCGATCACCAGAAGTAATATGATGCCGATCAGGAGATGGAGGGCATGCAGACCGGTCGCGACGAAATAGAGGTCCATGAAAGCCTGCTGGACCGGCGTCGAGACCTTCAGCGGAGCGCCGAGACCCGGCAACAGGCCCTCGGCATATTCCAGAGAGTATTCGTAGGCCTTGACCCCGAGGAAGGCGGAACCGAGCAAGGCCGCGGCGAAAAACCACGCAGAAACGCCGCGCCGGCGGCCGCGCTTCGCGCCCTCCACCGCGAGCGCCACGAAAAGGCTCGAGGTCAGCAATACCGCCGTGCTGATCGCACCGATCCAGACATGCAACGCCTTCGAAGCTTCCATCACCTCCGCAGGATGCAGGAGCCGCATCACCGCTGCGACGGCAAAGAGACCGCCGAACAGCATGACCTCGCTGGCGAGAAAGATGTACATGCCCAATATAGCCGCATCGCGTTGCTGGCGGGCATCCCGGTAGGGCTCGGCGACGGGCCTCGTCTCAGCCATCCTCGCCCTCCATCTCGATCGGGTAATCGTAAGGCGGCCCGTCGACCTGCGGAATTTCATCGAAGTTATGCTTTGGCGGCGGCGAGGGTGTCGTCCATTCGAGCCCCGTCGCACCCCAGGGATTGTCGCCGGCCGGTGCGCCGTAGCGCATCGACCAGGTGAGATAGACGAGCGGCATGAGATAGGCGAGACCGAGGAGACTGGCACCGGCGGACGACAGCACATGCAGCACCTGGAATTCCGGCGCATAGACATGGTAGCGCCGCGGCATGCCGAGATAGCCGAGCAGAAACTGCGGGAAGAAGGTGAGATTGAAGCCGAGGAAGATGAAGATCGCCGCCAGCCTTCCCCAGACGAGCGGATAGACGCGGCCGACGATCTTCGGCCACCAGTAATGCAGCGCCCCGAAGAAGGCCGAAACCGTGCCCCCGACCATGATGTAATGGAAATGCGCCACCACGAAATAGGTGTCGTGGACATGCACGTCGACGGCCAGCATCGCAAGCATCAGTCCCGTCAGACCGCCCACGACGAAAAGGCCGATGAAGGTCATGCCGTAGAGGAATGGCGGATCGAGCGAGATATGCCCCTTATAGAGCGTCGCCGCCCAGTTATAGACCTTGATGCCGGAGGGCACCGCGACCGCGAGGCTCAGAAAGGAAAAGACGGCGCTCGCATACATGGATTGGCCGGCCACGAACATGTGATGGCCCCAGACGAAGAAGCCGATCACGGCGATGGCGATCGAGGAGCCGGCGACGAACTTATAGCCGAAGACCGGTTTGCGGGCTGCCGCGGCAACGAGCTCGCTCACGACGCCAAGCGCCGGCAGGACCATGATGTAGACCGCCGGGTGGCTGTAGAACCAGAAGAGATGCTGGTAGAGCAGCGGGTCGCCGCCGAGCTTCGGATCGAAGATACCGAGACCGAACAGCCGTTCCGCCGCGATCAGCACAAGCGTAATGGAGAGCACCGGCGTCGCCAGCACGAGGATCAGCGACGTTGCGTAAATGGCCCAGACGAAGAGCGGCAGCCGGCCCCACGTCATGCCCGGGCAGCGCAGCTTGTGAACCGTGACGATGAAATTGAGGCCGGTGAGGATGGATGAGAATCCGGCGATGAAGACCGCGACGGCAGCCAGCACGACATTGCCGTGAGAGAACATCGACGAGAGGGGCGTATAAAAGGTCCAGCCCGTATCGACCCCGCCGGCGATCAGCACGAAGAGCGTGAAGGCGCCGGCAAGCACGAAAACGTACCAGCTCAGGAGGTTGAGCCTCGGAAAGGCGAGATCGCGCGCGCCGATCATCAGCGGGATCAGGAAATTGCCGAACGTGTTGGGGATCGACGGGATGAGGAAGAACCAGACCATGATCACGCCATGGATGGTGAAGGCGCGGTTATAGCCCTCGTTGGTCAGGAGATCGCCCGCGGGCGTCAGCAGATCGAGACGCATCAGCGCCGCGGCCGCACCGCCGATCATGAAGAATGCGGTGATGGCGAAGAGATAGAGGATAGCGATCCGCTTGTGGTCGCGCGTGAAGAGCCAGGACCCGAGACTGTGCCCCGCGCGCAGATAGCTCTGCCGCTCGGTTCGGGTCTCCGATAGTCCCCTATCCTGCCGATCGGCCGGATCCGGCCGCTCTTCCAGCGCCGTCATTGCGTCAGGTCTCCGGGTCCCAGCGATTTGATATAAGCGACGATCTTCAGCACGTCTTCTTCGGATAGCACATTCTCGAAGGTCGGCATGATCGCCGGGTAACCGGAAGCGATCTGCTTCTGTGGCAGGAGAATGCTGTCGCGGATATATTGTTCATCGGCGATGACCGTCGTCCCGCCGTCGAGAGCCACGGGCTTGCCGAACAGCCCTTCGAGCGGCGGCGCCTTCACGGTCGAGGCCGGCCCGTGGCAGCCGCTGCAGCCACGGCCGCGGAAGAGTGCGGCGCCCTGAGCCGCCAGGGATCGGTCGACCGTCGACCGTTGCAGCCAGCGGGCATATTCGGCCGGTGCCTGGACGACAAAGCTGCCGACCATGACGGAATGGTCGGTACCGCAGAATTCCGCGCAGGCAAGCCGGTAGGTGCCGGGCTTGTCGGCATTGAACCAGAGCGTGGCATAGCGGCCAGGCACCACGTCCTGCTTCAGCCTCAGCGCCGGGATGTAGAGGCTGTGGATGACGTCCTGCGAGGCCATGACGAGTTTCACCGGCTCTCCCGCCGGCACATGCAATTCGTTGATCTCGCCCTGACCATCCGGATGCTGGAACTTCCACATCCATTGCCTGGCGACGACATCGATCTCGAGCGCATCCCTCGGCGGATGGTAGAGCCTGGCGAAGAGGTCGGTGGACCAGACGAAAAAACCGATCAGCGCGAGGAACGGAATGATCGACCAGGAAACCTCAAGCCAGACATTGCGGTCCTGCGGATGTCCCCGGTCGGCCGGTCTGCCACGGCGATACTTCGCAGCGAAGAGGATGATCACGATGAAGACCGGCGCCGAAAGCGCCACGATCAGCACCGTGAAGGCGATGACGAACAGGTCGATCTCGCCGCTATAGCCGGAGGCCTGATCGGGCCAGAGGGATAGCGGGCCGCTCATGTCCGCCCCTCCCTTGCGCGACGCCGCTCGCGCAGCAGGGCGACCGCAATGGCAGCGGCTCCGATAAGCGCCGTGCCGCTTCCGCCAATCCGCAGCGCCGTCCAGACGATCAAGGAATATCGCCCCGTCGCCGGGTCATAATGATAGCAGAGCAGCAGAAGCCGGTTCCCCCAGCTTCCGGTCCGGCCCTGCCCCGCCTCGGTCAGCGCCAGCTTGAGATCGTTGGCCGCGGGCGCCAGGCCGTAGAGCCAGCGGCTCAGTCTGCCCTCCGGCGTGAGGACCGCAACCGCCGCGAGATGGGCATATTGCTGGATCGTGTGATCCCAGGCATAGCGGTAGCCGAGCGCATCGGTAACGGCCCGGATGTTCTTTTCCGTGCCCGTGAGCGCGTGGACGCCGGAAGCGGCGGTCTGCGAAAAACGTTTGCGGAGTTCCGTCAGCGAATTCGCCGCGTCCCGTCGCCTCTCCTTCGGATCGATGCCGAAGGCAATGATCGTGAAATCCCGGCCCGGCCGGAAGCTTTGGACCCGCACCGCCTCCATGAGACCGGAGAGCGTCACGCCGCAGATATTCGGGCAATTGTGCAGCACGGGCGCGAGCAGGATCGGCTTGCCCTTTGAAAGCTGCCCCAACGTCGTGGCATGGCCGTCCTCGTCCGTGAACGGCAGATCGAATGGCACCTGGACGCCAGGTCTCTGATCGATCCCGGTCGCCTCGAACGGGTTTAGGGCGAGTGATGCCGAAGGGAGCAGCAGAAACCATAGCAACGCAAGATATCTCATGGCCCTCCCTCCTTCCGCTCCTCATCCGGCCAGCCTTGCGTTGCGATGATCTCCATCGCCCGCTCGATCGGAATTTTCGCGCGACCGGCATTGCGATCGACCCATGCATATCCCTGCAGTCTGGCCTGGATTGCCGCTTCGGCCCTTCGCTGGTCGTCGACGGGGCTCACCTCCAGCCGTGGTCCGGCGCGAAGGTTCTCGGCCCCGAACCGTGGCGGTGCTTCTTCCGGTGCAATGCCGAAAACGATGAGCGCGACGATCCCGAAGAACACGCTGACGAGCAGGAAAAGGCCGACAAGCGCCAGCACCACAAGCCGGGCCGAGACATCTCTCCGCTCGAAATCGGAAGCCTCGCTCATGCGCTCCTCCTTGCTTTTACCTCGACCACTGCCGTGCCCAGGAGAATGGCTGAGGGATAGAGCAGCAGCATCCCGATCAGCGCCAAGCCGAAAGAGGTTGTCGCAAGGCCCATTCCGGTCCCCGCAGGCGGCAAGACCAGCCAGGCGCATTCCAGCAGGCTGCCGACAAGCACGATTGAGGAAAGCGCGATTAGGAAGCGCCGGCTTCCTCGGATAGGCGGAAAGAGCAGCAGGAAAGCCGGCAGCAGACGCGAGGCCGCAATCAGATATTCGACGAACGCCCAGCCACCCTCGCCGCGTTGGCGATACCACGCAACCCCCGGCGGCAGATTGCCGGACCACAGTATGAAATATTGCATGAAGGCGACGTAAGCCCAGAGCAGAAGCAGGGTCAGCAGCAAGGGACCGAGCACCCTGACTTGTCCCTCCTGCCGTTTGCCGAGCAATCGGAAAACAACCTGCGCCGAAAACGCCGTCAGCACCTGGCCGGCGAGGATATAGAGGCCGAAGCCGGACGAATGGAATTCCGGATCGAGCGACATCAGCCAATCGACGGAAAGCACTCCGTGCAGGAGCACGAAGGCGATGAGGCCGAAGACCGGAAGCGCCGCCCGGCCGGACGGCTGCCTCCGCAGCGCGATGACGAGCAGAGAGGCGCCGCAGAGGATGGCGACGGTTCTTACGGCAAAAAATGCCGGTGTCAGATAGGCGGCCTTGAAACCCGAAAGCTCGGCGCCTCCACCGGCCCAGGGATAGATATGCGGCAAGCCGGACAGGATCGGCAGAACGAGCACGATCAGCACCGGCAAACCGAGCATCACCCGATCCGTCTGGGGCTGGAGCATCTCCCGCCATTGACCGGGAATGATCCGGAGCGTCAGCGCCAGGCAGAGGGTTCCGAGCGGCAGCGCACTGACGAACGCGAAAGCCGCGAGCCAGCCGGTGAGAGCGGCGTGGACATCCATGCTCGCCATCGCAAGCGCGATGAGGCAGAGCAAAGTCCCGACCACGCCGGAAAGAGAGGCTATCCTGCGGTCCTCGACGGTCATGATCCGCCCCCTTCGAGTTTCCGCCTTTCGTCTTCGGAAAGTGCCGAAACAGGCGCATTCTGCGACAACTGCAACGCCCGGACATAAGCGGCGATCGCCCAGCGGTCTCGGGGTTCGACCCGATCCGCATAGGAATACATGACGCCATGTCCCCGAGTAATGACATCGGTGAAATAGCGGCTCGGAGCGCTGCGGAGCCGTTCGATATGGAAACTCGGCGGAGCCGGGAAACCGCGCGCCGGGATACGCCCCCGCCCCGTGCCGGCCTCGTCGTGGCAGGGCGTGCAATAGATGCCGAACCGTTCGCGGCCGCGTTCCATGAGAGCCATGTTCATCTCCGGCCTTTCGGCAAGCTCCCGCTCGCGTGCCGCATCGCCCCGCGCCACGGTTCCCTCCGGCGGGGCCTGCAGCGCCTTGCCGTCGGCAAATAGCGGGCTCTTCTCGTAGGAGTCGTAACGCGGCTGATGGCTCATGTCGTCGCAGGAGCACAGCACCAAGATCAAAGGAACAAGCGCAAGCGGGAACCTCATGCCGGCTCCTCCGTGTGCTCGACGACGGCAACCCGCACCGGCGAGAGGCCTTCAAGGAACCGCTGCGTCCTGGCCTTGTCGAAGCGCTCGTCATTGCTGAAGACGACCAGGAAGAACTTGTCGGAACTGGCGAGATGGAACTCGTCCACGTCGAAAACAGGATGATGAAGCCGCGGCAGCCGGTTGAGGACCAGCATGCCGAATACGGCCGCGAGCACTGCGAACAGCACTGTGAGCTCGAAGGTGATCAGCATGAACGGCTGCCAGGCGATGATGGGCCGGCCGCCGATCTCGATCGGATAGGCATGGTTGGTCCAGGCCTGCAGGCCGAAAGCTGTCACCGCTCCGAGACATCCGCCGATAAAGGTCAGCCAGGGAAGCTTGTTCTCGTCAAAGCCGATTGCCTCCGCCATCTCCTCGATCGGATAGGGCGAATAGGCGTCGAAGGCCCGGATACCCGAACGGCGCGTCACTTTCACCGCTTCGACCAGTTGCTCCGGCCGTTCGAACTCGGCAAGCACGCCGAAGACTTCCGTTTCGGGCGCCGGCTCACGCATGTTCGAGGTCTCCGGTTTCGCGCAGCGCTTCCTTCACCTCGAAGGCGGAGATGACCGGCAGGAAGCGGATAAAGAGCAGGAAGGGCGTGAAGAAGACGCCGAGCATGCCGAGATAGAGGCCCCATTCCCATAGGCTCGGATGGTATTCGCCCCAGGATGAGACGAGATAGTCGCGATAGAGCGACGTCGTCAGCAGCATGTAGCGTTCGTACCACATGCCGACCGTCACCGAGAGCCCGATCAGAAAGAGCGCGACCGGCTTCTTACGGACGCTTGCGAACCACAGCAGTTGCAGCGGCAGGAAGTTGAGGATCACCGCGCTCCAATAGCTGTAGGCATAGGTGCCCGCGAGCCGGTCCGTCAGCGTCGCCAAATCCTGCTGCTCACCGCTATAGAGCGCATCATAGATCTCGGCCCAGTAGCCGTAGGCGGTCATCAGCCCGGTCGCGAGCAGGAAGCGGCCGAGAAGATCGAGATGCCGCTCGGTCACGAGGTCGGCAAGCCCAAGAGCATGCCGCAGTGTCACGGCGATCATCAGCACGACTGCAAAGCCCGAAAAGGCGGCACCCAGCACGAAATAGGGCGGAAAGACCGTCGAGTTCCAGCCGGGGATCGGCCCGGCGGCAAAAAGCAGTGAAATCTCGGAATGCACGGAGACGACGAGGGGCACGGCGATCGCAGCCGTCATCCGGTAGGCCTGGTTCCAGCGGGCCCAATGCCGCGCGGAGCCGCGCCAGCCGAGCGACAGCAATCCGTAGAAGACCTGCTGGCCGCGCTTCTTCGCCCGGTCGCGCACCGAGGCCAGGTCGGGAATGATGCCGATATACCAGAACAGCACCGAAACCGTGAGATAGGTCAGCACCGCGAAGAAATCCCAGGAAAGCGGGCTCTTGAACTGCGGCGAGATCGTCATCGTGTTCGGATACGGCGCCATCCAGTAGAAATACCAGGGCCTGCCGAGATGCAGGATCGGATAGAGACCGGCGCAGACCACGGCAAAGAGCGTCATCGCCTCGGCGAAACGGTTGAGCGAATCGCGCCAATGGGCGCCGAGCAGCAGGAGCAGGGCCGAGATCAGCGTGCCCGCATGGCCGATCCCGAGGAACCAGATATAGTTGGAGATCGCCAGCCCCCAGTTGACGGGGATGTTGTTGCCCCACATGCCGACACCGTAGATGAGGAGCACCGCGGCGGAGACTGCAAAGCAGAGCAGCAGAAGAAGCGAAACGGCGAAGAAAGCCCACCAGATGCGCGGATGGGGATAGCGCAGCGGAATGCGGGTAATCTCGTCGGTGATGCGCGCGTCGGCCACGATGTCGCTCATCCGGCATCCTCCCCGGATGTCCCGCCCGCCTCTATCCGCGCCAGATAGGTCGTGCGCGGGCGGGTATTGACCTCCTCCAGCAGGGCATAATCCCGCGCCTCGGCCTTGCGGCGGCTGACGGCGGAATTGGGATCGGCGACATTGCCGAAGGTGATCGCCTGGGCTGGGCAAACCTGCTGGCAGGCCGTGACGATTTCACCATCGCGGATCGGCCGGCTCTCCTTGTCGGCCGCGATTTTGGCTTGAGCGATCCGCTGGACGCAGTAGGTGCATTTCTCCATGACGCCGCGGCTGCGCACTGTGACATCCGGATTGCGCATCGCCTGAATGGAAGGCGGATCGTCGCCGGTGAAATCGAACCAGTTGAAACGCCGCACCTTGTAGGGGCAGTAGGAAGAACAGGTGCGTGTGCCGATGCAGCGGTTGTAGACCTGCAGGTTCAGCCCATCGATCGAATGAACCGCGGCGTTGACGGGGCAGCCCATCTCGCAGGGCGCCTGTTCGCAATGCATGCAGGTCACCGGCTGGTGATAGGATTTCGGCGCGTCGGCCTCGCCCTCGAAATAGTGGTCGATGCGCAGCCAGTGCATTTCGCGGCCCTGGGCGACGAGCTCTTTTCCGACGACGGGGATGTTATTCTCCGCCTGACAGGCGGTGACGCAGGCATTGCAGCCGATGCAGAGATCTAGGTCGATCGACATGCCCCACGAGGGATCATCCCTCGGTCGCGCGGGATAGAAGGATGGCGGCTCTTCGGCGGAGACAACCTGCATATCGCCGGCTTCCACCGTCCGCACGAAATCGAAGCCGTCCATGGCCTGATGCGCCTGCGTCGTCGCGACGAGCTGCCTTTCACCGGTCTTTTCGATTTCGGCGCCGGCGATGTGCCAGAGAGCGCGTGTGCCCCGGAGGATATTGGCATTGTAGCCGAGCCCCGCCGCGATCGAATCCCGATGCGACCGGCCATAGCCGAGCGTCAGGGAGACGGTCTCCGACGCCTGTCCCGGCATGGTCCAGACGGCGCCGATAATCGATTGGCCTGCGACCGACACCTTCACCTCGTCGCCATTGACGAGCCCGCGGTTCCTGGCAAATTCCGGATTCACGCCGACGACATTACCCCATGTGATCTTGCTGATCGGCCGCGGCGTCTCCTGCACCCAGGCATTGTCGGCCAAGGACCCGTCCCACACACCGGCATCGGGACGGATGTGGAGCACCATTCCGTTCGAAAGCGTGTTCGGCAGGACGGAGTCGCGAGTGACGATCGGCGGCACGAAGAGCGGCAAGGCACTGCCTTCGACAAACCCCTTGTCGAGGCTGGCGCGCCAGCGACCGTCGAAATCGGCACCCCATGCTTGCCGCCACGTCGCTTGGACGAGTTCGCGATCGATCGCCTGCCGGCCAAGCAGGTTTTCCAGCACCGCATGCGGCGAGCGCACGTCGAAGAACGGCCGCACCAGCGGCTGGCTCAGCACGACCGATCCGTCCGCGGCACGGGCGTCGCTCCAGCTTTCCAGATCGTGCTGCAGCGGCACATGCCAGTGGCAGAGCGCTGCGGTCTCGTCGTCGTAAAGACCGGCATGAATGCGCAGCCCCACTCTCTCCATCGCCTTCGCAAAATCGAGATCGCCCGGCGCGGCATGGACCGGATTGGTGCCGAGCACCGCAAGCACCGTCACACGGCCCGCCCGCATGTCTTCGGCGAGCACTTGCAGCGATCGCGCCCCGTCCGGCGCCGAGGCCAGGATCGGATCGGAAAAGAGTAACGTGCTGCCGAGGTTGCCGAGCCTCTCGTTGATCAGCAGAGCCAGCGCCTGCAGCTCCGGAGAATAGTAGGAGCCGGCCAGCACCAGCGATCGTCCACCGGCGCCGCGCAACGCGGTTATGACCTGGCTCAACCAGTTCCGATGCCGAACCGAAAGGCTTTCCGGTGGATTGCCGATGCCGAACTCCGCTCCGAGCGCCTGAATCAACGCCGAAATCTCATCGACCGAAGCAGCCAAGCGCTGGTCGGCGCTTGAGCCGGTAATCGACAAGACCGGCTCCGCCACCATCAACTGAGATGGTCCCTGCCCCTGCTGACGCATCCGCCGCCGATCGGCAAAAAGCCCGGCATTCCTCGCCTGAGCCGGACGCGGTCCCAGAAAATCGTCGTCGAAGCTGACGATCACCTCGGCCCTGTCGAATGCGGCATGCATTTCCATCGGCCGGCCGAATATCTTCTCCGTTGCCGCCTTCCTGCCGTCGGTCGAAACCGGATCGCAGATATGCCAGCGCGCTTTCGGCCATCGCTCCATCAGCAGGGCGATCTGGCGCAAAAGGGTCGGAGAACTCGTGGGGCCGGTCAGCAGCCGAAATCCATCGCCCTGCACCGCGTCGAGACTTCCGGCCTGCTGCGCCATGGCCGCGTCGAAGGCATTCCAGTTCGTGGGCTTGCCGAAATGACGCGGCGCCTGCGATCGGCCGGGATCATAGAGCCCGAGAAGCGCCGCCTGCGTGAAGGCATCCGTCGCGCCGCGGCAGGCCGGATGGTCCGGATTGCCTTCGAGCTTCACCGGCCGCCCCTCAAAAGTCTTGCCGAGCACGGGCTGGGCGTAACCCGCGAAAGCGACCGCGGTGGCGTACCAACGCGCCTCACCCAGCGTCATGCCTTCCGGCATCTTGACGTAGGGATAGGCCTTTTCATCGGCCTCTCCCTTGCATGCGGAAAGTCCCGCCAAGGCAAGCGAGGCGCCCATGATCTTCAGGAGCGCGCGCCGGTCGATCTCCCTTGCGGTCAGGGCCGGGAAGCGCTCTTCCATGAAATTCCGGAACTCGGCTGTCCCCGTAAGCTCCTCCAGGCTGCGCCAGAATTGCCGGCCGCTCCTGCCCTTGAGCTTCGCTTGCATCGTCTCGATGGCATTGGAGGAAACGGCCGACATGATCCCTCACCGGTGACATATGTTGCATTGGGTGAGCTTGGCGGGCTCGATGCCGTAGGTCTTCACCATCAGCGCGCCATATTCCTTATGCGCGCCGGGATCGCGGTCCCAGCCTGTCCAGTCCATCCGGGTCATCTCGTCCGGCGGCCTGAGATTCGGGGCCGGATCGCGGTGGCAATCGAGGCAGAACTGCATCTGGAAGGGTTTTGCGCGCGACATCAGCGGCATCTGGTCAACGCGGCCATGACAGCTCGCGCAGGGAATTCCCTTGGTCACGTGGACGGAATGGTTGAAATAGACATAGTCCGGCAGCCGGGCGACCCGGTTCCATTCGAGCGGCTTGTTCTCGGCGAGGCTCTGCCGCACCGGGGCAAGCATTGCGGCGCCTGTCCATATCTGCGAATGGCAGCTCATGCAGATATGGGTGGCCGGCAGGCCGGCCTTTGCACTCGTCTCCACGGACGTATGACAGTAGCGGCAGTCCATGCCGAGACCCGCCACGTGATGCTCGTGGCTGAAGGGCACCGGCTGGTCCTGCACCCAGCCGACCAGCGTGCCGTAGCTCGACTCCGCATAACCGCCGATGAAGGCCGCAAGACAGACGAGAAGGATGAGGATCCCCAGCAGGATCGCACGAAGACGCGTATCAGCGGACGCCGTGAAGATCTGTGCCAACGTACGAACCCCTCCACACGAAGGTACAGAACACGGTTCGCAGCCGAAGGTTCCAGCGGAACAGAAGCTTGCTGCGCCGCAGTAACGTTGCTGTTCCCTTCAGGAACCTAAGCCGGCTTCCGGCGTTTCGAATGCTTCCACAGCCAATCCTCAGAGGCATATCGTGGCTCAAGTTCAACGCACCGTTCCCGATGACGAGGCGAACCGCCCGGCCGATCCCGAAGACAAGGACCGGATAAAGGAACCTCAGGCATCCGATCAGAAGGAAGACGAAGAGAAGCGGTCACTGGTCCGGCGACATCCCGTCTGGACCGCCCTTGTCGCCATCGTCCTGATCGCCCTGGCGGTTGCGGCCTATTTCGTCTGGTCGATCTATTTCCACCCTTATGAGACGACCGACGACGCCTTCGTCGACGCCCGCAGCTTCTCTCTGGCAGCCAAGGTTTCTGGTTATATCGACGAGGTTGCCGTCACCGACAACCAGCATGTCGCAGCGGGCGCGGTGATCGCGAAGATCGCCCCGCGCGACTACGAGATCGCCGTCAGCCAGGCCGAGGCCCAGGTTGAATCGGCAAACGCGGCGATCGCCAATGCAGCCGCCCAGATCGAGGTCGCAACCGCCGCCGTGGACGAGGCCCGCGCGCAGGAAGCCTCCACTCTCGCAGCGCTGCAGTTCGCCAAAGACGAGGCGGCCCGCCAACGGCAACTCCTCCGGGGCGGGGCCGGCAGCCTGCAGACTTCGCAGCAGGCGGAATCGAACCTCAGGCAGGCCCAGGCCGCCTATAACCAGGCGCAGGCGAGCGTCACGTCGGCGATGAAGAACAAGACGGCTGCCGAAGCCCAGCGCAACAGCGCGGCGGCAAGCCTCAAGCTGGCGGAAGCCCAACGGGAAAGCGCCGAACAGAACCTGAGCTACACGACGCTGGCCGCGGCCCAGCCCGGCCGGGTCGTGAGGCTGAGCGGCTCGAAGGGCCAGTTCGTCGAAGCCGGCCAGGCGATCGCCATGTTCGTTCCGGACGAGGTTTGGGTGATTGCAAATTTCAAGGAGACGCAACTCGCCGACATGCGGCCCGGCCAGCCGGTCGACCTGACGATCGACGCTTATCCGGACCATGTCCTGCACGGCAGGGTCGATTCGGTTCAGCCGGGTTCGGGCACTGCGTTTTCGCTGCTGCCGGCGGAAAACGCGACCGGCAACTACGTGAAGGTGACCCAGCGCGTGCCGGTGAAGATCGTGGTCGACCAATGGCCGGCGGACGTGGCGATCGGCCCCGGCATGTCGGTCGTGCCGACGGTTACGGTGAGACCGAGGAGCTGACGTGGCAACCGCAGGAGCGACAAGCGGCGCCGAGCCGGTCGACAGCGGCCGGAGCACCAATCCGTGGCTGGTGGCGGTGGTCGTGGCGCTGGCTGTCTTCATGGAAGTGCTGGACACCACGATCGCCAATGTGGCGCTGCGCTATATTTCCGGCGGCCTCGCGATCAGTTCCGACGAAGCCTCCTGGGTCGTCACGACCTACCTCGTTTCCAATGCCGTGGCGCTGATCGCCTCGAGCTTCATCGCCCAGCGCTATGGCCGCAAGCGCTTCTATCTCGTCTGCCTGGCGCTCTTCACCATCGCGTCCGTTCTGTGCGGTCTCGCCTGGAACCTGCCCTCGCTCCTGATCTTCCGGATGATCCAGGGCTTTGCCGGCGGTGGCATGGTGCCCGTCTCCCAATCGATCCTGACCGATTCCTTTCCACCGGAAAAACGCGGCCAGGCTTTTGCGGTCTTCGGCATCGCCGTGGTCGTCGCTCCGGTGGTCGGCCCGACGCTCGGCGGCTACATCTCCGACAATTTCTCCTGGCACTGGTGTTTCCTGATCAACGGGCCGGTCGGCGTCTTCGCCTTCGCGCTCGTCTATTTCCTGGTGCAGGAACCGGAAACGCTCCGCAGGAAGCGCGAGGAGATGCGGCGGAAAGGCATCCGCTTCGACGTGACCGGATTTCTTCTCGTCGCGACCTTCCTCGGCGCCTTGGAACTGGTGCTCGATCGCGGCCAGGTGGAAGACTGGTTCGACTCCACATTCATCATCGTGACGACCACGATCTGCGTCGTCGCGATGCTCGCCTCGATCCCCTGGCTGCTGAGAGCCAGGAACCCCGCCGTCGACATACGGCTGCTCGCGACCCGCCAATTCGGCTCCTGCTTCGTCGTCATGCTGGCGATCGGCGCGATCCTGATCGCCACGACGCAATTCGTGCCGCAGGTGCTGCAGGAGAACTATGGCTACACCGCCACCTGGGCGGGACTGGCGCTCTCGCCCGGAGGGCTCGTGACCATGGTGATGATGTTCGTCGCAGGCCGGCTCACGTCGAGGATTCAGCCTAAATACCTGATCGCCATCGGCGCCGGGATCATCGCCTTCTCCATGTACGACATGACCCGCGTGAACCCCGACCTGAACTTCGGCTTCTTCGTCTGGTCGCGGCTCTATCTCGGCCTCGGTCTGCCGCTGATCTTCATCCCGATCATCGCCGCCTCCTATGACGGCCTTCGCCCCGACCAGATAGACCAGGCTTCCGCGCTCATCAACGCGGCGCGCAATACTGGCGGCTCGATCGGCGTCTCGATCGCCTCCAATGTCCTGGCCGATCGCGAACAATGGCACCAGAGCCGTCTTGTCGAGCATATAGTGCCCTCCGATCCCACTTATGTGGAGACGATACGAAACCTGCAGCATTTCTTTGCGGAACGCGGCTCGACGATGGCGGAGGCGCAGAACCAGGCGATAGGCTTCATCGGCGAACAGGTGCGCATGCAGGCAAGCTATCTCGCCTATATCGACGTTTTCCATGTCCTTGCGATCATCTCCGCATGCGCAATCCCGCTGGCGCTCATCCTGCGCAATATCGATCTGAAATCCGGAGGCGGAGGTGGGATGCACTAAGATGGCCGGCCACCCATCAATTCGGGCTTCCCAGGTCGATCAACGCAATTCCGAGGCCCGGCTGCTTCCTGCGCCTGAGATGCGCAGGCGTCTCGCGCACGATGACCTCAAGCGTCGGCCGCACATGACCTTCCATGAAATGACCACCCTTGGTGCTGCCGTCGGAAAGGCCGAGCACCGCGTGGAGATGCAGGCTCGCCTTGCCCTCGTCGTCTACCGCGATATCGCCGATCGCACTCAAGACTTCCGATTGCTCCGGCACCGGAAGCTTCTTGTAGCTCTTCTTCTCGAACTCGAAGAAGGCGATCGTGGCGCGGCTGAAGGCGCCGATCGCCGTCACCGACGCTGCGGTGATGCCGTTCTTTTCCGCGAAAGTCGAAATGCCTGAAAAGGCCTCGTCTCCCTCGTCCAGAACCAGGATGAAGGTCCGCTCGCCCGCGTCGCTCGCCAGAAGTTTGTGTCTCACCGCTTCACCTTTCTGTTTCCGATGAAGTCGAAAGCGCTAAGCCCGCACCGGAGTTCCATGAGAGGAGGAACAATCGGGACGGGCTGTCGTTAGGCCGGCATCCAACTTCAGAAAGACTGCTCCCATGGACACGGCACCCTCTCGCTCCTTCCCCCATCATGTGCGATTTCGCTGACGATCAATGGCGAGACCCATTCGCTCGAAATCCATCCGTGGATCACTCTCCTCGACCTGTTGCGCACCTCCATGGAGCTCACCGGCACCAAGAAGGGTTGTGATCATGGCCAATGCGGCGCCTGCACGGTGCTGATTGATGGAGAGCGGGTGAATTCCTGTCTGAAGCTTGCCGTATCGCTCGACGGTTGCGACATCACCACGATCGAGGGGCTCGGCACGCCGGCCCACATGCACCCGATGCAGAAGGCATTCGTCGAACACGACGCCTATCAGTGCGGCTACTGCACGCCCGGCCAGATATGTTCCGCCGTCGGCCTCGTCAGAGAAGGCCATGCCCATAGCCGTGCCGAAATCCGCGAGTTGATGAGCGGCAATCTCTGTCGCTGCGGCGCTTACACCAATATCGCCGATGCGATCGAAGAGGTCCTGGGTGCCGAAGCGGCACGCGGGTTCAGGGAGGCTGCCGAATGAAACAGTTCTCCTATACCCGAGCCGAAACCGTCCATGACGCTGTGGCCGCGCTCGCGGCAAATCCCGAAGCCCAGCTTCTCGCCGGCGGCACCAATCTCGTCGATCTGATGAAATACGACGTCGCCCGCCCGGGAGCCATCGTCGACATCAACCGGCTGCCCTTGAGGGAGATCGAGGAGCTCGATGATGGTGGCTTCAGAATTGGTGCCCTCGTCAGCAATTCGGCGGTCGCCTATGATCCGCGGATCAGGGAGCGCTATCCTCTTCTTTCCAGCGCCATTCTGGCCGGCGCCTCGCCGCAGCTCCGGAACGCCGCCACGACTGGCGGCAATCTTCTGCAACGCACCCGCTGCTATTATTTCTATGACCCTTCCACGCCCTGCAATAAACGCGATCCGGGCTCCGGATGCTCGGCGATCGGAGGCGTCAACCGCATTCATGCCGTCCTCGGTGCCAGCGACACATGCATCGCCGTGCATCCGTCGGACATGTGCGTGGCGCTGGCGGCTCTTGGTGCGACCGTAGAGGTCCAGGGCGCGGAGGGTACGCGCGAGATACCTTTCACGGACTTCCACCGCCTGCCCGGCGACCATCCCGAGCGGGACAATGCTCTGGCGCGGGGCGAGATGGTGACCGGCATCCGCCTCGAAGGAAATCATTTCGCGCATCACTATACGTACCTGAAGATCCGCGATCGGCTTTCCTTTGCCTTTGCCCTGGTCTCCGTCGCGGCAGCGCTCGACATCGCCGATGGCAAGATCATCGATTTGCGTGTCGCGCTCGGCGGCGTTGCCCATAAACCCTGGCGCGACACGTTGGCGGAAGCGGAATTCGCCGGCGAAGCCGCAGACGAAACCACGTTCGCACGTGTCGCCAAACGCCTGCTCTCAGGCGCTGAAGGCCAGGGCGGCAACGACTTCAAGATACCGCTTGCCGAGAAGACGATCGTCCGGGCGCTGAAGCAGGCCGCTTCCGGCAACCCGCAGGATCAGACCGTCAAGGCCGTGCAGTGAGGAGGACCGAGGACATGTTGAACGCATCTAAGATCGTCGGAATTCCCCTGCCCCGCATCGACGGGCCACTGAAGGTGACCGGGCAGGCGAAATACGCAGCCGAGCATCATGAGCAGGGCATGCTTTACGGCTTCGTGGCGGTCGCCACCGTCGCCGCGGGTCGCATCGCCGGAATCCGGACTGCGGAAGCCGAACGCTTTCCCGGCGTGATCAAGGTTTATACCCACAAGAACCGCCCGAAGTCCGCCGGAAGCGACAAGAAATGGAAGGATTCGGTCGCCGTGCCCGGCCATCCCTTCCGCCCACTGGAAAACGACAACATTCTGTTCGACGGCCAGCCGATCGCTCTCGTCGTCGCCGAAACGTTCGAGGCCGCCCGCGATGCGGCAGCACTGATCCGCGTCGACTACGTCGCGGTTGAGCCGCATACGGACTTGCGTCGCGAGGAGATCAACAGCTACGTGCCGCCGGAACCGCGCAGAGCGGAGCTCGCGCCGCCGGAGCCGCGAGGAAACGCGGAAAAGGCCTTTGCGGATGCCCCTTTCAAGATTTCCGCAGACTATGTCCTGGAGGGCGAGCACCACAATCCGATGGAGCTCTTCGGCTCTACGGTGCTGTGGGGGAAGGACGGCGAACTCACTATCCACGACAAGACGCAAGGCTCGCAGAACTCGCGCGATTACGTCTGCAACGTCTTCGGCCTCGATCCGCAGAAAGTCGCGGTGAAGAACAGTTTTGTCGGCGGCGCCTTCGGCGCGGGGCTTCGGCCGAAACACCAGCTTTTCCTTGCCGTCATGGCGGCGCTTGATCTGAAGCGCTCGGTGAAGGTCGAGATGAGCCGGCGCGAGATGTTCTATCTCACCTGGCGGCCGGCAACCGTACAGACGGTGTCGCTTGCCGCCGATCGGGACGGCAAGCTTCTTTCGGTCATGCACCGTGCCGTGCAGGCCACGTCGCGCTATGAGGACTACCAGGAGAACGTCGTCAACTGGTCCGGCCTCGCCTACAAGTGCGACAACGCCAAACTCTCCTATGAACTCGCAAAGCTTGATGCTTCGACTCCCGGCGACATGCGGGCACCGGGTGCGGCGACCGGCGTGACGGCTCTCGAAGCGGCAATGGATGAGCTCGCCTATGAGATTGGCATCGATCCGCTCGAACTCAGGCTTCGCAATTTTGCCCATCGCGACCAGAACCGGGACAAGGAAATCACCTCCAAGGCGCTGCATGTCTGCTATCGCGAAGGTGCGGCCCGCTTCGGCTGGCCGAAGCGCTCGTTCGAGCCACGTTCCATGCGCGACGGCAAAGAGCTCATCGGTTGGGGCATGGCGACCGGCGTCTGGGAGGCATCGATCATGCCGGCGGAGGCGAAGGTCTGCCTCTTTGCGGACGGGAAAGTGATCGTCTCTGCGGCCGCCTCCGATATCGGCACCGGCACTTACACGATCCTCGGCCAGATCGCCGCAGACGCCTTCGATATTCCTATCGAGAAGGTCGCCGTGAGGATCGGCGACTCCACGCTGCCGAAGACCGGCGTGGAGGGCGGCTCATGGACCGCTGCATCGTCCGGCTCCGCCGTTCACGCCGGCGCGATAGCGGTCAGGAAAACGCTATTGAAATACGCCCAGACCATGCCGAACTCGCCGCTTGCCGAAGCGGCTCCCGATCAGGTTTCCATCGCCGACGGCCGGCTGGTGCTCGAGACGAACCACCAGATCGGCATCGCGATCGGCGACATCATGAGCTCGCGGCAGATCACCTCGATCGAGGAGCATGCGCAGGTCGCGCCCGATGAGGCGCAAGCGAAGAAATTCGTCAGCTACACCCATTCGGCCGTCTTCGTGGAGGTGAAGGTCGACGAGGAGCTCGCCATTCCGCGCGTCACCCGTGTCGTCAGCGCCGTCGGCGCCGGCCGCATCCTCAATCCCAAGACCGCCCGCAGCCAGATTCTCGGCGGTGTCGTCATGGGGATCGGCATGGCATTGCACGAGGAAGGCATGATCGACCACCGCACGGGCCGGATCATGAACCACAATCTCGCAGAATACCATGTGCCGACCCATGCCGACATCGACAGCATCGATGTCATTTTCGTGGAAGAAGAAGACGAAAAGGTGAGCCCGATCGGCGTCAAGGGGCTTGGCGAAATCGGCATCGTCGGGGTCGCCGCCGCAGTTGCAAACGCGATCTTCCACGCGACCGACAAGCGCATCCGCAGCTTCCCGATCACCATCGACAAGATTCTCCAGTTCGAGACAGCAGGCCTCGGGACGTCTCAGCGAAATTGGCACTAGGAGCGCGCATGTCCAAGACCGTCGGCGATTTCATCATATCCCGCCTGCATGCCTGGGGCGTACGCAGAATGTTCGGCTATCCCGGCGACGGCATCAACGGCGTCTTCGGCGCCCTCAACCGGGCGGACGGCCAGATCGAATTCATCCAGGCCCGGCATGAGGAAATGGCGGCCTTCATGGCTTCGGCCTACGCGAAATTCTCCGGGGAACTCGGGGTCTGCATCGCTACCTCCGGCCCCGGTGCGACCCACCTCGTCACCGGGCTTTACGACGCCCGCCTGGATCATCAGCCGGTGCTCGCGATCGTCGGACAGCAGGCCCGCGCCGCGATCGGCGGACACTACCAGCAGGAAGTCGATCTCGCCTCGCTCTTCAAGGATGTCGCCGGCGATTTCGTCCATCAGGCGGCGACACCGGCCCAGGTTCGCCACCTCGTCGACCGCGCGGTTCGCATCGCGCTGGCCAACCGGACGGTCACCGCGCTTATCCTGCCGAACGATCTTCAGGAAATGCCCTATGAGGAACCGCCGCCCGTCCATGGCACGGTTCATTCCGGCATCGGCTATCGCGCACCGAAGGTCGTACCGCATCACGACGACCTTCAGGCCGCGGCGGACATTCTGAACGCCGGCAAGCGTGTGGCCATTCTCGTCGGAGCCGGGGCGCTCCAGGCGACGGACGAAGTCATAGCGGTCGCCGACCGGCTTGGTGCGGGCGCAGCCAAGGCGCTACTCGGCAAGGCGGCGCTGCCGGATGAGTTGCCCTGGGTCACCGGCTCGATCGGCCTTCTCGGAACGGAGCCGTCCTGGGATTTGATGCGCGACTGCGACACGCTTCTGATGGTCGGATCGGGCTTCCCCTACTCGGAATTCCTGCCGAAGGAAGGAGGGGCCAAGGGCGTGCAGATCGATCTCAAGCCCGGCATGCTCTCGCTCCGGTATCCGATGGATGTCAATCTCGTCGGCGACGCAGCCGAGACGCTGAAGGCGCTTCTGCCGCTCCTCGACCAGAAGGGCGATAAGTGGCGCAAATATATCGAGAAGAGCGTCGCGGACTGGTGGCGGCTGCTGGAGAAGAGAGCGCATGCCAAAGCCGATCCCGTCAATCCGCAGCTCGTGGCCTGGGAGCTTTCGCCGAGATTGCCCGGCAATGCGATCCTCACCAGCGATTCCGGCTCCTGCGCCAATTGGTACGCTCGCGACATCAGGATTCAACGCGGCATGATGGCTTCGCTCTCGGGAGGGCTTGCATCCATGGGCGCGGCCGTTCCTTATGCGATCGCCGCAAAGTTCGCGCACCCGGACCGGCCGGTCATCGGTCTTGTCGGAGATGGCGCGATGCAGATGAACAACATGGCCGAGCTCATCACGGTTGCGAAATACTGGAAGAATTGGACCGATAACCGCTTCGTCGTCTGCGTCTTCAACAACGGGGATCTCAACCAGGTGACCTGGGAACAGCGGGTGATGGAAGGTGATCCGAAATTCGAGGCATCCCAGCGCATCCCCGACGTGCCTTATCATCGCTTTGCAGAGCTCGTCGGTCTCAAGGGGCTGTTCGTAGACAAACCCGAGGATCTCGGCGCCGCATGGGATGAGGCCCTGGCCGCCGACCGTCCTGTCGTGCTGGAGGTGAAGACAGACCCGGAAGTGCCTCCGCTGCCGCCCCATTTCACGTTCAAGCAGATCAAGAACATGACGGCATCGCTGGCCAAGGGCGACCCCAATGAAGCCGGTGTCATCCGCGGCACCGTTCGGCAGGTCCTCAGCGCGGTCCTGCCGAACGGTAAGGATTGAACGTCACTCCGCGGCCTGCCGGAGCGGCACGAAACCGATCGCCTGGTGGCTCGGCCCCTGCTGCTTGAGGGTGCGAAGCATTTCCTCGTATTCACGCTCCATTTCAGGCGTGACGGACGGCCTCGTCTCGGCCAGGGCACGCTCGAAATGTCCCGAATTTATCGTGTCGGCGTTCAGCGCCTCGCGGAGCGCCAGAAGCCCGGCCCGGCGGGTCAGGTCCTCCAGGTCCGCGCCGGTATATCGCTCCGTCCGCTCGGCGAGCTGATCGAGATTGACATCCTCGGCGAGCGGCATGTTCTTCGTGTGGATCGCCAGTATCTTCCGCCGCCCCTTTGCATCCGGCACGGGGACGTAGACGAGTTCGTCGAAACGGCCCGGCCGAAGCAAGGCGGGATCGAGGAGGTTCGGCCGGTTCGTCGCGGCCATCACCACCACGCCCTGAAGCTCCTCCAGTCCGTCCATTTCCGCAAGGATCGTATTGACGACGCGCTCCGTCACCGCCGGCTCTCCCAACCCGCCGCCCCGGGCCGGAGCGAGGGAATCGATCTCGTCGATGAATATGACGGTGGGCGCCACCTGCCGGGCGCGTTCGAACAGCCGGGAAACCTGCTGTTCGGATTCGCCATACCATTTGGAGAGCAGGTCGGAGGACTTAGTGGCGACGAAATTCGCCTCCGCCTCCCGGGCGACCGCCTTGGCAAGCAAGGTTTTGCCGGTGCCCGGCGGTCCGAAGAGAAGAAAACCTTTCGCCGGCCGGATGCCGATCCGGCGGAACGACTGCGGCGACTTGAGCGGAAGCTCCACCCCTTCGCGAAGGCGCATCTGGGCCTCGTCCAATCCGCCGATATCGTCCCAGCCGACATCCGGAACCTGGATCATGATCTCGCGCAGGGCGCTCGGCTGAATGCGCTTCATCGCGCTCAGGAAATCGTCCTGCTTCACGCTCAGATTCTCAAGGACTTCCGCCGGAATGCCTTCGCGCAGGTTGAGACCGGGCAGGAGCCGCCGCAGAGAGTCCATCGCGGCCTCGCGCGACAGGGCTCCGAGGTCGGCCCCCACGAAGCCGTAGGTGGTGCGGGCGATCTCGTCGAGATTGACGTCCTCGGCAAGCGGCATGCCCCGGGTATGGATTGCCAGGATCTCGCGGCGCCCCTCCTGGTCCGGCACGCCGATGATGATTTCCCGGTCGAAGCGTCCCGGCCGCCGCAACGCCTCGTCGATCGCATCCCGCCTATTGGTCGCGCCGATGACGACGATGTTCTGGCGCGGCTCCAGACCGTCCATGAGCGTCAGGAGCTGGGCGACGATCCTCCGCTCGACCTCGCCGGTGACCTGCTCCCGCTTCGGTGCGATGGAATCGATCTCGTCGATGAAGATGATCGCGGGCGCGCTCTGCGACGCCTCCTGGAACACCTGCCTCAGCCGCTCTTCGGACTCGCCGTAACGGCTGCCCATGATTTCCGGCCCGGCGATATGGAAGAAATTCGCCTCCGTCTCGTTCGCGACGGCTCGCGCCAGCAGCGTCTTGCCGGTGCCGGGCGGGCCGTGCAGCAGAACGCCCTTCGGCGGTTCAATCCCCAGCCGCTGGAAGAGTTCGGGATGACGCAGCGGCAGTTCCACCATTTCCCGGACCTGATCCACCGAGGAGCCGAGGCCGCCGATATCGTCGTAGGTGACATCCGCCCGCCGGGCCTCCTTCGGCTCTTCGAATTGCGGGCGCAGTTCGATCGCCGTTCCTTCTCCGACCTGCACGATGCCGCGCGGCTGGGTGGAGACGACGACGAGCCTGATCTCCTGCAGGCCGTAGGCCGGGAGGTCCAGCACGCCGCGCAGCATCTCTTCCCGGGGGCTGGAACGAACGCGCTGATGCACGGATGTGGAAATCACGTCGCCGGCCGCCATCGGCCGATGGAGGAAGGTGCGGCGAAGCGCATCTCCGGAACCCTCAAGGCGCAGATTCTTCTGCGCCGGCGCCAGGACGATCCGGGTGGCCGGCCGCGCATCGGCCTTGCGGATCTCGACGAAATCGCCGCTCGTCACACCCGCATTGACACGCTGCAGGCCATCGAGCCGCACGAGGTTCAGCCCTTCGTCTTCCGGATAGGCGCGTACGGCGACCGCCGCCGTGTGCCGCTTGCCCAGGATTTCGATAATCTGCCCTTCCTGGATGTTGAGGGCGGTCAAAGCCTGTGAACTGAAGCGCGCCACGCCATGCCCCGCATCCTGAGGTCTGGTATTGGCAACCTGGAGCTTGACGCCCTGTTCCTCGCCTTCGGGCATGGGATCCTCCTGCGTTCAAGATGGGTGTCCGGTGAACTGGCAGATCGATCGTTGGTTCCACGGTACCATGAAACCAGGCTTTGGCGAAGCAGCTGGACCGGGAGCCGTTCAGGGATGCGGAGGCGGCTCGGCGGCATAGTGCCGTTCGCCGCACCGGCAGAGATAGACTTCTCTTTCCGGATTGGCCTCGATCACGAAACCCGAGCTTCGCAGCATCGCTTCCACCGCCGCCTTGTTGGGGATGAACCAGTTGGTCGGATCGGAAGCATACCGCTCTTCGACGAAGTAGAGCCTGGGATAGCCCGGACGTTCGAAGATATCCCATTCGGAAAAATCATAATCATCCTTCAGCTCGCGAATGCGCTCTTCTCCCCTCTGGAGACACTGAAAGAGCATCCGCTCGCCCACCACATGATCACGGAGAAGATCGAGCGCCAGCAGCGGATGGCGCAAATGGTAGAGCACACCCATGAAGATCACGAGGTCGAACTTCTCCTTCAACCGGCCGACCTCGTAGACCGACATTTCCTGGAATTCGACGTCCAGCCTGCACTGTTCCGCCACAAAGCGGGCCTGGCGGAGATAGTGCGGATCGGAATCGATGCCGAGCACCCGCCCGGCATTGCGGCGCTTCATCTCGAAAGAATAGAAGCCGGCATTGCAGCCCACATCGAGAACGCTGCGGCCTTCGAGATCTTCCGGCACGACATGGCGGAAACCTTTCCACTTGAAGGTCGGATAGTCGCCTAAGAAATGATCAGGAGCGGTCTTGATCCCCTCGATGTCCATGTTCTGGAACCATGGACCCAGCTCGGCGATCCTCTCTTTCAAGTCCTCTTTCGTGCTGTTCCTTCGTGCATCCATGCCATCAGGCTCCGACGGATATTTCAGGAGAACTAATCGGGCGGCGGACGCGGGACCGCCGCCGGGGCATCCTGCCATCGCCGAGGGCCGCCGTGAACCAGTCCGCCGTATGGCGCAATCCCTCCGAAAGAGGCACTTTCGGTTCCCATTTCAGGAGCGTCTTGGCACGCGATATATCCGGCCGCCGGCGCTGCGGATCATCCTGCGGCAAAGGCTTATGGACGGCCTTCGATGCGGTCGGGACCATGGCGAGAACCATTTCGGCAAGCTCATTGATCGTGAACTCCCCCGGATTGCCGAGATTGACGGGCGCTTCCGGATTGGGATCCACATCCATCAGCGCGATCAGGCCGGCGACGAGATCGCTCACGAAGCAGAACGAACGGGTCTGCTCGCCCGTTCCGTAGATGGTGAGCGGCTTGCCTCCGATCGCCTGCACCAGGAGGTTGGAAATGATGCGTCCGTCGTTCGGCTGCATGCGGGGACCGTAGGTGTTGAAAATGCGGGCGACGCGGGCATCGACCTTGTCCCTGCGAAGCATGTCGAAGCAGAGTGTCTCGGCCGCACGTTTGCCTTCGTCGTAGCAGGCGCGCGGCCCTATGCAGTTGACGTTGCCGCGATAATCCTCGCGCTGGGGATGTTCGACCGGGTCGCCATAGACCTCGCTCGTCGAGGCTTGCAGGAATGAGGCTCCGTGCCGCTCGGCGAGCGAAAGCAGGTTTCCCGTGCCGGCGACGCAGGTCATCATCGTGTGAACCGGATCGGCCTGATACTGCGGTGGTGAAGCGGCGCATGCGAGATTGTAGATCTGGTCCAGGGTTTCATCGATGTCCCTCAGGTCGCAGATATCCTCTTCGATCAGGCGAAAGCGCGGATGGTTCTTCAGAGGCCGGATGTTGTCTTTCGATCCGGTGATATAGCTGTCGACGCAGATCACCCGATCGCCTCGGGCAAGAAGCGCGTCACAGAGATGCGAGCCGACGAAACCGGCACCGCCAGCGACGAGGATAGTCTTGCCTTTTCCGTTTCGGGTCCTTTGCAGCATTACGATCTCCTTAGGCTGAAACACACACAAGCGTTGATGTCTTCCGTTGCTCGCGCACCGGCAGTTCTTCCAGGGCGGCCGTCAGTTCGCGGGCACGCGCAAGACCCGTATGGCCTCGCAGCACCCTCTCCCTCGCGGCCAGCGCAATCGACCTGCGATCCTTCTCGGTCACCTCCGTGAGAGCCGTGATCACATCCCCGGTTTGCCGCGCTATGATCAGCGCTTCGCCTTCGGGCAGCAGCTCGTCGAGCCCACGCCAGAAATCGCTGATGATCGGCGCTCCGCAGGCAGCCGCCTCGAACAGGCGCACGCTTGGAGACCAGCCGGCTGCGATCATGTCGGCCCGGGTGACGTTCAGCGTGAAGCGCTGGCGGCTGTAGAAGCTCGGGTGTTCCGAAGGCGGCAGATGCTCGATCCGCTCCACATTGGCGGGCCAATCGATCTCCGGCGGATATTGAGGACCCGCCACCACGAAACGCAGGTCCGGCAGCCGGCGAGCCGGCTCAAAAAGAAGCCTTTCGAGCGTCGGCTGACGGTCGGGGCTGTAGGTTCCGAGATAACCGAGGTCCCAGCGGAGGGCCTCTCCGGTACTGCGGTAGCGATCCGCATCGACCGAGCAATACAGCGCCAGGGCCTTGCGCGCGCCATAACGCTTCTCGAGCCTCTCCAGCACCTCTCCCCCGGAGAAGGAGAAATAGGCATCGAAGAGCGGGACTTGGCTGCGCGTCAGATATTCCTCGTCTCCCCGGTCAAGCTTCGCGAGCGTCACCGGCGTATCGATATCGTAAAAGCAGAGCCGTTTGGGATGAAGAGCTGCGACCTTGTCGATCACTGCCGCGCCCTCGGGCACATAGGAGCCGACGATCACGGCATCGGCCTTTAGAAGACGATCTGCATAGGTCCTGATTAGTTCTTCGAGATCGGAATAGTAGTCGAGTTCGCAGAAGTCCGGATCGGGAAGATCGCGCTTGCTTGCATACCAGGGAACGTCCCGTTCCAGGAACAAGACGTTGTGCCCGTCCGCCTTCAGCCCCCGGAAGAGAGCGCGGAAGGTCGTCGCATGGCCATTTCCCCAGGAGGAGGAAAGCGAAAGACCGAGGATGGCGATATCGAGGCGCTTTTTCATTCGGCAGCCTCCATCCGGGAGCCCAAATGCGCCCGAAAGATCGCATCGACCTTTTCGGCGCGATGCGCGTAGGTGTGCTCCGCAAGGACGCGGGCAAGCGCCTTCTCGCCTATCGTCTTCGCGTTCTGGGGCGTCAGCTCGGCGAGGAGGTCGACAACGTCCTGCCCATCGCGCGCGACCAGAACCTCCTCGTCCGGCTGCAGGAAAAGCTCTATGCCCTCCCAGTAGTCGGTGATCAGGCAGGCGCCTGCGCCCACTGCCTCGAAGACGCGGGTCGCGGGCGAGAAACCGTTCTCCGCCATGCTGGCCCGGGAGATATTGAGCACCGCTTTCGGCGTCACGTTGAAGGCGTTGTGGTCGCGGGTGGAGACATGGCCGATATAGTTCACGTTCGGCGACATGGGTTTGTCCTGCCAGCCGGAACCGCCAAGCAGGAATGTCTGCTCCCGCAGCCGCGAGGCCGGTTCCAGGAAGAAGTGTTCGACGCGTGCCTCCCGGTCCGGCAGCCGGTTGCCGAGGAAACCGAGGTCGGCGGCAAAGCGAAGATCCTTGGCGACCGGATGATGGGTCTCGGGGTCGAGGGCGTTGTAGATCGGGATGCAATCGGCCGCGCCGATGGACCGGTAGGCGTTCACGACAGGATCGCCGCCGCCGTATGTCAGCACCATATCGATATCCGCAAGGGCCTTGCGCAGCGGATGATCGGGCGCGGCGCGCAGTTCGGCAAGCGTTGCTGGAGCATCCACATCCCAGAATATCTTGAGTGCGTTCGGCTTTGCCGCGCGCAGAACCTCTTCAAGGAGAAGATCGTCCTCGAAGCCCACTCCGCTTGCCTTCACGATGATGTCCGCCTGCCCGGCATCAGCGGTCACAGCCTTCAAGGCCTCGATCGTGCCCTCGTAGACGACCACCTTGCACCAGTCCGGCGGATCGATGTCGCGGTTCTTCTGGCGGTCATAGACATCCGGTTCGTAGAAGGTGATGTCATATCCCTTGGCCGCCAAAGCGCGCAGGAGACCGCGATAGTAGGTAGCAGCGCCGTTCCAATAGGCGGACACGAGGCTTGAGCCATAAAACGCGATCTTCATTCGGCGGCCTCCCTGACGGCGAGTTTTCCGGTGACGCGGGCTGTGCCGCAGGCCGCGAGAATGGAAAGCAGTTCATCGCCCCGATGGCGGCACGTATGCCGGGTGCGGATGGTTTCGAAGCCGGATTCGATAAGATGCGCAGCCAGGCCTTCGTCGGAAAGAACCTGCCGCAGCAGGCGCTCCATCTCCTCGCCGTTGCGGGCAACGAGATAATCCTCCCCCGCCCTGAAGAGATTTTCGCTGTCGTCCCAGGGAGCGGAGATCAGCGGTATGCCGCAGGCCAGTGCCTCGAAAACGCGGATGGTCGGAATGCCAGGAAGGTTTTCGACATAAGGCCGCCTCGGTATGTGCACCGTCACCTTGTGACGGGCGAAGGCAAGCGGCGCCTCCGCGTTGGCGATCCAACCACCGTAGGCGATGCCGGCCCCCCGAAGGGCCTCCAGCGCATGGTCGGGATAGCGCACCCCGCGAACCGTCGCATCGAGGCCGAGCTTCCTCACCGGCCGCACCAGAAATTCCATGATTTCGCTGGAGCGCTCGTCGTCGCCCCAATTGCCGATCCAGATGATATCGCCGGTCTTTGCTATCTGAGGCCTCAGCCGGAAAAGCCGATCGTCGGCCGCCTCATGCCAGGTAAAGACGGCCCTGCCCCAGCCGGCGCGAAGATAGCGTTCGCGCAGCGTTTCGCCGAAGGCGAGAACGCCGTCATAGTCGTCCAGTTTCAACCCTGCGATATCGCTTTCCGCCGATGCGGCCCGGTGATGCGTGTCGTGAAAGAGCAGCGTGAACCTGCCGCCGGCGGCCCGCGCCCGGCCGATCCGTTCCACAAGCTTCGGCTCGGTCCATTCATGCACCACCACGACATCGGCGTCGGCAACGGCGGCCTCGTGATCGAACCCTTTGCCGTAGATATGCGATCGCAGTTCCGGAAACGTCTCGCGGAACTTCTGGATGGCGACCGCTCCCTGATCCTTCAAAAGGTTTGCGCGGCTCCAGGAACCCTCCGGCTCCAGCGCCAGCGCCTCATGGCCACGGCGGATCAGGTCGCGCATGACGCCGCGCAGGAAATGCGCGTTGCCGTGGTTCCAGTCGGAAATCAATGAATGCGTATAGAAGACAAATCTCATAATCACTCCGCTGCTGTCAGGGTGTGACCCTGATGAAGAAGGCCGGAATAGATATGATTGACCGCCGCGGCCTGGACCTCGACGCCAAACATCTTCGATCGCTCGTAGGCTTTGACGGCCAGCACGGCCCGTTGGCCGTCATCGTCCGCGAGAAGATTGAGAGCGTCCGCAAAAGCCTCCGGATCATGAGGATCGGCAAAGAGAGCCGCGCCCTCCCAGAGCTCCCGATAGGTCGGGATATCGGACAATGCCAAGGCCGCGCCGGCTCTGGCGGCTTCCAGCGGCGCAAGCCCGAAAGGCTCGTAGACGGAAGGAGACGCGACGACGGCCGCCTGCCGCATCAGCACCATTGCGCGGCGATGGGAAAGCTCCCCGCGATAGTCCGCGCTTCGAAGCGCCAGATATTGTCCGTTCGGACCCCGGTTCGCGCCGGCCATGACAACCGGCCATCGAGCCCTTGCCGCGGCCGCATCGAGCATCGCGCCATTCTTGCCGTCGTCCCACCAGCGGGCGGCGGCGAAGACGAATTCCTGTTTGGGTCCGGCCACGTTTTCGAGACGGCTGGCGTTGTAGATGACTTTCAGGTTCGAGATAGGCCCGTAAGCCGCCTCCATCATGGCGGCATGGCTGTGGCTCGGGGCAAGCACCACGTCCGCCCGTTCGAAACCCTCGCGGTTCAGGCGCTGCTGCCAGCGCCAGCCCTCCGGAACCGCGGAGCCTTTTGCGCCGGCAAACCACGTGACGACGCAGGAATGGGAGACGACCACGACCGGCATCGGCACGTCGAGCCCTGCCGCCTGCGACGGCAGATTGAGATGCAGGAGATCGACCTTCCTCTGCCGCGCAAGGCTGGACAGAAGGTACGGCACTTCTTTCAGCGCGGCTTCGCCATCGACCATCCAGTCGAGCGGCGCATCAAACCAGACGAGTTCGCCGAGAGCCTCGGCTTCGCTTATCTGCTCCCGCGACGGCTTTGGACCAAAACCGGCAAAGCAGGTCCGCACACCGTGATGCTTCAGCCCCCCGGCCAGATCCATCGCATAGCGCCAGACGCCGCCGACCGCATCGACGGTCATCAGCACTCGCGGGGATCGCGTCTGTGCCTGCCGTATCATGCCCGTACCTTCCGCTTTTCCTGCAGCAGCGGACCTCCTCCGAAGCGGTTGTGCACCAGCCACTCCGCCAGGTGCCTGAGGCCGCTGCGCCAGCGCACGCGCGCCTGCCAGCCGAGTTCCTCTTCCAGCCTTCGGGTGTCGGCGACGAAGAAATACTGGTCGCCGGCTCGCCATTCCCCGAATGATGTCTCCACTGGGTGACCGACAAGCGCTTCGATCTCGCCCAGCACCGCCAGGATGCTGACCGCATTGCGCGGCCCTCCCCCGAGGTTGAACGCCCTGCCATTGATGGCGGCGACATTGGCGAGCACCGCTCGATAGGCGGAAACGGCATCGTCGACGTGAAGGATGTCGCGCACCTGTTTTCCGTCGCCATAGATGGAGATCGGCTCTCCGCCGAGCGCGCGGATCAGGAAATGCGCCACCCATCCCTGATCCTCGGTCCCGAACTGGCGCGGTCCATAGATGCAGCTCATGCGCAGGACGGCGGTAGGAATGCCGTAGGACTTCGCATAGTCGAGGACATATTGATCGGCGACGCCCTTGGAGCAGCCGTAGGGCGTGCAGAAATCCAGGGGCCGATCCTCGCCGATACCGTTTGCCCGCATGTTTTCGTCGGCGGGCATATAGCGGTCGTCGAGTTCGAGCATCCCGATGTCTTCGAGAGCGCCATAGACCTTGTTGGTGCTGGCGAAGATCACCGGCGCCTTTTTCCCGGTCTTGCGAACGGCTTCGAGCACGTTGATGGTGCCGCGCGCATTCGCCTCGAAATCGTCGATCGGATGAATGAGACTGGTCGTCACCGCCGTTTGCGCGGCGAGATGGAAGACCGCCTTGGCATCGGCAAAGACAGCTTCGATCCCGCGCCAATCCCGGACGTCCGCGAGAACCGGATGCACGCGTGCACCATGTCGCTCCATGAGCCATGCAAGGTTCTGGTCCACCCCCGGCCGGGCGAGATTGTCGAGGATGACGACATCCTCCCCCTCCCGCAGAAAGCTGTCCGCGAGATTGGAGCCGATGAAGCCGCTGCCGCCTGTCACCACCACGGGCGAGGCGTCCTTCGCGACATTCGGCGCCGCCAGCTTTGTCGCCGCACTCATGACACCAGCCCCCGTTCTTCAAGCTGCCGCTTCATTTCCGCGCCCCGATCGATGGCGCCGGTGCTTCTTACCCATTCGGCAAAAGGCTCCAGCGCATTCTCGAGCCGGTATCTCGGCTCGAAGCCGAGAAGCTCGCGCGCTTTGGAAATATCGGCGAAGCAATTGCGGATATCGCCCGAACGGGTCTTGTTCAGGATGTCCGGCGAGATATGCGGGACACCCATTGCCTCGGCGAGCAGGGTCGCCACCTCGGCGATCGTATAGGCCTGCCCGCTGCCGATATTGATCACGTGTCCGGCCGCATCCGGCTTTTCGAGCGCCAGACGGAAGGCGCGGGCGACGTCCCGGACATGCACGAAGTCGCGCCGCTGCTTGCCGTCCTCGAAGATCATCGGCGGCTGGCCGTTCGCGAGCCGGGAAGCGAAATTGGCAAGCACGCCGGTATAGGGATTGGAGAGCGCCTGGCCGGCGCCGAACACGTTGAAGAGCCGCAGCGCCACTGCTTCGACGCCATAGGCTTCGCCGAAGATCAGCACCTGCTTTTCCTGAGCATACTTCGTCAGAGCATAGATCGAAGCGAGGTCGACCGGTTTTTCCTCGTCCGTCGCAACCGGGGTGAGAGCTTCGCCGTCCGGCCCCAGCGGGTCCCATTGGCCTGCCTTGAGGCGCTCGCTCCTGCGGCGGACGAAACCGAGCTGCTCCCCTTCGGACGTCAGGTAGCGCCCCTCACCGTAGACGCTCATTGACGAGGCGACGACGATCCGCTTGACGGGCCGGCCGATCATGGTTTCGAGAAGGACGGCCGTTCCGAGATCGTTGCCGCCCACGTAGCGGGCGATCTCGTACATCGACTGGCCGACGCCGACTTCGGCAGCGAGATGAATGACCCCGTCGATGCCGTCCAACGCCTCTTCGACGGCCGCCTTGTCCCGCACGTCGCCGCGGACGACCTCCGCCGCTTCCGGGACCATGGCGTCCGCATCGCCATGAACCTGGTCGATAAGAGCGTCGAGAATGCGTACGCTGTTGCCTTGTTCGAGAAGTTCTTCCACCACGTGACGGCCGATAAAGCCGCAACCACCAGTAACAAGAATTGTTGCCATTGACTGCCTCGGACTAGAGGAATGAAGGTGACCATGGCCGCCGAACAGGGCTCGGGAACAAAAGTTCCTGCATCAATGACATCTTTGTCTTCTATGACTTCATCAATGACCCCCTCCTCCGCGGGATGGACTCTCCGATGCTGGCTCCTGTTTCGCTCTGCGGAAGATCGCCCATCGGACTGGCCGGGAAGAGATAGAGAGGCAAAGGGCCGGTCGAATTCCGGCATCATCATCGTCTTCCGGAACTCTCGGCGTGGTTTGTAGTTCCAATCCGCGTCGGTCGTGCAAGCCGACACCCAGCAGAGAGGCGGAGCATGAATATCATGGCAAAGGCCCGGACGGGCTTGATGAAGGCTGCTGTCATTACCGGCCCCGGTCGGCTCAGGCTGGAATCCTTGCCCCTGCCCGAACCGGGCCCCGGTCAGGTACGGATCCGATTGGAAGGCTGCGGCGTCTGCGCCTCCAATCTCGTGCCCTGGGCCGGGCCGGAATGGATGAAATTCCCGACCGAACCGGGTGGACTTGGCCATGAAGGCTGGGGCCGTATCGATGCAGTCGGCCCCGACGTCGATAACGTCGCGATCGGCGATCGTGTCGCCGCTCTGAGCTACCATGCCTATGCGACACACGACCTCGCGGATTCCGGCATGGTGGTCCGCTTGCCGGAAGCCCTGGACGGTCAACCGTTTCCGGGCGAACCGCTAGGTTGCGCCATGAACATCTTCAAACGTGCCGATGTCAGCGCCGGCCAGACCGTGGCGATCATCGGCATCGGTTTCCTGGGCGCGCTGCTGACGCAGCTTGCCGCCCGATCCGGAGCCAGGGTCATCGCGATCTCGCGGCGGCCCGTTTCGCTCGAAATCGCAAGAGGGATGGGCGCTGCCGAAACCATTCCCCTCGACGATCACTGGCGCATCATCGAAGAGGTCGGAAAACTGACCGAAGGCCGCCTCTGCGACCGGGTGATCGAGGCCGTCGGCAAGCAGTGGCCGCTCGATCTGGCTGGTGAGCTCACAAGGGAGCGCGGCCGGCTCGTCATCGCCGGGTATCATCAGGACGGTCCGCGGCAGGTTAACATGCAATTGTGGAACTGGCGCGGGCTCGATGTCATCAACGCCCATGAACGGGACCCGGCCATCTATATCCGGGGCATTCGCGAGGCGATCGAAGCGGTTGCCAACGGCCGCCTCGATCCGTCGCCACTATATACGCACAGCTATCCGCTCGATCGGCTCGACAAGGCGCTGAACGATACGCGCGATCGCCCCGGAAACTTCCTCAAGGCCCTGGTGACGTATCCATGAGCGAAGTAATTTCCGAACAGAAGCTTCGCACGGCTGCCAGACCCGTAAAACTTGGATTTCTGGGCGTCGGCTGGATCGGACGCCATCGCATGAACGCGATCCTGGACAGCGGACTGGCGCAGGCGTCGGCGATCGCCGATCCCTCACCGGCCATGGCGGAGGAAGCCAGCAAGCTTGCCCCCGAAGCCCGACTGATGGAGAACCTGGACGAACTGCTCGCCGAGAACCCAGACGGCATGGTGATCGCAACGCCGAGCGCTCAACATGCCGAACAATCGATGAAGGCTTTGAAGGCCGGTGTCGCGGTATTCTGCCAGAAGCCGCTGGGTCGCACTGCCGAAGAAGTCACGGCGGTGGTGGAAGCGGCGAGGGCCGCGAACCGATTGCTCGGCGTCGATCTTTCCTATCGTCAAACTGAGGCCATGCAGCGGATCAGACAGATCATCCGCTCGGGAGAGCTGGGAAAGGTATTTGCCGCCGACCTCACCTTCCACAATGCCTACGGTCCCGACAAGCCCTGGTTCTACGACAAGGCACTCTCCGGCGGCGGATGCGTGATGGACCTTGGCGTGCACCTTATCGATCTTGCGCTGTGGACTCTCGATTTCCCGAAAGTCGTCGAGGTCACAAGCCATCTCATGAGTGGCGGCAGCACGGTTGCCGCCGGAACCGACCAGGTTGAAGATTACGGCGTCGCGACCTTGACCCTCGACAACGGTGCGGTGATCCGCCTCGCCTGCTCCTGGCGGCTGCAGGCCGGCTGCGATGCGGTGATCGAAGCGAACTTCTTCGGCACCGGTGGCAGCGCATCGATGCGCAACGTGAGCGGGTCCTTCTATGATTTCACCGCAGAGCGTTTCCGGGGCACCTCGCGCGAGCTCCTGGCCGAGCCGCCGGACGCATGGGGCGGCCGCGCCGCCACCGCCTGGGCAGCACAGCTTGCGCGCAGCGCGGCCTATGACCCGGCCTGCGAGAGGCTTATCGACACCGCTGACGTCATCGACCGGATCTATGGCAGGCAGGATTAGGTGGAGGGCCTGTTCACCCGGCCTTTCGTCCTTCGCCGTTCCGCCCATTCCCTGACAGCCGCCAAGGCACGGTGGCGACGGTCAGCCGCGGATTGCCGGACCTCAGAAGCCGTGACCGAAGCCGCTCGGCCCTGTTCATGTGGAGCAGCCTCTGCCACCATCTCTCCTTGACGGTTTCCGGAATGAGCACGGTGACTGCCCGCTCGGGCGCGTCGGCATCCAATTTCTCGATCAAGCGCAGCAGTGATTCATGAAGTTGCCGGTAGGGCGACGGAACGAGGATCAAGCGCGGAGGGTTCAGCCCGCGTGCGGCGACCGGCTCCTCGACTTCGGCTTTCCACTGGTCATGCAGTACCTTCTCGTTCTCGTCGGAGTCCGGTCCTCCCAGGCGCACGACATGCACGGCGACGACATCGGGCGAGATCGTCAGGGCGAACTTGATCGCCCGTTCGCTCAGGCGGTTCCACCCCTCGATCACGACAAGGACGGTCGGCGGCTCGGTATCTTCGATCACGATCTGACCCGGCTTCCGCAACTCCGCCTCGAGCGAAACGTAGTAATCCTTGATCGCTTTGAGAAGCAGGATGGTCAGCGGCACCGCGATCAGCGTGATCCAGGCGCCTTCGGTGAACTTCGCGACAAGAATGACGAGCAGCGCGGCACCGGTTGAACAAGCGCCCACCGCATTCATAGCGAACTTTCCGGGATGGCGTTCTGGCTGCCTGCGCCAGTGCATGACCATGCCGGCCTGCGAAATTGTGAAGGTCAGGAAAGCGCCTATCGCAAACAACGGTATCAGCCTTTCCGTGATGCCGCCGAACGAGACAAGCAGGAGGGCAGCAAAGCCGCAAAGGAACAGGATGCCCGCCGTGAAGACCAGCCGTCGCCCCGGTTGGGCGAAAACCTTTGGAAGATACCCGTCTCCCGCGACCATCCGGCAAAGACGGGGAAATCCCACGAAACTCGTATTGGCGGAAAGGCAGAGGATGGAAAGCAGGCTCGCCATCGCAACATAGTAGAAGGCGTTGTAACCGGATACCGCGCCGATCAGCTGGGAAAGAACGCTCTGGTAACCCGCTTCGGTCTGATGCATTGCGCCGATCTCGAAGACGCTCGCAATGGTCGCGATGCCGGCGAGAAGCATTCCCAGAACGGCGACGATAACTGTCAGCGTGACATAGGCATTGCGAAGGACCGGCTCGCGGAAGGACCCAACGCCGTTGGAGACCGCCTCGACCCCTGTCATCGCTGTGCAGCCGCTCGCAAAGGCATGCATCAGCAGCCAGACGGTCGCCTCTCCTGAAACCGGGAGCAGCGGCGGTGGAGCGACCACCGGGGCGGGATCGCCCTCCAGCACGATCCGGATCACGCCGTAGCCTATCACGCCGAGAAAGCAGCAGATGAAAAGATAGGTCGGCAAGGCGAAGAGCCAGCCCGCCTCCCCCGTCCCTCGTAGATTGGCGAGCGTAACGATTGCGACGATCCCGATGCAGAGCGGCAATATGTAGGGATGGAGAACCGGAAGCGCGGAGACGAGCGCACCGACGCCTGCCGAAACCCCTACGGCGACATTCAGCACGTAGTCGATCATCAGGGCGGCAGCGGCCAGAAGACTCGGATATTCGCCGAGATTTTCTCTTGCGACGACATAGGCACCGCCGCTGGTGGGATAGGCCGCCAGCGTCTGGCGGTAGGAAAAATAGAGGATCGCCAGCAACAGGACGATGCAGGCGATCACCGGGCCTATGAAAAAAAGCCCCGCCGCGCCCAAGGGGATAAGCACGGTGAGCGCCGCTTCCGGTCCATAGGAAGAAGAACCGAGCCCGTCCAGCCCCATGGCGGGAACGGCCTCTACCCAGCCTATCTTCTTGTCCTCCTGCTCCCGGTTGGAAAGACGGCGGCCGAACAGAAAGGTGCTGAGGTTCAAGGGGAGCTCCTTGCGCACGGAACATTCGCCAGCATCGAACTGCGGAGGGTACGCAGGGTTCCGTCACAAGAGAAGAACAGCCACCGCTGCCGCCGTCGCCTCCGGGAACGAAACGCGCAACCGCTTGTTCGGCCCATGAAGAAGCTCGTCAAAACTCCTTCTTAACTGCGCGGAGGAATCGCATGTCAGAAGCCCGCTCACGCCGCCGGCTGGAAATCGAGTTGGTGGAGTTGATCCCCGCACTTCGACGATTTGCCGCCCGTTTTTACCGCGCACCGAGCGACGCCGACGATCTCGTCCAGGAAACGCTTTTGAAGGCGATCGCAAATCTCGACAAGTTCCAGGAGGGAACGCATCTGAAGTCCTGGCTCTTCACCATCATGCGCAATTCCTTTTGCACAAGGTTCAGCCTTTCGAAACGGGAACATGTCGGAATAGAAGATAGCCTCGCCAATCGCCCGTCCGTTCAGCCCCTGCAGGAATGGTCGCTACGCGGCCGGGAACTGGAAGAGGCGCTTGTCCGCTTGCCGGATCATTACCGCAGCGCCATCGAACTGGTGTTCATTCAGGGCGTGAGCTACGAGAATGCAGCCGAACGGTGCCACTGCCCGCTCGGCACGATGAAAAGCAGGGTCAACCGGGCGCGCCTCCATCTCGCGCGTGAACTCGGCGAAGACGTGAGTTGAGATTTTCCCTATTGCAACTTCTTGGGGGCATCTTTCCCGAAAAGCGCCAGCGCTATGTTCTCCAGCTCGGCCGGCTTTTCGCAAAATGCGAAACCGGTGAACTTCTTCGGAATGAATGCGGGGTCGTATCCGGTGGCGAAAACGAAGGGGATATCGAGCCTGTCCAGTTCCTCGGCGACCGGAAAGACGAATTGGTCGCCAAGATGCACATCGAGTATCGCGGCGTCGATTTCCACCTGTTTGATGAGCGCGAGGGCCTCCTCCACATGGGCTGCCGGGCCGATGACGGTCGCCCCGAATTGATCCAGTCTGCGACGCGTCTCGTCGGCGAGAAAGTACTCGTCTTCCACAATCAGGATGCGCTTACCCGCAAACATATGCATGTGGGAAGTCCGGTTTGAGGAATGTCCTGATCTGTCCGCTGCCATAACAGCCCTATCCCTGGCCAAAGCGAGAAATCCGCGGCCGGCCTCGGTGTGCTTCCACCACCTGCCGTTGATCGGATGACGGTAACCTTGGGAAGCCTTTAAAGTTTCATCATGCGGCGCGCGACCGCTCGAAAACGCGGTTTGGACAGCAATATCCATCTATTTCCCGATGAAACTTTTCAGCCGGGGCCGAGTTGGGCTGATCATCGAACGCGCTTCCGGAGCGACCGCCATGCACGATTTCGCTTATGCACGCGACCGGATGATTGAAGCCCATGTGGCTCGCCGAGGGATCAGGGATCCAGAGCTTCTCCAGGCACTGCGCGAAGTGCCGCGGGAGGCTTTCGTGGAACCGGGCTTTGAAGAGTTTGCCTACGAGGATTCGCCGCTGACGATCGGCGAAGGGCAGACCATTTCTCAGCCCTATATCGTCGCCCTGATGATCGACAAGGCGGAAATCGAACCTGGCGATGCCGTCCTGGAAATAGGCACCGGTTCCGGATATGCGGCCGCCGTGATGAGCCGGCTTGCCGAACATGTCTATACGGTCGAACGGTATCGCAGCCTCGGCGAGCAGGCCCGGCACCGTTTCAAGCGGCTGGGTTTCGACAACATCGCCGTCCGGATCGGCGATGGCACGAAAGGCTGGCCCGAGGCCGCTCCGTTCGATGCGATCCTCGTTGCGGCCGGAGGGCCTTCCGTTCCGCGGGCGCTCAAGGAACAGCTCGATCTCGGAGGGCACCTCATCATTCCGGTCGGATCGGAAGGCGAGCAGCGGCTCATCCGCGTCACGCGCACGAGCGCCACGACATTCGAGGAAGAAGACCTCGGCGGCGTTCGCTTCGTGCCGTTGATCGGCGAGCAAGGCTGGCATGAGCCGGGTCACGTGGCGAGACCGCGAGAGCGAAGCTTGCCCGAACTGATCGCCGAAGCGGCGGAACCGCTTCCCGCCCTCGACGATCTGGACTTCGGACGGCTCTTCGACCGGTTCGCAAGCCGACGGGCCGTGCTGCTCGGCGAAGCAAGCCACGGCACGTCGGAATTCTACCAGGCCCGCGCGGCGATCACCCGGCGCCTTATCGAGCGGCACGGTTTCAACATCGTCGCAGTGGAGGCCGACTGGCCCGATGCAGCCGCCGTCGACCGTTATGTCCGCGACCGGCCGGGAAAGTTGCTCGAAGCCCCCTTCCGGCGATTTCCGACCTGGATGTGGCGCAACAAGGAGGTTTCCGACTTCATCGGCTGGCTGCGGGAGCACAACCAGAACATTTTCGACGCCGGAAAAAGGGCCGGCTTTTATGGGCTCGATATCTACAACATGAGCGGCTCGATCGCCGCGGTACTCGCCTATCTCGACGAGGCCGATCCGCAGGCCGCGGAGGTCGCGCGGCAACGGTACGGCTGCCTGACGCCCTGGCAGAACGAACCTTCCACCTATGGACGCGCCGTGCTGACGGAGGGCCACGGAGAATGCGAAAAGGCAGTCGTCGCCCAATGCCGGGATCTGCTGGCGCGCCAGCTTGACCGTTCGCTTCGGGACGGCGAGGAGCTGTTCGATGCCGCCCAGAATGCACGGCTGATCGCATCGGCCGAGCGCTACTATCGCATCATGTATTACGGAGGTTCTCAATCCTGGAATCTCCGCGATACCCATATGTTCGAAACGCTGGAGCAACTTCTGAAGGCTCGCGGCCGGGGTTCCAAGGCGGTCGTCTGGGCCCATAATTCCCACATCGGCGACGCCCGTCAGACGGACATGGGCACCGCACGCGACGAGATCAACATCGGCCAGCTCTGCCGCCAGCGCTTCGGCAACGAGGCTGCATTGATCGGTTTCGGCACCCATGAGGGAGAGGTCGCCGCCGCAGACGATTGGGATGGGGAGATGCAGGTGAAGACCGTGCGCCCGGCATTGGACGGTAGTTACGAGCAGCTCATGCATGAGGCGGGGCCGGAACGTTTCCTCCTCGACATGCCGAGACATCCGCTGGTGGAACAGCGCCTATTGGAGCCGCGGCTTGAACGCTTCATCGGTGTGATATACCGCCCGGAGACGGAGCGCCTCAGCCATTACATGTATGCTTCCCTGCCGCGCCAGTTCGATGCCTTCGTCTGGTTCGACAGGACAAACCCGGTTGCGCCGCTGCTGCCGGAACATGTGCAGGAGGGCGCGCCGGAAACCTATCCTTTCGGATTGTAGCCGAACCTTTCACCCGAAACCGAGATCTCGGTCAGTTGCCGGATTGGTTTGGCGGATTGGCATCGGGCGGAAGCATGTCCGGCCGGATCACCCGCAACTTGCCGGTGTCCGGAGCGGGTTCGACCATCTCGCTGTCGCCGACGCCCGGCGCTTCAGCACGCCGTTGCAATCGTCGAGCTTTTGGAAAGGTTCCGCTCGCCGGTTTCGGGTGCTTCCTGCTGACGGTTTTCCGGTTCGGTGGGGACGGCGCATTTCTCCGGCAAAGGGGTCTGTACCGCCACATCCTTCACAGGAAGGAATGCAGCCATCAGCGATGCCATCGCAAACAATGCACCAGCCGGCTTCACGCATGTCTTCGTCATGTCGATTGCACCTGGCTTACCCGAACGCGATCTCCTCTGCCGTACGGGCAATATCCTGACGGCGGTGGTTTTTCGTTCGCCCCTTTGCCGCCAGGATAAGGTCCAGTTCGGCGGCGGAGGCGCCGAACCTTTCGATCAGCCGCGCTGCTTCCTGTTCGCTGATGCCGTAGGTCGCTGCGAGCTCATGGCACGTATACTTGGCCGGTTCGTCGGTTTCGTCGGGATTGGGATTGGGTTCCTCGTCGGGCAGCCGGTCCGGCTCCGGCTCCTCGATCGGCGGGATCGGGGTTGCCGGCGGAGGCACGGGCGGCTGCGGGTTCGGAACAGGTTCGGTAGGCGGTTGTTGCATTGCTTTTTTTCTCACTTTCAAAACGTCAACTGAGGAGCCGCGCGATAGTTCCGATATCTTTCCGGTCTGCCCCGGTCCAAAAGGTCGCACCTGCCGAAGCCCATCGCCCGTTCGGTTCGGTCGGGATGTTGGAAAGGTGCGGATAGTCGAAAGAGGATGCCCGAATGCCCGTGAAGAATGGAGCCGGCGGCGGCCGCCGGCTCCATTCCTGCTTCCGTGTTCGCTTTTATTGCGCGTGAGCGCCGCCGGGGCGTGCGATTTTCTTCAGCCCCGCGCCGGCCGCGGCGGTTTCGGTAAGCGCCGCATCACCGAGCGATATCACGCCCGTCAGACGCTTGTCGCGATTGACCACGGGAAGCCGGCGAACCTGGACCTGTCCCATATTGCGGGCGACATCATCGACATCGTCGTCCTCGAAGCAATATTTGACGTCGCGCGTCATCACCTCGCGAACCTTGGCGTCGCCTGCCAGGCCATCGGCCAGCCCCCGCACCACCATATCCCTATCGGTGATGGCTCCGACCAGGCGATCGCCGTCGCCGACCGGCATGAAACCGATCTGCTGATCGGCCATTTTCCTGGCGATCTCAGCGATAGTCTGCTGAGGGTTGGCGATCTGCACGTCGCGCGACATGATCTCCGATACTTTCATGGTTCATCCTCCTTTGCTGTGCCGGATGTTTCCCGGATGTTTCCCGGATGTTTCAATGCACTTCGAAGGTTCCGGTCAGCGATGTTTCCGAAAGCGCGTGCTTGCGCGCCTCCTGCCACATGGTTTCGATGCCGGCCGAATCCGGCACGGTCAGTTTCGGAACGTCGAGCGCTGCAAGCCGAAAATGGTAGTGATGGGTTCCATGGCCCCTCGGGGGTTGCGGTCCGTCATACCGGGCGTTGCCGAAGTCATTGCCGGGCGTTGCCGAAGTCATTGCGGGAGAAACGCGGGCCGCCCGGCGCCGTGTCGGCGCTCTCGGAAAGCTCGCTCCAGCCCGCGGGAATGTTGAACACTCCGCAATGGCGGAAGGTGCCGCTCGGAGCATCGGGATCCTCGACGATCAATGCCAGGCTCTTCGCTTCCTGAGGAATGCCGCTCCATTTCAGCGGCGGCATCAGGTTTTCTCCAAGGCGGGTGTATTTCTCCGGCATCGGCTCGCCTTCGGCAAATGCCGGACTTATCAACGTCATGCCCATTGTCCAGGTCCTCTGTTTTCGGCTGCCTGCAACCGAAAGCCGCCGGTCAGGTCTCAATGCGGCTTGCTGGGATCCGGCCAAAGCTCCTGGATCTCCTTCGGCAGGCTCTCCCGGACCTTCCGCACCCAGCGTCTTATCGAAGACGGCAAGACCCGAAGCACTCATGGCTTCACCTCCATGATCATGTTCGTGTCCCTCTCGAACTGAGCAGTCGGATCTTGGTTCCACGGTTGCCGGAGGTATTTCAGCCGGCATCCGTCGGCCCGCCGCCGCCCTGCTCTTCGACAAAGATGCCCCAGGCCGCCATGAAAAGGGCCGCGATCAATGGCCCTATGACGAAGCCGTTGATTCCGATGAGCGAAATCCCGCCTATCGTCGAGATGAGAACGACGTAGTCGGGCAATCTGGTTTCCTTCCCCACCAGGGGCGGCCTGAGCAGGTTGTCAACAAGACCGATGACCAGAACACCGATCATCACGAGAATGAGCGCCTTGATCCAGAACCCGGTGAGCGCGAGGTAGATTGCGGTGGGCACCCAGATCAGCGCGGCCCCTACCGCCGGCAGCAATGAGAGAAAGCTCATGAGAACGCCCCAGAGCAGAGCGGGCTCCACCCCGAGAGCCCAGAAGGCAACGCCGCCGATCGATCCCTGCAGGATCGCGATGATGATATTGCCCCTGACGGTCGCCCGAACGACGGAGGTGAATTTAGACGTGAATTGGAGCGTGTGGGCGTCGCTCAGCGGCAGGGCGTTGCGGACGATCCGAGCCAGGAAGCGCCCGTCCCGGAACAGGAAAAACAACAGGTAGAGCATGACGCCGAAGGTGACGAAGAACTGCAGCGTGTTCTGGCCGAAGCTCAGAGCGCGTCCGGCGAAGAAGCCTCCGCCTTGCACGAGCGACGACGAGATGCGGTCCCGCAGTTCCTGAAAGCCGTTCGTCTCCAGCGCCTGAAGCCTTTCTTGCAGGAACAGCGGCAAGGCGGCCTGCAACTGCTGGAGAAGCCGCCGGACATCGATCTCACCATTGTCGATGCGTTGATAGAGATGATTGCCCTGTTGGACGAGCGAGCTGAGGATGATCAGCCCCGGAATGATGACGAGGCAAAGGCAGATCAGGACGGAGAGCGCCGCGGCGGTATTCCGGCGCCCGTGCAGGCCCGTTTCCAGCCTTGCATGAAGGGGAAAGAAGATGATCGCGAAAACGACGGCCCAGAATATCGCCGAATAGAAGGGCAGGACGACGGCGATGAACGCGATGGTCACCAGAATCAGAAGCACATAGAAGCTGATACGCTGGATAATCATGCGGGCCACCGAACTGGATCCTATTTCCTGAAACCAAAATAGCAGATCAAGGTTCGATGGTGATTGCCAAAAGTGGCGGCGGCCCCTGGCATCAGGGAAGCATGACGGCAGACTCTATGACCGCTATAACTGGAAAAGGGGAGAGAAATGTCACCTGAGGACATCGTTTTTCGACTGGGTATTGCCAGTCTTGCCGGAACGCTGCTCGGGCTGGACCGCGAAATGCGGGGGATCGCCGCGGGTATAAGGACCCATGCTCTCGTGGCGCTCAGCGCGGCGGTCATCACCGTCTCCGCGATGATGATCTATGACGACCTCAGCCTGCGGGGAGCGACGAATGTCGATCCGCTGCGGGTTGTTCAAGGCCTGGCGCAGGCGGTCGGCTTCATAGCCGCTGGCGCGATCTTCTTTTCCAAGGGCAACGTTCACAACCTGACATCCGCCGCGAATATCTGGCTCGCGGCAGCGATAGGGATTGCGGCGGGCGCCGGCCAGACCTTCTTGTTGATCGTGGGGGTCGCGTTCGGTGCAATTATCGTGACGGTCGTTCGCCTTGTCGCACACTTCATCCCAGGAAGCACGAAGTCCGACAACGAATGACGTATCCAGCACGGACACCGCCGAACCGGGTTTACGCGGAAACGAACAGCCCTAAATGGCGAGAGGCCGGAAGATCGGCGCCAGCGCGGATACGCATCGTGGAGCGAACATGCCTGCCGACCAAGTCTGCCTGACCTTCAACGCCGGATCGTCAACCCTCAAGATCGGTATTTTCGATATTAGAGGCGACCGGGCAGAGCCGATCGGCAAGGGCAAGATCGATTTCGGGAAAGCCGGCGTCGTGTTTCGCTATGCGATCGGCAACGAGACATTCGACCGCAAATTGTCCGGCGATCACGAAGCGGGCTTCGGCGAAGTCGTGGAAGAAACGCTCGACAGCCTGCTCCCCCACCTTGCGGGCAAAACGCTGGAAATCGCCGCCCATCGCGTCGTCCATGGCGGGCTGCGCTTCCGGGAGGCAGCGCGCCTGGACGCCGGCGTCATCCGTCAAATCGAGGGCATGGTGCCCCTGGCTCCGCTGCATCAGCCGCAGGCCCTGAAGGTGATCCATGCCCTGAGAGAGCTTCGGCCCGATCTCCCGCAGACGGCCTCCTTCGATACGGCGTTTCACGCCACGCAACAGGAGATCGTCCGCCGTCTCGCCATCCCGCGGGAATTGCACGATGCCGGCCTGCGCCGATACGGCTTCCACGGCCTCTCCTACAAATTCATTGCCGGAAAGCTTCAGGAAATCTATCCGAACACCGCAGCGGCAAAAGTGGTTGCTGCACATCTCGGAAGCGGCGCCAGCCTCTGCGCCCTGGAAGGCGGCGCCAGCCGCGATTGCAGCATGGGTTTTTCGGCTCTCGACGGCATTCCCATGGCGACGCGTCCCGGCTGGCTCGATCCCGGCGCCATCCTCTATCTTCTGCGCGAGCGGAGGTCGGAGGTCGGCGACATCGAGAACTTCCTCTACCATCGATGCGGCCTTCTCGGCGTTTCCGGCATCAGCGGCGATACGCGCGAGCTTCTGCAAAGCGCGGCCCCTGAAGCTGCCGAGGCGATCGATCTCTTCTGCTTCCGCATCGCCGGCGAGATCGGCCGCATGGCGGTGACCCTCGGCGGCCTCGATGCCGTGGTCTTCACGGCGGGCGTCGGCGAAAACCAGCCGGAGGTGCGGCGGCGCGTCTGCGCTCATCTCAAATGGACGGGGCTGGAGCTGGACGAGACCCGCAACGGGGCCGGCGAGACGGTGATCAGCACTCCATTGAGCAGGATCAAGGCATTCATCATTCCCACGGACGAGGAACAGGTGCTTGCAAACGAAGCCCTGCCCTTTCTCGGCAATCCCAGTTGAAGGAGACGGAGATGGATAACAGTGCAGAAACCGTTCTTGCCGATACCGAACTGCAACTGATCGACCGTTATTGGCACGCGGCGAACTATCTATCCGTCGGACAGATTTATCTTCTCGACAATCCGCTGCTGTCGGAGCCCTTGAGGCCGGAGCACATCAAGCCGCGCCTGCTCGGCCATTGGGGCACGACGCCGGGACTGAATTTCATCTATGCGCACCTCAACCGGATGATCAGGGCCCACGGCCTCGATGTCATCTATATCTGCGGCCCGGGTCATGGGGGACCCGGCATGGTGGCGAACACCTATCTCGAAGGCACCTACAGCGAGATCTATCCGGACGTGCCTGAAACCGCGGACGGCATGCGCAGGCTCTTCAAACAGTTCTCCTTTCCCGGCGGCATTCCGAGTCATGCCGCACCGGAAACGCCGGGTTCGATCCATGAAGGCGGCGAGCTCGGTTATGCGCTGGTGCATGCCTTCGGAGCGGCCTTCGACAATCCTGACCTGATCGTCGCCTGCATCGTCGGCGATGGCGAAGCGGAGACCGGTCCGCTCGCCGCCGGCTGGCATTCGAACAAGTTCCTGAACCCCGTCCGCGACGGCGCGGTCCTGCCGATCCTGCATCTCAACGGCTACAAGATCGCCAACCCGACCATCCTCGGACGTGCGAGCGACGACGACCTCAGGAGCCTGTTCACGGGCTATGGCTACGAACCCTTGTTCGTCGAAGGCGACGAACCCGCGGACATGCACCGGAAGATGGCGGCGACCTTCGACCGGGCGTTCGGCCTCATCCGGGCGATCCAGCAGGATGCGCGCAACGGAGTCCCGGCGACCGGTATGCCGCGATGGCCGATGATCGTGCTCAGAAGCCCCAAGGGCTGGACCGGCCCCAAGGAGGTCGATGGAAAGAAGGTCGAGGGCTTCTGGCGCTCGCACCAGGTTCCCGTCTCCAATTGCCGCGACGACGACAGCCACCGGCAGATTCTCGAAGAATGGATGCGGAGCTACGATCCGCGGGATCTCTTCGACGCCAACGGCCGCCTGAAGCCGGAACTCAGGGTGCTGGCGCCCGAGGGCGAACGGCGGATGGGCGCCAATCCGAACGCGAACGGCGGCCGGCTGCGAAAGGAGCTGATTGTTCCTTCGATCGGCGACTACGAGATCGAGATCGCCGAGCGCGGCGGCCATCAAGTCCAGTCGACGGAGATATTCGGCCGCTATCTGCGGGACGTGCTGAAGCTGAATGCGCAGAACAAGAACTTCCGCATCTTCGGGCCTGACGAGACGGAGTCCAATAGGCTCGGCAGCGTCTTCGAAGCGACCGACCGCGTCTGGATGGAAAAGATCGAACCCTACGACGTCCATCTGTCCCGCGATGGCCGAGTCATGGAAGTCCTCAGCGAACACCTCTGCCAGGGCTGGCTCGAAGGCTATCTGCTGACCGGCCGGCATGGCCTCTTCTCCTGCTACGAGGCCTTCATCCACATCGTCGACTCGATGTTCAACCAGCACGCCAAATGGCTGAAGGTCTCGCGCGAGCTGGAATGGCGCAAACCCGTATCGTCGCTGAACTATCTTCTGACATCCCATGTCTGGCGGCAGGATCACAACGGGTTCTCCCATCAGGATCCCGGCTTCGTCGATCTCGTGGCGAACAAGAAGGCCGATATCGTCCGTATCTACCTGCCGCCGGATGCCAACACGCTGCTCTGGGTCGGCGACCATTGCCTGAGGACCTACGACCGCATCAACGTCATCGTTGCGGGCAAGCAGCCCGAGCCCCAATGGCTGACGATGGACGAGGCCGTGAAGCATTGCGAGGCCGGCATCGGCATCTGGGAATGGGCCGGCAATGAAGAAAAAACGAAGGAACCGGATGTCGTCATGGCCTGCGCCGGCGACGTACCCACGATGGAAACGCTCGCCGCCGTCACGCTGCTGCGCGACGCAATCCCGGACCTCAAGATCCGCGTCGTGAATGTCGTCGACCTGATGGCGCTGCAGTCGAAGGAACATCACCCGCATGGACTGGCGGACGAAGCCTTCGACCGCCTGTTCACGACGGATCGACCGGTGATCTTCGCCTATCACGGCTACCCTTATCTGATCCATCGGCTGACCTACAAGCGGACCAACCACCGCAACATCCATGTCCGCGGCTTTATCGAGGAAGGCACGACGACGACTCCATTCGATATGACGGTGCTGAACGAGCTCGACCGTTTCCACCTCGCCATCGAGGCGATCGAGCGCGTGCCGGGTTTGAAGGAGAAGGCCGCGCATGTCGTCGAGAATCTGCGCGGCAGGCTCAAGGAGCATCATCGCTATGTTCGCGAACATGGCGAGGATATGCCGGAGGTACGGAACTGGAGATGGAAAACTTAATCGCCGATCTCCAGGGCAAGGCGGGCCGACCGCCCTTCCCCCGGCTGCAATACGAAAAGTCCCGCAACCGCTTGTGTATCCGGTGGGAAGCCGAAAGCACCGGCGACATGCGATACCGGTTCGAGGCAGACGTAGGCCTGCGTCCGATGCGCCACGAGATGCGGCAGTTCCAGACCGGCTGTGATCGTGACGTTGGCGCCGCCGTTCAAGGTGGCGGCGGCGCTCTTCCATCCCGACAGGAAGATCGTGAAGTTTTCGCCCGGGAACGGCTTCTCGGTCCCCCGGGTTTCCGGCGGGCTGCCGCTCGGAATGCCGGCTTCGCCCACCGGCCAGATTTTTCCGGCATCGCAGGATGCCGCATTTTCGAAGCCGGCTGCGAGATAAGGATGCCAACCGAAACCGCCCGGCATCGAGGTTTCGCCGGTATTGGTCATGAAAAGCTCCACGTCGAGCCGGTTGTCGCCAAGCATGAATCGCTGCACGGCACGGAAATCGAAGGGCCAATCGGCATCCGCACGATAGTCGATCGCGAGTTCGATCCGATCGGCGCCATGCGACACGACGTACCAAGGCCGCCGGTGAGCCGGGCCGTGCTGGGCATCTTTGCCGAGTGCCGGATGCGGCAGGACTTCATGCCGCTTGCCCTCATGCTCGAACGCCGCGCCGATCAGCCGGTTATGATAGGGAAACAGCGGATAGGCGCCGGCCTTCGGCCAGTTCAGCGGCTCGAATTCCGGTCCTGCGGTCGGCACGAGAATATCGCCGAGCAGGTCGTGAGCGAGATGCGTCATCCGCCCGCCGTTCCCCGGCAGGAAACGGGCCTCCAAAGGCCCGCTCCGTATGCTCGGCCATTCAGGCGAAGGCATAAGACCCGTCCGGCCGTTTCGGCACGCGCCGCTGCCAGTGGATGTAACCTTCTTCCTGCATCACCTTCTCGTCCATCTCGACGCCCCAGCCGGGACGATCCGGCCTCAATTCCAGATAGCCGTCCTTCGGCAGATAGGGATCGACCACATAACGCGTCTCCCCTTCGCGCTTCTCGACTTCCGTGCCGCCATAGACATAGGCCTGGCCCTTCGGCAGCCGGTATTCGAGAATCTTGAAGTTCTGTTGTGCGGCCGAGAAATGGACATTGACCGCTGTCGCGAGCGGTCCCATCGGATTGTGGGGCGCGACGCCGACATAGAAGGCTTCGGCGAGCGTCGCGATCCGCCGCATTTCCGAAATGCCGCCGACGACGCAGATATCCGGCTGGATGAGGTCGGCCCCCTTCACCTGCAGCAACCGCAGGAATTCGTAACGGCTGTAGAGAGATTCGCCGGTCGCCAGCGTGCAGTTGAGGCCCTGTTTCAGGTCGCCCCAGGCTTCGATGTTTTCCGGCCGGAGCGGCTCCTCGAAGAACAGCGGATCGTAGGGCGCCAGCGCGTTGCCGAGCTGGCGGGCGGCGGCCGGCTCGTAGATCTTGGCATGCGCATCGAAGGCGATCTCGTAATCGTCCCGCACCGTTTCGCGGAGCTGGCGGAAGTAGTCGGCCGACGCCTTCACGACATTGCCCCACCGGTTGGCATGCATGTCGATCCGCCACGGGCTGAGCTTGAAGGCCGTGAAACCCCAGCCTTCGTTGAGGCGGTCGAGCTCGTCGCGGGCTGCCGGAGCATCGGGCGCCGTATAGACGCCCGCATAGACCTTGATCCGGTCGCGCACCTCGCCCCCGAGCAGTTTGTAGACCGGCACGCCGGCAGCCTTGGCCGCGAGGTCCCAAAGGCAATGGTCGAGCCCGGAGATCGCCGCCAGCCCCAGCGCGCCGGGCGGAAACCGGCTCTGCTGGATCATCAGGTTGACGAGAAAATCCACCCGCGTCGGATCTTGGCCCGCGATGAAGCCGTAGAGATAGTCCAGAAGCGGGGGTAATGCCTTGTCCGGGCCATGGTTATAGCATTCGCCCCAGCCCGTCAGGCCGTCGTCGGTATCGAGCGCGACGATGACACGAGGCCGGTCCTTGTCGCGGGTCATGAAGACCCGCATACGATCGATTTTCATCTCTGTCCCACCTCTCAGGTATTGAAATAATGACGGCGCGACAGTCGCGTTTGCACGTAAAGGCGCTCGCCATAGGTGCCGGGATTGTAAGATTTGCCGCTTTCCTGCACCGGCACCGAGACGTTGCCCTCGCTCGGGAAGCGGGCGACGAATTCCTCGTCGATATCGCAACCGAGGCCTGGCGCATCCGGCACCGCGATCGATCCGCCTTCCTGCACCGGATGCGGCACGATCACATGCTGGCGTCCTTCCCAGTCGTCGTCGATGCGCTCCAGGATGAGCGCGTTCGGGATCGAAGCGAGGAGATGCAGTGCCGCATATTCCGCGACAGGACCGAGCGAGCCGGAATGCGGGGCCAACTGGATGTGATGCGCCTCAGCCATGGCGGCGATCTTCTTCATCTGGGTGATGCCGCCGGCGCGTCCGGTGTCCGGCTGGATCACGTCGACCAGTTCCTCCTCGATGAGCTGCCGCTCGCCGAAGATCGTCGCGGTGCGCTCGCCGGATGCGAGGGGAATATGCGCCGCGTCACGAATGCGGCGGTAACCCTCGACATTGTCCGGAGCGATCGGGTCTTCCACCCAGAGCAGTTCATAGGGCTCCAGCTTGCGCACCAGGCGGCAGGCGTCGGCCGGCGTCATCCACGGCGGGCCGTGCAGATCGATCGCGATATCCATCTCGTCCCCGACGGCCTCGCGCAGCATGTCGACCTTGCGGACCGGATCGGAAACGCCACCGCATTTCAGCGCCTTGATGCCGCGGTTCTTGACGGCCAGCGCCTGCTCCACCGTGTTGGCATGCGAATAGATCGGAATACGGTCGCGCAGCTTGCCGCCGAGCAGGTTCCAGACCGGCACGCCGAGCGCCTTTCCCTTGATGTCCCAGAGCGCCATGTCGATGCCGGTCATGGCGCCGCCGCCGACCGTGCCGAGCATGCCGTGCCCCATCATGGCGATCGCCATCTTCTGCCAGAGCTTTTCGATATGCGTCGGGTCCTCTCCGATCAGCAGCGGCGCCAAGTCCTTGATTGCCGTCTCGATCACCCGCGGCCAGCCGGAGCACTCGCCGATGCCGGTGATACCTTCGTCCGTCTCGATCTTCAGGAAGAGCCAGTTGCGCGTGCCTTCGAGCTTGTGCTGGGTGACATGGCTTGCATGGCCGTCGGACGCCCATTTCGCGCGGTCGGGCTGGCCCGCATGCATGAGAAAAGTGCGAATTCCCGTGATCTTCATCGGACAGAACTTCCATTCTTGACGTTGCTGGGTTCGGTATGGGGGCTGGGTTCGGTGTAACGGAACCGCCGTGAGCGGTCGCGATCGCGCGGATCCGGTCGCGGAATGGCCGAGATGAGCGCCTGCGTGTAGGGATGATCGGGGTTGTTGCAGACCTTGTCGGCTTCGCCCACCTCGACCAGCTTGCCGCGATACATGACGCCGACCCGGTCGCACATGTAGCGGATGACGCCGATATCGTGGCTGATGAAGATATAGGCCAAGCCCAGCTCATCCTGCAGCCGCATCAGGAGGTCAAGCACCTGGAAACGCACCGAGACGTCGAGGGCCGAGGTCGCCTCGTCCGCAACGATGATGCGCGGGTTGAGCGTGATCGCCCGGGCAATCCCGATGCGCTGGCGCTGGCCGCCGGAAAAGGCGTGCGGATAGCGTTCGCGGGTGCTGGGGTCGAGGCCCACCTGCTCCATGAGATGGCAGACGCGCTCCTCGATCTCCTTTCCCCTGGCGATGCCGTTGACGAGCAGCGGCTCCCCGATGACCTGGGATACGGTCATGCGCGGATTGAGCGATCCAAACGGGTCCTGGAAGACCATGCGCAATTCCCGCCGCGCCGCCTTCAACGCAGCGCCGCCGATCTCGGCGAGGTCGACGACGGAGCCGTCCGCCTGCCGGTAGCGCATCTCGCCGGCGGTCGGATCATAGAGGCGCATGATCGAGCGGCCCATCGTGGTCTTGCCCGACCCGCTTTCGCCGACGATGCCGAGCGTCTCGCCCGGCAGAAGCGAGATGGACACATCGTCCAGCGCCTTCATCTCTCCGAAATGCATGGAGAGGTTGCGGATGTCGAGAATGGGTGCCGCCGTCGTGTCGAGAGGCGGCCGCGCAAGCCGGATTTCCGCCTTCTGCTCCAACTTCAGCACCGAGCCGATCAGCATGCGGGTGTAAGGATCCTTCGGCGCATGAAAAATCTGCTCGACGGGGCCGTATTCCTTCATCACGCCGTTGTGCATGACCAGCACGTCGTCGGCGATCTGGGCGACCACGCCCATGTCATGGGTGATGAACAGCACGGCCATGCCATGCGCCTTTTGCAGCCGTGCAATCAGGTCGAGGATTTCGGCCTGGGTGGTGACGTCGAGCGCCGTGGTCGGCTCGTCGGCGATCAGGAGCTGCGGCTTGCAGGCAAGCGCCATCGCGATCATGGCGCGCTGTCGCATGCCGCCGGAATATTGGAAGGCGTAGCGGTCGAGCGCCTTTTCCGGGTTCGGAATTTCCACCTGGCGCAACAGCTCGATCGCTTCTTTGCGGGCCTCCGCCTTGCTCATCCTGAGATGCAGCCGAAGCACCTCGGTGATCTGGTCGCCGACGGTGTGAACCGGCGAAAGCGACGACATCGGCTCCTGGAAGATCATGGCGATGTCGCGCCCGCGCACGGAGCGGATCGCCTTGCTGCGCGGATCGAGTTTCGCAAGGTCGAGCGACGTGCCGTCCGGCCGGTTCAGCAGGATCGACCCTGAGGCGATGCGGCCGGGTGTATCGATGATCTGCAGGATCGAGCGGGCCGTGACGGATTTGCCCGAGCCGCTCTCACCGACGACGCAGAGCGTCTTGCCCGGTTCGATCGAGAAGGACAGGCTGTCGACCGCCCGGAAGATGCCGGTGCGAAGCGGAAACTCGGTCACCAGGTTGCGGACATCGAGCAGCGGCTTGCCGGTTCTGGTCGAGGGGCGGGGTGCGATGGAGAGAATATCGGTCATCGGCGGCTCACTTGTTGTAGGGATCGGCCGCATCGCGCAGGCCGTCGCCGAAGAGGTTGAGCGCCATGACGGCGACGACGACGGCGAGACCCGGCATGAAGAGCCAGGGTGCCGTGGCGATGGAGCGGATGTTCTGCGCCTCGCGCAGCAGCACGCCCCAGGAGATCGTCGGCGGCTGCAGCCCGAGGCCGAGGAAGGAGAGCGACGTTTCGGCAAGGATCATCGCCGGCACGGCAAGCGTCATCGAGGCGATGATGTGGCTGGAAAAGCTCGGCAGCATGTGCCGGAAGATGATGCGGCCCTCCGACACGCCGTCGAGGCGCGCCGCGGCGACGAACTCCTCCGTTCTGAGCGACAGGAACCGGCCGCGCACGACGCGGGCGAGCTGCGCCCATCCGGTAAACGACAGGATGATGGTGATCATCATGTATTGCAGCGTCGCCGGCCAGCCCTGCGGCAATGCGGCCGCCAGCGCGAGCCAGATCGGGATCGTCGGCAGCGACAGCACGAAGTCGATCACCCGCTGCATGACGAAATCGATGCGGCCACCGTAATAACCGGAGATACCGCCGAGTATGATACCGAGCAGCAGGGAGAGGAAGACGCCGACAAGGCCGATCGAAAGCGACACCTGCGCACCCTGAACCGTACGGCTGTAGACGTCGCGCCCCAGCCGGTCGGCGCCGAACAGGAAAAGCGGACGGGTCTTGTCGGTGCTCGCAATAAGGTGGATGTCCGTTTGAAAGAGACCCAGCACGGAATAGGTGTAGCCGCGCCCGAAGAAGGTGATGGGGATCTTCCTCGTCGTGTCTTCCACATAGATCGCCGCCAGCGTGTTCGGGTCGCGCGTCAGCCTCAGCGGATAGTAATGCGGTCCGAACTCGAAACCGTTCGTCGTATCGAAGAAATGGATCTGCTGCGGCGGGTGGAAGGTCGCGCGCGCATTCTGCTGGATCGGGTCGTTGATGGCGAAGAAACCGGGCACGATCGCGACGACATACATGGCGATCGTCACGAAAAGCGCGGCCATGGCGAGCTTGTGCCGCTTGAAGGCCCACCAGATGAGCTGCCATTGAGAGGCGACGGCGGCGCGATCCGGACGGATATTGGTGATGGCAATGTCGACCATGTCGCCCTCCTATTCGAGCCGGATGCGCGGATCGACCAGCGCAAGCAGGATGTCACTGATGAGTGAACCGATCAGCGTCAGAGCGCAGATCAGCAGCACGAAGGCGCCGGCGAGATACATGTCCTGCGCCATCAGCGACTGGAGGAGCAGAGGCGCTGCGGTCGGCAGGTTGAGCACGATCGCCACCACGACGGAGCCGGATATGAGGTTCGGCAACAGCCAGGCGATCGTCGAGATGAACGGATTGAGCGCGATGCGCAGCGGATATTTGACAAGCAGGCGGAATTCGGAGAGCCCCTTGGCACGCGCCGTCGTCACATAGGGCTTCGGCAACTCGTCCAGCATATTGGCGCGCATGACGCGGATGAGGCTCGCCGTCGAGGAGACGGCAAGGATCGCGACCGGCAGCCACAGATGCGTGAGAAGGTCGTACATCTTGGCTATGCTCCAGGGCGCCGTCTCGTATTCCGAGGAGAAGAGGCCACCGACATCCGCGCCGAACTCGACGGCGGCGATATACATCAGCACCAGCGCCAGCAGGAAGGAGGGGACGGACAGGCCGAAGAAGGTGAATGCCGTAAAGGCGTAGTCGCCGATCGAATATTTCTTGACGGCGGAATAGACGCCGATCGGCAGCGCCAAGGCCCAGGTGGCGATCAGGCTCGCGAGCGCCAGCACGAGCGTCAGGGCCATGCGCTCCCAGATGAGACCCGAAACCGGCTGCTGCCATTCGAACGAAATGCCGAAATCACCGCGGGTGACGATGCCCCAGATCCATTTGAGATACTGCACCAGCATCGGCTGATCGAGCCCGAAGCGCTCGCGCAGAGCGGCAGCGGTATTCTGATCGATCACCTCGTTTGAGGATGCCAGCGTGGCGATATAGGTCGTGACGAAGTCACCCGGCGGGAGCTGGATCAGCACGAAGGCGAGGAAGCTCACGGCAAATAGCGACGGGATCATCCAGAGGAGGCGCTTGACGATGAAGTTCAGCATGGAACGCTCGCAATTCGGATCGCACGGCGCTCCAATGCGAAGGAAGCCTCGCCTGGTCGATCGTGCAATGGGACTGGAGAAGTGCCGCCGCCGTGAAGCGGCGGCACCGGCGAGGCAAATCAGCTCGTGAAGGTGAACTGCTGCGGCAACGCGGGACCGGGATTGGGCCAGGACCAGCTGTCAGGCTGCTTTTCCGGCACGTTGCGCAGGTTGTTGCGGATCACCCCGAAGCCCCCGACGGCGAGGCATATCCCCATGACTTCGAAGTCCTCCGCAGCAAGATCGAAGATCTGCTTCATGATCGCGCCGCGCTTGTCGAGATCGGCGGTCGAGCGGGCCTCGTCGTAGAGCTTGAAGCGCTGCTTCTGGCTTTCCGGCGGCTCCTCGCCCTTCTCCCCGTTCGAGGTGTACCAGAGCGTCCACGGGATGGCGTAGCGCGACCCCTGCGGATGGAACGCGAAGTAGTCGCGCGGATCGAGCATGGGATCGAGCCCGCCCGGTCCCGGCCAGACCTGCGCGTCATGCGCATTGTCGTCGCCGCGGGTGTAGTAGAGCGCGCGTTCGATCGTGTTGACCTTCATGTCGATGCCGATCTGCGCCCAATGAGCCTTCACCAGTTCCAGGACGTCGACAAGGTCGGGATAGAGCGTCGGGATGACGTCGACCGCGAAGAAGATCGGCTGACCGTCGGACCGGAGGCGGATGCCGTTGGCGTTCTTCTTGTCGAGGCCGGCCTGATCCAGCAGGGCGCTTGCCTTGTCCGGATCATATTCCGTGAACTGCCGCGCGAGCTTCTCGTGATACCAGGGGTGGCCCGGACGCGGACCGGTCTGGTATCCTTCGCTCTGGCCGAAATACACGATGTCGATAATTTCCTGGCGGTTGATGCCGATCGACAGCGCCTGGCGGAAGGACTTGTCGGCGAATATCTTGCGCAGCGCCGGGTCCTTGTGGGTCATGTTCAGGTAGAGCGAGCATTGCTGCGCCGCGGACGGGACGAGCGACAGCAGCCGGTAGTCGCCCTTTTCCATGTTCTGGGAGAGCGTCGGCTTGTTCGCAAGGCTGTTGATATGGCGCTCCTGGATGTCGATCTTGCCGGAGATGACATTGAGCATCAGCGATTCGACGTCCTGCGAGATGCCGAAGTTCAGCTCGTCGACATAAGGGAGCTGGTTGCCCTCGGTGTCCACCTGCCAGAAATACGGATTGCGGACCATGAGCACGCGGGTCGCACCGCCCGAATAGGGTTCCTTGATGACCCAGGGATCGAGCGTCGGCTTCTCGGCGTTCGACCAGCGCGATGGAATTTCGATGTCGCCGCACTTGGCGCGGAAGAGTTCCGTCCAGCTTGCAGCGCCGGCCGCCTTCACATCCGCATCGAGGTTCGGATTGTATTTCGGCAGGAACTTGCTGCAGTAGTGCTTGGCGAACAGCGTCGGATGCTGGCCGAGCGGCGTCGCCAGGTTTTCCAGGTAAAGCGCGTTCGCGGCGGCGAAAGTGAACTTGACGGTGTGATCGTCGATCTTCTCGACTGCGACCGGCCTGCCGGCAACGGAAATCTGCGCCGGCGTGGCGCTGTAGAGTTCCTTGTTCTTGACGACATCCTCGATCGCGAACACGACGTCGTCGGCCGTGAAGGGATGTCCGTCGGACCACTTCACGCCTTTCAGCAGATGGAAGGTGAATTGCGAGGCGTCGTCGTTGACGTCCCATTTCTCCGCAAGGTTCGGAAGAACCTCGGTAAATTCCAGGTTCCAGCGCACCAGGCCCTGGTTGCCGACCATGCGCAATATGCCGTTATGGTCTGACGAGCCGCGCAAACCGCGCCTCAGAGTACCGCCATAGGTGCCGATCTTCTCCCAGGGCTTCACGACCATCGGATTTTGCGGCAACCGTTCGGCAAGCGGCGGAAGTTTTCCGTCCTTTACAAGCGCGGCCAGTTGAGGCGCTTCCTTCCCGCCTGCCGCCTTGGCGCTGCCGCCTGCCACGGAGAGGGCTACGGCTCCGCCGACCCCCGCCAGGAACGTCCGGCGGGTCGCGCCGGCAGAAATGAAATCGTCGTCGCGCATTGATATCCTCCCATATCCAAGACCGAGCCGATTTCTCGAAACGGCTTGAGCGGCCTCCTTGCCGCCCGGCCGCCGTGGACCTCCATCCTATCGGCAAGGCGACCATAGGCCCGTTTTCAGATGATTACAAGTATTGACAGATTTTTACAGGTTAAATAGTTCTAGTCCCAGCGACTGTCGGCCGCATGGGAGGAAACGGATTGACATTTACCGAGGAAACGCGGGAAAAACTGAAAGAGGTTTCGACCGCCACACTGACTACGATTCTTCTGAAGCGCGGGCTTCGGAACGTGTTCATCCATGGCCTTCACAAGATCAATCCGGATGCGCCGCGGCTCGTCGGCCCGGCCTTCACCCTGCGCTACATCCCGGCGCGGGAAGACATCGATCACGTGGGCGTCTTCACGGACCGCACCCATCCGCAGCGCCGCGCGATCGAAGAATGCCCGTCCGGCCACGTGCTCGTGATGGACAGCCGCAAGGATTCGACGGCCGCCTCGGCGGGCGCGATCCTGATGACCCGGCTCTACATGCGGGGTGCTGCCGGCGTCGTGACCGACGGCGGCTTCCGCGACACGCCCGACATCGCGAAGCTGCCCTTCGCCGCCTATCATGCGGCACCGTCGGCTCCCACCAATCTCATCCGCCACCACGCGCTCGACATCAACCAGCCGATCGGCTGCGGCGACGTGCCCGTTTATCCGGGGGACATCATCGTCGGCGACGACGAGGGAGTGGTTGTCATTCCGGGCGCCATGGCTAAAGAAGTGGCCGACGAAGCCTTCGAGCAGACGGTTTTCGAAGACTTCGTCGAAGAGCGCGTGAAGGCGGGACGAGGAATTTTCGGGCTCTATCCACCAGGACCGGAAGCCGAACAGGAATTCCGCGAATGGAGACGTGAAAAGGGACGTTGATGGACCAACCTGACGTGATAGCGGCCACGAAAGCCGAGCCTCGCTTCAGCGACATCATCTACGAGAAGATCGTGGGCATGATCGCCGACGGCCGCTTTCCCGTCAACGAACGTCTTCCGTCCGAGCCCAATCTCGCCATCATGCTCGGAGCTTCGCGCCCCGTCGTGCGAGAGGCGCTGGAGAGGCTGAGGACCGACCAGCTCGTCGTATCGCGCAAGGGATCGGGTTCCTATGTGCGGCAGCGGCCCGATTCCTCGGTGCTCAAACAGGTGCCGGTCGGTTCGCTTGCGGACGTGCAGAGGTTTTTCGAATTCCGCGCCGGCCTTGAAGCGGAAGCGGCGGAGCTCGCGGCCCGCAACTGGCAGGTCAATGACAAGGTCCGCATCACCGCAGCCCTGAAGGCGCTCGAACATTGTCTGGAAGTCGGCGAGCTGGGCGCCGAGGAGGATCAGGAACTGCATGACGCGATCGCGGCTGCGACCGGCAACCAGTTCCACATCATCGTGCGGGACTGGTTCAGGCCGCATTTCGCGATCGGCATGTCGGTGACCCGCAGTCTCAGCCTCAAACGGACGCCCCTGCATGTCCGGCACGTCCAGGACGAGCACGCGGCGATCGTCGATGCGATTTTCGCCCGCCGGGAAGCCGAGGCCCATGATGCGATGAAGACCCATATTCTGAATGCGCGCGCCCGCATGTTCCAGGGCGTGGGAGGCTAGAGGTTTTTCATATAGGTGCGGCGCGAGGAGGCGCCGCCGGGAGGAATATTTTGAAACGGATAGCGATAACGGGCGGCGCGGGCCACATAGCCTCCCAGCTCAGGGGCTTCCTCTGCCCGGAAGTGGAGCATCTGAGGCTCATCGACGTGCGGCCGGCGACGAACCTCGCCTCGAACGAGAGCTTTTTCGAGGGTGACCTCGCCGATACCGGCGCCATGCTTGCCGCGCTCGAAGGCATGGACGGCGTCGTCCATCTTGGCGGCCTGCCCCGCGAGGCGGCGATCGGCGACATGCTGCGCACCAATGTGCTCGGCACCTACAATCTCTACGAGGCTGCGCGGGCAAATGGCGTCGGCCGTATCGTCTTCGCCTCCAGCAACCACGCGACGGGCTTCTATCCGCGTTCCCGGACGATCACGCCGCTCGATATCGCCCGCCCCGATACGCGTTACGGCCTGTCGAAATGCTGGGGCGAAATGGTGGCCGGCTTCTATTACGACAAGGCCGGCATCCGCACGCTCTCGATCCGCATCGGCAACGCGGCGGCCTATCCCAACAGCGAGCGGTCCGCGGCCATCTGGATCAGCGCCCGCGATCTCTTCCAGCTCGTGAAGATCGGCCTCATCCATCCCGATATCGCGGCAGCCGTGGTCTACGGCGTTTCCCGCACCGATGCGGGGTGGTGGCGGGACGAGCTTGCCGAACGCCTGGGTTACCGGCCGCAGGACAATGTACGCGATCACCTGCGTCTCGAGCAGGCAAACGAAGGCGCCGTCGCCGCCTTCTTCCAGGGAGGAAGCTTCTGCGAGAGCGATCACGACGGGCAAATCAGGCTGCGTGACGAAAACGGCCTGGTTATCCCCGCGGGAGCCGCATCATGAGCAAGCCGAAAATCATCGCGCCCGAGGTGCGACGGGTGATCGATTTCCCGCTGAAGGTGGGCGAATCGCCTACCTGGGACGACCGCACCGGCGATCTCTGGCTGGTCGATATCCTGGCGCCGGCGGCGATCTGCCTGCGCGCCGATGGACGTGTCGACCGCTTCGACATGCCCCTCAAGATCGGCTGCCTGGCACTCTGTGAGAGCGGCGATATCGCCGTGGCGCTGGAAAACGGCGTTCACCTCCTGAACCCGAAGACCGGCACGATGAAACTGCTCTGCAACCCGGACGGCGGACGGCCGGACAGCCGGCTGAATGACGGCAAGGTCGGCCCCGACGGCTGCTTCTGGGTCGGCACGCGCGACGAGGCTGTGCCGCAGACCGGCAATGCCCGCCTCTATCGTGTCATGCCCGACGGTTCCTTCACCACCATAGTCGACGGCAATCTGATGACCTCGAACGGCCTTGCCTGGAGCCCGGACGGCCGGACCATGTACCATTCGGACAGCAGTGGGCTCTTCGCCCAGGTCTTCGATTTCGATCCGGAGAAAGGCGTCACCAGCCCCCCTCGCCGGCTGCACGATTTCACGCCGGAAGAAGGCCGCCCGGACGGCGCCGCCATGGATGCCGACGGCTTCTACTGGATTGCCGGACAACAAGGCAGCCGGCTCAACCGGCTTTCGCCGGAGGGCTGGGTGATCGAAGCCTACATGATGCCGGCAAAGGGTCCGAGTATGCCCTGTTTCGGCGGCCCGGATCTCGCAACGATCTATGTCACCACGCTTTCGACCGACAGCAACGGCACGTTCGAGCACGGCACGATCTTCGCCTTCGAAGCCGGCATCCGCGGCACGCCCGTTCACCGTTTCGCACTTTGATCCAATCGTCTCCCGAACCAGGAGAGGGAAAGACCATGAACATACAGAAATTCCGCGAGGCGCTGACTGGCATATCCGGCGTGCCGATAACCGCATACGGCGCCGACGGCGAGGTCGATGCCCGCGTGACAAGGACAATCTATGCCCGGGTCGCATCCGCCGGCATCCACAATATCGTCGCGGCAGGCAATACCGGTGAATTCTATACGCTGACGCCTTCCGAGATCGGCACTGTTCTCGAAGCAGCGGTGGCGGGCGTTGACGGCAAGGCCCCGGTGACGGCCGCCATCGGCCGGTCCCTGCGCGAGGCGGTCGCCATGGCGAAAGCCGCAAAAGCCATGGGCGCATCGGCGGTCATGTCCCATCAGCCGGTCGATCCGTTCGCGGCACCCGGCGCGCAGATCGACTATTTTCGCGGGCTCGCGGAAGAAGCGCCTCTCCCGCTCGTCGCCTATGTGCGGGCGGAAGGTTTCAGCCTCGAAGACATGATGAGGCTTGCCGACCATCCGAATATTGCGGGCATCAAGTTCGCGACGACGGACATTCTCCTGCTGTCGCGATCGATTGCGGCTTCCGATCCCGGCAATGCACTTTTCGTCTGCGGGCTTGCGGAAAGCTGGGCTCCCGCCTTCACCGCCGCCGGCGCGCGCGGCTTCACCTCCGGCCTCGTCAATGTCGCGCCGCAGATTTCGCTCGCAATCCATGCGGCGCTCGAAGCCGGCGATTTCGCCGAAGCCCGCCGCATCATCGACATCATCGAGCCCTTCGAGCGGATGCGCACCAAATACCGCAACGGTGCCAACGTCACCGTGGTAAAGGAGGCGGTCGGCATGATGACCGGACTTTCGGTTGGCGAGGTACGCCTGCCCGGCCTGCCGCGGCTCGACCCGGAAGATCGGGCGAGGCTCGCCGAACTGCTGAAGGGCTGGCCCGCCGAAGGCGAGCGGACCAAGGCCGCATCGGCCCGATAAGGGCTTGCTCAGACGATCCCGCCGCCCCCGGCAGTGGAGACCGGGCGCTCGGCTGCAACCTTTTTGCGGTAACCGCTGGCGCGATAGGCCGCGACCGGATCGATCGCTCCGCCGGTTCGCCGGCGCGCTTCGGCCAGGATCGGCTCCACATCGGTGCGGTAGGCGCGCTTCAACGTCTCGGAGGCCATCAGCGCGTCGTTCTCCTGCTGATAGCCATCGAGCGCCTTACGATCGACGAGCAGCGCCTGGGCACAGGCCCGGCGGATTTCGTTGGCGCTGGAAATCAGGCTTTCGATCGGATCGGTCACGTTGTGCGACTGGTCGATCATATGGGCCGGATGAAAGCCCTTCACGCCGCGATGCTCGGCATCGACCAGCTCGTTGAAGACGAGGAACAAGCGGTAAGGCTCGATCGCGCCGGCATCGAGGTCGTCGTCGCCGTATTTCGAATCGTTGAAATGAAAGCCGCCGAGCTTGCCGAACTGGATCAACCGGGCGACGATCATCTCGATATTGGTGTTCGGCGCATGATGTCCGAGGTCCACGAGGCAGAAGGCTTTCGGTCCCAGGGTATTGGCGATCAGGTAGTTCGTGCCCCAGTCCTGCACCACCGTCGAATAGAAGGCGGGCTCGTACATCTTGTGTTCGGAGAACAGCCGCCAATCGTCCGGCAGCGCTTTATAGATCTCCGCCATTGCGGCGAGATAGCGCTCGAAGCTCTTCGTAAAATGGCTCTGGCCCGGGAAATTCGAGCCGTCGCCGATCCAGACCGTCAGCGCCTTGGACCCGATCGCCTTGCCGATCTCGATACATTCGAGATTGTGCTCGATGGCCTGCTCGCGCGTCGCAGCATCCGTATGGCTGAGCGAGCCGTATTTATAGGAATGAGCCTGCCCCGGCGCATCGGAAAACGTGTTGGAATTCATCGCGTCGAAGCCAAGGCCCAACGCATCGCCCTTGGCCTTCAATTCCTTCGTATCTGCCTTGTCCCACGGGATATGCAGCGAAACGGTCGGCGTCGCCCGGGTCAGTTGATGGATGACGGCGCAATCGTCGAGCTTGTCGAAGATGCCGCGCGGCTCGCCCTCACCCGGAAAGCGGGCGAAGCGCGTGCCGCCGGTGCCGACACCCCACGAGGGCACGGCGACGAAGAAATCCGCGACCTTTTTCGTCACCGCCTCGATATCGATGCCGCGACGCGACAGGCTCTCGCCCAGCGCCTCGTAATCGGATTTGAGCGCTTCTGCACGTCTCTCGTTTTCCGCGGCAATCACATCGGCCGCAATCTTCAGCTCTGTCATGACGATTTCCTCCCCTGCGCAATCAAGGAACCCACCCGCCGCCGGCCTTGGGAGAGCCGGAAGCGGGCAGGTAAGCCGTTAACGCGTAAAGCTCTGGGCATTTCCCGCATCGACGTTGATGATATTGCCGGTCGACTTGGACGATGCATCCGACGCCAGGAAGTAGATCGCCTCGGCGATATCCTCCGGAAGGACGTTGAGCTTCAGCAGCGAACGCTTGCGGTAATGTTCCTCCAGATCGGAAACTTCGATCTTCGAGGACGCCGCACGCTGCTCGCGCCACTCGCCGCTCCAGATCTTCGAGCCGCGCAGCACCGCATCGGGATTGACCGTGTTGACGCGGATGCCGGCTTCGGCGCCTTCGAGCGCCAGGCAACGGGCGAGATGGATCTCGGCGGCCTTGGCCGTGCAATAGGCCGAAGCGTTCGGCGAGGATGCAAGCCCGTTCTTCGATGCGACGAAGACGACATTGCCGCCGAGTTTCTGGCGCCGGAAGAGTTTGAAGGCCTCACGCGAGACGAGGAAATAGCCGGTGGCCAGGATGTCGATATTCTTGTTCCACATGGCGAGCGTGGTTTCCTCGACCGGCGCCGAGGAAGCGATTCCCGCGTTTGAAACGAGGATGTCGACGCCTCCGAATTCGACGCAGGCTTCCGCAAAGGCGGTGATCACCGCATCTTCCTTCGTGACGTCGAGCACGACGCCGCGCACCGCATCCTTGCCAAAGGACTTTTCGAAATCCGCCTTGGTCTCATCGAGCGTGCCGCCGTCGATATCGGCGAGCACCACGCAGGCGCCCTCGCCCATCAGCCGCGCGGCGGTCGCCCGGCCGATGCCGCCGGCGCCGCCGGTGACGAAAGCCACCTGGCCGGCAAGACTCTTCGGCTTCGGCATGCGTTGCAGCTTGGCCTCTTCGAGCAGCCAGTATTCGATATCGAAGGCTTCCTGTTCCGGCAGCCCCTGATATTCGGAAACGGTCGAAGCACCGCGCATCACGTTGATGGCGTTGACATAGAACTCGCCGGCAATACGTGCGGTCGCCTTGTCCCGGGCGAATGACAGCATGCCGACGCCCGGCACCAGGAAGATGACCGGGTTCGGGTCGCGCATCTTCGGCGAATTGTCGTGCCTGCAGGTTTCGTAATAGCGGCTGTAGTCGGCCCTATAATCTTCCAGCGCCCTGTCAAGCACGGCGATGACGGCATCGACATCCGGCTTTGTCGGATCGAAATCGATGATCAGCGGGCGGATCTTGGTGCGCAGGAAATGATCCGGGCAAGACGTGCCGAGGTTCCCAAGCGGTTTCAGGTTCTTCGAATTGACGAATTCCAGGACCGCATCCTGATCGTCGAAATGCCCGAGCTTGCGCTCCGCCTTGCCGATGCGGCCGCGGATTTCCGGCATGAGCCTGGCAGCGATCGCCCGCCGTTCCGGCGCCGGCAGGCTGTGCGTCGCGGCGCCGCCGAAGATCGTCTTGCCTTCGGTCTGATGGGCGAACCATTCGATCGCCTTGTTGATGATTTCAAGCGTCAGCTCGTAGCAGGCCTTGGCTTCATTCGCCCAGGTGAACAGGCCGTGGCTTTCCAGCACCACGCCTTTGGCGTTCGGATTGGCCTTCACGAAGGCTTCGAGGTCGAGCCCGAGCTGGAAGCCCGGCCGCCGCCAGGGCAGCCAGCCGATTTCGTCGCCGAAAACCTGCTTCGTCAGTTCCTTGGAATTCTTCGACGCGGCGATCGCGATGATCGCGTCCGGATGCATGTGGTCGACATGCGTGTAGGGCACGAACCCGTGCAGCGGCGTGTCGATCGAAGCGGCGCGAGGGTTCAGGTTGAAGGTGCAGTGCGGCAGGAAGCCGACCATGCGGTCCTCGTCCTCGACGCCCTGGTAGAGCCCCTTCAAGGCTTCCAGCTTGTCCATGTAAAGGGTCGCGAAACCATCGAGCTTGATCGTGCCGACATCGCCGCCGGACCCCTTGACCCACATGACACGGACCTTTTCGCCGGTCAGGGGATCGGTTTCCATCACCTTCGCCGAGGTATTGCCGCCGCCGTAATTGGTGATGCGCTTGTCGGCGCCGAGAAGATTGGAGCGATAGAGCAGCTTGCCCGGCTCGTCGAGCTTGGCGGCATGGGAATCGTCCCAGCGGTTTTCGAGAAGGCGTGGTTGGCCCGGCATCGCTTTCCTCCCAACATGTTTGCGGCTCATGGCGAACCTGTGCCGCCATATCTTGCATCGGGATATCGCGCATTGTTTCGCCACCTGTCAATCAAAAACGATCACCAACTTTCATTGTGCAGCGCAATAAAAGCGATTTTGATCGTTTATGATTGACAACGCCAATTTTCCAGCAATAGTTGAAGCTCAGGAGGAACCCGATGCACGAACGTGAACGCCACCGCATCATTCTGAGTGCGATCCAGGAAAAGCCCGTCATCACGGTACAGGACATCGCCGAGCTGACCGAGGCTTCCGAGGCCACGATCCGGCGCGACATCGCTTCGCTGCATGTCCAGGGCAAGCTCCGGCGCGTACGTGGCGGCGCGGAAGCGGTTCATCCGCCGCAGATCGGCCAGCTCGCCGCCCGCTCCTTCCGGGTCTCCGAATCCGTCAATATCGACAAGAAGCGCGCCATCGCGCGCCGGGCGGTCGAGCTTTGCGAAGAAGGCGATTCCGTCATCATCAACGGCGGCACGACCACCTTCCAGATGGTGCATTTCATGTCGGCGCGGCGCCTGCAGGTGATGACCAATTCCTTCGCGATCGCCGAACATCTGGTCAAGCACTCGAAAAGCACAGTGACGGTTCCGGGCGGCGCGATCTACCGCGAGCAGAGCCTGATCCTGTCGCCCTTCGAAAACGACGCGATCCGCAATTTCTATGCCCGGCGCATGTTCATCGGCGCGCAAGGCGTCGGCCCGCTCGGCGTCATGGAAGCCGATGCGCTGGTGATCCAGAGCGAGCAGAAGCTGATGCAGCAGGCCGAAGAACTGATCGTGATGGTGGATTCGTCGAAATTCCACCGCCGCTCGAGCCTCATTCTCTGCCCGCTGGAACGCGTGGCGACGGTCATTACCGATGACGGCATCTCGGAAGACGCCGCCCGGATGATCGAGGATGCGGGCATAAAGCTCATCATCGCCGGCTCCGCTGCGGCGGAGATCGCGGAAGAGGATTCCACGTCGGCCGCGTGACGCGCGGTCGGCAGAAGGAAAATCGGACTATCAACTGGGAGGACTGACCATGAAACTTGCAAGGAAATTGGCTATCGGCGTGGCGCTCGCCTTCGCCGCCATGACGACGGCTGCAAGCGCCGCCGACATGAAGATCGCGCTCGTCGTGAAATCGCTCGGCAACGGCTTCTTCGAAGCCGCCAACAAGGGCGCACAGGAAGCGGCAAAGGAGCTCGGCGGCGTCGAGATCATCTATACCGGTCCGACGACCACGACCGCCGAAGGCCAGATCGAAGTCATCAATTCGCTGATCGCGCAGGGCGTGGATGCGATCGCCATCTCCGCCAACGATCCGGACGCCGTCATTCCGGCACTGAAGAAGGCCGCCCAGCGCGGCATCAAGGTGATCTCCTGGGATTCCGCCGTCGCGCCGGAAGGCCGCATCATGCACCTGAACCCGTCGTCCAACGAGCTGATCGGCAAGATGTGCCTGACGCTCGCCGCAAACCATCTGGAAGGCGGCAAGGGCGATTTCGCCATCCTGTCGGCCACCACCACCTCGACGAACCAGAACACCTGGATCGCCGAGATGAAGAAGCAGCTCAAGGATTTCCCGGGTCTCAATCTCGCCACGACCGTCTATGGCGACGACCTTGCCGACAAGTCCTATCGCGAAGCGCAAGGCTTGCTCACCTCGCAGCCGAACGTGAAGGTCATCGTCGCTCCGACCACTGTCGGCGTGCTTGCCGCTTCGCAGGCGGTCAAGGATGCCGGCAAGATCGGTCAGGTCTATGTCACCGGCCTCGGCCTGCCCTCCGAAATGGCCGGCGCCATCAAGTCGGGCGCGACGAAGGAATTCGCGATCTGGAACCCGATCGACCTTGGTTATTCCGCCACCCAGATCGCCTATCACATCGTCAAGGGCGATACGGACGCCAAGCCCGGCTCGGAAATCGAGGCCGGCCGCATGGGCAAGATCAAGGTGGGCGACAATGGCGAAGCCGCGATGGCCGACCCGTTCGTCTACAACGCCTCCAATATCGACGAGTTCTCGAAGATCTTCTGAGCCGTTGGCATTTGCCCCTCACCCTGCCCCTCTCCCCGCACGCGGGGAGAGGGTACGCGCCGAACTCAAGGTCCGCAGTTGAGGAAGGCAGGGCGGCATATCCCTTCCCCCACCTGCGGAGAGAAGGTGCCGGCAGGCGGATGAGGGGCTTTAGGTGAAACGATAATGAGCGCCGTAGCATCCATGACCGACCAGAGACCTGTCGCACAGGCATCAGCGACCGAACCCGCGCCGATCCTGGAAATGCGCGGCATCTCGCAGATTTTTCCGGGCGTAAAGGCGCTCGATGGTGTCAGCATCAAGCTCTACCCCGGCCAGGTGACGGCACTGATCGGCGAGAACGGCGCCGGCAAGTCGACGCTCGTCAAGATCTTGACCGGCATCTATCGCCCCAACGAAGGCGACATCGTCATCGACGGCCGGCCGATTGCCTTCCATAGCGCACAGGCGGCGATCGATGCCGGCGTCACGGCCATCCATCAGGAGACCGTGCTTTTCGACGAGCTGACGGTCGGCGAGAACATCTTTCTCGGCCATGCGCCGCGCACGCGCTTCGGTACGATCGACTGGCGTCAGATCAACGATCGCTCAAAAGCGCTCTTGCGTGAGCTCGAAAGCGAGATCGACCCGACGATCCGCCTGCGCGACCTCTCGATCGCCCAGCGCCATCTCGTGGCGATCGCCCGGGCGCTTTCGGTCGAGGCGCGCATCGTCATCATGGACGAGCCGACCGCCGCCCTTTCCCGCAAGGAGATCGACGACCTCTTCCGCATCGTCGAAGGCTTGAAGCGGCAGGGCAAGGCGATCCTCTTCATCAGCCACAAGTTCGACGAGGTCTATGAAGTCGCCGAAAACTTCGTCGTCTTCCGGGACGGCCGCGCCGTCGGCCAAGGCAAGCTCAGAGAGACGCCGCAGGATGAAATCGTACGGCTGATGGTCGGCCGTGACGTGAAGGACGTCTTCCCGAAGGTGAAAGTGGAAATCGGCGGCCCGGTTCTGACCGTCGAAGGCTACAGCCATCCGACCGAGTTCCGCGACATTTCGTTCGAACTTCGCCGCGGCGAAATCCTTGGGCTCTACGGCCTGATCGGCGCGGGACGCTCCGAACTCTGCCAGTCGCTGTTCGGCATAACCCGCCCCTCGGCCGGCAAGCTTACGCTCGAAGGCCGACCAATCGACATCCGCTCGTCGAGCGACGCGATCCGCGCCGGCATCGTCTACGTGCCGGAGGAGCGCGGCCGCCACGGACTGGCGCTGCCCATGCCGATCTTCCAGAACATGTCGCTCCCGTCCCTGAAGAAAACCTCGCGCTCCGGCTTTCTCAAGGCGGCGAACGAACTGGCGCTCGCCCGCAAATATGCCGAGCGGCTGGATCTGCGCGCGGCAGCGCTTTCCGTGCCGGTCGGCACGCTCTCCGGCGGCAACCAGCAGAAGGTGGTGATCGGCAAGTGGCTGGCTACCCGGCCGAAGGTCATCATCCTCGACGAGCCGACCAAGGGCATCGACATCGGCTCCAAGGCGGCGGTGCACGGTTTCATCAGCGAACTCGCCGCCGAAGGCCTCTCGATCATCATGGTCTCCTCGGAGCTTCCGGAAATCCTCGGCATGTCCGACCGGGTGATGGTGATGCGCGAAGGCCTGTCGGCCGGAATCTTTGAACGTGATCGCCTGAATGCCGAAGTTCTCGTGCGCGCAGCAACCGGCAATCAGTGAGGAGAACCCATGAACCGCCTCCTGAAGAACCGCGAAATCCTGCTGGTCGCCATTATCGCGGCCATGGTGATCGGCTTCTCGACCCGAGCGCAGGGTTTTGCCTCGCCGGGCAATCTCGCCAACATCTTCAATGACACGTCGATCCTGATCATACTGGCGCTCGGCCAGATGACGGTGATCCTGACGAAGTCGATCGATCTATCGGTCGCCGCCAACCTCTCCTTCACCGGCATGGCGGTGGCGATGACCAATGCCGCCTATCCCGATCTGCCGCTGATGCTCCTGATCGTCATGGCGATCGGCATCGGCGCCCTCCTCGGCGCGATCAACGGCTTCCTCGTCTGGGCGCTGCAGATCCCGCCGATCGTCGTCACGCTCGGCACGCTCACCGTCTACCGCGGCATGGCTTTCGTGCTGTCCGGTGGCGGCTGGGTGAACGCCCACCAGATGACGCCCTCTTTCCTGAACATCCCGCGCATGCCCCTCCTCGGCCTGCCGGTCCTTTCCTGGATCGCGATCGTCATCGTGCTGGGCGCCTGGTTCGTGCTGACCCGCCTGCCCTTCGGCCGCGCGGCCTATGCCTCCGGCGGCAATCCGACGGCGGCCATCTATGCGGGTGTCGACATCGGCTGGACGCGCTTCCTTGCCTTCGTTCTATCGGGAGCGCTCGCCGGCCTTTGCGGCTACCTGTGGGTGTCGCGCTACGCCGTCGCCTATGTGGACATCGCGATCGGCTTCGAACTCGATACGGTCGCAGCCTGCGTCATCGGCGGCATCTCGATCGCCGGCGGCATCGGCTCGGTGGCAGGCGCCGTGCTCGGCTCGCTTTTCCTCGGCGTCATCAAGAACGCGTTGCCGGTCATCGGCATCTCGCCTTTCGCCCAGATGGCCATCTCCGGCATCGTCATCGTGCTCGCCGTCGTCTTCAATGCCCGCGCCGAGAAGAAGGCCGGCCGCATCATCCTGCGCGACCGCGCCGCACCGGAGGTATCCGCATGAGCGACATCGTCACCTCCAAACGCGTGATCCCCGATCGGCTGGGGACCAGGACTTCGCGCATCCTGGGAAGCTGGGAAGTGCTGCTTTTCGGCGTGGCGGCGCTGATCTTCATCTTCAATTCCTTCGCCTCGCCTTACTTCCTGAACGCCTGGAACCTCTCCGACGCGACCTTCAACTTCACCGAAAAGGCGATGATCGCCTTCGCCATGGCGCTTCTGGTGATTGCCGGCGAGATCGATCTTTCGGTGGCGGCGATCATCGCGCTCGCCTCGACCGCCATGGGCGCCGCCGCCCAGGCCGGCATCGGCACGCCGGGCCTTGTGGCGATCGGCATCGGCGTCGGGCTCGTCTGCGGCGCGTTCAACGGATTGCTCGTCGCGGGACTGCGCCTGCCCTCGATCGTGGTGACGATCGGCACGATGAGCCTCTTCCGCGGCATTTCCTATATCGTGCTCGGCGATCAGGCCTACGGCAAATATCCGGAGAGCTTCGCCTATTTCGGTCAGGGCTATGTCGCCTGGGTCTTCTCTTTCGAATTCGTGCTGTTCGTCGTCCTCGCGATCGTTTTCGCCATTCTGCTGCACGCGACCAATTTCGGCCGGCAGGTCTATGTGATCGGCAATAACGAGTTCGCCGCGCGCTTCTCCGGCATTCCGGTGGAACGGGTGAAATTCATCCTCTTCCTGCTGACCGGTGTGATGGCGGGCGTCGCAAGCGTCTGCCTCACGTCCCGCCTCGGCTCGACCCGTCCGTCGATCGCTCAAGGGTGGGAACTGGAGGTCGTCACCATGGTGGTGCTCGGCGGCGTCTCCATCCTCGGCGGCGCGGGCACGATCGCGGGCGTCGTCATCGCCGCTTTCGTCATGGGTCTCGTCACCTTCGGCCTCGGCCTTCTGAACGTCCCCGGCATCGTCATGTCGATCTTCGTCGGCCTGCTGCTGATCGTCACCATCGCCGTGCCGATCGTCGCCCGCCGCATCAAGGAAATGAGCCGATGAGTTCGGAAAAATACGCCTTCAAGATGAAGCTCAATCCGGGCATGGAGGCCGAATACAAGAAGCGCCATGACGAGATCTGGCCGGAACTCGTGGCCCTGCTACACGAAGCCGGCGTCAGCGACTATTCCATTCATCTCGACCGCGAGACGAACATCCTGTTCGGCGTGCTGACCCGGCCGCAGGACCATACGATGGCGAGCCTGCCCGACCATCCCGTCATGAAGAAATGGTGGGCGCATATGGCCGACATCATGGAAACCAATCCGGACAATTCGCCGGTCGCGACCGATCTCGTGACGGTCTTCCACCTGCCATGACAATGCCGCAGAAGACCGCCGTTCTCGATATCGGCAAGACGAACGCCAAGGTCGTCGTGCTCGACTGCGCAACCGGCGCGGAGATCGCTGAAAAACGTACGGCGAACCGTGTCCTCGCCGGTCCGCCCTACCCGCATTACGGTATCGAGGCGCTTTGGGCTTTCACGCTGGAGGCGCTGGCCGCTTTTGTCAGGGAACCCGGATTCGACGCGATCTCCATCACCACCCATGGCGCTTCCGCCGTGCTGCTCGACGCTGGCGGAAACCTGGCGCTGCCGGTACTCGACTACGAGCACCAATATCCCGAAGAGGTTCGGAAGGCCTATGTGGCGCTCCGTCCGCCGTTTTCGGAAACCTTCTCACCTGCCCTTTCCGGCGGGCTGAATGTCGGGGCGCAGCTTCATTACCAGAAGACGGCCTTTCCGGATGAATTCGCCCGTGTCCGCACGATCATGACCTATCCGCAATACTGGGCGTTCCGGCTGACAGGCATCGCCGCGAACGAAGTGACCTCTCTCGGCTGCCATACGGATCTCTGGCGGCCGCGCGACGGATCCTATTCCTCGCTCGTCGACAGGCTCGGCATCCGCGATCTGATGGCGCCTGTCCGTTCCGCCTTCGATGCGCTCGGCCCGGTGCTGCCCGAGATCGCGCAGAAGATCGGTCTCACGAAACCCATGCCGGTCCATTGCGGCATCCACGATTCCAACGCCTCGCTGCTTGCGCATCTGATCGGCCGTGAACCGCCGTTCGCCGTCGTCTCGACCGGCACGTGGGTCGTGAATTTCGCGGTCGGCGGCGATCTGGATCACTTGGACCCGACACGCGACACGCTCGCCAATGTCGACGCCTATGGCCGCGCCGTGCCCTCCTCCCGTTTCATGGGTGGCCGGGAATTCGAACTGCTCGCATCAGAACTCGGCAAACTCAATCTGGAAGCAGCGCTCGCCGCGATGCCGAAGGTCATCGAAAAGCGGATCATGCTGCTGCCGAATGTCGCCGCCGGCTCCGGCCCCTTCCCCGGCCAAGAGCGGCGATGGATCAACGATGCCGGGGCTTCGCCCGACGAGCGCTGGGCCGCCGCCTGTCTCTATCTCGCGCTGATGACGGAAACCTGCCTCCGTCTCATCGGGGCGAAAGGACCGGTTCTGGTGGAAGGCCCCTTCTCCTCCAATCCGGTCTATCTGCAGGCGATGCGCACTCTCCTTGGGAGAGAAGTGATCGCTCTTCCGGGTTCGACAGGGACCAGCCAGGGCGCGGCGCTGCTTGCTGGAATTTCGCCGGGAATAAAGCAGGGATCTTCCGTCCCGATGCCGCCGTGGGATATGCAGCACTACCGGGCCGTCTGGCGCAGCAGCCTCGGATGAAGTGATCGCGCGGCGCAACGACATTGAACAGCGGACCTGCCGGGGCCTCGGATGAAAGGCTTGAAGCGATCGCCGATTGCTACAAATAGGCACGGTCGATTTCGCCGCCATACAGGTCGAATATGCGGGACGAACTGCGCTATAGATAGTGCCACGCTTTCGGGACCAGACCGATCGTCTCGCAAACGGGAGGAGGGAAGCCAACCATGAAAGCGCTGATCGCGGGGGCCGGTATCGGCGGCCTCACCACTGCTCTTTTCCTGCACAAAGCGGGAATCGAGGTCGAGATATTCGAGCGCGCCGACGAGGTTCGGGAGCTCGGCGTCGGCATCAACATGCTGCCGCATGCCGTCAGGCAGCTGGCGGATCTCGGGTTGATGGCGGATCTCGACGCTGCGGGCATCCGCACACGGGAGCTGATTTACACCAATCGTTTCGGCCAGGTCGTGTGGCAGGAACTGCGCGGTCTGGATGCCGGACATGACGTACCGCAGATCAGCATCCATCGCGGCAAATTGCTGGGAGTGATCTACAAGGCCGTGGTCGATCGCCTCGGCCCCGATGTCATAAATCTCGGCTGCCGCGTCGACGGCTTCCGTGAGACCGGGAATACCATCTCGGTTCATTTCGCAAGAAGTGACGGATCGCGCGGCGAGGCCCGCGGCGATCTTTTGATTGGAGCCGACGGGATACACTCCGCCGTTCGTGCCGCCCTCTATCCCGGCGAAGGACCGTCGATCTGGAGCGGCATCATGTTATGGCGCGGCGCCACGCATTGGCCCGAATGGCGCGACGGCCGCACGATGGCGATTGCCGGAGGCAATTTTGCGAAATTCGTCTACTATCCGATCGCGGCGGCTCCGAACGAGCCCGGAATGCGCCTGACGAATTGGGCCGTGATGGCGAAAGTCGGCGAGGCCGGCGCGCCACCCTTGCGCCGGGAGGATTGGAGCCGGTCCGGCGTCGTGGAGGAGGTATTGCCTTTCGTCCGTGAGCGCTTCCATCTGGACTTCGTCGATCCTGCAGCCATCATCCGGGCCACGGAGAACTTCTATGAGTACCCGAATTGCGATCGCGAGCCGCTGCCGCGCTGGTCGTTCGGAAGTGTAACTCTGCTCGGCGATGCCGCCCATCCCATGTATCCCGTGGGTTCCAACGGCGCGAGCCAGGCCATTCTCGACGCTCAATGTCTTGCGTCTCATCTGCAGGCCGTAGACGGGATCGAGGCCGCCCTGTCCCGCTATGACGCCGAGCGCCGGCCGGCGACGGCGGCCATTGTGCTTGCCAATCGAAAGGGCGGCCCCGAAGGCGTCATCGACATGATCGAAGCACGCGCACCCGATGGTTTCGAAGATATCGACAAGGTCGCATCTTACGAGGAACGCGAGAGCATGGTGCGCGGCTACGCCTCGCTGGCCGGATTTGCGCGACCGTAGCGAAGCCGGGTTCGGCACGGGCGCGATTTTGCATGGCGTACTCCTGCGCGCATGCTATTCTGCAGGCACCCATTCTCCGGGAGGACTGAGCGATGAGTTGGAAGTCGAGGGTGCCGGGATGCTTTGGGAATGTGGATGCTTCCTTCCGCACCCATCACGAAGAAGACGCGAGGGACCTGATTCTCGAGGCAAAAGTCGCCGGAGCAAGCTTCGAAGAGCTGGAAAGAGAAATGGTCTGGCACCTTTACCGCAAGGGCGCCACGCGCGAACAGATGGACGAACAGATTGATCAGGCCCGGGCGCTCTGGTCACCCTCATAGGAGGCCGCGCGCCTTCCTTGGGGAACAGACGTCCTCCTCGACGGTAAGCGGGCAGTCGCGAGGGACACCCCGCCCCTCTGTCCCCATGCTTCGCCTGAAGCAGCGCCCGATTGATGGCGCATCGCTGGCGAGCCGCCGCACGAGACGATGAGCCGATGTGTGCCGATACGGCTCTGCTGCCGGACCGTTAACCATCTCCATTAGCAGGCGGTTAAGTTTTAGCGCGTGTACTCGCCCCGGGGGCACAGGAGAAACACCGATGCCTTATGGGTTGCTTCTTGTCGCAGGACTCGTCGCGTGCGTGCTGAGCATTTCAGCCATGAACGATGATGCCGATGACGAGCCACTTGTCAGAGATATCCAGGTGACCTTGCCAGCCGGCCGTTAAAGCGGCGGGCCGGATGAGGATCTACCGCATCCTTTGCTCTGGCGGATGGAACTCGGCGCGAAGTTGGGATGTTGTGCGAAAGCGCCCTACCAGGAGTTCGTCATGCAGAAATCAACGCTCGCAACCGCCGCACTTACCGCAGCCTGTCTCACCCTCGCCGGCTGCGTAAGCGAAGGCGGGACATATAGATACGACCGGAGTCGGTACTACGACTCGCGGTATGACGGACCACGGTATCGTCCACGCCCCGACTATCGGCACGATGACCGGGATGGTGATTGGCGTGGCCGAAGCTCCCGGTCTGGCGGAGGTGACAGCGATCGAAGCGTAGTGCTTCGAGGCCGCAACGATAGAGACGGTACGATTTGGATGCCCGACAGGGGTAATCGCTAGACCGGCCTGGCCACCCCCGCCCGCCCTCGCCAAGCTACATTCGCGAATATTGTTGCCGAGCGATCGTTGTGCTCACATGGTAACGGATACCGCGGGAGGAAGATGCCGCGATCGCTCAAGCCGCGACTGCGTGAGCGGAAGCGTCGAGACCTGCCCTGCATCCTGGTCGTGGTACCGTGACTTTCGACCCCAATGCCCGGGGTCAGCGCCACTCCTTCAAACGTCCTCCGAACCATCCACGTATCTTCGGATGGCACGCCGCTTGCTTTGCGTTTCGTACATAAGCTTGCTCAGAGGAACCGTCCATGTACGCGAACATCAACCCCTCGATCGACGTCCGGCTGCTGCACACAACCTATCTCCTGCTCACCGAGAGGAATGTTTCGAAAGTCGCAGTCCTGCTCGGTCTTACCCAGCCGAGCGTCAGCGCCTCTTTAAAGAAAGCCCGAGAAGTCTTCGCTGATCCGCTGCTGGTGCGCAGCGGCCAAAAACTCGTCCTCACCGAACGCGGCGAGGAGGTCGGCGCCTCGATTGGCGCCATGCTGGAGGGGCTGAAAAACACGCTGAACCGCGCCAATCAGTTCGATCCGGGCGCGGTCCGGAGCCGCATGCGCGTCGCCGCGGTCAATTGCTTCGGCGCCTTCCTCATCCCGCCGCTTGCCGCCAGCATAAGGCAGGAGGCGCCGGGCATCTCCGTCGATTTCTTCGCTCCATCCGAAAAGGTGGATCTGGTCGATGAATTAGGCTCGGGGCGAGTGGATCTCGTGATTGGCAACTGGCCCGCGCCCCAGCAGAGCCTGAAATCGACGACGCTGCTCCATTGCGATATCGCCTGCATCGTGCAGAAATCCAACTCGCTCGCGCAGCGCGGCAGGCTGACCCTCGATACCTATCTGTCCGCCGATCACGTATCGCCCACGCCAGGATCGAGCGCCCTCTTCAGTCCGATCGACGGCCGCCTTTCGCAACTCGGTCTGAAGCGCCGGATCGCCATGTCGGTGCCGGAATACGCGCTCATACCGGCCATTCTGGCGGAAACCGATCTCGTCTTCACGACCGCCCGCCCCTATGCGGAATATATCGTCGAGAACGCTCCGGCAAACCAGCTCCAGCTGGTCGAGGCGCCGCGCGAATTCGACCAGATGAACCTCTACCTGCTCTGGCATGAACGTGCGCATGCAAGTGGAGCCAACCAGTGGCTGCGCGGCGTAGTCCGTTCCGTTGCCCGCCGCTTCGACCAGACGTTGCATGCGGTTCACCAGAAAGCGGAGCTCGCGGTGGCCCATGAGCGTAAATATTACATAGACCGGCATCTATAGCCGCTATTGATGCCTCCGACATTCACCCGGCGATCGTTTTTGCCCATGCTTCAGGCATTCGAAACCGATGCCAAATAAATGAGCATGATGACCGGGGTACTCAAATGCTGATGCACACGCTACTCCTGGATGGCGCCAACCGCGATCCGGATCACGCCTGCTTCCACTGGGTGGATCGAGGACGAAGCCTGACCTATGCAGGAGCTGTCGATGCCATGGAGCGGGCAGCCGGCGCTCTCCGCCATCTCGGCGTCAGGCCAGGCGATCGGGTGACGATCTTCGCCCATAACGGCATGGATTACCTCGCCGTGATGTTCGGCTGCTGGCGCCTCGGAGCGATCTGCGCTCTTGTAAACGTCAAATTCGCCGACGAACTTGCCTACTATTTCGCCGATCATGAACCGACGGCGGTCGTCTATACCCACGACATGGAGGGGCCGGTTCACTCGGCTGCCGCCAATGCTCCGAGCATCAGGGCACTCATCTGCATGGACGGGCCGCAGGAAGGCGCCCATTCCCTGCCGGACCTGATGGCCGCGGCCCTTCCCGTCCCCGCCGATCCCGGCAACGAGGACGCGATCGCCCATCTCTCCTATACTTCCGGCACCACCGGGAAGCCGAAGGGCGCGTGCCTGAAGCACGAACCCACCGTCCGCGCAACGCGCTGCATTGCCGAGCGGCTGCAGATCACAGCCGATGACGTCTCCTTCGGACCGAGCGCGCTGTCGAGCTCCTATCAGCTCGTCGGCAATCTTCTGCCGCAGCTTTCCCGCGGCGCGGCGATCAATGTCATGGGCAAATGGACCCGCACGACAGGTTTCGACGCCCTCGAAGCGCGCGGCGCAACCATGCTGATCGCCAATCCGCCGATCCTGACCGATGTCCTTAACGAGGCCGTCGCCCGCGGCCATGCTCCCTCGAAACTGCGCATGAGCATGTCGGGCGGCGGACCGGTCCCACCGGTCCTGAAGGTTGGATGGCACGAAAAGCTGAAGCTGCCGCTGGTCGAAAGCTACGGCCAATCCGAACTGGGTGGCTTCGTCGCGCTCGGTTTCCCCAGGCTCGACCCGGCCGATATCGAAACCCGCCGCGTCGGCCAGCCGCTTCCCGACAAGGAAGTGAGAATCCTGAACGCCGACGGAACCGAAGTCTCGTGCGGGGCAGTCGGTGAGATCGCGCTGCGGGGCGGGTTCATGTGGGGCTATTGGGGCAAGCCGGAAAAGACCGCCGAGACGCTGCGGGACGACTGGCTTTGGACGGGCGATATCGGCTCGATGGACCGGCACGGTTTCGTGACCATGCTCGGCCGCCGCTCCGAGCTGATCGAAGTCGGCGGCACGACCTGGTATCCGCGCGACGTCGAGGAGGCGCTCTCGACCGTCCCCGGCGTCGAACAGGTCGCGGTCGTCGGCGTGCCCGACAAGGCGATCACCACGCGGCCGGTCGCCTTCGTACAGGCTGCCGCGCCGGTAGATGGCGAGGCGATCAAGGCGAGGATTGCCGGCTCGCTTCCCTATGATCTCTCCGTCATGACCGTCGTCTCGGTTACCGAACTTCCCATGACTCCCACCGGCAAGATCGCCAAGGCAGAGCTTGCGGCTCGCGCCGCCGCGGCCTGAGCGAAATCGAGGACATGCCCATGAAACTGAAATCGCATTGGTGGTGGGATCACACGACGAAGGATTTTTCCGAATTCGACATGGAAAAATTCGTCGCCATCCTGCCGGTCGCGGCGGTCGAACAGCACGGCCCGCACCTGCCGGTGCGCGTGGATGCGGCGATCAACGCCGGCACCGTCGCAAGGACGGTCGAACTGATGGACGACGACCTGCCGGTCCTCGTTCTGCCGATGATGCCGGTCGGCAAGTCGGTGGAGCACACCGCCTATCCGGGCACCCTCACCTTCACTTACGAGACGCTGGCGCGGATGTGGTTCGAGCTCGGCGAGAGCGTCAACCGGGCCGGCTGCCGCAGGATCATCTTCGTCAACTCCCACGGCGGCCAACCGCAGGTCATGGAGATCGTCTGCCGGGAGCTTCGCGTCAGGCTCGGCATGTTTGCCGTCAGCGCCTGGGCAAGCGCGGGTGCCGATTTTTCCGATCTCTACAGTGCCCACGAACTGAAGCACGGCATCCATGGCGGCGAGGCGGAGACCAGCGTCATGCTGCATCTGCACCGCGACCTGATCGACATGCAATATGCCAGGGATTTCGTGCCCGTCTCGGTCGAGCTCGAAAAGGCAGGCGGCCTGCTCATGCCGGAAGGGCGGATCGGCTACGGCTGGCAAACGCAGGACGTCCAGCCGTCGGGAGCCTGCGGCAATGCCGCTGCCGCCGATGCTGAACGCGGCCGCGAACACGTGGAGCGCAGCGCTCGCAATCTGCTGAAGCTGATCAAGGAAGTGCTCGAATTCCCGCTCGACCGCATCACCGACAAGACGATGTACAGGAGCTGACGACGTGATGCACCACCGCGCGCGCCATGACGTGATCGGCCCCGAAAGGGCCGAGCTCGTGCTGCGCGACGGCGTGGTTCTGGTGGCGGATATCTACCGGCCAGCGAACGACGGCCTCTATCCGGTGCTGCTGATGCGTCAGCCCTACGGACGTGCCATCGCTTCCACGGTCGTTCTGGCGCATCCCTCCTGGTACGCGTCGCATGGCTACATCGTCGCCATCCAGGATGTCCGCGGCTGCGGCGAGTCCGGCGGCGATTTCGAGGCCTTCGTCCACGAGGCCGAGGATGGCGCGCAAACACTGAAATGGGCCGCATCCCTGGCAGGCAGCAGCGGCAAGCTCGGGCTTTACGGTTTCAGCTACCAGGCGATGACGCAGTATTTCGCGCTCGCTGGCAAGGGTGGCCACCGGCCGGATGCGATGGCTCCGTCCATGGGACCCTGGCTGCCGCACGACGACTGGGCCTACGAAGGCAATGCGTTCCGCTTTGAACTGAACGTCGGCTGGGCGGTGCAGATGGCCAAGCTGAAGGCCGCCCGCAATAACGACGCCGATACCTATTCCACCCTGTGTGCGCTGGACGAGACGGCGAGCCGCGATTTCCTTGCGGAAAGGCCTGATCTCTCCCATCTCGGAAAATGGATCGCCGACGACGCGGCCTATTGGGATGCGGTCTCTCCCGGCATTCTGCTCAAGGACGATCCGCTCGGCATTCCGGCCTTCCATACAGGCGGCTGGGCGGATTTCCTGCTGCAGGGCACCTGGGCGGCGGACGCCGCCTTCCGCGCGAAAAATCCGGAAACATCGCATCTCGTCATCGGCCCCTGGACGCATGCTCCGTGGAACCGGGCGGGCGGCACGGCCGACATGGGACCGGACGCCGAATTTTCGGTCGATCGCGCCCAGATCGAGTTCTTCGACTTCTATCTGAAGGATAAGGGCGAACGGCCGGCATCGGTGCGGCTGTTCGATATGGGTCGCCGGACCTGGTTGAAATTCCCGTCCCTTCCCGCAGCGGAGGAAGAGACCTTCTTCCTGTCCTCGTCCGGGCTCGCCGCCGCCATGCTGAGCGACGGTCGCCTCGGCCCGGAACCGTCGGCGGAAGCCTTCGACACATTCGTGAGCGACCCCTTCCGTCCGGCACCGCTGATCGGCGGCCATCTCGGTTCGCCCGCCGGTTTTGTCGACCGCAGCGCCTGCGACAACCGCGCCGATGTGACGGTCTACACCAGCGCGCCGTTCGATCGGGAAACGGCTTTCATCGGCGAGGCGGCGGTCGAGGTGGATATCCGAGCCCAATCGTCGGGCTGCGATCTCTGCGCCGTTCTTTCGCTCGTCACGCCTGAAGGTGCCGCAAGGGTCGTTTCCACCGGTTATGTCCGGATCGAGAACGCCCGCCACGCAACCGCAAAGATTTCGCTGCGGCCCATCTGCCTGACCGTCCCTGCCGGTCATGCATTGCGGCTTTCCATTCAGGGCGCCGGCGCGCCGGCCTTCGAAGTGCATTCGGGCAACGGTCCATTCTCGTCGGCGCCGGATATGGCCCGGCGGCCCATTCCGATTTCCATCCACCACGGCGGAGCGTCACGCTCCTGCCTGATCATGCCCAAGGTTCACAATGTCAGCGAATAAGCACTACCTCACCCTCGACAACGTGACGGCCACTTATGGCGATTCCGTCGCCGTCAGCGGCCTGACGATCGAGGCCGCCAAGGGCGAACTGCTCTCGCTGCTCGGGCCTTCGGGTTGTGGCAAGACGACGACGCTGCGGATGATCGCGGGCTTCATCCGGCCGACCAGCGGTCGCATCATCCTCGGCGGCGAGGATATCAGCCGCCGTCCCGTTCATACCCGCAATATCGGCGTCGTCTTCCAGTCCTATGCCCTCTTCCCGCACCTGACGGCGCTGGACAATGTCGGCTTCGGCCTGCGCATGCGCCATGTCGGCAAGGCGGAATGCCGGGAGAAAGCGGCCGCCGCGCTCGATACGGTCGGCCTCAACGCCTATTACGACCGCTATCCCGGCCAGCTTTCCGGCGGCCAGCAGCAGCGCGTCGCGCTTGCCCGCGCCCTGGTGATCGAACCCGACGTCCTCCTTCTCGACGAACCGCTCTCCAACCTCGACGCGCATCTGCGCGCCGACATGCGCAGCGAAATCCGCTCGCTGCAGCAGCGGCTCGGCATCACCACCGTCTTCGTGACGCACGACCAGCAGGAGGCGCTCGCCATGTCGGACCGCGTCGCCGTCATGAGCAAGGGTTTGCTGATGGAGATCGGCGCGCCCATCAGCCTCTGCGACCGGCCGAGATCGCCCTTTACCGCCTCCTTCCTCGGCGCCCGCACGGTGATCGAAGGCCGAACGGAAGGCGGCCGTTTCTCGGCGCCGGGCCTCACCTGCGATGGCGCGCCGGAAGGCGCGACACGGCTGGTGCTGCGTGCCTCACGCCTGAGGCTTTCCGATGAACTTGGCCCGCTCAATGTCTCCGGCACGCTCGTCAACGCGGCTTTCCTCGGTGACACCTACGAAGCCGATATCCAATCCGCATGCGGCATGATCCGCCTGATCGTGCCTTCGGATATGCCGCCGCCGCCCGTCGGGACGTCGTGCAGCATCCAGACCCAGCCGGGTGGCGCCACATTCATCTAAACCAACAGGGCATCCAAACGAACAAGGGGAACTTCAGATGACTCTTTCACGCCGTACATTCAACAAGTTAGTTGCCGGTGCCGGACTTGCCGCACCGTTTCACATCATCCGTCCTGCCGCAGCCCAGGAGCCCAGGAAGGGCGACGAGCTGGTCGTCGGCATATGGGGTGGCGCGCAGGAGAAGATCGTCAAGGAATATGTCGAGAAACCGCTGGTCGAAAAATACGGCTGCAAGATCAGCTACGTCCTCGGCGGCACCGGCGACCGCCGCGCCCGCGCCTATGCGGAGCGCGGCCGCCCGAGCTTCGACGTCCTTTACCTGAACATCTTCGAAAGCCGCCAGGCCGTGAAGGATGGCGTGACCCAGGAGCCGACGCCGGCCGTCAAGAATTTCGAGGCGCTTTACCCGAGCGCGCGCAAGGGCGGTTACGGCGTCGCTTTCAACCCCTGCACCATCGTCTACGACAAGACCAAGGCGTCGAAGCCGATCACCTCGTGGAAGGACATGTGGAACCCGGAATGGAAGGGCCGCATCGCCTGGCCGGACGGGCTCGGCGCCGAAGGCATCTCGGCCCTGATGATGACCGCCCGCGCCTGGGGCGGCGCCGAACGGGACTTCGACATGGTGATCGACAAGGTGAAGCAGCTGAAGCCTTTCGCCGCCATCCAGGCGAGCCAGGCGCAGCTCTTCGAAATGTTCGACCAGAAACTCGCCGACCTCTCCGTCGAGTTCGGCAGCTTCACCCGGTCCTATGTGGAAAGCCGCAACCCCAACATCGCGATCGCCGCTCCGGTGGAGGGGCAGGCTCTGTCGATGAACGTCGCCTGCATCACCGTCGGCACGAAAAACCAGAAGCTCGCCGAGGAATGGATCAACCTCCATCTCTCCGAGCCCTGCATGCTCGCCTATGCCCGCGAGATCTACTATTCGCCCACGGTCAGCAACATCACCGTGCCGGACGACCTGAAGGCGAAGCTCATCGTCGGTGAGCAGCAGGTCAGCCAGCTCGTCGATTTCGACTGGGATTATATCAACGCCAATCGCCCGAAATGGCAGGCCCGTTACGACCGGGAGATCGCCGGATGAACCGCTGGATAGGACCGGTGCTCGCAGCACCGGTCACGCTGTGGCTGCTGCTGTCCTTCGCGGCACCGATGTTCGTGGTACTCGTGCTCTCGTTGCACGAGTACCCGGATCCCTTCGGCCCGATCTTCATTCCGCCGTCGCTGGCGCAATATACCGATATCGCCTCCGACAGTTTCTATTACGGCGTCGTCGCCGAAACCGTGCTGCTCGGGCTTGGCGTGACGGTGCTGACCGCCCTGCTCGGTTATCCGCTCGCTCATTGGCTGGCCCGCATGCCGGTCAAGTATCGCGCCGTCGCCTTTTCGGTCATCCTCATTCCGCTGCTCACCAACGTGGTCGTCCGCTCGCTCGGCATCATCCTGCTGCTCGCGCCCGAGGGCCTGATCAACACGGTGACCGGGCTCGTGAGCATACCGCCCGCACGGAACATGCTCTTCACCCATGGCGCCGTCGCCGTGGCTCTGGCGCAGGTCTTTCTGCCCTTCATGGTGCTCGCCCTTTACGACAACCTGCAGAACACCTCGCCCCGCGTCCACGAGGCGGCTGAAAGCCTCGGGGCCTCTCCCGCCGTGCGTTTCCTGACCGTCGACCTGCCGCTCTCCCTGCCGGGATTACGGTCGGGCGCGATCATCGTCTTTCTCATGGCTTCGACGACCTATGTCTCCGCCACTCTGCTCGGCGGCAAGAAGGTCTGGACGACCGGCATGCTGGTGCTGCAGGAGGCGATCAAGAACCTCAACGCGCCGCTCGCCTCCGCCCTCGCCATCATCATGACGGCGACGGGCCTGCTCTTCGCCGCGCTCTGCACCATCGGGCTGAACCGCCTGATGCCATGGCTCAGGCACAAGCCGAGCCAGCCGATCGGCATCCCGCGCTGGATCGTGCCGGTGGTCGATATTTTAGGCCCGATCGTCTCGAAACTGCTGCTGGCTTTTGCCCTGCTGCTCCTGCTTCTGCCGCTCGTGCTCGTCTGCATCCAGAGTTTCAACGATGTGCCGCAGGCGACGGCCTCCGGTTTCCGCGGGTTCACCCTGAAATGGTATGAGCAGGTGTTCTTCGCCGGTACCTATGCGGATGCTTTCTGGATCTCGGTGCAGCTCGCGGTGACTTCCATGCTGGTGGCGGTCGCTCTGGCGCTGCCGGCCGCCTTCGCGCTCGCCCGCTTCCCCTTCAGAGGCCGGTCGGCGCTGCTTGCCTTCTGGCTGCTGCCGATGTCGCTGCCGCATGTGGCGATCGGCGTCGGCATGCTGAGGCTCCTCCAACTCTATGTCGCTATTCCGCCCTTCCTCGGGCTGGTCGCCATCCACGTGATCGTCATCCTGCCCTTCGCCATTACGCTTCTTACCACGTCGGTCATGACACTCGACCGGGCGCAGGAGGAAGCCGCAGCCAGCCTCGGGGCAAGTCCGGTTCAGCGTTTTTTCCTGGTGGTCATGCCGGGGCTTGCGCCTGGCCTCTTCGCGGCGGGCATCGTCGGCTTCCTGCTGAGCTTTGGGGAGGTGACGGTGACGAGCTTCCTGACGACAGCCCGCCTTACCACTTTGCCGGTCAGGATCTATGCGGAATCGACGTTCAGCCTGGAACCGACCGCACACGCGATTTCCGCCGTGCTCATCCTCTTTACGGTTATCGCACTCACGCTTGTCGGAAAGGTCGTGCGTCTCGACCGTCTCTACGCCCGATGATGCAAAAACGGAGGACAACCGGCTAGGATTCGCACTCGGCGGCCCCTTCCTCGACAGGAAGGGGCCGCGCTTGACCCGGATGGGCGATTCTCCGAATTTTCGGGAAACTGACTGGAACCCGTTGCTGATACATGAATCCACACGACCGTCGCCACAGATATAGAACAGGCCGCCATGTGTACGGTCGCGTGTACAGCCATGTGTACACCAGAAAATGGATTTCTAAAATTTTTAAGGAAATCCAGTATCTTAGGATGGTGGTGGGCCCGGAGGGACTCGAACCCCCAACCAAGCGGTTATGAGCCGCCGGCTCTAACCATTGAGCTACAGGCCCGCCGATCAGGCGACGGGGAAGGCGCAATGGCTCGCTTCCCCTCGGAGGTCCGCTCTAGCCTAAATCCCCGCAAGCCACAAGCCGTTGCCGCAATAGCTTCACAATCAACCGGCAGGTAAACTTGCCGATGCGCGGATGCCGGGAAATGATTCCCGTCACCGCCGCGCGGGAAGCAAAGACACCGCGGCGGAATTGCCTGGCAGCATTCCGTGCCGCCCAGACCGATTGGGGAGAACATCCATGCGCCTTGCGCTTTCGTCGTCACGTCTCGTCCTGGCAACGCTCTTCGCGGGCGCGATCGCCGCCGCTGCAGCAAGCCAGGTGTCGGCGCAGGAGCCCCGCTCCCGCGAGCCCGTCATCAGCGTTTCCGGCGAAGGCGAAGCCTCGCTCGCGCCCGATATGGCGATCCTGACCTTCTCGGTCGTGCGCAACGGGAAGACCGCCGAAGCTGCCCTTTCGGCCAACAGCGCGGCCATGAAGGAGGTGCTCGCCGCCCTCAAGGCCGACGGCATCGCCGATCGGGACATTCAGACGAGCAACTTCTCGATCTATCCGCAATACCGCCATTCCGAGCCGAAAAACGGCATCATCGATCCGCCGGAGATCATCGGCTACGAGGTCGCCAACACGCTGACGTTGAGAGTGCGCGACCTCCAGGCCCTCGGCGGCCTCATCGACCGCTCGGTCAAGCTCGGCGTCAACCAGGGCGGCCAGATCGATTTCACCAACGACGACCCGGACAAGGCGATCACCGAAGCGCGCAAGGCGGCCGTCGCGGAAGCGCTCGCCAAGGCGAGGACCCTGACGGAGGCGGCAGGCGTCAGGCTCGGACGGATCATCGAGATCAACGAGAATGCGATCCGCCCGATGCCGCAGCCGATGATGCGCATGGCGGCGGCAAAGGATATGGCTGCCGAAGCCGTTCCGATCGCAAGCGGCGAGAACACCTATCGAGTGACCGTCAACATGACCTTCGCCCTCGAACAATAAGAAGGGCAAAAGCGTACGCCCCCGCCGGTCGATGGCAACCGGCGGGGGCGCTTTCCTCCGTCAACGGGCGATGGAGACGGAAGGAGCCGTTGCCACCCTCAGCGGCGGATCAGCGGGCAGCCGCGTACGTTGGCGAAAACAACCCGATCGGGGCCGCGGCGGCCGAAACCGACGACCGTGACGGTGCGCCGGGAGACGTCGACGACGCGGGTGCGGCGAAGGCCCATCCGGTCGGCCTTCCGCTCGGCCAGCCACGGAGCGCAACCGCGCGGACGGCGGTCCGGACGCCAATGGCGGTCGCGATCGCGGTCATGATCGCGATACTGGACATGGATGCCGAATTCCGGGCTGGCAGCCGCCGCGGTCGGGGCCGTGGCGGAAAGGCCGGCAAGCGCGACGAGAGCGGCGATACCGGCTTTGACGATCAGGCTGGTCATGAGGGCGTTTCTCCGTAATCCGGGTCAGGGGACCTGGCCCTGGGTGTTGTTTCTCTCGCCTTTCCAAGCGATTGAGGCGACCCTAGCCCACCGCATCTGAACGCGATCCCAACCTTCCATTCAGCCTGCGTTCATGTTCTGATCACGGAGAAAGATGCAGAACGACCTGACGGACATGCGGACTGTCGCGATGCTCGAAGAGATAGATGCCCTGCCACGTGCCGAGCATCAGCCGGCCGCCGTTCACCGGAATGCCGAGCGAAGCGGCGGTGAGCGCCGCCTTGATATGCGCCGGCATGTCGTCCGGCCCCTCGGCCGTATGCGTCACCCAGCCCATCTCGGGATGGTTTGCCGGCGGCACGAGGCGCGAGAAGAAGGTCTTCACATCGCGGCGCACGTCCGGATCGGCATTCTCCTGGATGATCAGCGAACAGGACGTGTGGCGCACGAAAACCGTCAGCAACCCCTCGCCGGTTTCCTGGCGGCGCACGAAATCCTGCGCCGCCTCGGTGAATTCATAGAGCCCCTGGCCGCGGGTGGAGATCGAGATCACGGTCTGGGGCATCGGGATTCCTTTCGATAGATATGCCGGCAGGGGACGACATTTCTATCATCGTCCGGGTTCAGAGTGCCAGGAAGCTCCGGAAGCCTCCGAAGATCATCCGCTTGCCGTCGAAGACCTCCCGCCATTCGTCGCCGTCGAACCGGGCATCCTTCATCACCTTGGCGTTGATCTCGTCACGCTGCTCGCGGCTCTCGTAGGTGATCCATGCAAAGATGACGGTTTCATCCTCCTTCGCCTGCACGGCGCGCGGAAACGAAGTGAGTTCGCCGTAGGGCACGTCATCGCCGATGCATTCCACATAGGAAAGCGCACCGTATCCCATCCACACTTCGCCGCCGAGATGCGCCATCTTCTTGTAACGTTCCAGATTGGCCGTCGGCACGGCAAGAATAAATCCATCCACATAGGGCATTTTCGGTCCTCCTTGATGTTGCGACATGTCAAGGACGTGGGAACCGGACCGCAGCCGACAAGGGTGGCGAATTTTTTCTTCAGCCTTCCAGCGTCTTCACCTTTACGATCTCCGGGAAGAGCCTGATCCACAGAAGCACCACGACGAGCGTGCCGATGCCGCCGATGACGCCGGTGGCGACAGGTTTGCTCGTCTCAGGCGAACTCCTCGATGGTATCGACGCGATCCGGATAGAAGGCGACGTGTTCCTTGATGCCGGCAACCGCATCATAGGGATTTTCATAGGACCAGACGGCATTCTTCGAACGCTCGCCGCCCGCGGGAATGCTGAAATACGAAGCTTCGCCCTTATAGGGGCAATAGCTCTCGTGAGCGGTCCGTTCAAGGAGCGACATGTCGACATCCTTGCGAGGTATGTAATGCACCGGCGGATAGGAGGCTTCGCGCAGCGTCAGTGCGTTGACGCTGTCGGCGACCACCTTGCCGCCGAGCTTCACCACCACGCGCGCCGGATTGGGCTCGACGGTAATCGGATGGTCAGGGCCTGGAATCTTCTGCACTCTGGCGTTCATGACGTGTCCTTTCGCTTTGGCTCATGCGCCATGATGTAGTACATGGCAGAAAGCGACCAAGCGGCCGGAACGGAATGCTGCGGTCGCCGGTGACAAACAATGTCAGGCAAGATGGGCGCTCGGCGCCTGCCTAGAACCTGGTGATCACGCTGATGCCCGGCGTCTCTGACTTGTCGAGCGTCATCAGCGCCGGCACGGCCTCCTCCAGGCTGATCCTCTTGGCGATGAGCTGCTGCGGCTTCATCCTGCCCGCCGTCAGCATGGCGAGCATCGCGTCGTAACGCCACGCCTGCATGCCGTGGCTGCCGTAGATTTCGAGCTCGTGGCCGATCACCTGCGCCATCGGGATCGCGGGGGTCGCATGCTCTCCGAGCATCAGCCCCACCTGCACATGCCGGCCGCGGCGGCGCAGGTTCTTGATCGAGTTGAAGCAGGTGACCGGGTGGCCAAGCGCATCGATCGAGACATGCGCGCCGCCCCTGGTGATCTCCCGCACCGCCTCGACGACATCCGGCACCGAACCCGCGTTGATCGTCGCGACCGCGCCGCACTGGCGGGCAAGCGCCAGCTTGTCCTCGGCAAGATCGATGCCGATCGCGTTCGCTCCGAGCGCCGTGGCAATCATGATCGCCGAAAGGCCGACCCCGCCGCAGCCATGCACGGCAACCCAGTCGCCCGGGCCGGTGCGCGCCTGGTCGACGACTGCGCGGAAGGAGGTTGCGAACCGGCAGCCGAGGCTCGCCGCCGTCGCATCGTCGATCTCGTCCGGCAGATGCACGAGGTTCGTGTCGGCATAATCGATCGCCACATATTCGGCGAAGGAGCCCCAATGGGTGAAACCCGGCTGGAACTGGTTAGGGCAGACCTGTTGGTTGCCGGAATGGCATTCGGAGCAATGTCCACAGCCGGAGACAAACGGCACCGTCACCCGGTCGCCCACTTGGAAGCGCATGACGCCCTTGCCCGCTGCGACGATCCTGCCCGCCAATTCATGACCCGGCACATGCGGCAGGCGGATATCCGGATCGTGCCCCATCCAGCCGTGCCAGTCGCTGCGGCAGAGCCCGGTGGCACCGACCTTGATCACCACGCCGTCGAAAGTCGGTTCCGGATCGGGAAGGTTGCGGATTTCCGGTGCCTTTTCAAAGGCATCGTAAAACATGGCTTTCATGACGGCATTCCTTGTTGAGGTGATTGCAGCATAATCGGCCTCGCCGCTCGATCAACCAGGTGTTCGTCCTAGGGCTGATGCGCCCTGATGACCTGAAGGAAAGCGTCGCCGTAACGCTCCAGCTTGGATTGTCCGACACCGGAAATGCCGAGCAACGCATCGCGGCTCTGCGGGCGTTCGGTCGCGAATGCGACCAGCGTCGTATCCGGAAAGACGACATAGGGCGGCACCGACAGTTCCTTGGCGATCGCCGTGCGGACCGCACGAAGCGCTTCGAAAAGCTCCATATCGGAGCCTTGCAATGCGGACTTGGCGTTCGCGGAACCGGGTGAGGCGCTTCTCGCCGCCTTGCCTGTCGTCAGGCGGTCCTTGCGGAAGCGAACGTCGCGCTCCCGCTTGAATACGGCGCGCGCCTCAGGCTCCAGTCTCAGCGCACCGAAGGCGTGGTGATCGACGCTGACGAAGCCGGCGGCAAGAAGCTGGCGGTAGACCGATTGCCAGGTCTTCGACGGGATATCCTTGCCGACACCGAAAACCGGCATGTCCACATGGCCGAAGCGGGTGGTCTTCTCGTTGACGGTTCCGAGCAGCACGTCGATCAGATGTCCGGTGCCGAAGCGCTCGCCGGTCCGGTAGACCGCCGCCAGCGCCTTGATCGCGGCTTCCGTACCGTCCCAGGTTTCGACCGGCTTGAGGCATGTGTCGCAATTGCCGCATCCGCCTTGATGCGTCTCGCCGAAATGCGCCAGGATCGCCTGCCGGCGGCAGCCCGGCGTTTCGCAGATCGCGAGAAGCGCGTTGAGCTTGGCGCGCTCGACACGCTTCACGTCTTCCGCCGATCCGGCTTCGTCGATCATCCTGCGCCGCTGGATGACGTCCGCCATGCCATAAGCCATCCAGACCTCGGACGGCAGGCCGTCGCGTCCGGCACGGCCGGTTTCCTGGTAGTAGGCCTCGACCGAACCCGGCAGATCGAGATGCGCCACATAACGCACGTTCGGCTTGTCGATCCCCATGCCGAAGGCGACGGTGGCGACAAGGCAGAGATCCTCCTCCTTCAGGAACGCATCCTGGTTGGCGTCGCGGACGTGCCGCTCCATACCGGCGTGATAGGCAAGCGCGCGGATGCCCTGCCCGTTCAGCCATTCGGCCGTGTCCTCGACTTTGGCGCGCGAGAGGCAGTAGACGATGCCGCTCGAGCCCTTGTGGCGCGACAGGAAGCGCAGGAGCTGCTGGCGCGGCTGGTCGCGTTCGACGATTTCGTAGGCGATGTTCGGACGATCGAACGAGGTGGTGAACACTTCCGCCGAACGGAGCGCAAGCCTGTCGATAATGTCGTCGCGGGTATGCGGATCCGCGGTCGCCGTCAGTGCGATCCGCGGCACGCCCGGATACTGCTCGGCGAGCTTTCCGAGTTCGCGATATTCCGGCCGGAAATCATGTCCCCACTGGGAGACGCAATGCGCCTCGTCGATCGCGAACAGCGCGATCCGCGCATTGCCGATCATCTCCCGGAAACCGGGCGTGACGACGCGCTCGGGCGTCACATAGAGGAGTTTCAGATCGCCGCCGGCGACCGCTCGGCGGACGTCGACAAACTCTTCGCGCGTCAGCGAGGAATTGAGCGCGGCCGCGCGTATGCCGAGCTGCTTCAGTGCCTCCACCTGATCGCGCATCAATGCGATCAGCGGTGAAATCACGATGCCGACGCCGTCCCGGCAGAGTGCGGGAATCTGAAAGCACAGCGATTTACCCGCCCCCGTCGGAAAAAGCACGACCGCATCGCCGCCCGAAACGACCCGATCGACGACGGCCGCCTGTTTGCCGCGGAACGCGGAATAACCGTAGATTTGGCTGAGGATGGCAAGCGGGTTCCTCGCACTTTCGCGGTCGAACAGGAGATCGGTCGTATTCTCGGTCAGCGGCATGGAATCGCTCTCTTGGGAAGGCCTGCACTATGCACGAGCCGAGCAGCCGCGGCGAGTGTCGCACGCCGATCAGAATTCCGGAAAACCCCGCTTGCGCCATTCGCTTTGCGGCACCGCGGCGCCGACATCGAATGCAAAGGAGAGAACCTTGGTGGCATTCTCATCCACTTCGCAGCGGAAACTCAAGTCATACCATTGCGCGCTTGCGCGAAAGGCGCCGCGCCTGACCTCCAGCACCGTTCCGCTCGATAGGCGATAAACCTGCACTATTTCCGGCCGGTATGGTGGGGACGAGTGACGTAACTGTGCCTGCATTTCCGTTGCGCAGAGCTGCCCGGCGCGAACGCCGCGCGGCACGTTGCCCATCGCTGCCGTAGCAATGGGGTCGCCGGTTTCGTTCTGCGAGAACAGGGTCTTCGCTTCCGTCAATTCGGGAGGCTTTCCGGCCGCCGGCGTCTTGGATGGCTCGTCTTGTGCCACCGTTGCGGACGGCGCTGCAGCGATATCCGCCTTGATCGCATCCAGCGAAATCTCCGAAGCAGAACCATTCTGTTGCGGATCGGCCGAGGCGACATCGACCTCCGGCACCTTGATATCCTCGGGCAAAGGATTGGCCGGCGGTTCTTCTGCAACCACCGGCTCCTCCGAAGACTTCGGGGCCTCGGTGGCCTCGGCATCCGGCGGGCTTTCGGCAGGCGGCGTCTCTGCCTCTTGCGAAGCATTGCCCGTTTCGGATTTTCGGGGACCGCTATCCTTTTCGCCGAACTCGAAGACCGGGCGCAGGACGGGTATCGGCTGCCCCGTCGCCTGCTCGTTCGCGGAAGGCTGCTCTTCCGGTTTCGCCTCCTCCTGCTGTGGCGGCGGCGGCTCCGGCTGTTCTGCCTTTTCCTGCGGTTGCGGCGGTGGCGGCGGAGGTTCCTCCTTGGCCTCTTCCTGTTGTTTCAGCGGCTCGGGAGGCGGTGGTGGAGGCTCCTGCTTCTCCGCTTCCTCTGTCTTTGGCGGCTCCGGCGGCTTTGGCTCCTCCTGCTTTGCCTCCTCGGCCTTTACTTCCGGCTCCTCCGGCGGCGGGACGATCTCCACGTTCACGCTCTCCTCCTGCTGCGGCTCGGAGACATCGAGCGGCAGATGGAAGAACAGGATACCGGCGAACACGGCATGCAGAAGGATCGAGGCCGGAATGCCCCATCCCATCTCCCCGCGCCGCTTCTCAGGTTCATCCATCATGCAAGCCGATGTAAGGTGGAAAGCCGATGGGATCGAGTCCCTGATCGATCAAAACAGAACAAATTCCAGTCTCCCGTCACATCGCATCTCCTCCCTCCCGGCAATTCGGCCAGGCAATTCCCGCGTTGAAAACAAACCGATCAAATGGTATGTTTAAACATGTCGGAAGCTCATAGACGCGAAAAACAACCGGAACAGGTGCGGCGATCCCTTTTGGACCATGCGGCGCGATGCGCCGTGGACGGAGGGCTGGGAAGCCTGACGCTACAGGCGGTGGCCGATGCGGCCTCCGTCACCAAGGGCGGTTTGCTGCATCATTTCCCGAGCAAGCAGGCACTCATCGAAGCGGTCTTTACGGATCTGCTTGGAAAACTCGACGAGGAAATCGGCCGCCTGATGAGCGAAGACCCTGTCGAACAGGGCCGGTTCACCCGCGCCTATATCGACGCCTTCTTTCAGGTGACGCGCGACGGCGCGAAGAGCCCATGGGCGGCTCTTTCGATCTCCTGCATGACCGACGCCCGGCTGCGCGCGCTCTGGTCCGACTGGATGCGCGAAAGGCTTGCGCGTCATGCGGCGACCGACGACCGCCCGGCCCTGAAACTCGCGCGCTATGCGGCGGACGGCATCTGGCTTGCAAACCTCACGGAAGCGGACGGCATTCCGGCGGACGAACTGGCCGACCTTCGCGACCACCTCCGAAGTCTTACGAAATAAGAGCAGAAACATGAACCTCGCCATCCTCACCTACGGCTCGCTCGCCGCCGCAATCGTGCTGGAAGTCATCGGCACGACGTTCTTGCAGCAGAGCCAGCAGTTTACCCGCGCCCTGCCGACGGTCCTGATGGCGCTGTGCTACGCCGCCGCCTTCTATCTCCTGTCGATCACGCTCCGCACGCTGCCGGTCGGCATCGCCTACGCGATCTGGAGTGGCCTCGGCATCGTGCTGATCTCGGCCGTCGGCCTCATCCTCTTCCGCCAGACGCTCGACACCGCCGCCATCATCGGCCTCGGACTGATCATCAGTGGCGTCGTGGTGGTGAACCTGTTTTCCGGGTCGGTAGGGCATTGATGAGGGGACGGGGAAACCGGCCTTGCCAACTCGCCTCCTTTTTTCTATGGAAGCACCTGCTGACTGAGCCAGCCGTAAGCGTCTGACGTGAGGCAACGCATCTCAATTGGTCGTCGAATGGCGATCTGACTCGGATGCAGAAGGCGACCTCTCCTCAGAAAGTCTCCATTATGAAGTTTACGCGTTTGCCGGCACCATATGCGGGCCTCCTCATGCCGATGATCCTCTCCATCCTGATGACCTTCGTCGTCTCCGGCGTGGCCACCGTCAACAACCTCGGCTTCGCTCCAGAATTCGCGCCAAGCTGGATGTCCGCTTGGGCGGTTTCCTGGGTGATTGCATTTCCCACCCTCCTGGTCGCGCTGCCCATCACACGGCGGATCGTTCAGGCACTGGTCAAGCCAGCCTGACAGGGCAAAAGAAAACCCGGCTTGCCGAAGCAGGCCGGGTTTTCTTGAGTTCTTCTCGTAAAACCGCTCAGCTATCCAGGAAGCTTCTGAGCTTGCGCGAGCGGCTCGGGTGCTTCAGCTTGCGCAGCGCCTTTGCCTCGATCTGCCTGATACGTTCGCGGGTGACCGAGAACTGCTGGCCGACCTCTTCGAGCGTGTGGTCGGTGTTCATGCCGATGCCGAAACGCATGCGCAGCACGCGTTCCTCACGCGGCGTGAGCGAGGCGAGGACGCGGGTCGTCGTCTCGCGGAGATTCGCCTGGATCGCCGCATCGATCGGCAAAAGCGCGTTCTTGTCCTCGATGAAATCGCCGAGATGCGAATCCTCTTCGTCGCCCACCGGGGTTTCGAGCGAGATCGGCTCCTTGGCGATCTTCAGGACCTTGCGGACCTTTTCGAGCGGCATGGCAAGCTTTTCGGCCAGTTCTTCCGGCGTCGGCTCGCGGCCGATCTCGTGCAGCATCTGGCGCGAGGTGCGGACGATCTTGTTGATCGTCTCGATCATGTGCACCGGAATGCGGATCGTGCGGGCCTGGTCGGCGATCGAACGGGTGATCGCCTGCCGGATCCACCAGGTGGCATAGGTCGAGAACTTGTAGCCGCGGCGGTATTCGAACTTGTCGACCGCCTTCATCAGGCCGATATTGCCTTCCTGGATGAGGTCGAGGAACTGCAGGCCGCGGTTCGTGTACTTCTTGGCGATGGAGATGACGAGGCGCAGGTTCGCTTCGACCATTTCCTTCTTGGCGATGCGCGCCTCGCGCTCGCCCTTCTGCACCATGTGCACGATGCGGCGGAACTCGCCGATCGAGATGCCGGTTTCGGTGGCCAGATTCTGGATTTCCTGGCGGATGTCGCGGATCTTCTGGTTCTCGTTCCGCGCAAATTCCTTCCAGCCCCGGCCGGCAAGGTTGCTGATCGACTTCATCCAGTTCGGATCGAGTTCGGCGCCGAGATACTGTTCCACGAAGCTGTCGCGGGACACGCCGTAGGATTCGGCGAGCGCACGCAGCCGGCCCTCGTTCTGCACGAGGCGCTTGTTGATGTCGTAGAGCTGCTCGACGAGCGAGTCGATGCGGTTCTGGTTGAGCGACAGCGACTTGACCGCGGTGATCAGTTCGTCCTTGAGCTCCTTGTAGCGGCGCTCCTGGGCGGACGACAGCGTACCCGTCGCGGCAAGCCTCTGCTCGACCTGCTGGTCCTGCAGCTTGCGCAGTTTCTTGTAGGTATCGGCGATCAGGTCGAGGGTTTCCATGACCTGCGGGCGCAGTTCCGCTTCCATCGCCGCGAGCGAGAGACTGGACTCGTCGTCGTCTTCCTCTTCTTCCTCGATGGCGACGCCCTCGCCGCCGACCGCGGTGATGTCGTCGTCATTGGCCGCGGAGAAGCGGGCCTTGCGGTTCTTTTCCTTCTCTTCGGCAGCCTTGCGGTCGGCCTCGATCTTCTCCGGGCTCTGGAACTGCGGGGCTGCCTTGGCCTCGGGACCGGAATAGGTCGTTTCGAGGTCGATGATCTCGCGCAGCAGCGTCGTGCCTTCGTTCAGCTCGTCGCGCCAGATGATCAGCGCCTGGAAGGTGAGCGGGCTTTCGCAGAGACCCGCGATCATCGTCTCCCGGCCGGCTTCGATGCGCTTGGCGATCGCAATTTCGCCTTCGCGCGACAGAAGCTCGACGGAACCCATTTCGCGCAGATACATGCGCACCGGGTCGTCGGTACGGTCGGTCGGTTCCTTCTTCTTGGCGGTAGCAAGCGCCGTGCCGGACGTGGTGGCGAGTTCGCCGCCTTCGCTCTCTTCATTGTCGCCGTCGCTATCGCCGTCGTCGTCACCGCCGGCGGCTTCCTCCGCCTCTTCGTCCTCGATGACGTTGATGCCCATATCGGAGAGCATCGACATCGTGTCCTCGATCTGCTCGGAGGTGACCTCCTCCGACGGCAGGACCGAGTTCAACTCGTCCATGGTGACATAGCCGCGCTTCTTCGCAGCCTTGATCATCTTCTTGACGGCATCATCAGAAAGGTCGAGAAGCGGACCGTCGTGCGTACCTTCGCGTTCGTTCTCTGCTTCTTCGTTTTCTTTGACTTTTGTTGCCATGTATTTCGTCGCTTTCCCTGAACGCCACTTTTGCCGCGCTTCGTGGCCACCGGCTCAAGACGGAATTACCGCTTTCACCGCGAATCACTGTTCAACACGTAACGGAATGACCTTTAATTCCCGATTACCATTCGGCGGTCGCTTTTGACGCAGGACCGTCCCGTCAGAAGATCACCGGTCCTGTTCGGTGCTATTGACCCACTCCGCCTGTTCTGCCTTGAAATGGTGATTCCCACAAATTAACGCTCCGTCAAGCTTTTCCGAAGCTCATGCCCAGGAAAAGTGGAAAAACCCGCTCAAGACGGGCCTAATAGGGGTACATTCACCAGATTTACCCGATATGTAGGCAGCATGCCCTCAAAGACAAGAGTTCGCGCCTGGAGAAAGAAGGCGTTCTCCATTCAGGCATCCCCTGTCTAGCGGGAGGCACCGTCATACTGGGTTACCGTCAACGCCGCAAGATCGATCTCCGGTACGCATCTGAGGTTGATCGCCGCCATCTCCGCTCCATTCGGCATCGTCGCTTCGCTGAAGGGGGCGACGCCGCAGCTTGCACAGAAATGGTGGACGATCACCCGTTGATTGAACTGGTATGTGGAAAGGTTCTCGCGGGGCGTCGTGAGCTGCATGTTGCTGCGCGGAACGAAAGCCAGAAGCACGCCCCGCCGCCGGCAGAAGGAACAGTTGCATTCCATGGCCTCGTTGAATTCGCCCTCGGCTTCGAAAGCGATCCTGCCGCAATGGCAGCTCCCGGAAATCCGCCTCATAGTCATCTCTCCCTGTAATTCCCATCAGCGTATGAGCTTCAAAAGCCAGGCGCAATCCCGTATCGGCTAGGGATTGCCGCAAAACACAATCAGAAGATGTTCTTGATGAGTTTACAAGCGGGTTCTACGGTGCTGATATTGAGAAACGGTATCGATCCCATTGAGTTTCCTTTGCTCAAGCAACTGGAGAAACAGGAATGGCAGAACCAACGCCACGCTCAGTCGATCTGCTGCTGGATCGTGTCAGGGATAGTCCAGCTCTTGTGCAACAGATCAAGGATGAGCCGCTTACCGTACTCGAAGAGCTCGCCAAGGATGTAAAGCGCAATAATCCGATTAACGCACTGGAAGACGTCATCACCTTTCGCATCGCAGTAATTGTGCTGGCGATAGCTGTAATGATTGTCGTGGGTTGCGTAACGACGGTATTCGTCTGGTCTGTTCTCACCGGAAAGCAGCATCCCAATTTTTCAGAATTTCTGGTTGCGATAGGATCAACGGCGCTCGGTGCGTTGGCCGGCCTGCTCGCTCCGGTTCAAAGGCGAAACAATTAGCCGTGGCTGACGGCGGCGCCCTTCACCCGCCCCGAAAGCACGCCGAAACCGTCGATGATCGCTTCCTGGTTCTCCATGCGCAGGATTTCCAGCTGCACCTCTGAAAGCGCCCTGAGTAACGGCTCGATCTCGCCGGCATCCCCCGCCTCCGTCGCCTCTGCGATCGCCCGTTCGAGCTCGATCTTCTGGATGCGCAGCGCCTTGGTGCGCTTGTGGAGCGACAACGCCTGACGATAGCCCTCGCGGGCGTCTTCGGGCGCTGCGATCTCCGTTGCGGTCCAGAGCCGCGCATTGCGCACCTGCTGATCGAGGGATTTCAGGATCGCGTCGAAGCCTTCCCCGACCAGACGCTGCATGAGGTATTCGCGCGAAAGGTGCGCGCCGGCAGTGGCGGCCGCCGGCAGCACCGCCGACCAGAAGCGCTGCAGGTCGCGGTTTTCAAAGTCGATCGCGGCGATCTCGTCATATTCCTCCAAGAGAAGCTGCGGATGGTTGACGATCGTCAGCGCCAGCACGCTTTCGCGGAGCGCCGGCAGGTCGCCATAGCCGCGGACGAGACCGGAACGCGCAAGCCGGTCGGAGACGCCGACTGCCCTGCCCGCCGCGCGCGGCCCTTGCGATGCGCCGCCCTGCCCCGAATATCCCGATCCCTGGCGTCCGCCGCCACGTTGAAAGCCTTGACGGCGGTCGTTGCCGCTCCTGGACGCGGGTGCGAAAAAGCTGTTCAGCCGGTCGCGGATCTCCTGCTGGTAATGGCGCCGGACGCTTTCGTCGGCGATGACGAAGACGATCTGTTTCAGCCGCGCCTCCAGTTCGGCGCGCTTCTCCGGCGTGTCGCAATTCGCCGATCCGGCCTCCCGCTGCCAGATCATGTCGACCAGCGGCCTCGCCTCCGAGAGAACCTTGTCGAAGGGCGCGCGGCCTTCATGCTTGACCAGGTCGTCCGGGTCCTTGCCGTCCGGAAGCAGCGCGAACCGCACCGATCGGCCGGGCTTCAGGAAAGGCAGCGCCAGATCGGCGGCCCGGCTTGCGGCGCGCAGGCCCGCGCCGTCGCCGTCGAAGCAGAGGACAGGCGTCGGCGATATCTTCCAGAGAAGGTCGAGCTGATTTTCGGTGAGCGCCGTGCCGAGCGGCGCCACGGCGTTCTCGACGCCCGCCTGGTTGAGCGCGATGACGTCCATATAGCCCTCGACGGCGATGATCGTGCCGCCCTCGCTTTTCCCAGGGCCGGCCTGGGCGGCGCGCCGGGCGCGGGCGAAATTGTAGAGCACCTGCCCCTTGTGAAAGAGCTCGGTTTCCGGCGAGTTCATGTATTTCGCCGGCGCGTCCGGCGACATGGCGCGGCCGCCGAACGCGATCACCTTCTCCCGCGACGACAGGATCGGGAACATGATCCGGTCGCGGAAATAGTCGTAGGAAACCGGGATGTCCGGGCCGTGCCGCACCAGACCGCAGGCCTCGATCTGTTCCTTCGGCACGCCTTTGCCGGCGAGATGCTCCTTCAGCGCATTGCGGCTTTCCGGCGCGTAGCCGAGCCGAAAGGTCTCGATGGTCCGGCCGGTCAGCCCGCGGTCGCGCAGATAGGCGCGCGCCTTGGCGCCGCCCGCGCTCTGAAGCTGATCCTGGAAGAAACGCGTCGCCAGTTCCATGACGTCGAGCAGCGTCGTGCGTTCTTTCTCGCGCTTCTCGGCCTGCGGGTCCGGCTGCGGCATGGCGATACCCGCAAGGTCGGCGACCTGCTGCACCGCTTCGGGAAAATTAAGCCCTTCGAGATCGGTAAGAAAACGGAAATGATCGCCGGAAACGCCGCAGCCGAAGCAGTGATAGCGGCCCTTGCGGTCCTCGCAATGGAAACTCGGGCTCTTCTCGCCGTGGAACGGGCAGCACGCCCAGTAGTCTCCGCGGGAAACATTGGTCTTCTTGCGATCCCACGTCACCCGCCGGCCGATCACGGTCGAAATCGGCACGCGATCACGGATCTCGTCGAGAAAACTGTTGGAAAAGCGCATCTTCACCTCTGGCCCAGGTTCCATATAAGCGCCGGCCTCGGGGAATGCCACACACAATGCCTCACGCTGCCCGCTATTCACAGGGTCGAGCGCGAATGGAGTTCTCTATTTCTCTTCAGAGATCGGCAATCTCGGGCAGGTCGCAAACCGACAAAATTACCTTTTTGTAATTTGCCAGGCGAGCCTGCGTGGGCTTAGCTTGACCCGTCATTCGGAAGCGCCCGCGCCTGTCTCACGCCCCCCGGGACAGGTCCTTACCGGATGTCGAGTTTCCTGGCTCTTCGGAACGGGGCGTATCGCAGCGTCTCACAGCACCCGTTCCTTTCTCACCGGCAGCAAGTCCGCGGTCGGCCGGCGAGAGGCGTAGAAGAGCAAAAAAGGCGGGAACCCGCTGGCCGGGTTCCCGCCTTTTGTATTTGAGCCGATGGCTGAGAGCCTATTTCAGCAGTTCCTTCACCACGCCGGAAGCTTTGGCGAAATCCATCTGGCCCGGATATTTTTCCTTCAGCACGGCCATGACCTTGCCCATGTCGCGCAATCCCTGAGCGCCCGTTTCGGCAACCGCCGCCTCAATGAGCACGCGCACCTTCTCGTCCGAAAGCTGCTCCGGCATGAAGCCCTTGATGACTTCGATTTCCTCGCGTTCCTGCGCGGCGAGCTCGCCGCGGCCGGCATCTTCATAGATCTTGGCCGATTCCTCGCGCTGTTTCACCATCTTCTGCAGGATCTGCAGGATATCGTCGTCGCTGACCGGATCCTTGCCGAGGCCGCGATTGGCGATGTCACGGTCTTTGATGGCGGTCTGGATCAGCCGCACGGTCGAGAGCCGGCGGGCGTCCTTTGCCTTCATGGATTCCTTGAGCGCTTCGGAAAGCTTGTCGCGCATCATCGTTTTTTGCTCCTTCGGAAAAGCCGGGCGCTGGCGTCGTGAATCGTGGCTTTTCCTTGTCATTCACACCGCAGTCATAGACGACGGGTTCGAGGCGATCAAATCAATTCACTCCAAGCCCTTGAATCGGATCGGTTATAATCCCAACGGATTCTTCCGCGCGCGAGATTGACCACCCCGCACGCTTTGTCTATTTTCCGGCACCTGCACGAGATTTAGATGTCAGGGCTGCGCCGGGTGTCCCGCGCGCCCTTTCCTGCGACCATAAATGGCCTTCACAGCCTGCCTCTTCAAGGGACGGGACCGGTGGGGCAGAAGGATGACCATGACCGCCGCTTCGACCTCCCCTTGGACCACCAGGAAATCCACCGCAGTGCTCGTCCTCGCCGACGGCACGGTGATCGAAGGAACCGGGATCGGCGCAACCGGCAAGGTGCCGGCCGAAGTGGTCTTCAATACGGCGCTGACCGGCTACGAGGAAATCCTGACCGATCCTTCCTATCTCGGCCAGATCGTCACCTTCACCTTCCCCCATATCGGCAATGTCGGGACCAACGAGGAAGACATCGAAGACCTGACGCCCGCCGCCCGGCGCGGCGCGGTCGGCACCATCTTCAAGGCCGACATCACCGAACCTTCCAACTATCGCGCCGCCAAGCACCTCGACGCCTGGCTGAAGGCGCGCGGCATCATCGGCCTTTCCGGCATCGACACCCGCGCGCTGACCGCCTGGATCCGCCAGAACGGCGCGCCGAACGCGGTGATCGCTCATGATCCGAACGGCGTCTTCGATATCGAGGCGCTGAAGGCGGAAGCGAAAGCCTGGAGCGGCCTCGAAGGGCTCGACCTCGCCAAGGAAGCGACCTCCGGCCAGTCCTCCCAATGGTCCGAAAAGCCCTGGGTCTGGAACGAAGGCTATGACGATTTGAAGCCGGAAGATGCCAGGTACCACATCGTCTGCGTCGATTACGGCGTGAAGCGCAACATCCTGCGCCTCTTCTCCGGCCTCGACTGCAAGGTGACCGTCGTCCCGGCCCAGACCTCTTCGGAAGATATCCTGGCGCTCGAGCCGGACGGCATCTTCCTGTCGAACGGCCCGGGAGACCCGGCCGCCACCGGCGAATACGCCGTGCCGGTCATCAAGGACATTATCGAGACCGACATCCCGACCTTCGGCATCTGCCTCGGCCACCAGATGCTTGGCCTTGCTCTCGGCGCGAAGACAGAGAAGATGCACCAGGGCCATCACGGCGCCAACCATCCGGTCAAGGACCACACGACCGGCAAGGTGGAGATCGTCTCGATGAACCACGGCTTCGCGGTGGATTCGAAGTCCCTGCCGCAAGGCGTTGAAGAGACTCATATTTCCCTCTTCGACGGATCGAACTGCGGCCTGCGCGTCGCCGGCAGGCCGGTCTTCTCCGTCCAGCATCATCCGGAGGCCTCGCCCGGCCCGCAGGACAGCCATTATCTCTTCCGCCGCTTCATCAATCTGGTGCGCGAGCGGAAAGGCGAGCCCGCGCTTGCGGAACGCTGATCCCGGCCTTTAAAAAAGACGGCCGACGGCTATTGACCTCAACCTTAGTTGAGGTCGCACAAATACCCCTGTTCAACTGAGCAGGGGTATTTTCATATGAGCAGATTGCAGAAGGGACGCGTTGTCCGCATCAACAGGTTCTCGGTACCGGCAGACGCTCGCGACGAGTTCATGAAGCTCATTCAAAGGACGCACGAAGTCATCCGAGCGCAGCCGGGTTTTATCGGCGACATGATATTGGAGCAGAACTCGGGCACCGAGGCGTTCAACCTCATCACCATCCTCCAATTCGAGGGCGAGCATGTTCTGCAACCGGTCATCGCGGCCGTTGCGAGATCGGACGAGGCAGCCGGCATCGACCGGCAGGCCTTGAGCAGGAGCCTCGGTGTCGAATCAAGCGTCGGCTTCTATTCTCCCGTGGTTCTGCCGGAGCTTCTCGCCGCCTGATCCGCCTCCGATCGCACAACCCGCCGGATGTCAGCGGGCTGCGTTCGTCCGGCGCCGGACCAGAAGCCAGAAGCGGCCGCAAAGGAGCACCGCAGCCGCCGCAAGCCCGGTGACGAAGCCGAACCAGACCCCCTCGCCGCCGAAGCCGAGCGGAAAAGCGAAAATCCAGGCGCAGGCGAAACCGATCGGCCAATAGGCGATCAGCGCCAGGATCATCGGTATCCTGGTGTCCTTGAGGCCGCGGAGCAGCCCCGCCCCGACGGCCTGCAGGCCGTCGACGAGCTGGAACGCGCCGGCGATCACGATCAGCGGCACGGCGATCGCCAGTACCGTTTCCGCGTCTCCCTGACGCGTGTCGAGGAAAAGACCGCCGAGCGAGCGCGGCAGAGCCGCGTAAAGCACGCTGCCGATCGCCGTGAAGAAAATGCCGACCGCAAGCACGGCGACCGCCGCCCGCTTGACGCCGAGAAGATCGTCGCGGCCATTGGCAAGGCCGACGCGCACGGTCGCCACCTGCGCAAGACCGAGCGGGATCATGAAGGCGATCGAGGCGAGCTGCAGGGCAATGCCGTGCGCAGCAAGCTCCAGCTTGCCGATCATGCCCATCAGAAGCGAAGCGGCGGAAAACAGGCTGGCTTCGGCAAGGATGGTGAAACTGATCGGCAGGCCGAGCATCACGATCTCGCGTACCATGCCCCAGTCCGGCCGCCAGAAGCGCACGAAAACCTCATAGGCACGCATCCTCGGCTGGCTCTCGACATAGGCTACCGCGATGAAAAAGCCGGTGACATTGGCCACGACGGAAGCGATCGCGGCGCCATGCAGGCCGAGGGCCGGCGCGCCGAAATGGCCGAAGATCAGCGTATAGGCCACCGCCGCATTCATCAGGAACATGCCGATCGTCACGTAGAGCACGATGCCGCCCTTCTCGAGGCCAGTGACGAAACTGCGGATCGCCATCAGCCCGAGCGCCGGGAAGACGCCCCATTGCGCGATGCGCAGATAGCTCTGGGCATTGGCCGCAACGTCCGGCGCCTGACCGAGATGCAGCAGGATCGGCTCTGAGAACCACAGAAGCGGCGCGGTCAATACGCCATAGGCCAGCACGATCCAAAGCCCCATGCGCACCGAGCGGCGGACGCCGACCGGATCGCTCTGGCCGAGCGCCTGCGCGACGAGCGGGACGACGGCGCTGGAAAACCCCGTGCCGAAGATGAAGACGATGAAGAACATCTGCGTCGCGAGTACGACGGAGGCGAGTTCGGTCGTTCCGAGCCAGCCCACCAGGATGACGTCGGTCGTATGGATCGCCATCTGCGCGAGCTGGGCGCCGACGAGCGGAATGCCCAGAGCGAATGTCGCGCGCATATGCGAGGACCAGGAATTGTCTGTATTGCCTTCAAAGGGCATGACCTGGCTCGACATGGACTCCTCCATAGACGAAAAAAGCCGCTTCCAGAAACTGGGGAGCGGCGGATGATGCAGCCTATAGAGGAGCATCATCCGTGCGGCAAGACTTACGGGTCATGCAGCAGAATTTTTGGCCGTCTCTTCAAGAAATCTGATGAGAAAGCTGCTTTTCGAGCGAATCTGCCTGCGTTTTTCGCGAAATCCGGGTCAAAAACACCAAAATCGCGATCAACATGAAGAACGCCGCCATGATATAGGGCGCGCCAGCGAACTCCACCCTTGCCTGCGGTCCTGTGAAGGCGCTGAAGAGCTGCGTGAAGATCGCCGGGCCGACGATCGTCGTCAGACTGGTGAGGCTCGTCATCGCACCCTGCAGTTCGCCTTGTGCCGACGGAGGAACCTTGCCGGCCGCGATGCTCCGGAGCGGCGGGTCGGCGACGTTCTCGATCGTCGTGGCGAGGATCACGGCGTAGACGATCCACCCCTCCCAGGCCAGCGCATAGCCGGTGAGCCCGAGGCAGGAGAAGGACAGGCCGAGCACCGCCGTCTTCCATTCGCCGAGGACGGGCACGAGCTTCGGCAGCACGAAGCCCATGACAAGCGCCGCGCAGATGCCGAAGAGGCCGAGCGACAGGCCGATCTGCCCCTCGCTCCAGCCATAGCGATAGGCCGAGACGAAGGGCCAGACGGACGGGTAGACCGCGTGCGCAAGCCAATAGAGGAACATGACCAGCATGATCCAGCCGATGCCCGGATAGTGGCGCATCTGGCGCAGCGCGCCGAGCGGGTTAGCGCGTTTCCACTCGAACTTGCGGCGATGCGCCCGCTCCAGCGTTTCCGGCAGCAGGAACCAGGCGGCGATGAAATTGGCAAGCGACAGCAGGCCGGCGCCGAGGAAAGGCACGCGCGGGCCGAGTTCGCCCAGAAGACCGCCGATCACGGGACCGATCGTGAAGCCGACGCCGAAGGCGATGCCGATCAGCCCGAAATTCTTGGCGCGGTTCTCGTCATTGCTGATATCGGCGATGTAGGCCGAACAGGTCGCGAAACTGCCGCCCGAAATACCGGCGAGCACGCGCCCGACGAACAGCATCCAGAAGCTGGTCGCAGCGGCGCAGATGAGATTGTCCAGCGCAAAGGTCAAAACGGATGCAAGCAGGATCGGCCGGCGGCCGAACCGGTCGGAGAGGTTTCCGAGCAGCGGCGCGAACAGGAACTGCATGGCCGAATAGATGAGCAGCAGCCAGCCGCCGTCGACGGCCGCGGCACTCACGTCGTCGCCGGTAAGCTCCCGCAGGAATGTCGGCAGCACCGGCATGATGATGGCGATCCCGATAACGTCGAGAAACAGGATCATGAAGACGAGGAACAGGCCGCGGCGGACGAATTTCGGATCGAGCATCGGGATGTCTCTCTAGGCTCCGGTGTTTTTCTGGAAAGACGATCCAAGTCGCCGCGCGCCTACATAGCGGCAAACGAAAACGGAAACAATACGTGAACATTTCAAAGTTTTTGATGGGACGCAGGAATGGAGCCGCCGCCGGTGCCCGCTATCCCGAAGCGCTGCCCGCTTATCCGGACCGCGAAGAAGGATAATTCGGCAAGTCGCATCCACCACTTCCGGATGCCGACGGAAAAGGTTTATAGAAGACCTCTCTTCCATCTATTCCCGGCGGCACTCATGATCGATCTTCTCTGGCGCGGCATCCTGATCGGCATCGGCGCGACCGTTCTTATGGACCTCTGGGCGATCGTGCTTCACCGCTTCTTCGGCCAGCCGAAAGCCAACTGGGCGCCGGGCGGCCGCTGGTTCTGGCATCTTTCCCGGGGAAAGGTTTTTCACGAGAGCATTGCCGCCGCCGAACCCTATGAACACGAACTCGCGCTCGGCTGGGCCGGCCACTATGCGGTGGGCATCCTCTATGGCGTCGTCTTCGCGCTGATTGCGGGGCCGAACTGGCTCGCTGCGCCGGCATTCCTGCCCGCCTGGATTTTCGGCATCGTCACGGTCGGCGCCGGCTGGTTCCTGTTCCAGCCGGGCATGGGCCTCGGCTGGGCTGCCTCGAAGACGCCGAAGCCCAACAAGGTCCGGTTCCTCAACCTCGTCGCCCATACGGTCTTCGCGCTCGGACTCTACGGCACGGCTTTCCTCGTCGGCTGAGCCCTATCCTTCCAGATCCCGCTTCATCCGGTCGAGCATGTCGACCGCACGCGCCGCATAGTCGCCGATCCAGCGGTCATGGATCGCCTTGATCGGCAGCGGGTTCAGGTGGTTCCACCGTTCGCGGCCCTCCCGCCTGACCAGCACCAGGCCCGCCCCCTCCAGAACCTTCAGATGCTGCATCACGGTGCAGCGGTCGAGGTTCGGGAAACGCGCGCAGATCTCGCCCGTCGTTTTCGGGTGATCCTTCAGCTCGTCCAGAATATCCCGGCGAATCGGCGCCGCTAATGCCTTGAAAATCTTGTCGCTTTGTTTTCCGCTTGACATGTTATGTTTTTATAACATGATGGATCGGGAAACAAGGGAGAAGAAGACCATGGAACTGAAATTCAAGGTATCCGGCCGGATCTCGAAACCGGTCGAGGAAGTCTTCGAGGCGGTCGCCGATCCGAAAAAGCTTTCGGGCTATTTCACCACCGGCGGCGCCAGCGCGCGGCTGGAGACCGGCACCACCGTCACCTGGGATTTCGCCGATTTTCCCGGAGCGTTCCCGGTCGAAGTCGTCGAGGTGGAGAAAAACAGGCGGATCGTGATGCGCTGGGAAGCGACGGACGGCAATCCCGCCGAACAAGGGCCGGAAAACGTCGTGCTCGCCAATTACAAGACGACGATAACCATGACGTTCGAACCCCTGGACGGCAACCGCACGCTGGTGACGATCGCCGAGGAAGGCTGGCGGGAGACGCCCGGCGGACTGGCCGCCTCCTACGGCAACTGCCAGGGCTGGTCGCAGATGCTTTGCGCCTTGAAGGCCTATGTGGAATACGGCATCAACCTGCGCGAGGGGATGTACAAGTAACCCTCTGCTTTTAGGAAGCACACGGGCCTGTTCACGGACGCACCGAAGCGTCCCGCGCAATCTCCCGCCGGGTTTTCAAAGAGCAATCCGGAGAGCCCACGCACATGCGGAACCTCTTTGGATTTGTATAAAGTGGCTCCACATGTGCGTGGCCTTCGGCGTTCTCTCGGGGCTTCCGGCCCCTACAAGTGAGGAGGTCAAGTATTTGATAAAACTAGGGCGGGCTTGAGTTTTTCGTCATGCGCCCTCCGGAATCGTCACACATCCCCGGAGAACGTATCGCAGGTCTTGATGTCGCCGCTGTCGAAGCCGCGCTGGAACCAGCGCATGCGCTGGGCGGATGTGCCGTGGTTGAAGCTTTCCGGCACGACATAGCCCTGGCTGCGCTTTTGCAGCGTGTCGTCGCCGATCTGCTGGGCGGCGTTGAGCGCCTCTTCCAGGTCGCCGCGCTCCAGAATGCCCCTCTGTTCCGTGAACTTGCCCCAGACGCCGGCGAAGCAATCCGCCTGCAGCTCGACGCGCACCGACATCTGGTTCGCTTCGGTTTCGCTCATGCGCTGCCGGGCCTGGTTGAAGCGTGGCAGGATGCCGAGCAGGTTCTGCACGTGATGGCCGACCTCATGCGCGATCACATAGGCTTCGGCGAAATCGCCGGCCGCATCGAAACGCTGCTCGAGCTCCCGGAAGAAATCCGTATCGAGGTAGAGCTTGTGATCGCCCGGGCAATAGAAGGGGCCGGTCGCGGAAGAGGCAAATCCGCAGGCGGAACTCACCTGGCCGGAGAAAAGCACCAGCGTCGGCTCCTGGTAGCGCTGGCCGTTCGCCTGGAAAATGCCGTTCCAGGTATCCTCCGTCTCGGCAAGCACGGTGCGCACGAAGGCGGTCGTGTCGTCATCCGCCGGCGCGCCGCCGGTCGTCTGCTGGGAGCTCGGAGCCTGCAGGCCGATGTCGCCGCCCGAAAGCAGCGTCAGCGGATTGATGCCGGCGATCCAGCAGACGATCAGGATGACGACGATGCCGCCGATGCCGATACCCCCGCCCCGACGACCGCCGCCTCCCACGGGGATGCGAAAACCGCCGCCCCGCCCGAAAGGGCTGCCGCCCATGGAGGCACCGCGCTGGTCCTCGACATTGTTCGACTGACGGCGGCCTCTCCACTCCATCTCGCGCTCTCCTTTTCGCGGGCCCTGTGCCTCACCGCTAATATAACGTCCGCGGCGGCAAAGGCGAGCCTCGGCGATCCCTCAACCGCAAGATTTCCCGTCAGGCGACCCTGAGCGCCTTTTTGCCCGGAAGGAAGACCGTCAGAAGCCCCAGCGCCGGCAGGAAGGCGCAAACCGTATAGACGAAGGAAATGCCGTAGTGGTCGGCAAGGATGCCGAGCACCGCCGCAGCGATGCCGCCGATGCCGAAGGCAAGCCCGAAGAAGATGCCGGCGATCATGCCGACCCGGCCCGGCACCAGCTCCTGCGCCATGACCACGATCGCCGGGAAGGACGAGGCCATGATGAAGCCGACGATCGCCGAAAGCGCGATCGTCACCGGCAGATTGGCGAAAGGCATGGCGAGCGTGAAAGGCAGCACGCCGAGGATCGAGAACCAGATCACCACCTTGGACCCGAACCGGTCGCCGATCGGTCCGCCGATCACCGTTCCGAGCGCGACCGCGCCGAGGAAGACGAAGAGCATGATCTGCGACTGTTGCACCGTCACGCCGAAACGCTCGATGACGAAGAAGGTGTAATAGCTGCCGATGCTCGCCATGTAGATGTTCTTGGAGAAGGTCAGCAGCGCCAGCACCACCAGCGAAATGGCCACCGTGCGCTTCGACAGGTTATGCGCGTTCAGTATCCGCTTGCGGCCCTTGTTGGCGAGCATATGCGCCTTGTACCAGCGCGCGACCCACGAGAGGATGACGATGCCGAGCAGAGCGATCCCCGAAAACCAGGCGACGCTGCCCTGCCCGTTCGGCACGATGATGAAGGCGGCGAGCAGCGGACCGATGGACTGGCCGAAATTGCCGCCCACCTGGAACACCGACTGCGCGAAGCCGTAACGGCCGCCGGAAGCAAGCCGTGCGACACGCGAGGCCTCCGGGTGGAAAACCGCCGAGCCGATGCCGATCAGCGAGGCGGCGATAACCAGCATGACATAGGAATGAGCGCTCGCCAGCATGAAGAGGCCGATGAAGGTCGAACCCATGCCGACCGGCAGCGAATAGGGGAAAGGCTTCTTGTCGGTGACGATGCCGATCACCGGCTGCAAGAGCGAGGCCGTGCATTGAAAGGCGAGCGTCAGGATGCCGATCTGCCAGAAGTCGAGGGCGTAATCCGTCTTCAGCATCGGATAGATCGCCGAAATCATCGACTGCATGATGTCGTTCAGCATGTGGCAGAAACTGACTGCCAGAATGATCGGCAGGACCGTCACTTCGGCGGCGGCGGCGGCTGCGGGCTTCGAGGTTGCATCGGCCATAAGTATTTCCTCCGCGCAAGCGGTCGTCGTCGGGGATGGCCGTTGCTGCAAGTTTCTTTTCCGCAGCACATAATCCCGCAAGCCGCACCTGTCCATGACAGCTATGCGGCTAACGGTACGGTCCGAAAGATTTTATTGGCGAGGTCGGAGGTCAGGCGCGACGCGACGCGAGCTTCTGCTGCAGGACGAGCATCCCGACGATGGCGGCCAGGGTGAGCAGCAATATCCAGCTCGGCCCGCCGGAGAAGACGACGGCATTCATGATGCGCCCGGGGAGAAGGGTGAACAGGCCCGCTCCGACGATGCCGCCGAAATACATGCCGATGACGGCGGCCTTGTGCGCCCGGATGTTATGGGCACGCGCGGCGGTGATCGCCCGCCAGACTCCGACGAGCACGAAGATCGACAAGAGATGGATCGGGCTGAAGCCGTAGAACAGGTCGAGTTCGTGGATGAAGAAGCTGGAGAGCGAGGTGACGACCATCAGGACCATCCAGATTTTCCCGAGCAGCCGGTGCAGCGCCGTGCCCTTGCGGTTCAGCAGGATATAGGCCCCGAGCAAGGTGGCCGGCAGGACGGCCGCGACGTGGATATGCACGGCAAGCGGAGCATCGAGAAGCGGCTGGAGGTTCATGGGCTGTACCTGTATATGCATCAAGCGATTGAACTCGGCGCCTGTTTCCCCCATGACTGGCGCGCCCTCAACCGCAATGACGCAGACGGCGGATAAACTTCGTGAAGCACCCGTTTTTCAGCTCCACGCTTCGTGAATTGCAGCTCTTCGCCCATGCCTGGCGCTTCTGGGCGACCTTCGCTCTCGTCGTCCTGATCTTCGCGGTCAGCGGCCCCTACGGCACGTCGGAGCGGATGACCTTCGGCGTCCGGCTGGGTTACTGGCTGATGGTTCACGCTGCCGCCTGGACGATCGCCATCTGTCTTTCCGTCATGGCCGAAGTGGCCTTGCGCGAACGGCTCGGCAATACGCTGATGCGGATGATGATCGGCTCGCTGGTCGCCGCCTTGCCGATCGGCTTCGCGCTCGGCGTCATCGACTTTGCCTTCTCCGGCGCGTGGAACGGGACGAGCAACGGCTTGCATCGGGCATTCATGGCCCTGCCGCTCTGTGCCCTCTTCTGTCTGCTCACCTATACTGCGATGCACCGGCAGATCGCGGAGGTCTCGGCGCTGGCACAGATGCCCTCGCCGCAAACCGCCACGATGGCCTCGGCCGAGCCGGAAATCCTCGTCCGCCTGAAACCGCAGAATCGCGGACCGCTCGTGCGGCTCTCGGTCGAGGATCACTATACGGAGGTGTGCACCACGCGCGGCCGCGAACTGGTGCTCCTGCGCTTTGCGGACGCCCTGAAGGAACTCGGCGATACGCCGGGCCTGCGGGTCCACCGGTCCCACTGGGTGGCGGACGCACATGTCGAAAAGCTGAGGCGCGAGAACGGCAAGCTCTTCGTCGTCATGAAGGATGGCGCCGAAATTCCCGTCAGCCGACCCAATATGGACGCGGTGAAGACGCGGTTCGGACACCTTTAAGGATTCTGTCGATTTGGCGATTTATGGGGTTCCGTTTGGAAAAACATTTGCCTATAAGCCGCTTCTAGCCTGAAAAGACCATGAACTGCGCACCCGGCCGGCAATCTTCCGCCCTGGCCGGTTTTTGGCGCAGGAAAAAGCGGAAAGACCATCATGCCGAAGCGCCAAGACATCAAATCGATCCTCATCATCGGAGCGGGTCCGATCGTCATTGGTCAGGCATGCGAATTCGACTATTCCGGCACCCAGGCCTGCAAGGCGCTGCGGGAGGAAGGTTACCGGGTGATCCTGGTCAACTCCAACCCGGCGACGATCATGACCGATCCGGGCCTTGCCGATGCCACATACGTCGAGCCGATCACGCCCGAGGTCGTCGCCAAGATCATCGCCAAGGAGCGGCCGGACGCGCTGCTGCCGACCATGGGCGGCCAGACAGCGCTCAACACGGCACTCTCCCTCAAGAGAATGGGCGTGCTCGACCGCTACAATGTCGAGATGATCGGCGCCAAGCCCGCCGCCATCGACATGGCCGAGGATCGCGCCCTCTTCCGCGAGGCGATGGCCCGGATCGGCCTCGAAACGCCGAAATCCATGCTGGCGAATGCCACCGACATCAAGGACGCCGACCGCAAGACCCATGAGGCGGAGCGCGCCAAGCTGCGCGAGAGCCTTTCCGGCTCCGGGCAGGACAAAGAGCTCGACAAGGCGCTCGACGAACTCGAAAACCAGTGGAACCTCGGCGAGAGCGACCGCAAGCAGCGCTATATGAGCCACGCCATGGCGATCGCCGCCCAGGCGCTCGACCATGTCGGCCTCCCGGCGATCATCCGCCCCTCCTTCACGCTCGGCGGTACCGGCGGCGGCATCGCCTACAACCGTTCGGAATTCTTCGAGATCGTCTCCGGCGGCCTCGACGCCTCGCCGACCACCGAAGTGCTGATCGAAGAGTCCGTGCTCGGCTGGAAGGAATACGAGATGGAGGTGATCCGCGACAAGGCGGACAACTGCATCATCATCTGCTCGATCGAGAACATCGACCCGATGGGCGTCCACACGGGCGATTCCATCACCGTCGCGCCGGCCCTGACGCTGACCGACAAGGAATACCAGATCATGCGCAACGCCTCGATCGCGGTGCTGCGCGAGATCGGGGTGGAGACCGGCGGCTCCAATGTGCAGTTCGCCGTCAACCCGAAGGACGGCCGGTTGGTCGTCATCGAGATGAACCCGCGCGTGTCGCGCTCCTCGGCGCTGGCGTCCAAGGCAACCGGCTTCCCGATCGCCAAAGTCGCCGCCAAGCTCGCCGTCGGCTATACGCTGGACGAGCTGGAAAACGACATCACCGGCGGCGCGACTCCGGCTTCGTTCGAACCGTCGATCGACTATGTCGTGACGAAGATCCCGCGCTTTGCATTCGAGAAGTTCCCGGGCGCCGAGCCGACGCTGACGACGGCGATGAAATCGGTCGGCGAAGTGATGGCGATCGGCCGCACGTTTGCGGAGTCGCTGCAGAAGGCGCTGCGTGGCCTCGAAACCGGCCTGACCGGCCTCGACGAGATCGAGATTCCCGGCCTGGAAGACGGCGAGAACTCCAAGAACGCCATCCGTGCCGCGATCGGCACGCCGACGCCGGACCGGCTGCGCATGGTCGCCCAGGCCCTGCGCCTGGGGCTCAGCGAGGCGGAAGTCCACGAGGCCTGCAGGATCGATCCGTGGTTCATCGCCCAGTTCAAGGCGATCGTCGATATGGAGGCGCGCATCCGCGAGCACGGCCTGCCGCAGGACGCGGAAAACCTGCGCATGCTGAAGGCCATGGGCTTTTCCGACGCACGCCTTGCGAGCCTGACGGCCAAACGGCCGAAGGAAGTCGCCGAACTGCGCAACAGCCTCGGCGTCCGCCCCGTCTTCAAGCGCATCGACACCTGCGCGGCCGAATTCGCCTCGCCGACCGCCTATATGTATTCGACCTACGAGACGCCCTTCGTCGGCGCGGCGCGCTCCGAGGCGGAGGTTTCGGACCGCAAGAAGGTCGTCATTTTGGGCGGCGGCCCGAACCGCATCGGCCAGGGAATCGAATTCGACTATTGCTGCTGCCATGCCGCCTTCGCGCTGAAGGATGCGGGCTACGAAGCGATCATGATCAACTGCAACCCGGAAACCGTCTCGACCGACTACGACACGTCCGACCGCCTCTATTTCGAGCCGCTGACGGCCGAAGACGTCATCGAGATCCTGCGCGCTGAGCAGGAAAAGGGCGAAGTCGTCGGCGTCATCGTCCAGTTCGGCGGCCAGACGCCGCTGAAGCTCGCCGAGGCGCTCGAAAAGAACGGCATCCCGATCCTCGGCACCGCGCCGGATGCGATCGACCTCGCCGAAGACCGCGACCGCTTCCAGAAGCTTCTGATGAAGCTCGACCTCAACCAGCCGAACAACGGCATCGCCTACTCCGTCGAGCAGGCCCGCCTCGTCGCCGCCGAGATCGGCTTCCCGCTGGTCGTGCGCCCGTCCTACGTGCTCGGCGGCCGCGCCATGCAGATCATCCATTCGGAAGGCCAGCTCCAGACCTATCTGCTGGATACCGTTCCGGGCCTCGTGCCGGAAGACATCAAGCAGCGCTATCCGAACGACAAGACCGGCCAGATCAACACGCTGCTCGGCAAGAACCCGCTGCTCTTCGACAGCTATTTGACCAACGCGATCGAAGTGGACGTCGATTGCCTTTCCGACGGCGACGACGTCTATGTCGCGGGCATCATGGAGCATATCGAGGAAGCCGGCATCCATTCGGGCGACAGCGCCTGCTCGCTGCCGCCGCGCTCGCTGTCTGCCGAGACGATCGACGAGCTGGAACGCCAGGCGAAAGCCATGGCGAAGGCGCTCAATGTTGGCGGCCTGATGAACGTCCAGTTCGCCATCAAGGACGGCACGATCTACGTGCTGGAAGTCAACCCGCGCGCCTCGCGCACAGTGCCTTTCGTGGCGAAGACGATCGGCGCGCCGATCGCCAAGATCGCCGCACGCGTCATGGCTGGAGAAAAACTCGACGCGACCTTCGCCGCCTATGGCGAGAAACCCGATCCGCGCGCGTTGAAGCACATCGCGGTCAAGGAAGCCGTCTTCCCGTTCGCCCGCTTCCCGGGCGTCGATACGCTGCTTGGGCCTGAAATGCGCTCGACCGGCGAGGTCATCGGCCTCGACACGGATTTCGCCCTCGCGTTTGCCAAGTCGCAGCTCGGCGCCAATGTCGAACTGCCGCGCGACGGTACTGTCTTCGTCTCCGTCCGCGACGAGGACAAGGCCCGCGTCCTGCCTGCGATCCGCATCCTGACCGAGATCGGCTTCAAGGTGCTCGCGACCGGCGGCACGGCCCGCTTCCTCGGCGAAAACGGCATCACGGCGACTAAGATCAACAAGGTTCTGGAAGGCCGCCCGCATATCGAGGACGCGATCCGCAACCGCCAGGTCCAGCTCGTCATCAACACGACCGACGGCAACAAGGCGATCTCGGACTCGAAGTCGCTGCGCCGCGCCACGCTGATGCAGAAGGTGCCCTATTACACGACCATGGCCGGCGCCGAGGCCGCGGCACTTGCCATCAAGGCGCTGAAAGCCGGCAGTCTCGAAGTCCGCCCGCTGCAGAGCTATTTCTGAGCCGCAGGCAAAAGCAAAAGCTTCCTGAGACCTGCATCGCGGATGCAGGTCTTCCCTGACGACCACACCCGGAATTGAAGTCAGCCATTCCGAATGCTACCCTCCCTCGGCGTTCGGGGGCGAGCATGTCCAAGAATATCGTCATCCTGTTCGACGGCACGTCGAATGACATTTCGGCGGACCGTACGAATATCCTGAGACTGTTCGGAACGCTCAAGCGATCGGACGAGCAGATCGTCTACTATGATCCGGGCATCGGCACTTTCGGCGCAGCCAATGCCTGGTCCCGGTTCTATCGGAAAACCTTCGAAGTCTGGGGGCTCGCCACCGGCTGGGGACTGGATCAGAACGTCAAGGAAGCCTATCGCTTCCTGGTCGAGAATTACGACCGCGGCCCGACCGGTGCGAGGGGCCGTCATCCCGATCGCGATCGCATCTATATCTTCGGCTTCAGCCGCGGCGCATATACCGCCCGTGTGCTCGCAGGCTTCATCCATGCCTTCGGGCTGACGAGCAAGTATCACCTCAACCTGCTCGACTACGCCTACAGAACCTACAAGGGTATTCCCGAGCAGGAACAGAGCGCGGAGAACGCAGCCGATGACGCTGACGTGGCGTCCGCCTTCCAGAGCATGCGGCTCTACGAGCGGATGCTTCGCAACGACCGTCCGCCGATCAAGCTTCTCGGCCTCTTCGATACCGTGGCTTCGGTGATCGAACCGGGCAAATGGCATCCGCAGTTCAAGACCCATCCTTTCACCCGCAAGAACTCGAGCGTCGAGTGGGTGCGGCATGCGGTGGCGATCGACGAGCGGCGCACGATGTTTCAGCCGGAACTCTGGACCCCAGACCAGGACTATTGGGGCGGTCCCTTCAAGCCGAAGACGGTCACGCCGCAGAATTTCAGGGAAGTCTGGTTCGCGGGCGTCCACGGCGACGTCGGCGGCGGGTATCGCGAAGAGGAGAGCGGTCAGGTCAAGATACCGCTCGACTGGATGATCCGCGAGACGCAGCCGACGGGCCTCGTCTACGTCACCCGCACGATCAACAACATCGTGCGCGGCAAGAACGCCAACCGGTATGTGCCGCTCGATCCGCTCGCGACGCTGCACGATTCGATGACCTGGGGATGGAAAATTCTCGAATTCGTACCGCGACGCGTTCCGGAGAATTCCTGGCGCAAGCGCGGCAATCGGACCGGTATCTACCTCCCCCTCGAAGACAGGCGCTTCATCCCGGACGGCGCAATGCTGCATCAGTCGGTCAAGGCGCGCATGGATGGCGGCGGCTACGCTCCGCCCAATCTACCGAGCGATCCACGATTCGTGCATTGAGATGAACTCATATCTCAACAGACGCCGATAAACAATTTATATTACTAAATAAAATTTCTTGGAAACCATAGGGAAAGCGCCCTGTTCGGCGCCTTCGAGGCAAGAATCCGCCCCTCTTCGGACGACGTCTTTGACTGAGGATCGTTCCTCTAATGTTCCTATTTTGCCTGTCAAGTCATTGACAAAAGAACGGGCTTCGATTCACATGTGCGGAGGATGGGCCACGCCGACAGAGTTTCGAAATCCCTAGCACCGGCTGTCGAAAATCTGTTATAGTGAACCAAACTCCGATTTTGCGATGGTTCCGAAGTTTTGCTCCGGAACCTGTTTCTTTTTGTGTCCGCGGCATCCGCGGGCATGAGTCTGAAGGACAAGGAAATGGTTGATAAGGTACCGATGACGCCGAGCGGTTTTGCCAAGCTGCAGGAAGAGCTGCGCTGGCGCCAGCAGGAGGAGCGTCCCCGTATCATCGAGGCAATTGCCGAAGCGCGCGCCCATGGCGACCTTTCGGAAAATGCCGAATACCATGCCGCCAAGGAGGCCCAGAGCCACAATGAAGGCCGCATCACCGAGCTCGAAGACCTGACGGCGCGCGCCGAGGTCATCGATCTCACCAAGATGTCCGGCGCGAAGATCAAGTTCGGCGCGACCGTGAAGCTCGTCGACGAGGACACCGACGAGGAAAAGACCTACCAGATCGTCGGCGACCAGGAAGCCGACGTGAAGGCCGGCCGCATTTCCATCTCCTCGCCGATCGCCCGCGCCATGATCGGCAAGGAAGTCGGCGATTCCATCGAGGTGGTCGCACCCGGCGGCTCCAAGGGCTACGAGATTCTTGCCGTTTCCTGGGGCTGATACCCTGTGAAAAAGGACGGCGATCCCGCCATCATCGATATCCGTGACGTCGAAGTGATCGCGCCGAATTTCAAGCGGCGCCTCTCCGGCGTCACCTCCACCATCATCCAGCTCATTCCGGTCCAGAGAGCGCTCGGTCAGAAGGTGGCGGCCCTTGGGCCGGGTCTTCCCGCCAACTTGCCGCATATCCGCTTTCGCGACCTTCCCGCGCTCTGGCGCCCTCCCCGCGGCAAACGCTTCCGCATCTGGCATGCCCGCCGCAATATCGAGATGCTGCCGGCGATCCTGATGCGCGACGTGCTTCGCATGCCGCTCAGGATCCTCTTCACCTCGGCCTCGCAGCGCCGTCATACAGGCTGGACGAAATGGCTGATTTCGAAGATGGACGGCGTGATCGCCGTGAGCGGCAAGACAGCCGATTACCTCGCCGTGCCGAATACCGTCATCCTGCACGGCATTGATACCAACCGCTTTTCGCCGCCGGTGGACAAGGCCGAGGCGAAGCGCGCCCGCGGGCTCGATCCGGACAAGAAGATCGTCGGCTGCTTCGGCCGCGTGCGGCATCAGAAAGGCACCGATCTTTTCGTCGATTCGATGATCCGGCTCCTGCCCGACCGGTCCGGCTGGGCGGCGATCGTCGCCGGCCGCGCCACCGGTCCGCATGTGGAATTCGAAAACGGATTGAAGGCGAAGGTGGCGGCCGCCGGCCTTGCCGACCGCATCCTCTTCGTCGGCGAGCACACCGATATCAACGAATGGTACCGCGCACTCGACCTCTTCATCGCGCCGCAGCGCTGGGAAGGGTTCGGCCTGACGCCGCTCGAAGCCATGGCCACCGCCGTGCCGGTGATCGCCACCGATGCGGGCGCCTTCCCGGAACTCCTGGTGACGGGCGAGGAGGAAACGGGTGTGATCATCGCCCGCGACAGCCTTGATGCCATGGCCGAAGCGGCAGCACTTTTCATGGACGACGACGCGCGCCGCAACGCGGCATCGGTCCGCGCGCGCGCCCATGCGATCGAAAATTTCAGCATCGAGGGCGAGGCAAAACGCCTCGGCAACGTCTATCGGATCATGGCTTCCGCTTGAAAAGCTCGATATAGGCGCCGGCGACGGCTTCCTCGGAAAACTGCTGCATCAGCGTTTTATGGCCGCCCTCTGCAACCGTTGCGGCAAGCGCCTTGTCAGCGGCAAGCTCTGAAATCGCCCGCGAGAAGCCGGCGACATCGTCGATATCGACCAGCAATCCGTTCTCGCCGTCTCGCATGAACCAGGTCGGCCCTTCCGAGCGGGAGGAGACGACCGGCCGCTTCTGTGCCCAGGCTTCCAGGATGACGTTGCCGAGCGGCTCGTGGCCCGACGGCATGACGAAGATATCGGCGGCCGCAAGATAGGGTCGGGTGTCCTTTTGCCAGCCAAGGAAACGCACGCGACTGGCGATCCCTCGTTGCCTGGCGAACGTCGTGAGCGCCTCCCGCTCCTCGCCGTCGCCGGCGAGCCAGAGATAGGCCTCGGGAACGGCCGCCATGGCCTCTATCAGCGTGTGGAAACCCTTGCGCCTGACGAACCGCCCCATGGACATGACGACGGTCGCGCCCTCCGGCGTATCGGCCAAAGCACGTGCAGCCGGCGTCACCGCGTCCGTGTCGGTGAAATTCGAGATCACCTCGACGCCGCGCGTCCAGCCGATCTTGCGCACGTGATCCGCAATGCCCGGCGTATTGCAGACGATAACGTCGGTATTCCGGAAATAATTCAGGCGCAGAGGATAGTCTCCGAGGCGCGAAATTTTGATGCAGCCGTTATAGGCCGGCATCAACTCGCTGGCGCGCGGCGCCCAGGCCATGAGAGCATCCGGTCTTTCGCGGCGGGCAAGCCTCGCTGCCCTCATCGGCAGCAAGATGCGGTCCAGCGAAAGGTTGCGGAAATTGCTCTCGATGATCTCCGCCGCCTCTTCGATATCTTTCCGCCAGATGCGGCCGGGCCTTATGATCGCACGCTGTTCGACGCCGCGCCGCGCAAGCGCATTGACGAGATGGGTGAAGAACCTTTCGGCCCCGCCATCCTTGCCGAAGTGATAGTGATGGACCTTCATGGAGCGCTCGAACCGGTCCTGAAGAGCCTGAGATAAGTCTGGGTAATCGCCTCCTCGGAGAAACGCTGCTCGAGCTTGCGCCGCCCCCCTTCCACGAGGCGCTGCCTCAGGCCGGCATCGTCGCGTATCCTCGACAGGGCGGCGGCGAGCCCGTCGGCATCGCCGCGATCGAACATCAGTGCGTCCTCCTCGTCGGTCATGACCCAGGACGGACCTTCCGCCCGCGAGGAAACCGTCGGCTTGCCGGCGCCCCAGCCCTCGAAGCAGACATTGCCGAGCGGTTCGTGCAGCGACGTGATGGCGAAGGCGTCGGCGGCGGCGAGATAGGAATAGGCGTCCGTCTGCCAGCCGGGGAAGCGGACACGGTCCTGAAGCCCGAGATCGTCGACGAGCGCCTTCAGGTTTTCCCGCTCCGGCCCGTCGCCCAGCAGCCAGAGATAGGCGCCTGCGACACCGGCAATCGATCGGATCAGGGTATCGAAGCCCTTGCGCTTCACGAATCGTCCCATGCCCAGCACCACGAAGGCGTCTTCGGGCGTCTGCAGCTCCTGCCGGGACACGGCCGGTGCCGGAACAGCCCGCGTGAAGTTCGGAATGATCTCTATGGCTCGCGTCCATCCGAACTCGCGAACCTTCGCCGCGATGTCGGGCGTAAGGCAAACGAGAATTTCGGAATTCGTGTAATAGCCCAGATGCTCCGGATAATCTCCGAGCCGGGAAATACGCCGGGCCTTCCGATAATTGGGCATGAACCGGCTTGCCCTGAGCTGCCAGGACATGATGACGTCCGGCTGGAAATCCCGGAGGATCATGTGCATCCGGGCGGAAAGCAGGAACCGGGAGAGAGAAATCCTGCGGAACACGCCCTCGTAGACCTTCCCACACCCCTCGATCTCCGCCCGCCAGCTCCGGTCGGGACGGATGAGCATCCGCTGCTCGACGCCGCGGTCATGCAGCGCATTCACAAGGTTGACGAAAAACCTCTCGGCACCGCCTTCCTTGCCGAAATGGATATGCAAGACTTTCATGGCCGCTCCTCAGCGCACGGACGCGTCATCCTGGTTGGGCCGCCTCTTCAGCGCCTGCCGCTGATAGAGCTTGGCCTGCGTGAGAAAGGCATAAACCGCCCCCGTCATCGCCTCTATGAAGCCGGAAACGCCGCAGCGCCAGAGGCCGTTCTTGAAATAAAGCCTGAGAAAATAGATCAAGGGCGAAAAGACGAGCTTCAGCACCTTCGTCCGTTTGCCCTCGGCGAACTGCTGGTCCGCCTTCAGCGTGGAGTATTTGTTTTCCTTGAGGATCTGCTCGTCGATGATCAGCGGCCGGTAGTGCAGCAGGCTTCCTTTCCCCGCCTTTTCGACGCGCCCGTCAGGCACGATGCCCTCGTGCACCGCCTGCGCGAGATCGTAGCGTCCCCTGCCCTTGCGGATGAGACGCAGGTTCTTGCGTTCCTGCACATGCTCGGGAGTGTAACCGTAACCGATCAGATAAGGCCGGCGCGCCACCCGCCAGCCGACGATTTCCTGCGGCGCGGCGACAAGTTCCGGCAGGAGCTTGCGCAAGGGGGCATCGAGCCGTTCGTCGGAATCGATATTGAAGCACCAGGGCTCTCCGCACTGCTCCAACGCGAACTGTTTCTGCCCCGCATATCCACGCCACGTCTCGTGGAAAAGCCGGATCGGCCAGCCCTTCTCGATATAGGACTGGATGAGAGCGATCGTCCCGTCGGTCGAACCGGAATCGACGATGATTATCTCCGAAAACTCGGCGAGGCTCTCGATGCAATTGCCGAGATAGGCTTCCTCGTTCTGGCAGATGATGAAGGCGGAGACGGGAAGCTTGGTCATCGCACGACTATATGGCCTCAGGAGCGGAGCGCCCGCTCGAAGTGATAGGTCTTGCGATCGCGCTCGCGGATCGCAAAGCCATCCGTTTCCAATCGCGCGATAACCTTTTCGATTCTATCCTCGCCAACGATATGCGGATGCAGTTCGATGATGATATGGCGAACATTGCGCAGATCGGCGATCTCGAACAGCTCGACCTCGGCGCCTTCGACGTCGATCACCAGGACGTCGGGATTGATTTCGTCAAGCACGTCGGCAAAGGCGTCGCTCTCGACGGTGATCTTCCGTGCCTCCATGTTGCGGTCATGGGAGCTGGAGGAGATGATATTGTCGCTCTGGAAGAAGGAAAGCGGGCCGCCGTTCAGCGTGACTGCTCTCATGCGCAGCTGCGGCGCCAATGCGTTCAGCGCATAGTTCTCGCGGATGAGCGGTTCCAGGACGGGATTGGCCTCATAGCTTACCACGTTGCCCTCACCGGAAAGCCTGGTGGCAAGCAGGCTGATGAACCCCATTCCGGCGCCGATTTCCAGCACCCGCATGCCGGGTTTCAGAACCCGAAGCAGCAGGTTCCGCTCCGTATCCTCATAGACCTCGCGATAGAGGTGGTTGCGCAACATGACGGGAACCTTGCCCTGCTCCGAGACCAGGCGGACTCCGCTGATCGTCACGGTTGGAGCACTGGTCATGGTGCGGAAATGCCTGCGAAGCGAACGCATCAACCGTTGCAAGGTTCTTCCTCTCAAATCTCGACTGCCGGAGCATCCTTGGTTTGGCGGATGGTCAGGATGGTTCTGACCGTGTCCACGTTCTCGAATGCCGTCAGTTCCTCGATAACGAAGTCCTGAAACTTGGCAAGATTCTCCGCCACGCATTCCAGCAGAAAATCCGACTCGCCCGAGACCATCCAGGCACGCCGCACCAGGGGCCATTTTTCCGCGGCGGTCGAAAACGCCTTCAGCTTGCTCTCGGACTGGAGCTTCAGGCCGATCATGCAGAAGGCCACGAGATCGTATCCGAGGGAAGGCGCATCCAGCAAAGCCCGATAGCCTTTGATGATGCCGGCCTCCTCCAGCCGCCTCACACGCCTGAGGCATGGCGGCGCCGAGATGCCGACCCTTTCGGAAAGCTCGACATTGGTGACGCGCCCCTCATTTTGAAGTTCCCGGAGGATCTTGAGGTCGATCGCGTCCAAATCCGCCCTGATCATGTTCAAATTCTCCGGCACATTGCGTCAGTCAGGATGCCCGCTGGAGAAGCATGGAAAACCCGACGAATGTGTTCTTCGGGTCGCGCCAGTAGGTCTTACGATCCCGTACCACGACCAGGGACGAGGGATAAAGGTCGCACTTTTTCTGGACGAGATCCGGAAAGAGAAACTTCATCGCCGAAGGCGTCCAGCGCCAATGATCTCCGAACCCTTCGCCTTCATGCACCGGATAGAAATACGGCATGGCAAGATACATGTAGCCGCCGGGCTTTATGAGACTGGTAATTTCCGGTGCGGCTATCCAGGGCCTGTCGACATGTTCCAGGACCGACATCACGAGAACAAGGTCATAAGGACCCGGAATGTTCTTCACGGCCATCAGGTCGTCCTGGAAATGCCGTGGGTCGGAATGGGGCGCGATATCGGTCGTATGGAATTCCGCCTTCGGGAAATAGGCCTCGTAGGTACTGCCCTGCTTGTCGGAAGCATTCGGCGTGGCCCCGGTATTCAGGACGCGCTCGCAAGGCAGGTCACGGCAATATTCGCGCAGATAGTGATTCTGATAGTGGCGAAAACGGGAAGCCTTTCCGTATTTCACCACACCGACCCTGCCTGGTCGCGGAAAAAAATCTAGCATGCTACTCCCCTTACCCTCCGACTATGCCATCGTTTCCTGCACTTGACATCAAACTCAGGTTTTCAGTTGTTGAACACATCCACGACGAAGCCCAGCTCCCGCAGTTGATCCGGGCTCCGGTAGCGGATGGAATTCGGCCCCATGAAGCTGAGCGGCGTGGCTCTGCTGCCGACTTCGAGGATTTTCTTGTATTCGCGGGCCCCGTCGAAATATTGCTGGTCGGCAACCGCCTCCCTCGACTTCTCCTTGTAATCCGCGAAAAATTTGAAATGGAGAAGCACGCCCCCGACCGGCACGAAATTCCATTCGAACGGCGTCGGCTGGTGAATGCTGACACCGAAGCTGCAGCGCCCGTCCCAATAGAGAAGCGGGTATTTCATGAGCTCCGCATCGGCGCCAAAAGTCCTGTAACGCGGCCCGCCTTCGACGCTCATGTACCGCTTCGCATATGTCATCTGATACCCGCCCCCGTCGAGGTGGGTTGCGACCTCCCAGGGCATCGTTTCGTCCCGACCGTCGAACGCAAAGGCGTCCACGTCACCGCCCGGATAAAGGTCGATCATCGGGGCGGCGAGCCTCTTCTCGCCGCGCGCCTCGAGGGCCTTGATCAATTCGGAAAGCGGCCGCTGGAAGCAATCGGGATAAACGAGATATTCGTCGGCATCGATGTTGAGATACCAGCGGTCGTGGCCGTATCGCGCAAACAGACCCTCGCGCCAGAGCTTTCCTCGCTTGGCGTCACGGTAGCGGACCGGCGAGACCCAGACGTCGACATCCGGTTCGCCCGCCAGCAGTTCCAGCGATCCGTCACTCGATCGGTCATCCAGGCAGATGAAGCGGGTCACCCCCAGGCGCCGGTAATGCGCCAGCAGGGACGGAAGGAACTTGCGGTCGTTGTGGCAGAGGAAGATGAGCGGGATATCGGCCTTGACGAGCGGACGAACGGATCTCTGGGCAAACGGCGCCATCGCGACGCTTTCGTCCTGCTTGGCTCGGCGCGACCTGATTTTGCGCGTTTCGACAGATGCTATCATCCTGCGGAGCCACGCATGCCCCGGCCCAGCCGCAGCTGCCGGGGAAGGATAAGGTCGTTTCGTCAAGAAAGTCTCGCTGGCACCGTCCGCTGATTGCCGCGTGATACTATGCCTGCCGGAATACGCAAGAAAATTTCCCCGCCGGGCACCGGATATTTCGATAGCCTTTGTGGTTTCCATGCCAACTGATCTGTTGTTAATGCAAGGCTGCCCTTGCATTGATGCATGGATCAATCTTACATGGCGCTTTAAAGCGGCAGACCGGAAATCGACCACCTATATTGAGGGCGACGAAACGCGCCTTAACCGGTCTTGGAAAGGAAAACAGCATATGTCCGCCCGTCATACCGAGGTTCTGATCATCGGCTCCGGCCCGGCCGGTTATACCGCGGCGATCTACGCCGCGCGCGCCATGCTGAAACCGGTGCTGATCGCCGGTCTCGAACAGGGCGGCCAGCTGATGATCACCACGGACGTGGAGAACTATCCGGGCTTCGGAGATCCGATCCAGGGCCCCTGGCTGATGGAGCAGATGCTCAAGCAGGCGACCCATGTGGGCGCCGAGATCGTCAACGACCTCGTGACGGAGGTCGAGCTCGATCATCGCCCCTTCACCGTGCGCACCGATTCCGGTCAGGTCTGGATGGCCGATACGCTGATCATCGCCACCGGCGCCAAGGCGAAATGGCTGGGGCTTGAAAGCGAGCAGCATTTCCAGGGCTTCGGGGTCTCCGCCTGCGCCACTTGCGACGGCTTCTTCTACCGCAACAAGGACGTGATCGTGGTCGGCGGCGGCAACTCCGCCGTCGAGGAAGCCCTCTACCTCTCCAACATCGCCAAGTCGGTCACCGTCGTGCACCGCCGCGACAGCTTCCGTTCCGAAAAAATCCTGCAGGAGCGCCTCTTCCAGCGCCCGAACGTCAGCGTGTTGTGGAACACGGAAGTCGCCGAGATCACCGGCAAGCCCGCCAAGGCGCCGATGCCGCCGTCCGTCGAAGGCGTGAAGCTGCGCAACACCGAGACCGGCGCGATCACCGAACGGCCGATCGACGGCGTCTTCGTGGCGATCGGCCACGCACCCGCGACCGAGCTCTTCAAGGGCAAGCTGAAGACGAAGCCGAACGGCTATCTCTGGACGGCCCCTGATTCGACCGCCACCGACGTGCCGGGCGTCTTCGCAGCCGGCGACGTGACCGACGACACCTTCCGCCAGGCGATCACCGCCGCCGGCCTGGGCTGCATGGCGGCGCTCGAAGCCGAACGCTTTCTCGCCGGCATCCAGCCGGTCGCCGTGGCCGCGGAGTGACGTTCAGCAATGGGTGTGCCTCTCGACTGGGATAAATTGCGCATTTTTCACGCGGCGGCGGAGGCGGGTTCCTTCACCCACGCGGCGGACAAGCTTCACCTTTCCCAGTCGGCCATCAGCCGCCAGGTCAGCGCGCTGGAACAGGATGTCGGCGTAAAGCTCTTCCATCGCCACGCGCGCGGCCTCATCCTCACCGAACAGGGCGAGCTCCTTTACCGCACTGCCCACGACGTGCTTTTGAAGCTCGAGACGGTGAAGGTGCAGCTCACCGAGACGACGGAGAAACCCTCCGGCAAGCTGCGCGTCACCACGACGGTCGGGCTCGGCCAGGGATGGCTCACCGACAAGGTGCAGGAATTCCTGCAGCTCTATCCGGAAATGTCGATCCAGCTCATCCTCGACAACGAAGAGGTGGACGTGAACATGCGCCACGCGGATTGCGCGATCCGCCTCCGGCAGCCGCAGCAGTCCGACCTCATCCAGCGCAAGCTCTTCACCGTGCATATGCACGTCTATGCGGCTCCCTCCTACATCAACCGTTACGGCGAGCCGCAGTCGGTCGAGGATCTCGACACCCACCGCATCATCACCTTCGGGGAACCGGCGCCGAACTACCTGCTCGACGTCAACTGGCTGGAATATGCCGGCCGCTCTTCCGACAATACGCGCACGCCGCACCTGCAGATCAACAGCCAGACCTCGATCAAGCGGGCCTGCCTGCTCGGCATCGGGATCGCCTGCCTGCCGGATTATATCGTCGGCCGCGACCCGGGGCTGATTCAGCTCGCAATCAACGCCGACATCCCCTCCTTCGACACCTATTTCTGCTATCCGGATGAAATGAAGAACGCGGCGAAGCTCAAAGTCTTCCGCGATTTCATCGTCGGCAAGGCGCGCAACTGGAATTTTTAAACCCCGAAACCGAGAGAATCGCGGGGTTCCGAAATCCTTTAAACAGGAAGGATTCCAGTGGCCTCCGGCTATCTGTTATTCCCATCGTGAGCTTGCCGAGCGACAAGCATTGCGCTTCACGCATGGCTGGCCTGCACAAAAGGCCATTGTTCACTGCACAAAAAACCACCATATCGCACACAGCTGATGCACATGGTGGCTTTTTCCTCCCAGTTCCACCGCAGCAGCTGTTCCCCTCTGGAGGTTTTTTGACCTTCACACTTATAGGGCCCTGGAGAAATCCAGTGGCCCTCTTTTTTTGCCTACAGCCGTGGATTTCGGTTCTCCCCGTTATGATCGCCGCCAAACTTCTGTTCAATATTCCATCCGCGCTCTTGTCGAGCCGGCCTTCCATCCCATATTGATGGAAGCCGACCGCTCTTGGCGACGTCCCCCGTCGTCTGCGTCGGCTGTTCCCCTCTGGAGGTTTTGACCTTCACACCTGAAAGGGCCCTGGAGAAATCCGGCGGCCCATTTTTTTTACGAACCTCCGTTTCCCCGCAAAGCGCTTCCTTTAAATCGTCCCCAAACGATCTATATATCGGATACCTTCGATATGGATCCGGACCATGGACAAGACGGAAATTCTGAAGGCGCTGGCTCATCCGATCCGGGTCGAATTCCTGGAATGGATGAAGGAGCCGGAGCGCCATTTCTCCAATCAGGCGCACCCGCTCGAAATGGGTATCTGCGCCAACCAGTTCGAAAAGCGCTGCGGCCTCTCCCAGTCCACGGTCTCGGCGCATCTTTCGACGCTTGAAAAGGCCGGGTTGCTGAAGATCAACCGCGTCGGCCAATGGGCGTTCTACCACCGCGATGAGGAAACCATTGCGGCCTTCCTCGACGAGCTCAGATCGTCGCTCCGATCCGCCTCCTCCCAAACTTGAGACAAAAGGAAATTTCCGATGGCCAGCCTTTTTTATCCGACCAAATTCGGCGATATCGAACTCGCCAACCGCATTGTCATGGCGCCGCTGACGCGCAATCGTTCGCCGAAGGCGGTCCCGAACAACCTCAACCTCACCTATTACGAACAGCGCGCCTCCGCCGGTTTGATCGTCACGGAGGGCACGCCGGTGAGCCAGCAGGGCCAGGGCTACGCGGATGTGCCCGGTCTCTACCTGCCGCAGGCGATCGAAGGCTGGAAGAAGGTGACGGACGCCGTGCATAGGAAAGGTGGCAGGATCGTCACGCAGATCTGGCATGTCGGCCGCGTTTCCCACACGTCCCTGCAGCCGAACGGCGGCGCGCCCGTTGCCCCCTCCGCCCTCCCGGCCGGCACCAAGACCTATATCATCAACCCCGACGGCAGCGGCGCTTTCGTGGATACCTCGGCGCCTCGCGCCCTCGAAACATCCGAAATCGCCGGTATCGTCGACGATTTCCGCAAGGGTGCCCGCGCCGCGATCGACGCCGGTTTCGACGGCATCGAACTGCACGGCGCCAACGGCTATCTGATCGACCAGTTCCTGAAATCCGGCGCCAACAAGCGTGCCGACGAATATGGCGGTTCGATCGAGAACCGCGTCCGCTTCCTCCTGGAAGTCGTCGATGCGGTCACCAGGGAGATCGGCGCCGGCCGCGTCGGCATCCGCCTCTCGCCGGTCACTCCCGGCAACGGCATCACCGAAGCCGATCCGCAGCCGCTCTTCAATTATGTGGCCGAGCAGCTCGGCTCGCGCGGTCTTGCGTTCATCCATTTGATCGAAGGCGCCACCGGCGGCGACCGCAGCTTCTTCCAGGGCGATAAGCCGTTCGACTATCGGGAGCTCAAGGAGGTCTACCGCAAGGCCGGCGGCACGGGTGGCTGGCTGGTCAACAACGGTTACGACCGCGAAACCGCCACCGAGGCCGTCGAAAGCGGTTATGCCGATGCCGTCGCCTTCGGCAAGCTCTTCCTCGCCAATCCCGACCTGGTGCAGCGCTTCAAGGACAGGGCGCCGCTCAACGAACCGGACAAGGCCACATTCTACGGCGGCGGCGCCAAAGGCTATACCGATTATCCGGCACTCGAGGCCGTCGCCTGATCAGACAGCAAAAGGGCTGCCCGCAGGCGGCCTTTTTCGTTACGCCAGACCCCGCATATCTTCGAGCTGCGGCTCGACACCTTGGGTCGCCGTGCACGAGAACCTGAAATCCTCGCCGCACCGGAGAGCCGCTTTCGATGCGCTTGTCAGAGGCCTTTGGACCATGTCCGCGGCTGACCTCAGTGCGCGGTCGCCCCCTGGTCGCCATCCTCGACTTCGGCTTCCGGACGGTCACCACCGTCGCTGTATTCGGTGTGCCAGACGCCCTTCTCGTCCTGCCAGCTGATCTCTTCCGGGTCTCCGCCCACCTGCTGTTCGGCCGCGACGATGCGCGCTGCCTGCAAGGCGTCGGAATGGGTAGGAAAAGTTTCCGAATAGACGTCGCCTTGGCGATAGGCCCAGCCGCCATCATGCGGCACGACCTTGTAGACAACCTTGGTCATACTCCCTCCTTGTCCTCTTTCATGGCCGCATCGATCCTTCGGATCCGTCTCCGGATGCGGCACAGCGTTGAAAAAGCAAGAAGTGCGCCGCAAGTTCCAGGCCACTGCCGGAATTATGTCATCAAAGCCTCCTTGTCGCAAACCCTTGAAGCAAAACCGGACCGTCCTTGATGCTGCAGGTTGCCGCGTTAGATTGTGTCGATCAACGTCAGGAGTTGCCGGTGAGAGCTCTCTCTCTTCTGAAGCAGGAAAGATCTCTCATCGTAGCGCTCGCGGCGGGCTTCATCGCCTACGCCGTGGAACATTCCGTTCTGGAGGCCGGCAAGACGGCCTCGGTCGTCGCCGCCGTCGCTCTGATCGCCATCATCATTCTCGCCTCGACCCGTGTCGCCCATCATGCGGAGGTGCTCGCCCACAAGGTCGGCGATCCCTACGGCACGATGATCCTGACCCTCTCGGCAGTCGCCGTCGAAGTGCTGATCCTGGCGATCATGATGGGCAACACGACCTCCCCCACCCTGGTGCGCGACACGATCTATGCCGCGGTCATGCTGGACATCAACGGCATTCTCGGCCTTGCGGCCCTGCTCGGCGGCCTTCGTCACGGCGAGCAGCCCTATAACGACGATTCCAGCCGCACCTACAGCGTGATGATCCTGACCGCCATGGGCATTTCCATGATCGTGCCGGAATTCATCCCTTCCGACCGCTGGCACTATTATTCCGCCTTCACCATTGGGGCGATGATCGCGCTCTATGCCGTCTTCCTGAAGATGCAGGTCGGCCCGCACAGCTATTTCTTCAGCTACAGCTATCCCCGCGCCAAGACCGCGACGGGCGGGGCGACACCCCGGGAAGAGGCCGAGGAGGAGCCGGCCGCGGTCTCCATCGGCGTCATTCTCTTCGGCGTCCTCGTCATCGGCCTTCTCGCCGAATTCATGTCGGCCTTCATGAATGCGGGGATCGAGGGCACCGGCGCCCCGCCCGCCCTGATGGCCGTCGTCGTCGCCACCATTTCCGCGGCGCCGGAAATCCTGACGGCATTGCGCGCGGCCCTCAGGAACCGCATGCAATCCGTGGTCAACATCGCCATGGGCGCGTCGCTCTCGACCGTCATCCTCACCGTGCCGGTGATGGAAAGCATCGCGCTCTATAGCGGCCAGCCCTTCATTATGGCCATGACGCCGGTGCAGACCGTGATGGTCGCGGTCACCTTGATCGCCGCGGCGATCAACCTCAACGACGGTCAGACGAACGCGATTGAGGGAATGACGCATTTCGTCCTGTTCGCGACCTTCGTGATGCTGACGGTCCTCGGCCTCTGACGAAAAGCGATTCCAGAACAACAAGTTGCACATGCATACGGAATCGGATTGAGAGGACGTTGAATCAGTGCGTGAAATATGCTGTTTCGCCTGGAGAGGCACAATCTGTATACACGCCTTCGCCGCTGCCGAGCTTCGGCAGCTTGTACAAGTAATATGGAGGATTCCATGCCCACCCCGCCCTACAGAGCCGATCACGTCGGTTCGCTCCTGCGTCCCGCTTCCATCAAGGAAGCCCGCAAGAAGTTCTACGAAGAGAAGAGCATTTCCGCCGGTGAACTGAAGGCCGTCGAAGACGAAGGCATCAGGGAGCTCGTCAAGCTGCAGGAAAGCGTCGGCCTCAAGGTCGTCACCGACGGCGAAGCCCGCCGCCATTTCTGGCACTACGACTTCCTCGGCGAGCTCGACGGCATGGAGTTCGTCACCCGCGAAGCGCACAAGGGCGTCACCTTCCACGGCGTCAAGCTGCCGCCGACCTTCCCGACCATCAACGGCAAGCTCGATTTCCCGGACAACCATCCGCACCTGGAGCATTTCAAGTTCCTCGCCGCCAACACCAAGGTCACGCCGAAGATCTCCATCCCCGGCCCGAGTGTTGCGCATTACCGCACCGCCCGCGCCGACGTGACCTATCCGGAATACCAGGACGTCGAAGCGCTCTTCGCCGCTCTCGCCCGCACCTACGCCAAGGCCGTGCAGAAGTTCTACGAAGCCGGCTGCCGTTATCTGCAGATGGACGACATCTATTTCGCCTATCTCGGCGACGAGAAGCAGCGCGCCATGAAGCGCGAGGAGGGCTACGATCCGGACTGGCTGATCGAGAAATACGCTCTCACGATGCATGAGGCCATCAAGGACCGCCCGAAGGACATGCTGATTGGCATGCACATGTGCCGCGGCAATTTCCGCTCCACCTGGGCTGCCGAAGGCGGCTACGATGCGGCGGCCGATGCCATCTTCAACAAGACCGGCGTCGACATGTTCTTCATGGAATACGACACGGATCGCGCCGGCGGCCTGCAGCCTTTGAGCCTGCTCCAGAAGGGTTCGAAGCAGCGCGTCTATCCGGGCTTCATCACCACCAAGACCGGTGAGCTGGAAAGCCTCGATTCGCTCCGCCGCCATTTCGACGAAGCCTCCAAATATGCCGACCTCGATCAGCTCGGCATCGCGCCGCAATGCGGCTTCGCCTCGACCGAGGAAGGCAACGCGATCACGGAGGACGATCAGAAGCGCAAGCTGGAACTCGTCGTCAAGACCGCCGAGACCATCTGGGGCACGGCCTGACGGAAATCTTGCGGCCGCAGCCGATCTTGCTGCGGCCGCCCCTTGAGTTTTTTCCAAACTTGCACAAGTCTCTCCTAGACAACCTGAGGAGAGTAGAATGGGCATCTTCGACAAGATCAAGAACGCAATCTTCGGCGGCGCAGCCAAAGCCGCTCCGCAGCCCACCGCAGAGCCTCTGAAGCCTGCGGCTCCGGTGTCGGCATCCGCCGCATCGACGCCTGCGGCGACCCCTGCCCCTGCAGCGCCGCCCTCCGCGGCTCCAGCCGCATCGGCCTCCCCATCGCCCGCCCCGGCTTTCGCCGGCCCGGTGGACATCGAACCGATCCTTGACGCGGCCGTCAAGAAAAGCGGTCAGAAGCTCGATTGGCGGCGTTCGATTGTCGATCTCATGAAGGCGCTCGACCTCGATTCCAGCCTCACCGCTCGCAAGGAACTCGCCGAAGAGCTTGGATATACAGGCGAAAGGAACGGTTCACCCGAAATGAACATGTGGCTCCACAAGGCCCTGATGAAGAGGCTCAAGGAAAACGGCGGAAAGGTTCCGGCCGACCTCCTCGATTGAGCTCTGCCACCAGACACCGGTCGACAAGCCCGCCCTCATCGGCGGGCTTTTTCTTAAGCACGCCTTACGGGTTGCGATAAAGTAATCTTGAACGGCGCGTGTGCGATCATTTCGCATGAATGCCCTAGATGAAGGCCATCGTTCGACGCTCCGTCGCCCCGTGCGGGAGCAGCGTTCCAGACCTGCGGCAAGCGCCGCCTCATCGAAGGGAGTTCACGATGAAAAGCTTCACTCTTCTCCTGACCGGCTCGGCCCTCTCCGCTGCGCTGATCGCCGGCTCCGCGCTCGCCCAGACCGCCGGCCAGCCGGCCGAGACCAGGCGGCCCAATGCGCAGAACCAGACGCCCGCTTTCACGGGCCAGACCCGCGCGCCGCAACCGGCCGAGATGCCGAAGATTTCCCATGAGGTCGTCGCCGACGACTTGCCGCATCTCTGGGCCATGGAATTCCTGCCGGACGGCCGCATGCTGGTGACCGCCAAAGAGGGCGCCATGCACATCATCTCCGAGGAAGGCGAAGCCGGGCCCGAGATCGATGGCGTCCCGGAGGTCCTGTCCGGCGGCCAGGGCGGCCTGCTCGACGTGGCGCTGGCGCCGGACTTCGCGACCTCCGGCATGATCTTCTTCTCCTTTTCGGAAGGCCGAGAGGACGGCAACGGCACATCGGTCGCCTCCGCCAGGCTCGTCCCGGACGATCAGGGGGGCGGCAGGCTGGAGAACGTCAACGTCATCTTCCGTCAGATGCCGAGCTATGACGGCAACAAGCATTTCGGCTCGCGTCTCGTCTTCGGCCCGAGCAACGAGCTCTACGTCACCGTCGGCGAGCGCTCCGATCCCGAACCCCGCGTCCAGGCACAGGATCTCGGCAGCGGTCTCGGCAAGGTCTTCCGCATCGACATGAACGGCAAGGCACTGCCGGACAACCCCTTCGTGGACCAGGACGGCGCGCAGCCGGAAATCTGGAGCCTCGGCCACCGCAACCTGCAATCCGCCACGCTGGACGGACAGGGGCGCCTTTGGACGGTGGAGCACGGGCCCCGTGGCGGCGACGAGCTGAACCGGCCGGAGCCGGGCAAGAACTATGGTTGGCCGGAAGTGACCTACGGCATAGAGTACAGCGGCAGCCCCGTTGGCGAGGGCATTACCCAGAGAGCGGAAACCGAACAGCCGGTCTATTACTGGGACCCGGTCATCGCACCCTCCGGCATGGCCTATTACGATGCCGATGCAATCCCGGAATGGAAGGGCTCCTTCCTGATCGGCGGCCTGGTCAGCCAGGGGATCGTCGTCGTGCACATGGACGGCGACAGGGTCGCCCACGAGGAGCGCGTGCCGCTCGAAGCCCGCATCCGCGACGTCAAGGTCGGCCCGGACGGCGCCGTCTATGCCGTCACCGAGCGGCGCGGCGGCGGTGAATCGACAATCCTGCGGCTGACCAAGGGCTGATCCGCCGCTCGGCGAAGCGGCGTCCGTGGGATTCCGCTTCGCTTAGAATTTGAATGCGAAGCGATGGCCGGCAAGCGCCCGGTCGATCGTCACGAGCAACAAGCCCTCGGCTTGGCACTGCGCAAGCAGCAACCGATCGAAAGGATCGCGCGTTTCCGGCTCCGGCTCGGCCGCCGTGATGACGTGCGGGATGTCGATGCGGAGGATTGCAAGATCGGCCGCTTCCAATACGCTCGGCATATCCTCCAAAGGCATACCTGGGTCGAGCTTGCCCAACCTCGACTTGATACCGATTTCCCAGAGGCTCGCGACGCTCACCAGACCATCTGCCGTGCCATCGGCAAAGAACCTATAGAATTGTGGAAACTGCGTCGTAAACTCCCGCCGGAGGAATGCCAGCACGATGTGCGTGTCGAGGAGAACCCTCATTTTTCTGGCAGAGGTTTGATTAGAAAATCTTCCGGTAAGGGATCATCGAAATCGTCCGCGATGTAAGGCACTGGATTGGTAATGCCCCGCGCCCGCAGATAGGCCTGCCCGGCTTCCCAATTGATACCGCCCCGCTTCTTGTGCGGCACGAGGTCGAACACCGGCTTGCCGTTGCGAGTCACGGTCACCACCTCGCCCTGCTCCACTTCGCGGGCGAGTTCGGTAAGACGGTTCTTGGCTTCGCGGATCGAAACGGTCTTCATGGATGAAATGTAGCCACACGCAGCCACATCGTCAATGCGGGCCTTCAAATCCACAAAGCCCGCCATCGGCGGGCTTTGTTCATGCGAGTTCGCTTGGCTTTACTTGCAGTTGGCGCAGAAGCGCTGGATGCGCTTGCAGGCCTCTTCGAGAAGCTCTTCCGAGGTCGCATAGGAAATGCGGAAATTCGGGCCGAGGCCGAAAGCCGACCCATGGACGACCGCAACGCCTTCCGTTTCCAGAAGCTCGGTCACGAAATCCTCGTCCGTCTCGATGACCTTGCCCGACGGCGCGGTCTTGCCGATCAGGCCGGCGCAGGACGGATAGACGTAGAAGGCCCCTTCCGGCGACGGGCAAACGATCCCCCTGGCCTGGTTCAGCATCGACACGACGAGGTCGCGGCGGGCTTCGAAGATCTTCTTGTTCGCCGGAATGAAGTCCTGCGGGCCGTTGAGCGCCTCGACGGCGGCCCATTGCGCGATCGTGCAGGCGCCCGACGTCTGCTGGCCCTGGATCATGTCCATCGCCTTGATGAGCTCGACCGGGCCGGCCGCATAACCGATGCGCCAGCCGGTCATTGCATAGGCCTTGGAGACGCCGTTCATCGTCAGCGTGCGGTTGTAGAGCCTCGGCTCCACTTCCGCGGGGGAGACGAACTTGAAATCGCCATAGGTCAGATGCTCGTACATGTCGTCGGTCAGCACCCAGACATGTTCGTGCTTGAGGAGGACATCGGTGAGGGCCTTGAGCTCGTCATGGGTATAGGCGGCGCCCGACGGGTTGGACGGCGAGTTGAACAGGAACCATTTGGTCTTCGGCGTGATCGCCTTTTCGAGGTCGGCCGCGGTCACCTTGAAATTGTTTTCCTGCTTGGCTTCGATGAAGACGGACGTTCCGCTGCAGATCGCCACCATCTCCGGATAGGAGACCCAATAGGGCGCGGTGATGATCACTTCATCGCCCGGATTGAGCGTCGCCATGAACGCGTTGAAAAGAATCTGCTTTCCGCCCGTTCCGACGATCGTCTGGGCCGGCGTGTAGTCGAGATTGTTCTCGCGCTTGAACTTCCTTGCAATCGCTTCGCGAAGCTGCGGGATGCCCGAGACCGGCGGATACTTGGTCTCGCCGCGATTGATCGCGTCGATGGCCGCTTTCTTGATGTTTTCCGGCGTGTCGAAATCCGGCTCGCCTGCGCCGAGCCCGATCACGTCGCGGCCCTTTGCTTTGAGGTCGCGGGCTTTCTGGGAAACGGCGATGGTGGCGGAGGGCTTTACGCGGGAAAGAGCGTCGGCAAGAAAGGCCATAATCTTCGTCCTGAAGGGCTGTTGAACAAGGCGGGATCGCGCGCCGAAAACCGCCGCTACGCTCTATGTCTAAACTATGACGCCGTTTCAAGCGCAAAGCTTGAATGAAAGCGATCAAAGAAGCTGATTAAAAGCTCCATACCTTCTTTACAGCCACGTAACCCTTGGCTGGTACAACCGTGGGGATCAACAACGGAAAAATCGACGGGCATGGCGCCGAGAAGCATCTTTGCCAATCTGGTTCGCGGTGAGAACGGGTCATTCTCCACCGTCTACGGCCCTTTCAAGCTGCAGTCCGCTCTGCAGCCGATCTTCCGCTCCACGACGGGCGCCGGACTGGAGATCGAGGCTTTCGAAGGGCTCGTGCGCGTTTCGCGCGATGGGGAGCCGATCTCGCCGGGCGATTTCTTCCCCCTCGTCTCGCCCTCTGACATGGCCGATACCGACAGCATCCTGCGCACGATCCACATTCTCAACACGGGGCGGTTGAGCCGTTCGCGCGGAAGGATTTTCGTCAAATTCCATCCGGGCCTCTTCCGCACGCCGCACGAGATGCGGCAGGAAGTGGAACGCATCAAGCTTGCCGGCCACGAGGCAGGGCTTGGTCCCGATCGCATCGTCTGCGAAATCTCGGAAAAATCCGACGCGGCCGACGATATCGTCGTCGCCTTTGCAGGACACATGCGGGCGATCGGCTTCCGCATTGCGATCGACGACTATGGCGCGGGAGATTCCGATCTTGCCCGGCTGAAGCGCATCGGTCCGGATTACGTGAAGTTCGACGCCTCCTGGGTCCGTGACTTCCTCGACAATTCCGCCGGCTACGCGCTGCTGCGCGTGATCGTCCGGCAGATGCTGGACGACGGTATCGAACCGATCTTCGAAGGGCTGGAGGAGGTCTGGCAGGTGGATCTCTGCGAAGAGCTTGGCGTACCGCTGATGCAGGGTTACGCGCTGGCCCGGCCGGAAATCGCGCCCACGACATTCAACGAGACATTTCCGGAAGGCCGTCCCGATCTCAGCGCTGCACCGGCGCCGCGCACGGACGCAGCGCCGGCGGCCGGCGATCCGGCGGCCGCACCACCCGCCGCTCTTCACTTCCGGCCGGCGGTTGCGAAACCCGCCCGCGCCTTCGGCCGGCGCCAATCCACCAGCAAATAGAACGATCGGCAGCCGCGTCTTTCCGGTTGAATGCGCTCGTCAACGCGGCCGCGCATGTCCGGGCGTCAATTTTCCTTTTTACCCTCGCTGGATCAAAACGGCACAGAATAAGGTTAAGGAAATGTCGCCGGCGGAAGAATCATCTTACGGATGCTCCCGGAAAGGCGCAAAGCCCGCATTTTCAGGCGCTTTGGCGATTCCCATTTTCACGCCGAAGCAATGGTTCAAAAAACTTTTTCTTGCCAATTTCCGATAAACACAGCACTCTGTGCAAGTTCGGGCAATTTACGAGCATGGGAAGACCTATAATGATGCGCTCCGAAGGCGCTAAGACTTCGGGCGGGAGACTGGGGGCGGAGATTTTCAAAGCTATTCCTGCCAGTCGCCGCGGTAAAGACAGGGACCCTTTCTTAAAGCTGCCTGCCGCCGCCCTTTGGGGCATACTGTGATGCTGTCCGCCGCTGAACACGGACAGAGAGAAAAGGACCTGCTGCATGGCCGAAACTGGCACTGTAAAATTCTTCAATACCGACAAGGGCTTCGGCTTCATCAAGCCTGACAATGGTGGCGCCGACATCTTTGTCCATATCTCTGCCGTACAGGCTTCCGGCCTGTCCGGATTGTCAGAAAATCAGAAGGTAAGCTTCGACACGGAACCGGATCGTCGCGGCAAGGGGCCCAAGGCCGTCAACCTGCAGATCGCCGGTTAAGCCCCTTAGAGGCTTTCTATTCGAGTTGAAGCCCGGCAGGCATGCCGGGTTTTTTTCTTTGGAGCCTGGCGGCGGCCCCTCAAAGGCCGCGCAGGAAAGGATTGCTCCGCCGTTCGTCGCCGATCCGGCTTCCCGGACCATGGCCGCAGATGAAGCCGACATCGTCCCCGAGCGGCAGGACCTTGTCGCGGATCGAAGCGAGCAGCGTCTCGTGATCGCCGCCGGGCAGGTCGGTGCGCCCTATCGAACCGTTGAACAGCACGTCGCCGAGATGCGCGAACTTTTGGGTGCGGTTGTAGTAGATCACGTGGCCCGGCGCATGGCCGGGACAGTGGAAGACCTCGAAAACGTGACCTCCGAACCCGACGGTATCTCCCTCATCGAGCCAGCGGTCGGGCGTGACGTTTCGCGCCGCCATGGCCACGCCAAACTTCTCGGCTTGCGTTTCCAGTCGCTGCAAGAGCGGCAAGTCCGCCTCATGCGGGCCGACGATCTCGATGCCGAGCGCCTCGCGCAATTCATCAGCACCGCCCGCGTGGTCGATATGCCCATGCGTCAACCAGATTTCCTTGAGCGTTATGCCGTTTTCCCCGACGACCTGCAGGATCGTCGGCACGTCGCCGCCCGGATCGACGACCACGCCTTCCTTGGTCTCGTCGTCGAAAAGGATCGTGCAATTCTGCTGGAATGGCGTCACCGGAATGATGCCGGCCTGTAACTTGCCCATGATGCCTCGGTCAAAGTGATAGGGTCAGGCGGGGTATAAAGGGAAACCGAAGCCATTTCAGCCCCAAAAATCAATCGGCTGCGGCAGCTATGGGGCGCCCGTCGACCGAAAGCGGTGGCGTGAGCGAAACGGTTGCCAGCAGGAATGCGGCAACGGCGATCTTGAGGGCGAAGACGGTGATCAGCACGCCTTTTAGCGGGTTGGCCGGCGCCCTGGCCTCCGGGGTAATGGGAGGCAGCGCGGAAAAAGTCTGGGCGGTCATTGATTTTCCCTCCGATGCATGTGGCTGGATCAATGGATGCCGGGCACAAAGGTTCCATGCCGTTTTTTCTACCTGTGACCTGCCCGCCACAGCTTGAAGAAACCACCCCCGTTCCGCGGAACCACAAGGGCATGGAAGGGTTTCCCGACCAGTCAACATGAGGAGAAGATCCATGACGACTTGGTTGAAATGCCTCGGTCTCGGCGCGGCCCTTTCGGCGCTCGCCCTCCCTGCCGAGGCTCAGATGGCCACCACGACCGCATCGGACATCACCGTGCGCTCCGGCCCCGGTGAGGATTATCCCGAGATCGGCCTCGCCACCCGCGGCAGTCCCGCCATGATGGACGGCTGCCTCGAAGGCAGCAACTGGTGCCGCATCGAAGTCAACGGCATGCGTGGCTGGGTATTCGCCGAATATCTGACCATCCGCGAGAACGGCACGCCTGTCGTGGTCCGGGATTACCGCACCCGCTACGAAGTGCCGTCCGTCACCTACGAGACGACGGCGAGCGTCGCCCCGTCCGCCCCGGTCCCCGGTCCCGGCGACGTCCTGCTCGGCCCGGTCGGTTCGGTCGAAATGGTCGAGCCGCCGGATACGGTCATCCGGTATATCGAGCAGCATCCGGTCGAGCCGATCCGCGTCCGCAACGAGGTCGTCGTCGGTGCGACGCTTCCCCCGGATGTGGTGATCCGCGAAGTGCCCGACTACGACTACGACTACGTGGTCGTCAACGACCGGCCGGTGCTCGTCGATCCGGGCACTCGCCGCATCGTGCATATCTACGATTGAACGACATCGGAAGGGGCGCCTCGTCCGGTGCCCTTTTCGCCCCGCGCGTGCAGCCTGCCCGCCCCTTCCTCCAAGAAATACTGTTGATTGTTCAAGCCGTTCGCGCTTTATCACAGGCGGACGTCTAAAAATGCTTCAGTGTAGAAGAGCTTCGGCCGCCGGCAAGAAGCCCTAAGGGAAAGGAAACGCGAGTGTCGCGCGCAACGACGGGAAAAGCCGTCAAGAAGGTCCTGCCGCCGATGCCGGCGGTCGACGAAGCCCAGATCGACTTCGAGACCATCGAATTGCTTTTCTTCGCTTACCGCGACTTCGTGTCCGACCCGGATGCGATCCTCGCCAAGATCGGCATGGGCCGCGCCCATCACCGCGTCGTCTATTTCGTCTGCCGGCAGCCGGGCATGATGGTCACCGACCTTCTCGACACGCTGCAGATCACCAAGCAGAGCCTCGCGCGCGTACTCAAACAACTGATCGAATCCGGCTATATTCGCCAGATGGCCGGAGCCAAGGACCGCCGCCAGCGCAGGCTCTACCCGACGCTCGCCGGCCGCGAACTGGCGCTCGCCCTTTCCGAGCCGCAATCGCGCCGTATCGCTCGCGCCATGGAGGATATGAAGCCGGAGATGCGGGCCTCGGTGAAGGAATTCCTGCGCCGCATGCGCGGGCGCGATGAGAATATCGAGCCCATCGAAAGCGAGTTGGACTGAAACCCGGTTGGATTGAACAGATGACGAAAACGCCCCTTTCCGACGACGCGCCCCACCTTCTCGTGGTCGATGACGACACCCGCATCCGCGATCTCCTGAACCGCTATCTGATGGATCAGGGCTTTCGCGTCACCGTCGCAGGCGACGCGGCGGAAGCCCGCCGCAAGCTCGAAGGCCTGCATTTCGATCTCATCATCCTCGACGTGATGATGCCGGGCGAATCCGGCCTTTCGCTCACCGAAACGCTCTATGAGAAGAAGACCATTCCGGTGATCCTGCTGACGGCCCGCGCCGAAGCGGAATCGCGTATTGCCGGCCTCGAGGCCGGTGCCGACGATTATCTCTCCAAGCCTTTCGATCCCCGCGAGCTGGTCCTGCGCATCAACAACATCCTGCGCCGCAGCGCCTCCCCCGATACGCCGAAGATCGAACAGGTCATTTTCGGCCCCTTCACCTTCTCTATCCCCCGCAAGGAATTGCGCAGGGCGGCCGAAACCATAAGGCTCACCGACCGCGAACAGGAGATCATGCTGCTCTTTGCGCTGCGCGCCGGCGACACCATTCCCCGTCACGAGCTGATCGGCGACGATGCGGAAGTCGGCGAGCGTACGATCGACGTGCAGATCAACCGTTTGCGGCGTAAGATCGAGGAGGATCCCGCCAATCCCGTCTATCTCCAGACGGTGCGCGGCATCGGATACCGGCTGAGCATCGATTAACCCGGGAAGGACCGAGCACAGACGGAAGGCAGGATGGCACTTTTCGACACCCTGAAGCGCGACATGGACCGGTTCACCCTGCCGGGCTGGCGGCCCTTCGTCCGCTGGCTGCGCCGCCATCTGCCGACCGGCCTTTACACCCGCTCGCTGCTGATCGTGATCCTGCCCATGCTGCTCCTGCAGAGCGTGGTCGCGGCCGTCTTCATGGAACGGCACTGGCGCATGGTCACCGAGCGCCTCTCGGAAGGTACGGTCCGTGATATCGCCGGCATCATCGAGGTCATCAAGACCTATCCGCAGGACGCCAATTACGATGCCATCACCCGCATCGCGGATCAGTCGTTGAGCCTTACGATCGCCGTGGAGGAAGACGGCCAGTTGCCTCCGCCGCGCCCACGGCCCTTCTTCGCGATCCTCGACGACATTCTCGCCGAACAGATCACCCGCCAAATCCAGATGCCGTTCTGGATCGACACCGTGGGTGCCAGCCGGCTCGTCGAAATCCGCATCAAATTCGACGACAGCCGCGTTCTGCGCGTCTTCGTTCGCCGCGGCTCGACCTATGCCTCGAACACCCACATCTTCCTGGTCTGGATGGTCGGCACGGCCCTGGTGCTGGTGGGTATCTCCATTCTCTTCCTGCGCGGCCAGATCCGGCCGATCCTGACGCTTGCTCATGCTGCAGAGAGTTTCGGCAAGGGCCAGAGGACGGAAGGGTTTTCGCCGCGCGGCGCCGACGAGGTCCGGCGCGCGGGCCTCGCCTTCATCCAGATGCGCGAGCGCATCGAACGGCAGATGGAGCAGCGCACCGCCATGCTCGCCGGCATCAGCCACGACCTCCGGACCGTCCTGACCCGGTTCAAGCTGCAGCTCGCGCTTGCCGGCGACAAGCCGGAACTTTCCGGCATGAGCCAGGATGTCGAAGACATGCAGTCGATGCTGGAGGGCTATCTCGCCTTCGCCAAGGGCGAGGCAGAAGAGGATTTCGGTGAACTGCGATTGAGCGAACTCCTGGAAAAACTGCGCTCGGACTTTGCGCTGAGCGGCAAGACCATGACCTACGAGATCGGGGGAGAGGACGAAATCGCCGTGCGCCCCAACGCCTTTACCCGGCTTGTCGGCAATCTCGTTTCCAACAGCGAGCGTTATGCCAACAATCTCCATGTCGACGCCAGGCATGGCGTCAAATGGCTGACGCTGACGCTTGACGACGATGGCCCGGGCATCCCGCCCGAGGCGCGCGAAGACGTCTTCAAGCCCTTCTACCGGCTCGACGAAGCGCGCAACCTGAACGCCTCCGGCACCGGCCTGGGCCTTGCGATCGCCCGCGACATCGCCCGCGCGCATGGCGGCAACGTGACGCTTGCCGACAGCCCCAGCGGCGGTCTGCGCGCCGTCGTGCGCGTGCCGGCCTGACATTTTTTCGAGGAGCGGATGCCGATCGACCTTTCCGACATGCATTGGCTGAACCCGCCGCCGGCAAGCCGCGAGACGAATGGCAGGCTGCTTGCCCGATCCGGCCTGGAAACCGATTTCTGGCAAGGCACCTATTACGGCTTCCACCGCGACAGCGGCCATTTCCTCTACTGCCGCCGCTCCGGCGATTTCACAGTCGAAACGTCCTTCGTCGGCCGTTACGAAGCGCTCTACGACCAGGCCGGGTTGATGATCCGCCACGACGAGAAGCGCTGGATGAAATGCGGCATCGAATTCACCGACGGCGCCCGCCATTTCAGCGTCGTCGTGACCAATGGCCATTCGGACTGGTCCGCGTTTCGCCTTGCCGAGGATTTCGAGGAAATCTTCGTCCGCGTCACCCGCATGGGCGACGCCCTGTTCATCCAATACCATACCGACACCCAGCCGGACTGGCGGATGGCGCGGCTTGCATGGTTTCCGCCGGACCTGACGGAGCTCTCCGTCGGCATGACCTTCTGCTCGCCGCAGCGCGAGGGTTTTGAAGTCGAATTCCGCTCCTTCAGCCTGACCGACGTCGAAAGCCGCGATATTCACTAGCCTGACACTCAAGAGAGTTCGCCGTGCCCGATTCGCTCAAGATTGGCTTTATTCTGTTCATCCTGGGCCTGGTATTATGGACGATCGGCGGCATGATCAGCTTTGTCACCCGCTACGACGTCCATAACCGGCACATACGGGCCGAGTTCGCCCCCCTTCGTCCGAAGGAACAGGGACAATTCAAAGAACTTTGGGACGCCTACTTCAACAACCCGAAATCGAAATGGTGGTGTCGGATCGGTTTTGGTCTATGCTCGATCGGTATGGCAATACACTTCTTTCATAAGACATTCCTGCAGAGCCGCTAGAACGGGTGAACCTTTGCGATCGGTGTGGTCCGCACCGCGTTCGCCGGGGACTTCCCGCTACATCAGCTTCCTGCCGTTCGGCACCGGCTGCTCGACGGCGGCCAGCACGATCGCGCCCTTCTCGTCCTCGAAACCGAGGGTCAGCACTTCGGAGCGGAACGGGCCGATCTGCCGCGGCGGAAAATTGACGACGCCGAGCACCTGCCGGCCGATCAGCGTCTCGGGCGCGTAATGCACGGTGATCTGCGCCGAGGATTTCTTGATGCCGATTTCAGGACCGAAGTCGATCTTCAGCTTGAACGCCGGCTTGCGGGCTTCGGGAAAAGGCTCCGCCTCGATGATCGTGCCGACGCGGATATCGACTTTTTCGAAATCGGAGAAGCTGATCTTCCGGTCGCCGGAGTTGATTTCTTCAGCCATGCGATCACTCAGCTTCCCAGTTCTTCGGCCCGCTTGCGGGCGGCGGCGATCGCCTTGTCGAACAGGGGCTGCATGCCGTTCTCGGCCATCAGCACGGAAAGCGCAGCAGCCGTCGTGCCGCCGGGCGAGGTGACGTTCTGGCGAAGTCTGGCAGCGTCTTCGGAGGACTGGTGCAGGAGCTCACCAGCCCCCGAGACAGTTTCCCGCGCGAGCCGCATGGCGAGGTCCGCCGGCAGGCCGGCCTTCCGGCCTGCTTCCGCCATGCACTCGACGAGATAGAACACATAGGCCGGGCCGCTGCCGGAAACGGCCGTGACCGCATCGATATCCGCTTCGCCCGCCACCCATTCCACCGGCCCGCTGACCCTGAGCAGCGATTGCACGGCATTCCGCTGCGCATCGGTGACCTTGGGATTGGCATAGGCGCCGGTCACGCCGCGACCGATCATGGCCGGCGTGTTCGGCATGGCGCGCACCATGCCGGCGTCGCCGAAATGGCTTTTGAGATAGGCAAGCGTCTTGCCGGCCGCCACGGACACGACGACCGTATCGGCTCCGACCACGGGCTTCAGCGGCGGCAGGACCGCATCCATCAACTGCGGCTTGACCGCCAGGAACAGGATGTCGGCGGCAAGCCCTTCCGGCACAGAGGATACATGGCGTGCTCCGGCATCTGCGATCGCCACCTTCATCGTCTCGGACGGCGACGGATCGACGACCGTGATGGACGCGCCGGGTACACCCGTTTTCAGCCAGCCGGAAAGCATCGCGCCGCCCATATTGCCGGCGCCGATGAGAACGATCGATCCGATCTGGCTCAAAGTCATCAGGCTTCGCCCACGGTTTCGAAGAGGACGGCATCCATGGCGGCCTTCGCCTCCATGCCCGACCATACGACGAATTGGAAGGCCTGATAATAGGCCTCGCAGGCTTCGAGCGCGGAGGACAGCAGCACTTCCACCTGCTGGTTGGTGGGTTCGGCGCCGCCGGCAAGCAGCAGGGACTGGCGGAAGATGACGACGTCTTCCTGGCGCCACAGGTCGAAATGCCCCATCAGCACCTGCCCGTTGATATGCGAGAGCAGGCGGATGACCTCGTTGACGCGGGCATCGGGGACCTTGATGTCGAAGGCGCAGGCCAGATGCAGCGCCTCGAACTCCTCCATCCAGGAGAAGGACACATGGTAGTCGGTCCAGCGCCCCTCCACGGTCATGGCGATCTCGTCCTCGCCCGATCTTTCGAACGTCCAGTCGTTCGAGGCTGCGACGAACTCGATCATGTCAACCGGATTCGACTGACGTTCGATTTCTATTTCCATAAGGCTCATGCGGCACCTTCTTGACCGGAATGAATGCGAATTCGTGCGGATAAAACGCCAAAACACGCGAACAATAACCGGGAACAACACTGCAGATGATCGTCCGACGCCGCCAGAATAACGCAGCCACCCTGTCTGGACCTTACCAACCCGTTTCGAATCATCCTTTAAAATCAGTGTACCTAGAGCGAGTCCGGCTGCCATCCCCTCCTTCGAGATTTTACTCGATCCGCGTTGGAAACTTCTTCTCAACCGAGATCAGGAGGGAGTCATAACCGACTCTGGACGTTGGCTTTTTTGCCTGTGTCCACAGGGGATCAATTTTTTGACAGCAAGCCTGAGGTTGCGCTTGGGGGCAGTTCGACCGCCAGAGCTTCCCGCAGGTGAGCCCGCGTCGCCGCTTCGAACCGCTCGGGCCACTCCACGCCGATTTCCGTCGCCATCCTGCGCGCCCGCGGCAAATAGGCTTCCGCATAGGCCAGGTTGGCGGCTATGACCGATTCTCTTGTCGGTGAGGGAAGAGGCAAGGAGGCCAGAATGTCCTTCTGTTCCTCGCTGATCAGCCTGTTGAGATGAAGCACGCCTCCCCTGTTGGGCGCTGCCGTTTCCTCGATCAGAAGCTCGGTGAGAAGGTTCCGGAGATGGAAGATGCCGGTGATCCCGTTGAGATATTCCCCTCTGCCGATGGCGAGCGATAGAAGGCCCAGGATCCGGATGAATTCTTCGAACTGCCACTTCATACGCGCCGGATTCGGACCCGTCTTTTGAAGCGCCGCCGGTAATGTTTCCAAAACCCGGTCGTGGTCGAACAGGGCTTTCAAACCGCTTGCGGTGCGCCTGGCCACCTGATCGGGCGTGACGATTTCCACGTCGATGCGCAGCCAATCCGCCGTAATCGCATTGATCAGCATCGGCTTGGCCTGCCGATCCCACCAGAGAACGATTTCTCCCGTCCTGCCGACGGCTTCGCGCCAGAGGGCGGCGAACTCATCCGTCGGACCGTCTCGGGAAACCGCCAGGAAATCGATGTCGCTGTGGGAATCCTCTATCCCGGCGCCGTAACTGCCGCTGAGGAACAGCGCCCTGACGGCCGGTTTCTTCTGAAGAGCAGTTGAAATGTCCTGGATGACTTTCGCCTTGTTCATTCAACCGCCCCTGCCCTCAGCCGGCGCCAGAAACCATCCCTGCGATCACTGCCCCGAAAGCTTCGCCTCCAACGCTTCGATGCGGGCCTTGAGGGCTTCGTTCTCGTCGCGGGCGCGGGCGGCCATTTCGCGCACGGCCTCGAATTCCTCGCGCTTGACCACGTCCATGCTGTTCAGGAACCGTTCGGCCTGTGCATGGAATGCGGTCTCCACCTCCTTGCGCACGCCCTGGGCGGCGCCGGCGGCATCGGTCATCAGCCGCGCGAAATCGTCGAGAATGCGGTTCGTCCCGGTTGCCATGGTTCCAACTCCTAAAATGTCTGGCCGCCCATACGTCCATGAAGGCGCGGCCGCTAAATCTCCATGAAGGTGAAGTAGGGCCTGCCGTGGCCGCTTGCAAGCACCATCCACTGTCGGCGCGGGGCGCGCAAAGAGATTCGCCTTGACCGGCGATGGCTGCAACGCCATGTTCCGCGACAAATAAGCTAGGTTGAGAACCTGTAACTTGTACGAAGCGCTTCACCTTTTCGCTCTGATCCCCTTTCCGGACATCGATCCGGTGGCCTTCTCCGTCGGTCCGCTTGCGGTCCATTGGTACGGCCTGGCCTATGTGGCAGGCATCCTGCTCGGCTGGCTCTATGCGCGCCGGCTGGCGGCGAACGGCTCGCTTTGGAGGGGCGGACAGTCGCCGATCACCGCCTCCCATCTCGACGATTTCCTCGTCTGGGTCGCGGCCGGCATCGTGCTCGGCGGGCGCATCGGCTACATACTCTTCTACGATTTTGCTGCCGTCGCCCAGAACCCCATCCGGGCGATCGAGATATGGAACGGCGGCATGTCCTTCCACGGCGGCTTCCTCGGCGCGACGATCGCGATGATCATCTTCGCCCGCCGCAACGCCATCCCGGTCTGGAGCATGTTCGACACGGTGGCGGCTGTCGTGCCTTTCGGGCTGTTCTTCGGCCGCATCGCCAATTTCGTCAACGGCGAGCTCTGGGGCCGCCTGAGCTCGATGCCCTGGGCCGTCGTCTTCCCGACCGGCGGGCCTTTCGCCCGTCACCCGAGCCAGCTCTACGAGGCGGGGCTCGAAGGCGTCGTGCTGCTTCTGCTCCTTGCTCTGCTGATCTTCCGTTTCAAGGCGCTGAAGGTTCCGGGCACCGTCTCCGGCACTTTCGTCTGCGGTTATGCGTTGGCGCGCATCTTCGTGGAGTTCTTCCGCGAACCGGATGCACAACTCGGCTATCTGCTCGGCACCAATTGGCTTACCATGGGCATGGTGCTTTCGCTGCCGATGTTCGCAGTCGGGCTTTGGGCCATTCTCCGCGCCCGTGTTGCGGCGGCTCAAGCGTCCGCGAAGGCGTAAGCGGAGAGCCGACCGTGAGCACGCCCCTCGCCGACAAGATCAAGACCCTGATCCGGGCGAGCGGCCCGATCAGCGTCACGGATTATTTCGCGCTCTGCCTCGCCGATCCGGAATACGGCTATTACCGCAGCCGCGAACCCTTCGGCCGGCATGGGGATTTCATCACCGCGCCGGAGATCAGCCAGCTTTTCGGCGAAATGATCGGCGTGTTCATGGTGCATGCCTGGCAGCGTCACGGCATGCCCGCCTCCGTCCGGCTGGTGGAGATCGGCCCCGGCCGCGGCACGATGATGGCCGACATGCTGCGCGTGATCAAACGGATCGCCCTGCCGCTCTTCGAAGGCCTGAACGTTCATCTGGTCGAGACCAGCGAGCGGCTGCGCGGCGTGCAGCGCGTGACGATCGAGGCGTTCTCCACGAAGATCACCTGGCACGACAGTTTCGAGGACGTGCCGGAAGGTTTCACGCTGATCGCCGCCAACGAGCTTTTCGACGCGATCCCGATCCGCCAGTTCGTCAAGACGCCGACCGGGTTCCGGGAACGCCTCGTCGGCCTCGATGCGGACGACGAGCTGACCTTCGCCGCCGGCATCGCGACGCTCGATCCGGCCCTCCTGCCCTCGCCCCTCGCATCCATTCCAGACGGTACGATCTTCGAAGTGGCCCCCGCCCGCCAGGCGGTCATGCAAACCCTCTGCGACCGGCTGAAAACTTTCGGCGGCACGGCGGTCATCATCGATTACGGCCATATGGTCACCGGCTTCGGCGACACGCTGCAGGCGGTGCGCAACCATGATTTCGATACGCCGCTTGCCCATCCAGGCGAGGCGGACCTGACGAGCCATGTGGATTTCGAGGATCTCGCCAAGGTGGCGCTGTCCACGGGCGTGCATCTGAACGGCGGCCTGCGCCAGGGCGAGTTCCTCTACGGTCTCGGCCTCGCCGAACGCGCCGCGGCCCTTTCGAAGGACAAGGAACCGACGGAACAGCGGCTCATCGCCGCCGCCGCCGATCGCCTGGCCGGCGAAGGTGCGGGCAAGATGGGCGAGCTCTTCAAGGTCATCGCGGTGTCGAGCCCGGCCTTGAACCTGATGCCGTTCCGGGCGGTAGAGTGAAATCTCGGCTTGCCCCTCACCCTAACCCTTTCCCCGCAAGCCGGGAGAGGGACGTGCCCCACGCAGCGTCGAGGATAAGGAAAGCGGCGCGGCATATCCCTTCTCCCCGTCAGAACGGGGAGAAGGTGGCGCCAGCCGGATCAGGGGCAACCACAACGAAAGACGATCAACCGATTGACATCCGCCCTTCCCTTGCGCCACTCTCGCGCTAGATCGAAGCAGCCGGCATTTTTCGAGTGCTTGCATAAAACCCCTTGAAATCAACAGGATAAACAACGCCGATGCAGGAAACCCCCTTGCCGACGCCGATCGAGAGCCCCCTGTTGAACGACAGAGCCGGCAGCCGCGTCCGTCACGGCTTCTTCACCCGGAAGGGCGGGGTTTCGGAAGGTCTTTACGCCGGCCTCAATGTCGGCGTCGGCTCGGACGACGACCGTGAAAAGGTGATGGAAAACCGCGCCCGCGTCGCCGCCTGGTTCGGGCTGCCGCTCGAAAAACTCGCAACCGTCCATCAGGTCCATTCGCCGGATGTGCTGGTCGTCGACGAGACCTATGCGGGCGAGCGGCCCCAAGAGCGACCGAAGGTCGACGCCATGGTGACGACCGTTCCCGGCGTGGCGCTCGGCGTGCTCTCCGCCGATTGCGGCCCCATCCTGTTTGCCGACGGCGAGAACGGCGTGATCGGCGCCGCCCATGCCGGCTGGAAGGGTGCGCTCGGCGGCGTGCTCGAAAACACCATCGAGGCGATGATCTCGCTCGGCGCCGCCCGCGAAAAGATCACCGCCGTGCTCGGCCCGTCGATCGGTCCCGACAGCTACGAGGTCGGCCCGGAATTCGTGGAGCGTTTCCTTCGCCACGATCCGTCCTACGAAACTTTCTTCGCGCCCTCCCCGAAACCGGGGCACGCCATGTTCGACCTGCCGGCGCTGACGATCAGGCGGCTGACGGCGGCGGGCGTGCGGGCCGAAAACCTCGGCCTCGACACCTATTCCGACGCGGAGCGTTTTTACTCCTACCGCCGCACCACCCATGCCCGGGAGCCGGATTACGGCCGCCAGATTTCAGCGATTTCGATGAGGGAGGAATAGCATGGCCCTGCATTTCGAGAGGAGCGAATACGTCGACCGCCTCGCGCGGCTGACGGAGAAGATGCGCGCGGAAAAGCTCGATGCGCTCCTGCTCTTCGCCCAGGAAAGCATGTATTGGCTGACGGGCTACGACACTTTCGGCTACTGCTTCTTCCAGACTTTGGTGGTCAAGGCCGACGGGACGATGACGCTGCTCACTCGCTCCGCCGATCTGCGCCAGGCCCGCCATACCTCGATCGTCGAGAACATCGTGGTCTGGGTCGATCGGGTGAATGCCGATCCGACGCTCGATCTCAAAAACCTCTTGAGCGACATGGACCTGCTCGGCGCGAAAATCGGCGTCGAATACGACACGCACGGCATGACCGGCCGCGTCGCCCGCCTTCTCGACAATCAGCTCGCCACCTTCGGTCAGATCAGCGACGCCTCCTATCTGGTGAGCCGGCTGCGCCTCGTCAAAAGCCCCGCCGAGATCGCCTATGCGAAACGCGCCGCCGAGCTTGCCGACGACGCGCTCGATGCGGCGCTTCCGCTCATCAGGGCCGGCGGCGACGAGGCGGAGATCCTCGCCGCCATGCAGGGCGCAGTCTTTCTGGGCGGCGGCGATTATCCCGCCAACGAGTTCATCATCGGCTCGGGCGCCGATGCGCTGCTCTGCCGCTACAAGGCCGGCCGGCGCAAGCTCGACGCGACCGACCAGCTGACGCTGGAATGGGCCGGCGCCGCCGCGCATTATCACGCCGCGATGATGCGCACCGTCGTCGTCGGCGAACCGTCGCAGCGCCATCGCGAGCTTTACAGGGCCTGCCGCGAAACCATCCAGGCGATCGAGGAGGTGTTGCGTCCCGGCCATACCTTCGGCGACGTCTTCGATACCCATGCCCGCATCCTCGACGAGCGGGGCCTGTCGCGTCATCGCCTCAACGCCTGCGGCTACTCGCTCGGCGCCCGCTTCTCGCCCTCCTGGATGGAGCACCAGATGTTCCACTTCGGCAATCCGCAGGAGATCCTGTCCGACATGACGCTCTTCGTGCACATGATCATCATGGATTCCGACAGCGGCGCAGCCATGACCCTCGGCCATACCTATCTGACCACTGACGGCGATCCGCAGCCGCTTTCCCGCCATGGTCTGGACCTGATCCAGCGCTGAGCACGCGTCAACCGCGATTGACAGCGTGCAAAAGCCAATTCTAAGCTCCGGCATCGGGGAATCTACGGAAGGAGGCGGGCATGCGGCTTTTCGGAAGGTTGTTTTCCGTTGCCCTGCTCGCGGCGGGCCTTTCCGCCTGCAACACGACGGAGGCCCTGACGCCGCAGGCGGAGGTCGGCGGCGGCTCCAGGTCATCGACGCCCGTCACCCAGGCCGATACCGACCGCATGGCGCGCACGCAGCAGCCGGAGACTTATGGCAACAGCAACTCTGCGCAGCAGGGCAGCGGCTACCAGCTTGGGCCGCAGAACACGCTGGAAGCCCAGGCCCGTGCGCTGGAATCCGGCAGCGCCGTATCGCCTTCCTCCTCCGGCCCGCCACCGCAATGGAACGGCCAGGGCCAGGAACCGGTCATGCAACAGCCCGCGGCGGGAGCGGCCCAGCAGGCGGCCCGGCAGGCGGCATTGCCGCCATCCGGCTCCGGCGCCGGCACGATCCGTTTCCTGCCGATCATCGGCGCGCCCGTCCAGGCGGTGACGCCGCTCTCGCGCGAGCTCGGCTCCCGAGCGCGTGCCAACGGGCTCGTCATCCGGCCGTCGAGCGACGCCGGCACGCAGCATATCCTGAAGGGTTATTTCTCCGCCTTCGCCGACAGCGGCAAGGTCACCATCGTCTATGTCTGGGATATCCTTGACGGCTCCGGCTCCCGCCTTCATCGCATGCAGGGACAGGAAAGCGTGCCTGCCAGCGGTGCGGACCCCTGGGCGGCCGTGCCCGCCTCGACCATGGAGACGATCGCCGCGAAGACCATCCAGGACTATCTGAACTGGCAAAGGACCCAGCCGGGGTAAGATTATGCGCCAGAAAGCCGCCGGTCACAGTTTCTTCATAAAAAACCGTGGTGAGGCGCAAAACGCTATTGCATTCGAAGGCGGCGGCGGTAAAAGGCCCGCATCCAGCTTCAAAACAGGCGGACCGCAATGAAGGTTTTCGCAGGCAATTCGAACCGGCATCTTGCCGACGCGATCTGCAGCTATCTCAATGTTCCAGTCGGAAAAGCCAGCGTAAGGCGGTTTGCAGATCAGGAAATCTTCGTTGAAATTCAGGAAAATGTGCGCGGCGAGGATGTGTTCATCATCCAGTCCACGTCGTTCCCGACCAACGATCACCTGATGGAACTGCTGATCATGATCGACGCGTTTCGCCGATCGTCGGCCAAGCGCATCACGGCCGTGCTCCCCTATTTCGGCTATGCCCGCCAGGATCGCAAGGCCGGTCCCCGCACGCCGATCTCGGCAAAGCTCGTCGCCAACCTGATCACCGAGGCAGGCGCCGACCGCGTGCTGACCCTCGACCTGCATGCCGGCCAGATCCAGGGCTTCTTCGATATCCCGACTGACAATCTCTTCGCGGTGCCGATCCTCGCCCGCGACGTCAAGGAACACTATGACTTGAACAACGTCATGGTGGTCTCGCCGGACGTCGGCGGCGTGGTCCGCGCCCGTGCGCTTGCCAAGCGCATCGACTGTCAGCTCGCGATCGTCGACAAGCGTCGCGAACGCGCCGGTGAATCCGAGGTGATGAACGTCATCGGCGACGTGGAAGGCAAGGATTGCCTGCTGATCGACGACATCGTCGATTCCGGCGGCACGCTCTGCAACGCTGCCGAGGCGCTGCTCAAGAACGGCGCCACCAGCGTCACCGCGTACATCACCCACGGCGTTCTTTCCGGCGGCGCGGTCACCCGCATCGCCGCCTCGAAGCTTCGTGAACTGGTGATCACGGATTCGATCCAGCCGACGACCGCTGTCCAGTCCGCACACAACATCCGCGTCATCACCACCGCCAACCTGCTCGGCGAGGCGATCAATCGCACGGCGATGGAATCCTCCGTCTCCAGTTTGTTCGACTGAGCTTTTTCCCCAGCACGTCTTCCGATAAGCTTCCCGTCAGCGCAACGAGGAGTGAGTCGCTCATGGTTTCTTCTTTCGGCCCGAAAAGACTGGCCTTCTTCCTTCTTATCCCGCTGCTTTCAGGCTGCGTCGAGGGCGGGCCGGGACCAGGACCTGGTGGCGGGGGTTATTACCCGCCGCCGCGGCCGCAACCGCAGCCGCAGATGTGCACGATGGAATATCGGCCGGTCTGCGGTGAGCGCGGCGGCCGCAGGGAAACGTTCGGCAATGCCTGCCAGGCCCGCGAGCGCGGCTACCGCATCGTCAGCACGGGTGAATGCGGCCGCGGACCCGGACCGTTCCCGCCTCCCGGTCGTCCCGATCGGCCTGACAGGCCCGACTGGGGAGGTCCCGGTCGCCCGGACAGGCCCGATTGGGGTGGCCCTGGCCGGCCGGACAGACCGGACTGGGGCGGCCCCGGCCGCCCTGATCGCCCCGACCGGCCGGATCGCCCGGGAAGACCCGAACAATCCGGCGCCTGCACGCGTGAATACCGCCCCGTCTGCGGCCAGCGCGGACCGCAAACGCAGACTTTCCCGAACGCCTGCGAAGCGGCAAACAGCGGTTTCAGGGTCGTTTCTCCCGGTGAATGCCGCCGCTGACGGCATCCGCGAACCGGCAGTAAAATACCGATGCGAAACGCCGGGATTCTATTCCTGGCGTTTTGCGTTGCGGCGAAGCTTCGGTTAGTTACGGTTCGTCAAAGGAGTTCCGCATGGCCGCACGCGACCGCTATTCCCGAAAACTCGAATGTTCCCAATGTGGCAATACCGGTTTTGCCGAGGCTTCCGAGTCGGACGACAAGTGGCAGAAGAGCCGCGATTTCCGGATCGATGAACTGCCGCACGGCTTCTTCACGGAATTCGCCTCCACCGATCCGCGCAAACACATGCTGCGCTGCGGCCAGTGCGGCCACAAATTCCGCTTCGAGCAAAAGAGCGTCTATGCGCCGGGCGGCGAGCCTCGGCGCTGATCAGGCGACCTTGGCGACCTCCGGCCCGACAATGCCGTTGACGATGTGCTCGATGTTCTCGCGCGGGCCGGGTTTGCCAAAGAGATAGCCCTGCACCTGCATGCAGCCTTCCTTGCGCAGGAAGGCGATATGCTCGTCGGTCTCCACGCCTTCCGCAAGCACCGGAATATCGAGGCTCGACGCCAGGATGAGGGTCGAACGGACGATCGCGGCCGAGTGGGCGTTGACGGCAAGCCCGTCTATGAAGGCGCGGTCGATCTTGATCTTGTCGAAGGGGAAGGATATCAGCGTCGAGAGCGACGAATAACCGGCGCCGTAGTCGTCCATGGCAATCTTCACGCCAAGGCTCTTCAGATCCCGGATGGTCTGCAATGCGCGCTGATGATCGGCGATGATGCCGGATTCGGTGATCTCCAGTTCGAGCCGGTCGGAGCTGAGCCCCGTCTCGTTCAGGATGTCGCGGACTTTCAGCGGAAATCTCGGATCGGCAAGCTGCTGGGCTGCGACGTTGACTGCGATGCCAAGCGGGTTTTTCCAGGCCGCCGCTTCCGCGCAGGCTGTCCTGAGTACCCATTCGCCGAGTTCGTTGATGAAGCCGGTCCGTTCGGCGATCGGAATGAATTCGCCGGGCAGAATAAGCCCGCGCACGGGATGGTTCCAGCGCAGCAGCGCTTCGAAACCGACGACCTGGCCGGTGAACGTATCGTTCTGGAGCTGGTAGTAAAGTTCGAACTGGTCCGCCGCGAGCCCCGAGCGCATGTCCATCGCCAGAGCGTTGCGCTCGCGCGCGGCCTGGTCCATCGAGGCATCGTAGACGCAGATCGCATTGTCGCCGGATTGCTTGGCGCGGTACATGGCGACATCCGCATGCGCCACCAGGTCGTCCACCGACTTGGCTTCGCCGGGATAGAACGCGATCCCGACGCTCGATCCGACGGAAAGAGTGTTGCCGTTCCATTCGACCGGCTTGCAGATTTCGGCGAGCATGCGGTTGGCGAGCGAAAGCGCATCGGAACGCTTGTGGTGCATCCGCTTAACCGCCACGAATTCGTCGCCTCCGACACGGGCTATGAATTCGCCCGCTCCCGCCACCTGGGCGAGCCTGCCGCCGATCGTTCTCAAAACCTCGTCTCCGGCGGCATGGCCGTGAACGTCGTTGATTTCCTTGAAGCGGTTGAGGTCCATGGAAAGCACCGCTATGCGGGCCGACAGGTCCGCGGGACGCGTCGCGATCCCGGCAAGCTGCTCGTTGAAGGCGGCGCGGTTGGAAAGCCCCGTCAGTGGGTCGTGGAGCGAAAGGCGGCGATACTGCTCGATGGCCGCCTTGGTCGTGCGCGCATCGATCAGGTAGGTCGCCGCCGTGAGCGCCAGCAGGATCAGCATCAAGGACAGGACGCCGAAACCAAGCACGATCGGCGGAACGATTTCGTCCGGCATGACGATGCGGGGATCGAGAATGACGTTGACGGCCCCCATCGCCGTGAAATGCGTCGTGACGATCGCAAGGATCATCGCCAGAACGGAGAGATATTTGCAGAAACGGGTCGCCGGACGCACGGCGCGGTTGGTCGTGAGTGCACCGAACAGGGCTGCGAAAATCAACGACGCGATCACATAGCCGCGGTCCCACTGGATGACGCCCTGCACCTCATAGGCCGCCATGCCGGTGTAATGCATCGCTGCGATGCCGAGCCCCACGACGGCGCCGCCGGCCTCGACGATGATCGAACGGCCTCCATAGGCGGCGATGCCGAACCCCGCCGTCGCTGTCGCCACCGCGAGGACGAATGACCAGAGCGTCAGCGCCGGTTCATAACCGGCTTGCCCGCCGCCAAAATAGCCGAGCATGGCGAGGAAATGCGTCGTCCAGGTCGTCGATCCGCCGATAAAACCCGCAAGCAGGAGCCAGGTGGCTTTCTCGACGCCGCCGCCCCGCCGAACACGGGAGAACAGCCTGACCGTCATGAAGGCGCCTGCGACGCAGGCAAGAACGGCGCAGCCGATGTAGCGAAGGTCGTGCTCTATGAAGAGGCAGGAGAGGACGCGAAACATGATTTCCGTAACTTTTCACCCGATTTGGCCGGAAAGTTTAACGTCGAAACATGTTTGAAAGGTTCGCGCGGATGGTAAACGGAAATCTGATAATCAGGCTCCGATTTCGGCGGAGAAACCATGCCGATATTGGCACGCCAGGGCGGCCTACAGCAACGGGTCGGGCACTCCGGCCGCCGGCCTTCGCGGGCTGAGCGGAACGGATGAAGAAGCGCGGCCGCGTCTTTCCGGGCTGAGATGCTTGCACTTGCAGCCTCGTTGTATTATAGCCCGCCGGTCCGCGCAGACACCCTTGGAGGCAACGCGGATGAAGCGCATCGGATGGTGCCCTTCGGTTTGACGCAGGCGGTCTCCGCCCGCGAAAGACTCTCCAAACAACCTCGAAAGGATATGCCATGAGCCACGCATCTTACGAGCTCAAGGCCGAGGCGCGCGAACGGGTAGGTAAGGGGTCCTCCCGTGAACTTCGCCGCAACGGTTTGATTCCCGCTGTCATCTATGGTGACAAGCAGGCCCCCCTCGCCATCGCACTCTCGACCAACGAAGTGACGAAGCGCATCCATGCCGGTGGTTTCATGACCACCATCGCCACGATCGAAGTCGACGGCCAGAAGATCCAGGTCCTGCCGAAGGATTACCAGCTCGATCCGGTCCGCGATTTCACCATGCACGTCGATTTCCTGCGCGTTTCCGGCGACACGGATGTCACCGTCGAAGTTCCGGTTCACTTCATCAACGAAGAGAAGTCCGCGATCAAGATCGGCGGCGTTCTCAACATCGTTCGCCACACCGTCGAATTCCACTGCCCGGCCAACGCCATCCCGGAATTCATCACGGTCGATCTCGCTGGCGCCAAGATCGGCGACAGCATCCACATCTCTGCCGTCACGCTGCCGAAGGGCGTACGTCCGGTCATCACCGACCGTGACTTCACCATCGCAACGATCGTCGCCCCGGCGGCTGGCATCGAAGAAGCCGCAGAAGAAACGCCTGCCGCTCCCGAAGCCGAATAAGAAAAGCAGAGTGTCCGAGTTTGAGACCCGCCTTCGCAGGAAGGCGGGTTTTTTATTGCCCGGAGAATACGTTTGGTGCCGCCGGCCCTGCGATTCATTCGAATCTTAGCATGCGCGTTTCAATGAAGTTTAATGAATAGGTGGAACGATGCGCACGGCTTGAGAATGAAGGATACGATCCGGGACAACCGGAGGACGAGGGCGGGGAAGACGGATGACTCATTCCGTTGAGAGTCGTTTCATTGCGATTATTTCGGGCGCCCTGCTGGTCGTCGTCGCCCCACTGTTCACGCTGTTCCTGGCGCTTTCGTCCCAGCAGGCGGCGCGAAACCTCACCGAGCACGTCAACGTCGTGCTGGTCACCAATTCGCAGGCGCTCGGCAAGCCGCTGTGGGAGATCGATAGGGACAGCATTCACCAGATCGCGTCCATGCTCGTCGCCGATCCCGCCATAGGCGGCGTGCAGATCAGCGACAATGCGGGCAAGCTGAATATTTCCGAAGTCGACGTCAACCCGGCGGATTTCCGGGGCCTGGAATCGATATCCGAGCCGATCTTCTACAAATCGCCCCAGGGCACCCGCAATATCGGCAGCATCACCGTCTACGTGCCGAAGCTCGGCTGGTTCTCGGCCCTGCACCAGATGGAGATGGCTTTCATCTCCATCTTCATCATCGCCATTCTGACCGTTTTCGGCGCGGCCATCCTCGGCAACCGCATCATGGTCATCAAGCCGTTGATGCGGCTGACCGCCGCCATCGAGGCGACGCGAAGACTTGGCTCGCGCCACCACGTCGACTGGCGATCGAACGACGAGATGGGGCGTCTCGCCAAGAGCTTCAACGAAATGCAGACGCTGCTGGAGCGCGAGGAGCGCGAACTGAAACGGGCGCATCAGCAGACCACGGATATCTACAACCTGACGCCTGCAATGCTCTTCTCGCTGACGGCGAACGATCAGATCGCCGCAGTCAGCGACTATTGGCTGCTCGCCACCGGCTATCGCCGCGAGGACATCATCGGCCATCCCTTTTCCGAGCTCGTGGCCGCCGCCGACCGTCATGTCTATGGAAAGCGCAAGGCGCAGGCGAAGGCAAACGGCGCGGCGATCGAAGTCACCGTACGCTTCGTCTGCGCCGACGGCCGCATGATGGACGTGCTGATCGTCGAAACGGAGCTTGGCGCGGCCGGCGGCAGCATTCCCGGCTCGCTCAGCGTCATGACCGACGTCACCGAACTGAAACAGTCGGAACTGCGCAACCATCAGCAGGCGATCTCCGACCATCTGACCGGGCTCCTGAACCGGCAGGGGTTCGAAGCGATGCTCGACCGGACGATCACGGAGGCGGACAAGGCTGCGACCGAAGTCGCATGCCTTTTCGTCGATCTCGACCGTTTCAAGGCGATCAACGACAATTTCGGCCATGCGGCGGGAGACGCCGTGCTCTGCCAGTTCGTCGAGCGGACGAAGCCCCTGCTGTATGGCACCGACAGCGCCTCGCGCCTCGGCGGCGACGAATTTGCCATTCTGATCGCCGGCGAAGGTGCCGAACGTCGCGCGACCGAACTCGCCCAGCAGATCGTTGACATGCTCGAGGTGCCGTTCCGCGTCCAGGGTACGAGCGTGCGGCTGAGCGCCTCGATCGGCCTCGCCTTCTATCCGAACCACGCGACCAGCGCCGCCGAGCTTCTGCAGAAATCGGACATGGCCATGTATGCCCGCAAGCGCGACGGCAAGAACGGTGCGCAGGTCTACGATCCGGCAATCCTCGACCAGGCGCGGGAGCGCGCCGAGATCGAGAGCGATATCGAGGTCGGCATTGCGGCAAGCTGGTTCGAGGCGCATTTCCAGCCGATCGTCGACATCGAGACCGGCATACCCTCCGGCTTCGAAGCGCTGATGCGCATGCGCCACCCGCGCAAGGGGCTCATGTCGCCGGCGGGCATCGTCAGCGTTGCCGAAGAAACCGGCACGATCAGCCAGATCGGCAATCTCATCCTGGAAGACGCGATCGGGAATCTTGCCCGGGTCTCCCGCCTGCCCGGCATGGGCGATATCTATGTCGCCGTCAACTTCTCGCCGCTGCAGTTCGAGCCCGGCCTGCCGGCGCGGCTGGCTGGCCTGCTTGGGCGATACGGGATAGAGCCGTCGCGCCTCGTCGTGGAGATCACCGAAGCCGTGCTCATGCACGACAATCCCGAAATCCGCACCATCCTCAACGAAATCCAGCGTTTCGGCTGCCGTATCGCACTCGACGACTTCGGCACCGGCTATTCGTCGCTGAGCTACATGAGCCGCTTCCCGGTCGACATCGTCAAGATCGACCAGTCCTTCGTGCGCTCGCTGACCGACAAGGCGGACGATGTCGGCAGCAAGAACCGGATGCTGGTCGAAGGCATCAGCGCCATCTCGCACAAGATGAACTGCAAGGTCGTCGCCGAGGGCGTCGAGACGGAAGAGCAGCGCATGCTGCTCAAACAGATGGGCATCGACTATGCCCAGGGGTATCTTTTCTCCAAGCCCCGCGAAATTTCCGATCTGCTTTTGACCCTGTCCGCCCAGAGGGCGGAAATGAAGTCCATGGCGAGCTAGGAATACAGCCTCCATCGAAAGCCGCCTTGCTGCCATAAAACGGGTTGACTTTATCGGCGTTTCGCGTTGGTGAAGGCCAGCACCAAGAATGGATTTCTCCATGCTCATCATCGCAGGTCTCGGCAATCCCGGTTCCAAATATGCGGGCAACCGCCACAATATCGGCTTCATGGCGGTGGATGCGATCCAGCGGCGGCCGGGCTTTTCGCCCTGGTCGAAGAAATTCAAGGCGGAGATTTCCGAAGGCGAGCTTGCCGGCGAGAAGGTCCTGCTGATGAAGCCGCAGACCTTCATGAACCTTTCCGGCGAGGCGGTCGGCGAGGCGATGCGGTTCTACAAGCTCGGTCCGCAGAACATCATCGCCATCTATGACGAGCTCGACCTGCCGGCGGGCAAGGCGCGCATCAAGACCGGCGGCGGCCACGGTGGCCACAATGGGGTGAAGTCGCTCGACGCCCATTGCGGCAGGGAATACCGCCGGCTGCGCCTCGGCATCGGCCACCCCGGGGTCAAGGAACTGGTCCATAACCACGTACTCGGCGATTTCGCCAAGGCGGACCAGGCCTGGCTCTCCCCTCTCCTCGACGCCTTGGCGGACAATGCCGAAATGCTGGCGAAGGCCGAGGATTCGCAGCTCATGAACAAGCTGGCGCTCGCAGTCGGCGGCAAACCCGACGAGGAGAAGCCGAAGGCGGAAAAACCGCAACCGCCGAAACCCGCAGGCAAGTCGCATATCCATCAGGCTCGTGGCGGCGCAAAACCGAACCTCCCGACCACCGGCCCCATGGCGGACATGCTGAAGAAGATGTTCGGCGGCAAGGGAGAGTGACTTGCACCCGGTCCGCAACGACAAGCAAAATCAGATGCATGCCATGAACAAAACCTTGAATACGGATGATATCGCCGGCGAACTCGTCACGCTCCGCGACTACTGGCGTTACGCCATTTCCCGTTTCAACGCTGCGAACCTGAGCTATGGCCACGGCACGACGACCGCGAGCGACGATGCCGCTTTCCTGATCCTCGACTCGCTCGACCTGCCGATCGACGTGCTCGACCCCTTCCTCGACGCGCGCCTTCTGCCGGCCGAACGCCGGCTGCTCGCAGAGCGGATCGAGGCGCGCGTGACGACGCGCAAGCCCACCTCCTACCTGACCGGCCATGCCTATATCCAGGGCGTGCGTTTCCTGGTGGACGAGCGGGTCATCGTGCCGCGCTCGCATATCGGCGAGATCCTCTTCACCGAATATCTTGGTCAGGGCGGCTCCTCCTACCTGCCTGACCCGCTGAGCGTCGAAAGCGCGGTCGATATCTGCACCGGCTCCGGCTGCCTGGCGATCCTCGCCGGCAAGTTCTTTCCGAACGCCGAAGTCGATGCGGTGGACCTTTCGCCCGATGCGCTCGAAGTGGCGAAGCTCAACGTCGCCGAGCACGGCGCCGAAGAGCAGGTCACGCTTTATCAGGGCGATCTCTTCGCGCCGCTCGGCAGGAAGAAATACGATCTGATCATCACAAACCCGCCCTATGTCGATCATGATGCGATGGAAGGTTTTCCGGACGAATTCCAGGCGGAACCCGCGATGGCCTTCGACGGCGGCGTGGACGGCCTCGATATCGTCCGCCGCCTGCTTTCGGAGGCGCCGAAGCATCTCAATCCCGGCGGCGGGATGATCTGCGAGATCGGCTCGGGCCGCGAAATCCTCGAGGAGGAATTCCCCGATCTCGATTTCCTGTGGCTGGAAACGGCAGAATCGCAGGATGCGGTCTTCTGGATCGGTGCCGAGGCGCTGGGCGCGGGCGCCGGATAAGGAAATGAGCCTTCTGCCTCGGGCTCGCCCTACTCTTCCGGCTCTGTGGTGAACATCAGCGGGAAACCTGCCTCCTTGGCGAGGTCGATCGCTTCCTTTGCCTTGGTCTCGGCAATATCCTTGGCGCACACCACGACCACCGACGTGCCCATACGGTGGGCGGTCATCATCACGCGGTAGCCGGTCTCCTCGCTCATGCGGAACACGGCCTTCAGCACCATGATGACGAACTCGCGCGGCGTATAGTCGTCGTTCACCAGAATGACCTTGTAGAGCTTCGGCCGCTCCAGCTTGGGCTTGGTGATCGTCTTCGGTTTTAGGGTGGTGTCTTCGCTCATGGCGTTTCGCCTCCTGATGACGGCGTCCGACATTGGGCTTTCGAATTTATATCGCACTGCAACCGGAACATTTCAAGCAACTGCGCGATGTGGACGCCGGATCAGTCGGCGGACAGGAGGACGCATTCACGGCCTTTTGCGCGGATGATCGAAGCTGCCTGCTTATCGAAGGTGGCAAAGGTGTCACCACCGAGCTTGCGGCCTTCGAATTCGATCACGCCATCGGCGAAATCGCCGCCAGTTTCCAGGAACGCGAGACCGGCTTCGACTGCTCCGCGATCGAGCGTCACAGTCTTGACATTCATCCAGGTGCGAATTGCGTCGATCAAGTCGCTCTGCCTCTTCTTGTAAAGCCTCCGAAGGACCCACACCATCTCACATAGGGCTTGGTTCGGTATGGTCACTTCATTTGAAGCCAACAGAGCTTGAGCTTTGGGGCTTTCGACCGCGTGATCGAAAATCATCGCCCGCAAGAGGATGTTTGTATCAACGACCAGGCTCACTGCTCCGCCTCACCGGCATAGCTAGCTGCAATCGCCTCATTGATATCTTCGATCGAATAACTTCTGCCTGTCGTGTTTTTGAACATCCCAAAAACTCTTTCGATCGGCAGCTTGCCGGCAATGGGGTGAATTGTCACCTCACCCTTCGGGGTAAGATTGACATCGACTTCATCACCTGGCTTCACGCCGAGATGATCGAGGACTTCCCTCTTCAAGGTGATCTGCCCCTTTGCAGTAACCTTCAATCTGACCATGGTCATTCTCCTGCCTTCTAAAAGTAAGGTAAAATTGCCTTACTTGCAAGGTCGTCGTCACCATTGCCTGGCAAGCCTTGACCGCCCCGGCACTTTCCCCCATAGCCACAGCAACGAAATTTCAAAGAGACAGGGTCCGGACCTATGGGTTTCAAATGCGGTATCGTGGGCCTGCCGAATGTCGGCAAGTCCACGCTCTTCAATGCGCTTACCAAGACGGCGGCAGCGCAGGCAGCCAATTATCCCTTCTGCACGATCGAGCCGAATACCGGCGAAGTGGCGGTGCCCGATCCGCGCATGAAGAAGCTTGCCGACATCGCCAAGTCGAAGGAGATCATCCCCACCCGCATCTCCTTCGTGGATATCGCCGGCCTGGTGCGCGGTGCCTCCAAGGGTGAAGGCCTCGGCAACCAGTTCCTTGCCAATATCCGCGAGGTGGACGCCATCGTCCACGTGCTGCGCTGCTTCGAGGACACCGACATCACCCATGTGGAGGGCCGCATCGATCCGGTCGCCGACGCGGAGACGATCGAGACGGAGCTGATGCTTGCCGACCTCGAAAGCCTTGAGCGCCGCACCGAGCAGACGCGCAAGCGCGCCACCGGCAAGGACAAGGATTCGATGGCGGCGCTACCGATCATGGAGGCCTCGCTGCAGCTCCTGCAGGAGGGCAAGCCGGTCCGCACGCTCCTGCCGAAGCTGGACGCCGAGGAGACCCGCATTCTGCAGGGCCTGAACCTCCTGACCGCCCATCCGGTGCTTTACGTCTGCAACGTCGCGGAGGCCGATGCCGCAACCGGCAATCAATATACCGAAGCGGTCGCTAAGATGGCGAAGGAGCAGAACGCCGAAACGGTGATCATCTCGGCTGCGATCGAATCCGAAGTCGCCCAACTCCCCGACGAGGAAGCGAAGGAATTCCTCTCCGCGCTCGGATTGGAGGAAGCCGGCCTCGACCGCCTGATCCGCGCCGGCTACAAGCTGCTCGACCTCATCACCTATTTCACGGTCGGCCCGAAGGAAACGCGCGCCTGGACGATTGAGCGCGGCACCAAGGCGCCTCAGGCGGCCGGCGTCATCCATTCGGATTTCGAACGCGGCTTCATCCGCGCCAACACCATCGCCTATGACGACTTCATCGCCTATAACGGCGAAAACGGGGCGAAGGAAGCGGGCAAGGCGCGCGACGAAGGCAAGGAATATGTCGTCAGCGACGGCGACGTCATCCACTTCCGCTTCAACACCTGACGTCAAGGGCGGGAGGCCACATGACGGAAAATGGCTATTGCTTCGAGGATTTCGCGATCGGGCGGGTTTTCCCGCTCGCATCCAAACGCGTTACGGCTGAGGAAATCGTCGAATTCGCCGCCGAATTCGACCCGCAGCCCATGCATCTGGACGAGGCGGCCGGCAAGGCAAGCATCCTCGGCGGGCTGTCGGCCTCCGGCTGGCACACGGCGAGCATGTTCATGCGCATGATGTTCGACGGCTGGCTGTCGCGCTCCTCTTCGGAAGGCTCGCCCGGCATCGAGTTCATGGAATGGAAGAAACCGGTTCTGGCCGGCGACACTCTTTCCGGCCGCTCCACCGTGCTGGAATCCCGCCCTCTCCGCTCCCGCCCCGGCATCGGCATCGTCAAATTCCTGCACGAGGTGGAGAACCAGCGCGGCGAAGTGGTGATGCGCGGCGAGAACCCGATCATGATGCGGCTCCGCGAAGCCCGTGAGAACGCCGCATGAGACTGATCGAACTCTCTCCGCCAGGCAAAAGGATCACTACCGGCACTCTGCTCTTCACCGCCGAGGACATCGTCCGCTTCGCCACGAAATTCGATCCGCAGCCCTTCCACGTGGATGCGGAAGCGGCCAGGAACTACGTCTTCGGCGGGCTCTGCGCGTCGGGCTGGCACACCTGCGCCGGCTGGATGAAGACCTACATCGCCTACTGGCGACAGGAGGCGGCGCGGCTCGAAGGCGAGGGCATCGTCGCGCCGAAGCTCGGGCCCTCGGCCGGATTCAAGAAGCTGCAATGGCTGAAACCCGTTTATGCCGGCGACAGCATCACCTATTCCGTCACCCTGACCGAAAGCCGGCCCCTCGCCTCCCGCCCCGGCACCTGGATCAACATGACCGTCTGCGACGGCGTGAACCAGCATGGCGATATGGTGATGTGTTACGAAGGTACGGTGCTCGAATTCGCGTGAGGCAGGCGCCCTCCCTACTCTCAGACTGAAAGCCTCGAAAACTTCGATCGTCAGCTCGGGCCTGTCCGGAGCATCTGCAAACCCTTGACGTTTATAAATCCTCGGCACAAGGCTTAGGATGACGCCGAGTAAAAGGCGAGGTTCTCAACAAGCGAGGACAAACGTGCCCCGCCCTCCTATCAGTGACCGGCAAACTCCATCAGCGTCCGCACCTCGACGCCGAGCGCCTCCAGCTTCTTGCGGCCGCCGAGGTCCGGCAGGTCGATGACGAAACAGGCCGAGACGATCTCTGCGCCTAGCTGCCTCAGCAGCTTCACCGCCCCCTCGGCCGTGCCGCCGGTGGCGATGAGATCATCCGTCAGGATCACCTTCTCCCCCGGCTTCACGGCGTCCACATGCATCTCCATTTCGTCGACGCCGTATTCCAGGCTGTAGGCGATGCGCACCGTATCATGCGGCAGCTTGCCCTTCTTGCGGATCGGCACGAAACCGGCCGAGAGCTGATGGGCGAGAGCCCCGCCGAGAATGAAACCCCGCGCCTCTATGCCGGCGATCTTGTCGACGCCCAGGCCCGCATAGGGCTTCACCAGTTCGTCGACGGCCTGCCGGAAGGCGACGGCGTCGCCAAGCAGCGTGGTGATGTCGCGAAAGATGATGCCGGGCTTCGGATAGTCCGGGATGGAACGGACGGAGGCGGCGAGATCGGTTCTGACAGACATGAGACCCCGATGAGAGTGCGAAATACGGAGAGAGGAAGCCTATCAAGTCAGGCCCGTTTCCCCAACAAAAAAGGCGGCACCCGGCCGCCTTTTTGCCTTTTGAGGCGAAGCCTCAATGTTCCTTGTTGGCGTAGACCGACCTCTTCGTCAGGTAGATCAGGCCGGTGAAGATCACCAGGAAGACCATGACCATGAAGCCGGTCCGCTTGCGCTCCTCCAGATGCGGCTCGGCGGCCCACATCAGGAAAGCGGAAACGTCCTTGGCATACTGGTCCACCGTCTGCGGACTGCCGTCGTCATAGGTCACCTGATCGTTGCTGATCGGCGGCGCCATGGCGAGCGCGGCCGCATTGGCGAAATAAGGATTGTAATGCGTGCCCTCGGCGATCTCGGCACCCGCAGGCGGATCCTGATAGCCGGTCAGCAGCGAATAGATATAGTCCGGACCGCCTTCCTGATACTGCGTGAAGATGTCGAAGACGAACTGCGGAAAGCCGCGGGTGATACCGCGCGCCTTGGCGAGCAGCGACATGTCCGGCGGGGCCGCCCCGTTGTTCGAGGCAGCGGCGGCCTGCTCGTTCGGATAGGGCGACGGGAAGTAGTCCGAAGGCACCGCAGTGCGCTCGAACATTTCGCCGTCGTCGTTCGGGCCGTCCTGGACCTGGTAGTTGGCAGCGAAGGCCTTCACCTGCGCTTCCGAATAGCCGAGCCCTTCCAGCGTGCGGAAGGAAACGAGCTGCATCGAATGGCAGGCGGAACAGACTTCCGTATAGACCTTCAGGCCGCGCTGAAGCTGACCCTTGTCGTAATGGCCGAACGGACCGGCAAAGCTCCAGTCGACATGCTTCGGATGATTGATCGGATAGTGCGGCGTGCCGCCTTCCGCATGCTCCTCACCGCCCGCGGGTGCGGCACCGTGGTTTTCCTGTGCCATCGCCGAGGCGGCGCCAAGGCCTGCCACCAGGGCCAGCGACACGAGGCTTGCAACAAGCTTTTTCATATTTCTAATCCCTCTCGGTCGGCAGGCATCAGGCGCCGGCATGGCCAGGCTTGAGTTTTTCCATGTCGGACTTGTTCTTCTTTTCGAGCACCGCTTCCGTGATGGAGTTCGGAATGCGCCGCGGCGTCTCGAACAGACCGAGCAAAGGCATGATCACCAGGAAGAAGCCGAAATAGTAAAGCGTGCCGAGCTGCGACAGGACCACGTAGATGCCCTCCGCCGGCTGCGCGCCGAGCCAGCCGAGCATGATGGCGTTGGCGACGAACAGCCAGAAGAATAGCTTGTACCACGGGCGGTAGACGGCGGAGCGGACCTTCGAGGTATCGAGCCAGGGCAGGAAGAACAGGATGATGATCGAGCCGAACATCACCAGCACGCCGCCGAGCTTGGAATCGATCGGGCCGACGTTGAACGTGATAGCGCGCAGCATCGCGTAGAACGGCAGGTAATACCATTCCGGAACGATGTGGGCCGGCGTCTTCAGCGGATTGGCCGGGATGTAGTTGTCCGGATGGCCGAGATAGTTCGGCATGTAGAAGATGAACCAGGCATAGACGATCAGGAAGACCGAGACGCCGAGCGCATCCTTCAGCGTCGCATAAGGCGTGAAGGCGACGGTATCCGTCTTGGTCTTCACTTCGACGCCGGTCGGGTTCGTCTGGCCGGTCACATGCAGCGCCCAGATGTGCAGCACGACGACGCCGGCGATCATGAAGGGCAGCAGATAGTGCAGCGAGAAGAAGCGGTTGAGCGTCGGCTGGTCGACGGCGAAGCCGCCGAGCAGGAACTGCTGGATCCACTCGCCCACCAGCGGGAAGGCGGAGAAGAAGCCGGTGATGACGGTCGCGCCCCAGAAGGACATCTGGCCCCAGGGCAGAACGTAGCCCATGAAGCCGGTCGCCATCATCAAGAGGTAGATCACGACGCCGAGGATCCAGAGGATTTCGCGGGGCGCCTTGTAGGAGCCATAGTAGAGGCCGCGAGCGATGTGCAGATAGACGGCGATGAAGAAGAACGAGGCGCCGTTGGCATGCATGTAGCGCAGCAGCCAGCCGTGGTTCACGTCGCGCATGATCTTCTCGACGGAATTGAAGGCGACGCCGGTCGAGGCGGCATAGTGCATGGCCAGCACCACGCCGGTGAGGATCTGCACCACCAGCATGACCGACAGCATGGCACCGAAGGTGTAGGCGTAGTTCAGGTTGCGGGGAACGGGGTAGGAAACGAAACTGTCATGGATCATGCGCGGCAGCGGAAGCCGCGAATCGATCCACTTCTCGATGCCGGTCGATGGCTGGTATGTGGAATGACCGCTCATTGATATCTATCCCCTCACCCGATCGTGATCACTGTGTCGGACGTAAATGTGAAAGTCGGAATGGCGAGGTTCTGCGGCGCCGGCCCCTTACGGATACGGCCTGCCGTATCGTAATGCGAGCCATGGCAGGGACAGAACCATCCGCCGAAATCGCCGGACTGGCCGAGCGGAACGCAGCCGAGATGCGTGCAGGAGCCGATCATGACGATCCAGTTTTCCTTGCCCTGGCCGGCCGAACGGTCGATGTCGGTCGCTTCGGCTTCCGCCGGAAGGTTGGCGTTGCGGGCAACGGGGTCCTTGAGATCGGCCAAAGCTACCGCGTTGGCCTCTTCCACTTCCTGCTGCGTGCGGTTGCGGATGAAGACCGGCTTGCCGCGCCACTTGACGGTCAGCGACATGCCCGGCTGGACTGCGGCAACATTCACTTCGATCGAGGCGAGCGCCAGCGTGGAAGCATCCGGGCGCATCTGATCGATGAACGGCCAGGCGACCGATACAGCGCCGACCGCGCCGGCCATGCCGGTCGTCAGGTAAAGGAAATCACGGCGAGTAGGCTCGCCCAGTGTTTCGCTATGTGTCTCGTGCTCGCTCACGGCTCAATTTTCCTTCTCACGCATTCGCGAAAACCGCATTGCCCCCGTTCCGGCGAATCTCATCTGAACACAATTCGAACACAGATTCCCCGGCAATCCGGCGCGTTCTATGCTTGATCGCAAAATATGTCCAGCCTTGGCAAGTGCCGGAAGCCAGTTTGTCGCGGGAAAACGCGAAGCGTTCCGGCGCTTCGGGGAGGACCTAGCGAACGGCACAGGGAAAGCGCCGCGCGTTTCGTGTTTATCCCTGCAAAACCGGGGCCTTAGCGAGGATTTCGCGTCACCGTTAACCGCGCCGCCCGATGCCGCATTGCAACAAATCGGGTCGCATGGTAGGCCAGATGCAGGACAGAAGGCGACCGATCCGGACAGGCCCGAATGAGACAGACATTATCGGTTGCCATCTGCGTCATCGTGTCGCTCGTCCTCCTGGCAATCGGCACGCGCTACATCCACCCTCACTGGATTCTGGCGACGCTTTACAGCCTGCAGCTGCATGCGGCGGCGGCTTGCGTCGTTGCCATGGCCGTGGCCCTCGTCGTGAAGCGCCACTTCGTCACCTGGCTGTTGTTCGCCGCAGCGCTGCTCTTCACCTGCCATGCAGTTCTGATGGGCCGCGACTTTGCAGAGCCGGCGACCGGGGCGGATGCGAGCGCACCGACCTTCCGGCTGCTGTCCTTCAACATCCTCAACAGCAATTACGCCAATGCGGAGGATCTCACCCGGACGATCCTGTCTTCCGGCGCCGACCTGGTGAACATCATGGAGGCGGCGCCGTTGCGCGTCCACATGGAGGAACTTGCGAAGACCTATCCCTACCGGGTCGGCTGCGGCATCGTCACCCGGGACTGCGATCAGTTGATGCTGTCCAAGGTGCCGATCGACGCGCCCATGATCCGCACGCTCAGCGAGATTTTTCCCGAGCGCTTCATCCTGGCCAGGGTCACGATCGCCGGCACGACGATCAATTTCGCCGGCATCCACACCACGAAACCCTATTTCGACAATTTCCATTCGCTCGAGCTGACCAGGGCCGCTCTGGCGATCACCGAGACGACGGGACCGCTGCTTCTCTCGGGAGATTTCAACGCGTCCAGCCTCGCGCCGAACATGCGCCGGTTCCTGCGCGTGACACAGTTGAAGACCGGAGCATGGGAGCCCGCCACATGGCCGATCAGGGCCGGCGCCTTCGGCGTGCCGATCGACCACGTCTATGCCCGGGCACCGCTAAAGATAAAATCGGTGACACGACTTCCCGACGCTCACGGTTCGAACCATTACGGCCTCATCGCGGAGATCGCCATCACCGGCCCCGCGCGATAGAAGCTACTGCGCCGCGTCCGCGGCCAGGAACCCGCCCGATTGCCGCGCCCAGAGTTCGGCATAAAGCCCGCCGCGCGCGATCAGCTCGTTGTGAGTGCCTTCCTCGATGATCCGGCCCTTGTCCATCACGACGAGCCGGTCGAGGGCAGCGATGGTCGAGAGCCTGTGGGCGATGGCCATCACGGTCTTGCCATGCATCAGCCGCTCCAGATTGGACTGGATCGCCGCCTCGACTTCGGAATCGAGCGCCGACGTCGCCTCGTCCAGCACCAGGATCGGCGCATCCTTGAGCATGACGCGGGCGATCGCGATGCGCTGGCGCTGACCGCCCGACAGTTTCACGCCGCGCTCGCCCACATGCGCGTCGAACCCCTTGCGTCCGCGCTGGTCCTCCAGTGCGGCGATGAAGACGTCCGCCTCTGCCTTGCGCGCCGCCTCGACAAGCTGCGCCTCGGTCGCATCCGGCCGGCCGAACAGGATGTTGTCGCGGATCGAACGGTGCAGCAGCGAGGTATCCTGCGTCACCATGCCGATCTGGGCCCGCAGCGTTTCCTGCGTCACCCTGGCAATATCCTGCCCGTCGATCAGGATGCGGCCGCCTTCGAGGTCGTAGAAGCGCAAAAGCAGGTTGACGAGCGTCGACTTGCCCGCGCCGGAACGGCCGACGATGCCGATCTTCTCGCCCGGCCGGATGGTGAGCGACAGGTTGTCGATCACGCCCCTCGCCCGGCCGTAGTGGAAGCTGACGTTCTCGAAGCGGATTTCCGGCCGCTTGACGACAAGCGCGGCCGCATCCGGCGCATCGACCAGTCCGATCGGCTGCGAGATCAGCTCGGCGGAGTTCTGGATCGTGCCGATATTGCGCATGATGCTGTTGAGCTGCGTCATCAGCCGGCCGAGCAGGAAATTGAGCCTGAGCATCAGCGCCAGCGTGAAGGCGACGGCGCCGGAACTGATGAGACCCGAGAGCCACAGATGCACGCTCATCGCCGCCATGGTGACGATCATCGTGCCGGAGAGGAAGGCCATCGAGGCGCGTACGCGGGTCAGCATCCGCGTGAACGCGATGATCGTGTCCTGGAAGCTCTCGAAGCCGGAGCGCATGTAGCGGTCGTTCGCTTCGTCGCGGCCGAAGAGCCTCAGCGTCTGGATGTTGGAATAGGCATCGACCATGCGGCCGCTGATCATCGAGCCCGCCTCGGCCGAGGCCTTGGAATGTTCGCGGATGCGCGGCACGTAATGTCTCGCCAGCAGGGAGAAAATCGCCAGCCAGGCAACGACGACCACCGCCAGCCGCCAGTCGAGTTGCGCCACCAGCGCGATCGTCGACACCGAATAGATGCCGACGAACCAGACGCTTTCCATGAAGGAGGTGAGCACGTCGCCGGTCGCCTGCCCCGCCGACCAGACCTTGGTGACGATGCGGCCGGAGAAATCGTTCTGGAAAAAGGAGAGCGACTGACGCGACACATGGATATAGGACTGCCAGCGCACCAGATTGTAGAAGCCGGGCGTGATGATCTGCTGGTCGACCAACGCCGTGAAAAGCCCGATCAGGAAACGGCCGATACCCACGACCAGCGCCATGACGATCAGTTCGGTTCCGTGTTCGGCGATGAGCCCCGACCAGCCGTCGGCAGGTTTCGCCGTGTCGAGGATATCGACCAGCCGGCCGACATACCAGAACATCGCCGCCTCGACGCCGGCGGCGAGACCGCCGAGCACCAGCATGGCGAGGAAGGGAAGCTTGGCCTGGCGCACGTAGAACCAGATGAAGCCGATCAGACCGACAGGCGGCTTCAGGTCGTCCTGCCTGTCGAATGGCTTGATCCAGTTCTCGAAGGTGCGGAAGACCGAGCTCAGCATCAGCCGGATATAGGCGGATTCCCTCTCCCGGCAAAGCAAAAGCCGCCGGGACGCGGCTTACATTTTGTTAATGCCGGACCAGTTTCCCATGCCCTACAAAGAATTGGACGCAATCATAATCAATCACTATGATTGAGCTTAAGGAGAAGCCAATGGAAACGCGTGTTCTGACTGCCCATGTCCCCGTATCGCTGGCGGAAAAAGTCGATGAGCTGGCAAGCCGTTTGGAACGTTCGCGAGGCTGGATCGTGAAAGAAGCCCTGGCGGAATGGATCGAGCTCGAGGAGGAACGTCATCGGCTTACACTGGAAGCGATGGCGGATATCGACGCTGGCAACACCATCGATCATGACGCGGTCGAGAAATGGGCTTCCAGTCTCGGCACCGATAAGCCTCTCTCCCGCCCACTCTGATGGAACTGAGGTGGTCCTCCAAGGCGGTATCCGACCTTGATCGCCTTCATGATTTCCTGGCTGCGGCGAACCCTCCCGCCGCTGCTCGCGCCGTCCAAAGTCTCGTCGCTGCGCCCAAGAAGCTGATCCAGCATCCGCGGCTCGGCGAGAGGCTCGATGAATTCGCACCTCGTGAAATTCGCCGTCTTTTGATCGGCGCTTATGAAATGCGATACGAAATCCAGGGTAGCACGATCTTTCTGCTGCGCATCTGGCATACACGTGAGAACCGGCTCCGATAGTTCGAAGGCCCTGGGGTGAAAGAAGCGGCGGATTACTCCGCCGCCTCTTCCTCAAGCGCCCCATTCCCGATGAAACCGCCGGACTGGCGGTTCCAGAGATCGGCATAGATGCCGCCGCCTGCCACGAGCTCCTGATGCGTGCCGGCCTCGATGATCCGGCCGCGGTCGAGCACGATCAGCCGGTCCATCTCGGTCAGCGTCGACAGCCGGTGGGCGATGGCGATCACCGTCTTGCCCTCCATCAGAGCGAAGAGGTTTTCCTGGATCGCCGCTTCCACCTCCGAGTCGAGCGCCGAGGTCGCCTCGTCGAGCACCAGGATCGGCGCGTCCTTCAGGAAGACACGGGCGATCGCGATGCGCTGCCGCTGGCCGCCCGAAAGCTTCACGCCCCGTTCGCCCACCTGCGCATCGAGACCCTTGCGCCCCTGCATGTCGACGAGCCCTTCGATGAAGTCCCAGGCATTCGCACGCTTCGCCGCCTCGATGATTTCCGCATCGCTCACCTCCGGCTTGCCATAGGCGATGTTGTCGCGGATGGAGCGATGCAGCAGCGAAGTATCCTGCGTCACCACGCCGACCAGCGAGCGCAGGCTGTCCTGCGTCACCGTCGAAATGTCCTGCCCGTCGATGGTGATACGGCCGCCCTCCAGATCGTAGAAGCGCAGAAGCAGGTTCATCAGCGTCGTCTTGCCGGCGCCGGAACGTCCGACGAGACCGATCTTCTGCCCAGCCGGGATATCGAGGGTCAGCCCGTCGATGACGCCCTTCGTCTTGCCGTAGTGGAAATGGACGTTTTCGTAGCGGATATGCCCCTTCTTCGCGGCAAGCTTGCCTGCATCCGTACGATCGACCACGTCGTGCGGCTTGGTCATCATCGACATGCCGTCGTAGACGGTGCCGATGTTCTCGAACAGCGCCGAGACCTCCCACATGATCCATTGCGACATGCCGTTGATGCGCATCGCAAGGCCGATGGCGATGGCGATCGCGCCGATCGAGATGGCGCTGTCGAGCCAGAACCAGATCGACAGGCCGCCGATGACGAAGAGTGCCGTACAGTTGTAGAAATATACGAGCACCTGGAAGCTGGTCACCTTGCGCATCTGCTCGTGCACGGTTTCCAGGAAGATGTTCATCGCATCCTTGGCGTAGGCCTCTTCGCGGCCTGCATGCGAGAACAGCTTGACGGTCGCGATGTTCGTATAGCTGTCCACCACCCGGCCGGTCATCATCGAGCGCGCATCCGCCTGTTCCGCCGAAATCTTGCGAAGACGCGGCACGTAATAGGCGACGGTCACCGAATAGACGATGATCCAGACGACGAGCGGCGCCGCAAGGCGAAGGTCGGCCGACGCGACGATCGCGATCATCGAGACGAAATAGGTGACGACGTAGACGAAGACGTCGAGCACCTTCATCACGGTCTCGCGGATGGCGAGCGATGTCTGCATCACCTTGGTCGAGACGCGCCCCGCGAACTCGTTGGCGAAGAACGTCATCGAGTGCCTGAGCAGGAAGCGGTGCATCTGCCAGCGGGCGATCATCGGGAAATTGCCCATCAGGATCTGGTGCATGATGAGCGCGTTGAGGCCCGCTACCGCCGGCAGCCCGATGAGCACGACGAACGCCATCAGGAAAAGCTTCGGGCCTTCCGTTTCCAGAAAGGTCGTGCGGTCGGCATGCGACAGCCAGTCGACGATATCGCCGAGGAACTGGAACAGCGCCACTTCCCCGATCGCGATCAGCATCGTGCAGGTCGACATGATAACGAGCCATGGCCAGACCGGCTTGGTATAATGCCACAGAAAGGCCAGAAGGCCGGAGGGCGGTAACGTAGGCGTCTCATCCGGATAGGGATTGATGCGCCGTTCGAACCACGAGAACATGGAAAAGCTCCGTAAGTCGGACTGCCGTCCTGCCCTGCGTCACGTCATGCGGACCACGGGCCGGGCGGCGAACGTTCAAGAAAGCGCGGCCGAAGGCGGCCACGTAACGGATCAGAAAAGGGAAAGTTTGCGTGAAACCGCGAAACGCCTAGGCCAGAATCCAAATGTTCCGGCTGCGGAGGCGCGAGAGCACGGTCATATCCATGTGGGCCTCCGAAAGTTGGCGTTGAGATGCGAGAGCCTTCTACCTGCTTAATCAAAAATTGGAAAGAGCAAATCGACCTGAAACCCCATCCGGGACTTTTCTGTTGCCCGATCGTCACAGCCGTAAGGCGCGTTGAAAAGGCTTGAGATCGCCCCGGCCTTTCCCGTAAGGACCGGTCATGAACGACATCTCCTCCGGGCTCCGCATCGCCCTTTACCAGCCCGACATTCCCGGCAATACCGGCACGATCTTGCGTCTCGCCGCCTGCCTTGGTCTCGGCGTCGACATCATCGAGCCCGCAGGCTTCGATATTTCCGACCGGAACCTGAAGCGCTCCGGCATGGACTATCTCGCCGGCGTCACGCTCAGCCGCCACGTCAACTGGCAGCGCTTCGACGAATGGCGGCGAGAATCCGGAAGACGCCTCGTGCTCGCCTCCACCAAGGCCGCCCTGCCCTATACCCGTTTCGGGTTCCAGCCGGACGACATCCTCCTCTTCGGCCGCGAGAGCGCCGGGGTGCCGGACATCGTCCACGAGGCAGCCGACGCCCGCATCCTGATCCCGATGGTCGAGGGCCAGCGTTCGATCAATGTCGCGATGTCGGCGGCGATGATCGCGGGCGAGGCCTTGCGGCAAACAAACTGGAACTAATTCCGCACATTTCTTGTCATAAGCTGTCGCAAACGCCCCTGTGCAAAGGGAGGCAGGCGGCTTATATTTATTAGCCGGCAACTGAAAATCGCCACCCTCTCCCGCTATTTCCAAGCATTTGGAAATGAGGAATGCCCGCATGGAATCCACGATCGTCATCGTCAATCTTCTCGGCGCCGTAGCCCTGCTGCTCTTCGGCCTGGCGCAGGTGAAGGACGGTGTGACGCGGGCTTTCGGCATGCGCTTGCGAAGCGGACTTGCCACCGGCACCCGCAGCGGTTTGCGCTCCTTCGTCTCCGGCCTTCTGGCCACTATCGCCCTGCAGAGTTCGACGGCGACGGCCCTCACCGTCGCCTCCTTCGCCGAACGCGGCCTGATCCGCCCGCGCATGGCGCAGATCGTGCTGCTCGGCGCGAATGTCGGCACCGCCGTCACCGCCTGGCTGGTCGCGACCGGCATCGAATGGCTCTCTCCGCTGATCATCCTCATCGGCCTCATCCTTCATCGCGGCCGCTCCAGCGCCCGCCAGGGTGCCGGCACGGCGCTGATCGGCGTCGGATTGATGCTGCTGTCGCTGCATCTGCTCGGGCTCGCGACCGAGCCCATGCGCCAGTCGCCGGCGCTTGCCGCCTTCGTCGGCCTGCTCGACGACGCCTGGCCCGTCGCGCTGATCGTCTCCGCAGCACTGGCCTTCGTCTCATCCTCCAGCCTCGCGATGATCGTGCTGATCCTGTCGCTCGCCTCGACGGGCATACTTTCGACCGGTCTCGTCATCGTTCTGGTTCTCGGCGCCAATCTCGGCGGTGCGATCCCGCCGGTCATCGCCACGCTTGCCGGACCGGCCTCGGCAAGACGCATCACTCTCGGCAATCTGATCGTCCGGGGCATCGGCTGCGCCATCGCGCTCCCGCTTGCCGGCTTCGGAGCCGAGATCATGCAGGCGCTGCCGCTTTCGCCCGAAAAGCTGCCGGTCGACGCGCACCTCGCCTTCAACATCCTGCTGGCGCTGGTCGTCTGGCCCTTCTCAGGTCTCGTGTCGGATCTGACGGCCCGGCTCGTTCCGGCCGATCCGGAAGTCGAGGACGGGCCGCGCTTCCTCGATCCGCAGGCGCTCGACAATCCGGTCATGGCGCTCGCCAATGCCACGCGCGAGGTTCTCGGCGTCGGCGATGCGATCGAGCGCATGCTGATCCGCGCCGAAAACGCCTTCAAGCACAACGATCTTGCGCCATTGTCTGAAATCGCCGCGCTGGAGAAGCGCGTCGACCGTCTCCAGCAGGAGGTCAAGATCTATCTTTCGAAGCTCGGCCGCGAGGGCCTCGACGCCGAAAATGCGCGCCGTTCGATCGTCGTCATCGACTATGCGGTCAACCTCGAACATATCGGCGACATCATCGAAAAGGGCATTTGCGACCAGGTGCGCAAGAAGATCTCGAACGGTCTCAAGTTCTCCGACGACGGGTACGAAGAACTGAAAAACCTCTTCAACCTGACCATCGACAACCTGCGGACCGCCCAGACTATTTTCCAGACGGGCGACTTCAACCTCGCCCGCCATCTCATGGAGATCAAGGTCGACGTCCGGCGGCTGGAGAAACGTTCCGCCGAACGTCATCTGGAGCGCTTGCGCGATGGCCGGATGGAGAGCCTCCAGACCAGCTCGCTGCATCTCGACATGCTGCGAGACCTGAAGCGCATCAACGCCCATATCGTTTCGGTCGCCCATCCGATCCTCGACGACAGCGGCGTGCTGATCGAAAGCCGCCTGCGTCACGCGGAGCCGCACAGCTAAGGCTTCATGGGTCATGAGCGTCCTCCCTCGATCCTCATCCCGATCTTTGGCCCGAGCCGCACCGCCAGGGATGCCAGGGCGACGGCGAGCATCGCTATACCGGCCATGCCGTAGGTCGCCGCATACCCGGCGGAGCCGATCACCGGCTGCGAAAGGACCGGCGACAGGAACTGGCCGGCAAAGATGCTGGCAACCAGCAGGCCCGATATCCGGCCTCTCAGGTGCGGCGGCGCGATCATCATCGCAGCGCCGGCGAAATTCGGCATGATCGTGCCCATGCCGATGCCCGAGACGGCCATCCCCAGCAGGATGCCCGCGTAATCCGTTGCGAAAGACAAGAGCACGAAGGCAAGCCCCAGCGATCCGAAGGCGAGCCCGAAGACGCCCATCGCGCCGAAAGCTTGCCGGAAGCGGGCGAAGACCAGCGAGGCGAGAATGCCGATCAATTGCCCGAGGCCGATGGCCATGCCGGCAAGGCTCGGCGCATCGAGCCCGATCGATTTCAGGAAGAATGGAAGCTGCGTCGGGATCATGTAGAAGCAGATCATGTTGAAGACCGCGCCGGCGAGCAGGATCGTCAGCAGCAGCATGCCGCGCGAACCGAGTCCTGCTTGCGGGATTGCCGCCTGCACTGGCCCGGCCCGGACCGGCTCGCGGATGAATATCAGGACCGCCGGCAGAAGCAGGAAGGCCAGCGCATAGATCAGGAATGGCGCACGCCAGTGAACCTCGGCCAGAAAGCCGCCGCCGGTGAGAAAGATCGCGCCGCCGATGCCGACGAAGGCCTGCTGCAAACCCATATAGCGGTCGCGCGCAGGTCCGGCGAAGAAGTCGCCGACCAGCGCCGTGCCGGTCGTCATGATGCCGCCGACCGCGATGCCGAGCACGGCCCGGCCGATCAGCAGGCCCGTGAGGCTGCCGGCAAAGAGGCCCGAGCAACCGGCGAGCGCGAAGAGCACCAGCGTGGCGATCAGCATCGGCTTGCGGCCGTAGCGGTCGATGATCAGGCCCGCGACCGGCGCGAAGGCTGCGATGAACAGCGCCGGCAGCGTCAGCACCAGCCGGCTGAGCAATTCGACGTTCGGCATGTCGGCGAAACGCGCGGCGATGCCCGGCAGCGAGGCGGAGATGGTCGCACCCGACATAATGGTCAGCGTGCTCACCGAAAGCAGCGTGGCGTTGCGGCCGATCCGCGAAACGGGCTGTGCTGCCGAAGACGCATCCGTACGGGCCGGCATCATGCCATCTCCTCCAGAACCACCGTTTGGCGGCCGGCCTTGAGCGTCACCGCCCACCACGAAAGCTGCTTTGCCAGACGTTCGAGCTGACGGATCGTCCGCTCTGGATCGCGGAGATTGCCGTTCTCGTCGAAGCGCTCGACGGCATGCGTGAAGCTGAGGGTTTCGCGGATCGTCGCGGCACCGAGCTCGGCAAAGACCTGCCGCAACTGCTCGATCGCCCGCAGCCCGCCGGAAATGCCGCCGTAGGAGACGAAGGCCACCGGCTTTCCCCACCATGGCCGGTAGAAACTGTCGATCAGCTCCTTCAGCGCGGCCGTATAGCCGTGGTTGTATTCGGGCGTCACGATGAGAAACGCATCGGCACTGGCAAGATCGCGCGCGATCCGGCTTTCGGCCTCCGCCCTCACGATACGGGATTCCGCGATGAGATCCGCCGGATCGACGATGACGATGTCGGCGGCCAGCATCTGCGGCAATCGGGCCAGAAGCCAATCGACGACCGTATCGCAGAAACGGCCTTCGCGCGCGCTGCCATAGACCAGCGCCAGGGTGAATTTTGCCTGCATCGGACAGGGCTCCCAAAGTTTCAATCGAGCGGTTTTCGTTTACGGGAGCCTCTGCTATAAAACCTCAAGTAATATTGAGGTCAAGAGCGGCAATGAAGAAAACTCCGGATGGACGCATCCCCCTTGAACTGACCGTGGGCGAAGTGGCCGAGCGCAGCGGCGTCGCGGTCTCGACGCTGCATTTTTACGAGACCAAGGGATTGATCAAAAGCTGGCGCAACCGCGGCAACCAGCGGCGCTACCCCCGCGTCGTGCTGCGCCGGGTCGCCGTCATCAAGGTGGCACAGCGGACAGGCATCCCGCTCGCCGACATCGCCGAGGCGCTGTCCGTCCTGCCGCACGATCGGCCGTTGACCGCCAAGGACTGGCAGCGGCTTTCCGAAACCTGGAAACGGAAGCTCGACGCGCGGATCGCCAGCCTCACCGCGCTGCGCGACCAGCTGACCGGCTGCATCGGCTGCGGCTGCCTTTCGATGCAGGATTGCCCGCTCAGGAACCCTTACGACGTCCTCGGCGAGAAAGGCGCCGGTCCGCTGCTGTTGGACGGAGAAGAGATAGCGGACAGCGATTGATTGCACGCCTGGGTTTATTCTATGGTTATTGCCAGACTGCACTCTATAGAGTACATATATTATGTTTATCATTCGAGAGACGTCTGTTTTCAGCGAATGGCTGGAAATGCTTAGGGATAAAAGAGCGGCCTCACGTATCGCCATACGCATTGCCAGAGCCGCAAACGGGAATCTGGGTGATGTTAAGCCAGTCGGTGAAGGGGTCAGCGAGATGCGTATACCCTACGGCCCGGGTTATCGTGTCTATTTTGTTCAGCGTGGCGACGTGTTGATCGTGCTGCTTTGTGGCGGCGATAAGAGCACTCAGCAGCGCGATATAATGGAAGCAAAGAGACTCGCGAAAGAATGGAAGGAATGACGTATGCCTTTGGAAACATTCCCTTTTGACGCTTCGAAATATCTCGATACGGAAGAAAGCATCGAAGAGTTCGTAAAAGCCGCCTTCGAGGAAGGCGACCCCGCCTTCATTGCAAAATGTCTCGGCATTGTCGCAAGGGCCCAGAACATGAGCAAACTGGCGCGCGATGTCGGCATGAGCCGTGCGGCGCTCTACAAAGCGTTGAGCGGCGAAGGAAATCCGGAATTCGCAACGATTTTGAAGGTGATGAAGGCGCTGGGGCTCGAGCTGACGCCGGTCCTCGCCAAGACGGAGGACGCCGCCTAATCCGCGCTCGGCAGCCGCCGCATGGTGAACTCGATCCGGTCGCCGTCGAGCTGACGCCAGCTTTCCACCTCGGTCCAATAGGCGGCCTTCGGGAATTCGTCGAACCATTGCCGCGCCTTCTCGCGCGCTTCCTCCCGCGAGAGCAGAAAGGTTTCCCGTACGAACATGCCCGCGCGCTCGCCGGCCTTCTCCTGCCGGTGGCGTTCGATCCTGCGCTTCAGCCCATCAAGTGGCGGGGGTGTGAATTTCGCCATGAAAGCCTCTGATCCGCACCTTTACGAAAGGTAAAGATAGTGCGAGACAGCGCCCTTTGCGAGTCCGATTTCCGTCTGCGACAACCGGCGGAATGGTTCGCGAAAGCCACGGCTGCTAATGCGAGCTTCGGAGAAATACGGAAATCGCGCCCGATCCCCGATCCGGGGCATGGCGAGAGGAATACAGGATATGGAACGGCCGGTACTGCCGAAGGGGTTACCCGAAGACATCGAAGACAAGAAGGCGACTGCGAAGGCATGGTTCGAGAGCCTGCGCGACACGATTTGCGCCTCCTTCGAAGCTATCGAGGACGAGCTGACCGGCCCCCTTTCCGATCTGGCGCCAGGCCGGTTCCGGCGGAAGGATTGGCTGCGCTCCCAAGGGGACGGTGATGGAACGGGTGGCGGCGGCAGGATGTCGATGATGGAAGGCCGCGTCTTCGAGAAGGTCGGCGTCCACACCTCCACGGTTTACGGCGAATTCTCGCCGGATTTCCGCGGCCAGATCCCCGGCGCCGAAGAGGATCCGCGGTTCTGGGCTTCCGGCATCTCGCTGATCGCCCACCCGGTCAACCCCAATGTTCCGGCCGTGCACATGAACACCCGCATGGTGGTGACGTCGAGCAACTGGTTCGGCGGCGGCGCTGACCTGACGCCGGTGCTCGACCGCCGCCGCACCCAGACCGATCCGGACAGCGCCCTCTTCCACCGGGTGATGGAGATCACCTGCAGCCGCCATCCGGTCGCCGACTACGGCCGCTACAAGGCCTGGTGTGACGACTATTTCTTTTTAAAGCACCGCAACGAGCCGCGCGGCATCGGCGGCATCTTCTTCGACTGGCTGCATTCGGAAGAGGAGAAAGGCGGCTGGGAGGCCGATTTCACCTTCGTGCAGGATGTCGGCCGCGCCTTCAACCTCGTCTACCCGAAGATCGTGCGCGGCAACTTCAACAAGCCCTGGACGGAAGAGGACCGCGACGAGCAGCTCATCCGCCGCGGCCGCTACGTGGAATTCAACCTGCTCTACGACCGCGGCACGATCTTCGGTCTGAAGACCGGAGGCAATGTCGAATCCATTCTTTCATCGCTGCCTCCGGTTGTAAGGTGGCCTTAGATAAATTTCCCTCCTCACGGGAAGATGAGTTGCTTAAAACGGTCTGCAGCATAAAATCTCGTCCTTAACAAATGCGATATTCGAATCGTAGGGCGGGTGTTAGCTTTCGTTCCGGTTGCACCGGGAGGATGATCGCCATGACCGCATCGAACAGCGTGCCAATGCCAGATGTGTCCGATAGCAAGGGCACTCGCCGTTTCCTCGGCACTCCCGAAATGATCGACCGGCTCGCCACCGAAATGCGTGCAAGAAGCGGCGGTGAACTTCCTCATTCCTTCTGCGTCGAGCAGGTGAAGCGCCAGCTTTCGGGCAAACCCGCCGAAACCGCCGCGGCCAACGACGGGCCGGTACAGCGCAAGCCGCCGGAACAACCCTCGGTCTTCCATGCCTGGGCACTCTCCGAATAATTGGCGGGAACGGTCGCCGTCTTTCCGAGTTATCGGCATTGAGGCGGGGACAAGAGAAGATGTCCCGCGGCCTCCGGTCAACGACAGCAGGAGGAAATGCCATGCGACTGTTCGAATGCGGCACGCTCGTGCCCGGCTGCCAGTGGCACACCCGCGCCGATCAGGACGCCGAAGTGGTCCGCCGCGCCGTGGAGCACATGCGCACCGCCCATGGCGAGGAGATCATTCGCGAGAACATGGTCGAGAACATCAAGGCGCGCATCCGCGACGAAGGGGGCGCCGAAGCGGCCTGATACTTTAGAGCGAGCTGCGGATCATGTCGTCGAGCCGGGCGGTCAATGCCGCCCGGTCGGGCGCGAAACTGCGCTCCACCCAGAAGTCCTCCAGCGTCTTCAATATCTCTCCGACCCGCTTGCCCGCCGGCACGCCGGCTGCGACGACATCGGCGCCGCTCAAGGGGAAAACCGGCCGCTTGTAATCCTCCGCCCGTTTCAGAAGCGTGGAAAGCCGTGCGGATTTGCGCATGGCGGCCGGATCGCCCGCCGCCGCGGCACGCGCGGATGCCAAGGCGAGCTTCAGCCGCATGATCAGCCCCTCGGCGCCATGGCGGTAGAGCAGCCGGTCGAAGCCGACGTCGGTCACCTCATCCGGCGGCAGGGGGGCGGTTGCCCAGGCGTTCAACCGCGCAGCTTCCGCATTCGATATCTTCAGCCGCTTCGCCAGGCCCGCCATCCGTTCGGCATCCGGCGGCACGATCGCCGCCAGCCTCAGCATCGGATCGGGAGCCCAGCCGAGCGCCTGCTCGGTCGCGACCAGTCCATGGATGCTGTCGATGCCCCATTTCTCCGTTTCGGGCAGCACCTCCGTCAGCACGCCCGCCTGCCGCATCCACAGAAGCGCGCGGGAGGGATCGGCGGCGGAAAGCAGTTTCTTCGTTTCGGCCCAGATGCGTTCCGCAGACAGGGCCGCAAGTTTGTCCTTGGCCCGTGCCGAGGCGCGCAAGCCTTCCGCATCCGGGCGGCCGGAACCGTAATGGGCAAAGAAGCGGAAGAAGCGCAGGATGCGCAGATGGTCTTCCGCGATCCGCTGCGCCGCCTCGCCGATGAAACGCACCGTGCGCGTCTCGATATCCGGAAGGCCGCCGACGAGATCGATGACCTCGCCGTCCTGACCGGCATAGAGCGCGTTGATCGTCAGGTCGCGGCGTTCCGCATCCTCCTGCCAGTCTGTGCCGAAGGCGACCTTGGCATGCCGCCCGTCCGTCTCCACGTCGCGGCGCAACGTCGTCACTTCGAAGGGATGGCCACCGACGACCAGCGTCACCGTTCCGTGCTCGATGCCGGTGGGCACGGATTTGATGCCGGCCTCTCTGGCACGCTCGACGACCTGTTCCGGCAGCAATGTGGTGGCGATGTCGATATCGGCGACCGGCAAGCCCATCAGCGCGTTGCGTACGGCGCCGCCCGCGATACGTGCCTCGCCTCCATCGGCGTTGAGCAGCGTCAGCACGCGCCGCAGCGCCGGATCCTTGAACCAGGCCTCGCCCGCAACCGAGGTCATGCGTAAAGCCTTTCGTAAAGCGTGCGCAGGATGCCCGCGGTAATACCCCAGATGTTCCGCTCCTCATAGGGCATGAGGTAGAAATGCCGTTCCGTGCCGTTCCACTCGCGGCTGCCGCGCTGGTGGTTCGCCTCGTTCATGAGGAAGGAAAGCGGCACCTCGAAAACGTCGTCCACCTCGGTCGGGTTGAGTTTGAGATCGAAACCGCGCCTCACCACCGAAAGCACCGGCGTGATGCGGAAACCCGTGGCGGCATAGTAGGTGGGAAGCCGCGACAGCGGCTCCACGAAGGACCGGTCGAGGCCGATCTCCTCCTCCGTCTCGCGCAGCGCCGCCTCTTCCGGCGACACGTCCTCCGGATCGATCGCGCCGCCCGGAAAGGCGATCTGGCCGGAATGCTTGCGCAGGGTCGATGTCCTTTGCGTCAGGATCACCTTGGCCTCGTCGCCGTCCTCGACGACCGGCACCAGCACGGCCGCGTCCTTGAGCTTCAATCCCGCCGCAAGATCGACGAGCGTCGGATTGAGCAGATGGTCGCCATGGTCGCGCCAGGCGTGATCGATCGGGCCGCCGTTCTGGTTCAGCGCCCGCCGGCGGAAATCCTCGGCCGAATAAAGCGGAAATTCATTCATTGCGACAAGGCATCCAGTTCGGCTGCCGGCATGACCGGAAAGACCTTCGTTCCGGAGCGGACGGCAAACATAGGCACATCGTCTATCACGATCGTCTCGCCGAGTTCCACGAGATCGTACATCACGGCGCGCGAGACCAGCGCCTCCAGCCGGCCGCGCACCAGCAGATAGGGTTTCAGTTCCCGGTTCTCGCCGGCAATCTCGAAACGCAGCGGATGTTCCGCCCCGGCCTCCACCACGTCACCGACATTTGTTCGGAACGTGAGGAGGGGGTCGCCTTCACGCTCGGTCACCTGCATCTCGACCGCCAGGAAGGGCGCGTCCGCGACCCTTATGCCGACTTTTTCCACAGGCGTTACGAGATAGGTCCTGCCGTCCTCGTCCCGGCGCAGAACAGTCGAAAACAGCCTGACGAGCGGCGCCCGGCCGATCGGCGTGCCCGTGTAGAACCAGGTGCCGTCGGCGCGGATTTCCATGTCGATGTCGCCGCAAAACGGCGGATTCCACTTCTCGACGGGCGGAAGCCCGCGTGTTTCCGCGCCCGCCTGCTCGGAAGCGCGCGAAATCAGAGCCGCAAGCCCCGCGGCATCGGGTGCCGAATTTATCGTCTGCGCCGCCATCTTTCAGTCCCGGTTCGCCCGTAATCATTCACGCAAGCAATTGTTCCTCACGAGATAGTCATTCGAAACGTGCTTGTCAGCCATATTTCGGGGAATAAGTTTGATCGGATGAGGCGCGTGCTGCAGCGCAGCGATTCGCCGCCGGGCAATGACGTCCGGTCTTGGAAAGCCTGCCGGTTCTGATTGATGGAGAGCGACATGGGCATGATGAATTCCACCGAAACCGTCCTCGATGAGAAAGCCATCATCGCCGCTGCCGAAAACGCGCTTTCCGATATCGCCGCCATCCGCACCGAAGTCGCCAAGGTGATCTTCGGTCAGGAAAAGGTGGTCGAGAATACCCTCCTGGCCGTTCTTTCCGGCGGTCATGCACTGCTCGTCGGCGTGCCGGGCCTGGCCAAGACCAAGCTCGTCGCGACGCTCGGCTCGGTCCTCGGCCTCGGCTCCAACCGCATCCAGTTCACCCCGGACCTGATGCCCTCGGATATCCTCGGCTCGGAAGTCATGGACACCGACGAGACGGGCCGCCGCTCCTTCCGCTTCGTCAAAGGTCCGGTCTTTGCCCAGCTCCTGATGGCCGACGAGATCAACCGCGCCTCGCCGCGCACCCAGTCGGCGCTCTTGCAGTCCATGCAGGAATACCACATCACCGTCGCCGGCCAGCGCTACGATCTGCCAGCTCCGTTCCACGTGCTCGCGACCCAGAACCCGCTGGAGCAGGAAGGCACCTACCCGCTTCCCGAGGCCCAGCTCGACCGTTTCCTCCTGCAGGTCGACGTGCTCTATCCGGAACTCGCCGCCGAGCGGCAGATCCTGCTTGAGACGACCGGCCTTTCGGAAGCAAAGCCGCGCGGCATCATCGATGCGGCCCACCTTCAGGAAATCCAGGTCCTCATCCGCCAGATGCCGGTAAGCGACAAGGTGGTCGACGCGATCCTCTCGCTGGTACGCTCCGCCCGCCCCGGCCATGGCAATGCCACCACCGACAAGCATGTCGCCTGGGGTCCGGGCCCGCGCGCCGGTCAGTCGCTGATGCTGACGGCCCGCGCCCGCGCCCTTTACGAAGGCCGCCTCGCCCCGTCGCTCGATGACGTCTATGCGCTTGCCGAGCCGGTTCTCGAGCACCGCATGGCGCTTACATTCGCGGCGCGCGCCGAAGGCATGTCGGTGCGCGACGTCATCGCCGGCCTGGTGAAGCAGGCTCGCGGGTAACGTCCGCCGGCTCAGAAAGGACAATGCGTGGCATCCATCGGCCAGATCGTAGAGCAGACACCGAGTAGCGAAGTCCTCTCCCGCGCCCAGGCGCGTGCCATCCTGGTGCCGGACTGCATGGTGGAGGCAAAGCGCATCGCCAATACGGTGATCGCCGGCTGGCACGGGCGCCGCAAGCGCGGCATCGGCGAGAATTTCTGGCAGTTCCGGCCCTATGCGGAGGGCGAAAGCCTGTCGCGCATCGACTGGCGCCGCTCCGCCCGCGACGACCATACCTACGTCCGCGACCGCGAATGGGAAGCAGCCCACACCGTCTGGCTCTGGGCCGACATGTCGCCGTCGATGATGTACAAATCGACGCTCGCCCTCGTCTCCAAGGAAAGCCGCGCGCTGGTGCTGATGCTGGCGCTTGCCGAAATCCTTGCCCGCTCCGGCGAGCGGATCGGATGTCCGGGCATCATGGAGCCGGTCTCGGCCCGCAACGCCGCCGAGCGCCTCGCGGCCGCCATCATGCATGCGCCGCCGACCACCGGCCTGCCCGAAACCGCCATGATCCGCGGCCACAGCGATATCGTGCTCATCGGCGATTTCCTCGACGACGCCGACAAGGTGATGGAGCGCATCACGCCGCTCGGCCGCAGGGGCCTGCGCGGCCACGTGGTCGAGATCGCAGACCCGGCCGAGGAGACCTTCCCCTATACCGGCCATACCGAATTCACCGATCCGGAAACCGGCGAGAAGCTCGTCTCCGGCCGCGCCGAAATGATCCGCGAGGACTACCAGCGCGCCTATCTCGCCCGCCGCGAGGCGCTCGGCGAGGGGCTGCGCCGGCTAGCCTGGAGCTTCGTCTTCCACCGGACCGACCATCTTGCATCCGAGGCGCTGGTCGCCGTGCACGGCTATCTGTCCGGCATGCCGGCGCGCCGGCCAAGCGGAGAACGGCCATGATGAGCGCGCTCGCTTTCGCAAATCCCGCCATTCTCTTCGGCCTCGTCGCGCTGCCGGTCATCTGGTGGCTCTTGCGCCTCACGCCGCCGCGTCCGAAAGCGGAAGTCTTTCCGCCGTTGAGGATTCTCGCCAGCGTTCTGAAGCGCGAGGAGGCGCCGTCGAAAAGCCCCTGGTGGCTGACGCTTCTGCGCATGCTGCTTGCCGCCGCCGTGATCCTGGCGATCGCCGATCCCGTCATGAACCCGCGCGCCAGTTCGTTGAATTCCGGCGGGCCGCTCGTGCTCGTCGTGGATAACGGCTGGGCGACCGCCGCCGATTGGGAGCGCCGCGTCCAGACCGCCAACCTCCTGATCGACGACGCCGAAAGCGCCGACGTGCCCGTCTCGATCGCCTTCACCGCCGATGCCAGCCACGAGCCGGTGCCGGGCACCGCCGCCGCCGCCCGCGACAAGCTCGCTGCCGCCAGCCCCAGACCTCTCGTGCCGGACCGTGCCCGCGCCGCCGAAGCCGTCAGCGAAGCCATGAACGGCACGCGCCCCGGTACGCTCGCCATCCTCTCCGACGGCATGGCCGCCCCGGACGACGATCAGGCCATGTCTGCGCTCGCAGCGCTCTCGCCGACCGAAATGCGCCTCATCGAAGGCGACGGACGCAGTGCGGTTGCGATCACCGACGCGGTGAACAATGCCGGCGCCATGTCGGTCACCGCGACCCGGCTTTCGAGAGCTGCGCCGCAGCAATTGACCGTCAACGCGCTCGACACGCAGGGCCGTGCGCTCGCCGCCGGCACGCTGGAATTCTCTGCCGGCGCTGCGACGGCAACGGCAGAGATCACCTCGCCCTTCGAGCTGCGCAACGATTTCGCCCGCCTCGGCGTCGAAGGCCTTGCGACCGCGGGCGCCGCGCATCTTCTCGACGACGGCTTCAAGCGCCGCCGCGTCGCGCTCATCGCCGGCGAAAGCGGCAGCGATTTCCAGCCGCTCCTCCAGCCGCTCTACTACATCAGCCGCGCGCTGCAGCCCTATGCGGACATCATCCAGCCGAACACGGCCGATCTTTCCGTCTCCATCCCGCAGATCCTCGAAGGCAATCCGTCCGCCATCATCATGGCCGACGTCGGACGCCTGCCGGCCGAGACCTACGCGCCGCTGCAGCAATGGATTTCCCGCGGCGGCACGCTGATCCGCTTCGCCGGCCCGCGCCTTGCCGCCGCTCCCGCCGACGATCCGCTCGTGCCGGTCATCCTGCGCCAGGGCGAGCGCGCACTGGGCGGCGCCATGTCCTGGTCGGAGCCGCAGTCGCTCGCCGACTTCCCGAGTTTCGGCCCCTTTGCCGGCCTGCCGCGCGCGGCCGACATCACCGTCACCCGCCAGGTGCTTGCCGAGCCAACGCCGGATCTTGCGGAGCGCACCTGGGCAAGCCTTGCCGACGGCACGCCTCTCATCACCGAGAAGGAGGTCGAAGCCGGCCGCATCGTGCTCTTCCACACGAGCGCCGAGGCGACCTGGTCGAACCTGCCGCTCTCCGGCAATTTCGTCGAGATGCTGCGCCGTCTCGTGCAACTCGCCCGCGCCGGCGGCGCGGCCTCCTCCGGCTCCGGCACCGATGGCGCGGCCGCCGCGACGCTGCCGCCCTATCGTCTTCTGACGGCCGACGGCATCCTGACCACCGAGACCGGCACGGCGCGGCCGATCCCGATCGCCGCCGGTCAGACGCCGGTCGCAAGCTTCGACCACCCGCCCGGCCTCTACGGCACGGAGGACGGCTTCACCGCCGTCAACCTGCTCGCCCCCGGCACCGTCATCGCCCCCTTCGATCCGGCTGCCGCCGGCCGGCCGATCGCCCGCGAGGGTCTTGCGGGCGGCGAAGCCGTCTCGCTCCGCCCGGCCCTGTTCGCCGCCGCCTTCGCGCTGCTGGTGCTCGACAGCCTCGTCGTGCTCTTCATGAACGGCGCCTTCTCCCGCATTCCGCGTGGCCCTCGCCCGAGCCGTGGCGCCGCCACGGCCGCGATCGCCGCCCTCGCCTTCGGTCTCCTCGCCCTCGCGCCCGGCCAGGGTCAAGCGCAGGAGATGCAGCCGGGCGCGGGGTCCAAGCCCGGCGACGAGCAGGTTCTCGAACGGCTCGACACCACCCATCTTGCCTATGTCGTCACCGGAGAAACGGATGTCGACAAGCTCTCCGAAGAGGGCCTCGAAGGCCTGAGCCAGTTCCTCACCTACCGCACGACGCTCGAGCCCGGCGCGCCGGTCGGCCTCGACATCACCAAGGACGAGCTCTCCTTCTATCCGATCATCTACTGGCCGATCTCCGCCAATGCGCCCATGCCGTCGCAGGCTGCGATCTCCCGCATCGATGCGTATATGCGCAACGGCGGCACCGTGCTCTTCGATACCCGCGACCAGTATTCGGCGCTCGACGGCGGCGGAACGACGCCGAACGGCGAACGCCTGCAGGCGATCCTTGCCAATATCGACATTCCGCCGCTGGAGCCGACACCGGAGGATCACGTCCTCACGCGCTCCTTCTACCTGCTGACCAACTTCCCCGGCCGCTATACCGGCAGCCCCCTCTGGGTCGAGGCCCGGCAGGATGCGAGGGCGTCCGGTGCGCAGCTCTCCTCCACGGGCGACGGCGTGACGCCGCTCCTCATCACCGGCAACGACTTCGCCGGCGCCTGGGCGATCGACCCTCAGGGCGCGCCCGTCCTGCCGACCGTGCCGCCGGACGAGATGCAGCGCGAATACGCCTACCGCGCCGGCGTCAACATCATGATGTACATGCTGACCGGCAATTACAAAGCCGACCAGGTGCACGTGCCGGCGCTCCTCGAACGGCTCGGCCAGTAGGGAGCAGTCGCATATGGTCAATTGCCTCTCGTCCGTCACTGTCCTTCGATCCTGTTTTCCGGCAGTCGATACGCAGGTCCGGTTTGCGTGGCAACGCGGTGCGTCTCGCCGATCTCCCCCCTTGAGGGGGAGATCAATGGGAGTTCGCGGCTCGGTCTGTCTAAACGTAGTTTCCCTCCCAGATGAAGGGAAAGCCTCATGACCATCGAATTCGCACCCTTCTTCTCCTGGCCGATCCTTGCCGGCATCGGCGTGTTCGCGCTGATCCTCGCCGCGCTCGGCTTCTGGCGCGGCGTCCGGGGTGCCACGCTGCGCACGCTGGCGCTCGCCGCCCTGCTTCTGGCGCTCGCCAACCCGATGCTGACGCAGGAGGATCGCGAGCCGCTCTCGACCATCGTGCCGGTCATCGTCGACCGCTCCCAAAGCCAGGATACCGCCGAGCGCCGGGAGCAGACCGACGAAGCGCTTGCAAGTCTCCAGGACCGTTTCTCGCGCTATCCGCGCATCGAGACCCGCGTCGTCGAAGTCGACGACGACGGCGATTCCGATACGCCTGCGACCAAGCTTTTCACGGCGCTCCGCTCGGCGATCTCCGACGTTCCGCCGGCCCGCATCGGCGGCGCGGTCTTCCTGACCGACGGCCAGATCCACGACCTCCCCGGCGTCAACCAGGACCTCGGCTTCAACGCTCCCGTCCACGGCCTCATCACCGGCCAGCCGGACGAGTTCGACCGCCGCGTCGAAGTGGTGCGCGCGCCCCGCTTCGGGATTGTCGGCGAAGAGCAGGAGCTGACGCTGCGCGTCTTCGACGACGGCCGCTCCAATGGCGGCACGGCCGAGGTGACGGTGCGCATGAACGGCCAGCAGATCGCCACGCTCCAGGCGACGCCCGGCACCGAGACGCCCTTCTCCTTCACCGTCGCGCGCGGCGGCAACAACGTCATGGAGTTCTCGGTCGCCGAGCTTCCGGGCGAGGTCACGACCGCCAACAACCGCGCCGTCCATGTCATCGACGGCATCCGCCAGAACCTGCGCGTCCTGCTCGTCTCCGGCGAGCCGCATGCGGGCGAGCGCGCATGGCGCAACCTGTTGAAGTCCGACGCCTCCGTCGACCTCGTGCATTTCACCATCCTGCGCCCCCCGGAAAAGCAGGACGGTACCCCGATCAACGAACTGTCGCTGATCGCCTTTCCGACCCGTGAGCTGTTCGTCGAGAAGATCAAGGATTTCGACCTGATCATCTTCGACCGCTACAAGCACCGCGGCGTCCTGCCGATCCTCTATTACGATTACATCGCCCAGTACGTGCAGAACGGCGGCGCGCTGCTGATCGCCGCCGGCCCCGAACATGCGGGCGAGGATTCGATCGCCTCGACGCCGCTGGAACAGGTCCTGCCCGCCGCACCGACCGGCAATGTCCACAATGCAGCGTTTTTCCCCCATCTTTCCGAAGCCGGCCAGAAGCACCCGGTCACCCGCGGGCTCGACGGATCGAACCAGAATCCGCCCGCCTGGGGCCGCTGGTTCCGCACGATCGACGTGGGCACGCCGCAAGGGCAGACGGTCATGGAAGGCGACGGCGACCGCCCCCTCCTCGTCCTCAACCGGCAGGGCGAGGGCCGCGTCGCCATGCTGCTCTCCGATCAGGGCTGGCTCTGGGCGCGCGGCTTCGAAGGCGGCGGCCCGCATGTCTCGCTCTATCGCCGCATCGCCCATTGGCTGATGAAGGAGCCGGAGCTCGAGGAAGAGGCGCTGACCGCCCGCGCCGTCGGCCGTACGCTGGAAGCGACCCGTCAGACGATCGGCGACGATCCCGGCCCTGCCACGATCCGCTATCCGTCCGGCCGCACCGAGACGGTGCCGATGGCCGCATCCGGTCCCGGCCAATACCGGCTGGAGCGCCGCATGGAGGAGACGGGCCTTTTCGAGGTCACGAACGGCGAGTTCTCCACCCTCGTGCATGTCGGCACGGTGGATGCGCCGGAGTTCAAGGCGATGATTTCGACCGAGGAGACGCTGAAACCCTATGCCGAAAAGACCAGGGGCCTCGTCACCCGCGTCGCCTCGGGAAGCGGCGTATCGCTGCCGGATATCCTGCCGGTGCGCGGCGAGGTGCGCGTCAGCGATCCGGACCGCCTGGTGATCCGCCTCACCGACGAGACCGTGCTGCGCGGCATCAACACGCTACCGCTGTTTGCCGGCTTTGCCGGCCTCGCCGCCCTGCTCTTCGCCGTCTCGGCCATGTGGTGGCGCGAAGGTCGGTGAGCGCATGTCCGGATTGGAAGTGACGGCCTCGCCCTCGGCCGACGAACTGGCTGCGATCGGCGAAGGTCTCTCCGCCTTCAACGAGGCCGATGTCGGTCCGTCGGAGCGCAGGCTCCTCGCCGTGCTGATTCGCGATGTCGAAGGTAGCGTGATCGGCGGATTGTCGGGCTATACCGCCTGGGGCTGGCTCTTCACCCAGTGGCTCTTCATCCCGGAAGCGCTGCGGGGCGGCGGCATGGCCGGCAGGCTGCTAGCGGAAGCGGAGAATGAAGCCCGCGCCCGCGGCTGCCACGGCGCATGGATCGATACGTTCAGCCCCCTCGCCCGCAAGGCCTATATGCGCCAGGGCTACGAGATCTTCGGCGAACTGCCGGATTTTCCGAAGGGCCGCACCCGCACCTTCCTCAAAAAGGCGCTTTAGGTTATCCATTCGCCCTCAAATCTCCCGGATGGAACAGAGCGCATGGATATCGAGCTGAAACTCACCGAAGGCCTCGCTTCCGGGGAAGAGGAGATCATCCTCGACCGGCTGAAAGCCTATAATGTCGCGACCTTCGGGCAGAGCGACCGCCGGGAGCTCGCCGTGCCGCTCTACGGTGACGGCGGCAAGATCGTCGGGGGATTGACCGGCTATACCGGCCGTGGCTGGCTCTATATCGCCATGCTTTACGTCCCCGCAGAGCTGCGCGGCCGGGGGCTTGCCGCCCGCATGCTGGACATGGCGGAGGCCGAGGCCCGCGCCCGCGGCTGCATCGGCGCCTATATCGACACGATGAACCCGCAGGCGCTCAGGCTCTACCTGAAGCAGGGCTATAACGAGATCGGCAGCCTGAAGGGCCTCGCGGGAGGCCATGCGGTGACGTGGCTGGAAAAGCGGTTCTGAATTTCCCCGGGGATCTCAGGCGAGCGAAGCCTCGCGCGTCTCCGTATTGATCAGTGTCGCTGCGAGCGCGGCGACCACCAGCAGCCCGGCGAAGATGCCGATCGTCAGCCCGAAACCCTGCGCGACGACATAGCCCACCAGCGACGGGGCGAGCAGCCCGCCGAGCCGAGCCATGGCGCCGGCCGCCCCCATGCCGGTTGCGCGCGACGTCGTCGGATAGAGTTCCGGCGTATAGGCATAGAGCGCGCCCCAGGTGCCGAGCAGCGCAAAGCTCATGACCAGCAGCGAAATCCCGATCAGGAGAGCGAAGGGCGCCATGACGAAGAGCAGGCAACCGAGGGCGGAGAGCAGGCAGAAGCCGATCAGCGTCGGCTTGCGACCCCATTTCTCGACTCCGTAGGCCGCAAGCGCATAACCCGGAAGCTGGGCGAGTGCCACCAGGACCAGGAACCCGTAACCACGCACGAAGCCGAAGCCTTCGCCCGCGAGCCTCGCCGGCATCCAGGTGAAGACGCCGTAATAGGAGACGGAGACGAGGAACCAGATCGCCAGGATCATCATGCTGCGCTGGCGCAGTTCGCCGGAGAAGATACCGCTTGCCTGGACCGGCGGGGGCGTGACGAGGCCGGTCTCGGCCGGAAGTTTCGCATGGCCGTTGACGACCAGCATCCGGTCGACGATCGCCTTGGCCTCGTCTCCCCGGCCGGAACGCATCAGATAGAGCGGCGATTCGGGCACGAGGAAGCGCAGGCCGATGCCGATGATCGCGGGAAGCGCGGTGACCGCGAAGATGTAGCGCCACGCATCCGCCACTTCCGCAAGGCTCGCCGCCCAGGCCGCGAGCGCGACGATCAGCGTGCCGACGGCCCAGAACCCTTCGAGCAGCACCAGCCAGTGGCCGCGGTTCTTCGCCGGCAGGAATTCCGCCATCATGGCGTAATCGACGGGAAGCGTGCCGCCGACGGCCGCACCCGTCAGGAAGCGGAGCACGAGCAGGATGGTGAAATCGGGCGCGAAGATCGAAAGCGTGCCGAACAGCGCATCGCAGGCCACGGTGACGATCAGCACCTGCCGGCGGCCGATCCTGTCGGCGAGCCTGCCGAAGCCGATCGCGCCGAGCAGCATGCCGAGGAAGAAGACCGTGCCGGTCTGCAGCGCCTGCGGCACCGTCAGCCCGAAGGTCGCCGCGATCGACGCCGCAGTGAAGCCGACAGCCAGGACCTGCATCGCATCCGCCGTCCAGACGAGGCCGAATATCCCCATCAATCGCCGCTGGTAAGTCCCGGCCCCCGCGCGGTTGAGCGCCTCGTCCATGGTGATCGCCGTCATTGCCCCATCCCCTGAGTTGGCGAGTATCGCCCGCAATCATTGCCGGCCCATGCATAGGGCTTAATGGAATTGTCCTAGGCGCGCCAGCCGATTGTTCCCTTCAGCCGGGAATGCACATCTTCCGCAATCGGCACGACGAGAACGCGGGCCGGATCGACCGGTCCCGGGAATTCCAGCGCGTTGTAGGCGACCTTCTCGAAGCCGAGCGGGCCATAATAGGGCGGGTCGCCGACGAGGATCACCGCCTCGGACCCTTTGCGTTTGGCAGCCTCGATCGCGATCCGCACCAGTTCACGGCCGATGCCCCGGTTCTTGTGCGACGGCCGGACGGCGAGCGGCCCGAGCAGATGCCCTTTCACACCGCCCGCCAGCACCGGCGTCATCCGGACCGAAGCGATCGTCTCGCCATCGTCGGTGCAGACGAAGGAGAGCGACCGGTCATGCGGCCCCTGCTCGCGGATGCGGGCTGCGGCGCGGGCATGTCGGCCGGGGCCGAAGGCTTCCGCATTGATGAGTTCGATGACGGCGTCATGAGACGCGTCCTCGGTGAGGTAGACGAGTTCGTGCTTTGGCTGGAGGTTGTGCTTATGCATGGAGAGACTGAAGCCGTAAGATAAAGAGCGGACAGGACAAGTGATCTCGATGACGCCGTTCATGGCGTCCTGGTCTTAAGATCAGCGTCGTCGCAGTGCCCGTGCTTCGGTCATGAGAGAGGTTCGTCTCCAAATTGCGGAAAGCGACCTAGCAGGAAAATGTGGCCGCGTCCAATGCAAAAACAGAGCGTTCATAAATTCCTGTCTCGTAATCTCCCACGGCTGCCGTATCTTTCTGCGAAAGGAACCCGAAGGAGACCGCCATGGGCATGCTCGTCGATGGAAAATGGCACGACGTCTGGTACGACACGAAGGAAAGCAAGGGCCATTTCAAACGGGCGGAATCTCAGTTCCGCAATTGGGTGACGGCCGACGGTTCCGCTGGTCTCTCCGGCAAGGAGGGCTTCAAGGCGGAGCCCGGACGTTACCACCTCTACGTCTCCTATGCCTGCCCCTGGGCGCATCGCACGCTGATCTTCCGCAAGCTGAAGAAACTGGAAGACCTGATCTCCGTCTCCGTCGTCGATTATCTGATGCTGGAAAACGGCTGGGAATTCAAGAAGCGCGACGGTGCCACCGGCGACGATCTCTACGACCTCGACTACCTCTATCAGATCTACCAGAAGGCCGACCCGAACTATACCGGCCGCGTCACGGTGCCGGTCCTGTGGGACAAACAGCAACAGACGATCGTCTCCAACGAGAGCGCGGAAATCATCCGCATGTTCAACGGCGCCTTCGACAAGGTGACCGGCTCGACGGCGGACTATTACCCGGCGGAGCTGCGCGGCGACATCGATGCGCTCAACGCCGTCGTCTACGACACCGTCAACAACGGCGTCTACAAGGCCGGTTTCGCGACCGCGCAGGAGGCCTACGAAGAAGCCGTCACCCGTCTGTTCGAAACGCTGGACATGCTGGAAAAGCGCCTCTCTGGCAGCCGATACCTTTTCGGCGACCGCCTGACCGAGGCCGACTGGCGGCTCTTCACCACGCTGCTGCGCTTCGATCCGGTCTATGTCGGCCATTTCAAGTGCAACATCCGCCGCATTGCCGACTACCCCAATCTCTCAGGCTACCTCCGCGACCTCTACCAGCACCCGGGCGTGGCCGGGACCTGCAATCTCTTCCACATCAAGAACCACTATTACCAGAGCCACCGGGCCATCAATCCGACCGGCATCGTGCCTGTCGGCCCGGCGATCGATCTCGATGCGCCGCACGGGCGGGAGAAGTTGAAGCAGGCGGCCTGACAACCCGACTTCGACAGGAGGAGCGCATGAAGGCGAAATTGCTGATAGGCCTCGGCCTGGCGCTGGCCATGCCCAGCGTAGCTGGCGCGGAAACGATCCAGCTCCATATTCAGGAGGCCGTTCCCGCGTTGGACCAGAGGGACGGCAGGCCGATCGTGAAAATAACGTTCACGCCGGCGAGTTCCACGCATGCCGCCATGTTCAGCGCCCGCAATATCGGCAAGCAGATCCATCTTCGAGCCGATGGCAAGCTTCTAAGCTCTCCCTACGTACTGAATCATATGGAAACGAGGACGATTCAGATCAGCGGCGGTCTCACTATGGAATCGGCGCTGGCGCTGGCCAGGCTCCTGATGATGGGTGTCAATTTTACGGTCGACAATGAGCCTGTCGCCGACGTTCACCAATAATCCGACTTCTCCGCCTCCCCGCTGAGCTCCTTAAGCCTTCTCCGCGTCGCGCTGGTCGTGTCCTTCGGCAGGGCATCCAAGGCGAAGAAACCGCCCTCGGCGATCTCCCTGTCGGGTGCGCGCGGCGCCGTCTGCTCCACGATCACCCGGTAGAACAGCACGTGGTCGCGCTTGCTGGCGTTGCGGTTGAAGTAGACGTGGAAGAGTTCCGGCTCGCCGCGGATTTCGAGATTGCCTTCCTCCCGCAACTCCTTCCTTAACGCATCGGCCGCCGTCTCGAGCACTTCCATGCCGCCGCCCGGCATGTACCAGCCGGGCACGTAGGTATGGCGGACGAGGAAGACGCGGCCTTCCGCGTCGAAGCACGCTGCCCGGACGCCGAGCGTCATGCCGCGCCTCAGGAGGAAGAAGCGGTGCATCAGCCAGACCAGCGCCCGGGTCCTAAATCCCCGGATTTCCGGGATGCCTTCATCACTCATTCAGAACTCCGGGAGCGGCCAGAAAAACGATAACGATTTATCGGCTTATGCGTTATGTGTGCGCCATGTTCAAATTCGCGCATATTTCCGACATCCATCTGGGACCGCTTCCGAAACTCACGTTGCGTGAGCTTTTCTCCAAACGGATCACCGGCTTTGTGAACTGGCACCGGAACCGGCGCAAGCACCTTTTCGTCAACACGCTCGATCTGCTTTTGAGCGATTTGAAGACGCGGGACCCCGATCATCTCGTCATCACCGGCGATATCGTCAATCTGGCGACCGGCATCGAGATCAGGCTTGCCGGCGAATGGCTGGAGACGATCGGCGATCCGCTCGATACCACCGTGGTGCCCGGCAATCACGACGCCTATGTGCCGGGCGCCCACGACAAGTCGGTCAAGGCCTGGTATCCCTTCATCGCCGGCGACGACGACCCGAAGGACTGGCCGGAAGACGATCACATCTTCCCCACCTATCGCCGCCGCGGCCCCGTCGCGATCATCGGCTGCTCCACGTCCAACGCCACTCCACCCTTTTCGGCGTCCGGCTATTATAGTCCCCGCCAGGCGCGCGAAACGGTGAACCTGTTGAAGAAGGCAGGCGATGAAGGCCTCTTTCGCATCGTGCTGATCCACCATCCGCCGATCCGTGGCGCCACGCCTTCCCACAAGCGCATGCTCGGCATCCGCCGTTTCGCCGCCGCGATCTCCACCGGCGGCGCGGAGCTCGTGCTGCACGGCCACACCCACCTGAACACGCTCTACTGGCTGAGGAGCCACCACGGCCAGGTCCCGGTCGTCGGTATCGCCTCCGCCTCTCAAGGCCCTGGCGGCCACAAGCCTCGCGCCGCCTACAACCTCTTCACGCTTTCGGGTGAGCCCGGCGCGTGGAACCTCCTTTGTGAGCGGTACGGCCTGACGGAAACCGGCGACGGCGTCGCCCTCGACAACAGCCGCCTCCTCTACGGCGAGACACCGGCTGCGCTGTCGATTCCCGAAGCGGCCAGAATGTTGTAGAGTAATCGGCGTGAATGTTGCGGAATCGCCACAATCCAGTCATAGCTAATAACCCTCTACCGTCATCGGAACGCATCAGAAGCAGAGCCGCCTCCTGTCCATGAACCAGCCGAGCGCATCGACCGACATCCGGCGCGATCTTGTCGCCCTCCTGCCGCGCCTGCGCCGCTTCGCGCTGACGTTGACGGGCGGCGCATCGGAAGCGGATGAATTGGTGCGCGAAATAGCCGGACGGGCGATCCAGAAGAGCCATCACTGGAAGGGCGAAGGCCGGCTGGAGAACTGGCTCTTCAGCATGATGCGCAGCGCCTGGGCGGACGAGGCGAAGAAGCGCAGGCGGATGGACCCGGACCTCGTCGATGTCGGCTCCGCGGCCGAAAGCCGCAAACCGTCGAATTTCGTTCTGAACCTTCCGGATGGATTGGCGAGCGCCTTCCTCCTCGTGGATGTGGAAGGCTTCACCTATGCCGAAGCCGCCGCCATCCTCGGCATCCAGCCTGATCTCTTCGCCGCCCGCCTCTGTGCCGCCCGCCTCGATCTTGCCGCTGCCGGCGCGCGAACAAGCGAACGGAGAGCCTGATCGATGAGCGCCGTTCGGCCTTCGCCGCTGGAATTGCGGCTTTCCGCCTATGTCGACGGCCAAGCCGGCGAACACGACAGGCACTCGGTCGAGGAACTGCTGGTCAACGATCCGCAGGCGCGCGCGCTGCACGATACGCTGAAGCGCGGCGCCGATATCGGCCGGCAAGCCTTCGACGACATGCTGAAGGAGCCCGTGCCGCTCGACCTGGTGCGCGCCATCAAGAACGCACCGCTGCCGCGCCGGGCCGTACGTCTGCCACAGGCGCCGCGCCCGACGATCGCCTTCAAGCCGTCCGGCTCGCAGGCTTTTGCAGCCTGCCTTCTTTTCTTCGCGCTGGGCGGCGGGGTCGGTTACATGCTCGGCGATCGTCCGGTCACGCTGGAGCCGGCGCCGATTTCGGCTCCTGCGGCGAGCAGCCGCGACTGGCTGGACGATATCATCGCCCATTACCGGCTCTATGCGCGCCAGACCAATCATCTCGCCGAGATACCGCCCGAAAGGGCGGCGGACATACTCGAATGGCTGACCACCAGCACCGGCGTCGGCTTCCGGATTCCAGATCTCGGAGATAGCGGCCTGACTTTCCAAGGCGCCCGGCTTTTTACGGCCGGCGGCACGCCGGTCGGCCAGCTTCTCTACCGGCGCACCGATGGAGAGGGAGACGGCGACGTGATTGCCATCTCCTTCACCAAGACCCGGCCCGAAGGCAACCGCTCCGTCGAGGAGATCCGCAACGACACCGGGCTTGTCACCTGGGTCACGCCGCTCGCCACCTACATGGTCATCGGCCCCTCCTCCGCCGCCGACCTCGACGACATCGCCGCCAAGGCCGCGGGATTGATTTAGCCCTCCGCGACCAGCACGATCTTGCCGGCCGTGTCGCGGCTTTCGATCGCCCGATGCGCATCGGCAGCCGCAGCCAGCGGAAACGTGCCGCCCCTGACGATCTTCAATTCTCCCTCGGCCGCCAGCCGGAAAATATCCGCGAGATCGCGGGCCAATTCCTCCTTCGTCAGCAGCGGCAGAAGCGAGAAACCCTGCAGCGACTGGTTGGCGTCAAGCATGGCCTCGATATCGGCGCGCTCCAGGGAGAACCGGCCCATGGCGGCGAGCACCAGCCTGCCATTCTGCTTGAGCGCCGCCATGCAAGCCTTTGAAATCTCGCCGCCGACGAGATCGAAGACAATGTCTGCTCCGGCCGCCTTCGCCCATCCCTGCTGCCTGTAATCCAAAGCCTGATCAGCCCCGAGCGAGAGGGCAAGTTGCCGCTTCCGTTCGCTGCCGGCCGCAGCAATGATCGCTTCGGCACCATCGCGCCTCGCAAGCTGGATCAGCAGTGAGCCCACGCCGCCTGCAGCCGCCGTCACCAGTATATTCTTGCCGGCGACGGGATTTTGGCGGACGAGATGCAATGCCGTCAGCCCCTGCACCATCAAGGCCGTGGCATCCTCGAAGCTTAGTCCGTCCGGCACCGGCACCAGCGCACCGGCATCGGCGGCGACGTATTCCGCGTATCCGCCGGCGCGTCCGATGGCAAACAGCGGCACCGCGACCCGCGCGCCGATAAGCGCATGGTCCACCCCCTCTCCGACCGCCTCGACGACGCCTGTCACCTCGACGCCCGGCACCAAGGGCAACGGAGGCGTCACTGCATATCTGTCGGCCCGCATCAGCACTTCGAAGAAGTTCACGCCGGACGCCTTCATCCTGACCAGCGCCTCGCCATCGCCTGGTACGGGCGTCGGCATGTCGGCGAGGTCAAGAACCTCGGGCGGACCGAAACGGGAGAACTGGACAGCTTTCATGGAAAACCTCATGTAGAAGACATGAGGCGGGGCTTAGCAGCAGGCGGCCCGGCCGGGATAGAAACTCTTTCGTGCCATACCCACCAGGAGGTGACCATGGCGGACCCGTTGAAAAACCTGCCGAGACTGCCGGTGGAGCGTGCACTGAAAGTGATCTCCGGCCGCTGGAAGCCGATCATCCTCTACTACGTCTTCTCAGGCCCGAAACGGCTTTCCGAGCTGAAGCGCATGATGCCCGACATCACCCAGAAGGTGCTGATCCAGCAGTTGCGGGAAATGGAGGAACACGGTCTCGTGCGCCGCGAGGTTTTCGCCGAAGTGCCGGCACGCGTCGAATATACCGCGACCGAACTCGGGCTCGGCCTGGAACCGATCCTCTATGCGCTCTGCCGATGGGGCCAGCGCCATGCGGAAGCGCGCGGCGAAGAGCGCGCGCTTCTCGATTGCATCGTCAGGCCGCGCGACGAACAAGCCGCCGCGGCCTGACGCACGGGCCTGTCAGCCCTTCCGCTCTTCGAGCACCCTGTTCGCCGCTGAGACGATCGCCTCCAGCGAAGCCGCCACCATATTCGTGTTGATGCCGGCGCCGAAGAGCTTTCCGCCCGGATGCTCCATCTCCACATAGGCGATGGCCGAGGCGTTGGAGCCGTGCTGCAGCGAATGCTCGGAATAATCGGCCACCGAGAGATCGATCTCCAGATAGGTCGACAGAGCGTTGATGAAGCCGTCGATCGGTCCCGTCCCCTTGCCCTCGATGCGTTTCGTCTCGCCGCGATCGGTGATCTCCGCCGCCACGATCCGCACGCCCTTCTGGTCCGAGCCGGCTGGATAGGTGTGGTGGTCGACGAATTTCAGCCGCGCATCCGGCTGCTCCACATAGCGCTCAATGAAGCGCTCGTGGATGCGCTTCGAAGGAAGCTCCTTGCCCTCTTCGTCGGTGATGCGCTGGATGTCCTCGCGGAACTCCACCTGCAGGTTGCGCGGCAGGTTGAGGCCATAATCCGCCTGCAGGATATAGGCGATGCCGCCCTTGCCGGACTGCGAGTTGATGCGGATGATCGCCTCGTAGGAACGCCCGACGTCGCGCGGGTCGATCGGCAGGTAGGGAACCTCCCAGACCGGGTGGTTGGCGACCTTGATCGCCTTCATCCCCTTGTTGATCGCGTCCTGATGCGAGCCCGAAAAGGCGGTATAGACCAGCTCGCCCACGTAAGGATGGCGTTCCGGAATCTTCATCTCGTTGGAATATTCGTAGACATCCTTGATGTGTTCGATGTTCGAGCAGTCCAGTTCCGGATCGACGCCCTGCGTGTACATGTTGAGCGCCAGCGTCACCACGTCGACATTGCCGGTGCGCTCGCCATTGCCGAAGAGCGTGCCTTCGACGCGGTCGGCGCCCGCCATCAGGCCGAGTTCGGTGGCGGCGATGCCGGTGCCGCGGTCGTTATGCGGATGCAGCGAGATGATGATGTTCTCGCGGTTGTCGATCTGGCGGCACATCCATTCGATCTGGTCGGCATAGATGTTCGGCGTCGCCATCTCGACCGTGGACGGCAGGTTGATGATCAGCTTGTTCTCGGGCGTCGGCTTCACCACCTCGATCACCGCGTTGCAGATCTCCAGCGCCACGTCGAGCTCCGTGCCGGTAAAACTTTCCGGCGAATACTGGAAGCGATAACCGCCGCCGGCTTTCTCCGCCATGTCGGTAATCATCTTGGCGGCATCGACGGCGATCTGCTTGATCCCGCCGACGTCCTTGGCGAACACCACGCGGCGCTGCAGTTCGGAGGTCGAGTTGTAGAAATGGATGATCGGCTTGTGGGCACCTTCCAGGGATTCGAAGGTGCGCGTGATCAGTTCCGGCCGGCACTGAACGAGGACCTGCATGGAAACGTCCTCCGGCACGCCGCCTTCCTCCACGCACCAGCGGGCGAAGTCGAAGTCGGTCTGCGAGGCGGAGGGAAAGCCGATCTCGATCTCCTTGAAGCCCATGTCGAGCAGCAGCTTGAACATGCGGGCCTTGCGGTCGTGCCCCATCGGGTTGACCAGCGACTGGTTGCCGTCACGCAGATCCACCGAACACCAGATCGGCGCCTTGGTGATGGTTTTCGAAGGCCAGCTACGGTCGGGAATGTCGATCGTCGGGTAGGCACGGTATTTCATCGCGGCCTGCGGCATGCCGTGGCTCGCGGAACGGGCCCCGGCGGATCGGACCTCGGAAGGTTGGGTCTTGGCGTCCATTGTCGTCGTCTCTTCTCGCTTCACGCATCGGTTCGGCGCCCATCTGGAGGGGAAAAGCCGTCGCCGATGCGGACCTTTAGCGGTCTTGTGTGGCTCAAGTCTTGAATGTTCGTGAGAGGAGCTCTTACGCCGGCAGGGCTTTTCGGCCGCCGGGCGCTCCTCAACGGACCCGGCAACCGCGCGTAAGGTCGAGGCTAAGAAGCGAGGAAAGCGCAAGAACCGGCGCCCCGGCCGTCATACGGCGGGTCGGCGAACGGTCTGACATGATGGCGCCTGTCATGGTCATGGGCGGATGTATAACCGCGGCCGGAAATCGAGGCAAGCCCCCGGTCACTTTTTCGGCGATTGCATGAAATGCCGCAGCGCCATCATGGCGCCGCCGGCGATCAGTCCCCAGAAGGCGCCGGAAATGCCTGCAAAGGACAGGCCGGATGCGGTGACGAGGAAGGTGATCGCCGCCGCTTCGCGCGTTTCCGGCTCCCGATAGGCCGCAAAGGCCGCCGCGGAAAAGGCGCTGATGAGGCCGAGGCCGGCGACCGCCTGCAGCAGGATCGGCGGCGCGAGCGACACGAAGGCGATGATGCCGCCGGCGATCAGCCCGAACGCGATATAGCCGAAACCGGCGACGATCGCCGCCCAGTAACGCTTCTTCGGATCCGGATGGGCATCCTCGCTGGAGCACATGGCCGCCGTGATCGCCGCCATGTTGACCGGCACGCCGCCCAGCAACCCGCCGAGGATCGAGAAAATCCCGGTGCCGGCAAACAGCACGCCCGGCGGCGGCTCGTAATGATGCACCTTGAGGATGGCGATGCCCGGAATGTTCTGGGACGCCATGGTGACGATGAAAAGCGGCACGGCGACGGAAACCACCCCATGCCAGGTGAAGACCGGCGTGATGAACGTCAGGTCCGGATGGATTGCAGCGCCGATCTGGCTGATCGTGTCGGGCGGCAGGTCGACACCGAAGATCAGCACCAGGACGAGCGCGGCGAGAGCCGCAGGCACAGCCCAGAGACGCCAGCGCGACACCACCACCATCCAGGTCAATACGATCGGCAGGCGAGCGCCGCATCGAAGGCCACCGCCTTCACCGGTGCCAGACAGAGGCCCAGGAGGATGCCGGCGAGCATGGCGTTGGCGAGCGGCGCCGGAATCATCCGTATCGCGCGGCCGAGGGGCCGGAACAGGCCGGCAAGGATGATCAGCGCGCCGCAGACGACGAAGGCGCCGACCACCGCCGGAAACCCGCCCTCGATCGCGCTGATGCCGGAAAGCAGCGCCGCGCCGGGCGTCGACCAGGCCATGCTGATCGGCATGCGGTAGAGGCTGGAAAAGACGATCGCGAGCAGCCCCATCGAGAGCGATTGCGCCAGCAGTCCCGACGCGATCTCGGGCGCCGTGGCCCCCATCGCCTGCAGCCCCTGCATGATGACGGCGAAGGAACTGATGAAGCCGACGAAGGCCGTGAGCAGGCCCATCATCAGGGCGGAGACGGAGAAATCCTTGAGCATGCGGGCGGGACTCGTGAAGACGGAAGCCCGTTATCGAGCACAAGCCGGACGGGGAAGGCAAGGTGGGGTTGGACGAAAAGAGTACGGGACGCCACACCGGGACAGGTGGTCATGAGGATTCCGTTCGATCCGGCGGCCCCGTATGGAGCACGAAGCGCTCGATCGCCTCGAAAAGGACAGGCCACGCCTTTTCCTGCGGCAGGATGACGTGGTTGCGGCTTTCGAGCATCAGGAATTCGGCGTCCGGAATTCCCGATGCAAGCCGGCAGCCCTGCTCGAACGGATGAATGCCGTCGTCACGCGCATGGATCACCAGCGTCGGAACAGCGACCCTCTCCAACAGGCCGCTGACGTCGAAGCGATCGACGGCGGAGCGCAGGGATACCGCATTTTCCGGGGAGGTCGTATGGCGCTGCAACTCGGCCAGCGATTCGATCTGTTCGCGGCTGCCCTCCGGAATGAACATCGTGGCGAAGGCATCGATGAACGGGCTGTTTGCCCTGCCCCAGCCGTAGCGTATCAGCGCGAGGATGGCCTCCCCCTGCGCCCGGTCGCTCTCCGCCGCCCTGATGAGACGGCCCTTTTCATAGCCGCCCTGCAGCACCAGATGGCTGACCTTCTGCGGATGGCGAACCGCATAGGCGATCGCGATCGGCACGCCCTGCGACGTGCCGTAAAGCGCGAAACGCTCGATCCTGCAGGTCTCGACGACCGCTTCCAGGTCCTCGACGCACCGGTCCAGCGAGAAATCCCGCACGTCCCATTCGGAAAGACCGTTGCCGCGCTGGTCGTAGCGCATCACGTGAAAGCTCGCGTCCAGCCTGTCGAGGAACGGCCGCCAGATCGGGCTGTGCCAGTCATGTTCCAGATGGGTGAGCCAATGGCCGGCCTTCACCAGCGGGTAGCCGCCGCCGCTGGTCGCATAGGCGATCCGGGTGCCGTCGGCGGATCGGCAGAAGCCGACCCGTTGACGATCGCTCCCGTCGCTGCTCGTAACCGTGTCCGGTTGCAGGGCCATCAGCTCGACCCGGCCGACGAAACGGAAGCCCCGTCGCGGCACGGTCCTGATCCACTCCTGGCGCCGGCCGTCATCCCCAATGGCGGATCGGGCGGCGCTGATGCGGGCGCTGATCGCGGAATCCGAGACGATGCGGCTTTTCCAGATCGCCTCTATCAGCTCTTCCTGGGAAACGACCCGGTCCCGCTCCCTCACCAGATGATGGAGAAGATCGAAGACCTGCGGCTCGATCGGACGCGGCAGGCCGCCCGCGAGAAGCTCGTGGGTTTCCGGCACCAACTCGAAGGTTCCGAACCGATAGCGCATTCCTTCTTTTACCATGGAGCGCATTGCGATCGTACCGCCGGACAAGAGCCCAGGAAAAGACAGGAAAAAGACAAGGAAAGCGCAAGGTCCTGATCAAGCGGAACGGACTTCCCAGCGGTAAGGAATGCGCATGACTGACGGAGGCTGCCATGACGCAGGACCACGAAGAGCCCGTTCGCCGCCGACCCGACGGATCGATCGACATCGACTTCTATGCGCATCGCGCAGCACGCCTGCGCCATTCGGCACTGCGCGAGAAGCCGGCAGGCTGGTTGGCGCATTCGGGCTGGCTGATCGCAAGGCTGATCGGAAATATCGCCCGAACGTCACGGACACCCCATTGACCCGGCCCCTGGGACTGCCCCGATAGAGGGGCGGTCAACAACCAGCGAGGTGATTCCTTGACGTCTGCCGCACACTATCTCAACGCATCCGAAGCCGCCGGGCGGCTCGGCATATCCCAGAAGGCGCTTCGCCTTTATGAACAGCGCGGCCTCGTGTCGCCCGTCCGCACCGCCGCGGGCTGGCGTACTTACGGCCCGGCCGAAATGGCCCGCGCCGCCGAGATCGCGGCGCTGAGGGCTCTCGGCCTCAGCCTCGCCCAGGTGGCGCGGGTGCTGAAGGGCGATCCGCAGGGGCTGGCGCCCGCACTTGCCGCCCATCAGAAACGGCTCGAAGAGGAAATCCGCGAGCTTTCGGTCAGGATCGAGACCGTCCGCGACCTGCGCGCCGGCCTTGCCGACGGCCATCCGCCGAGGATGCAGGAACTGGCGCGGCTGGTCCGGCCGGCGGCCGAGGCCGTCGCTGCCTTCGACCTTCCCTGGCCCTGGGGCGGCGAGCGGTTCGAACTCAGGGATATCAAGCCACTGAACTACATCATCGGCCCGCTCGGCAGCGGCAAGACGCGTTTTGCCAGAGCGATTGCCGAAAACCTGCCGGGCGCCGTCTTCGCCGGTCCTGGCCGTGCAGCCAATGATGCGGCGGAAGCGCGGGCCCGCATGGAAACCGATCCCGCCTTGAAGGCGCGCGTCGAGCGGGCGCTGGGTTGGCTCGTGGAGGATGGCGCCACGCTTTCCCCCGATCTCGCCGCCCTGCTCGTCGCCTTGGAGACAGACCCGGCCGATATTCCCGTCATCGACATGATCGAACAGGGGCTGGATCAGGCGACGCAGGAGGCGGTGATCGCCCACTTGCGCCGCCGGGGGTCAGGCGCCCGGCCGATCTTCATGCTGACGCGTTCCTCGGCGATCCTGGACCTCGCCGCCGTTGGCCCCGATGAGGCGATCGTTCTCTGCCCGGCCAACCACAATCCCCCAAGCCGCGTGATGCCTTATCCGGGAGCGCCGGGTTATGAGGCCGTCGCCACCTGCCTCGCCGCGCCGGACGTTCGCGCCCGCACCGAAGGCGTTGTCGCCTGGCGGCCCGAGATAGCCTGAGCCCCCAAACAAAAACCCCGCCGGTTTGCGCCGGCGGGGTTTCGTCTTCAAAAAATCGACCCGATCAGATTTCGCTCTGCGAGGTGACGATGCGCGATACCAGACCGTAATCCTTGGCCTCTTCGGCGCCGAGCCAGTAGTCGCGATCGATATCCTTGGCGATCTTTTCCTCCGGCTGGCCGGTGGCCTTGGAGAATATCTTGATGAGGCGCTCGTTCATCTTGATGATCTCGCGGGCCTGGATCTCGATGTCGGATGCCATGCCGCGCGTGCCGCCGGACGGTTGGTGCAGCAGGAAGCGGGTGTTCGGCAGGGCGATGCGGCGTTCCTTGGGGGCCGAGACGTAGATCAGCGCGCCGGCGGAAGCGACCCAGCCCGTCCCGATCATCCAGACCTTCGGCTTGATGAACTTGACCATGTCGTGAATGGAATCGCCCGATTCCACATGGCCGCCGGGGGAATTGACGTAGACGCGGATGTCCTCGTCGCTGGCGGCGGCAAGCGCCACGAGCTGCGTATTGACCTTCTGCGCCAGTTCCTGGGTGATCGGCCCGTAGATGAAGATCGAACGCGACTTGAAAAGGTTCGCCTCCGTTTCCTTGCCGAGCGGCAGTTCCTTCGTCTTGTCGTCGTTGTCGTCTTCGTCGTTCATCACGGTCAAAGTCTCCTGCATGGATTCATATGAGGGACATAATGTGTTCGCGGCCGTAAAACAATGGAGCGCTCAGTCTAAGGCGACACCTTCTTCGGACTAAGGTGAATGACGTAGCCGCGCGCCGTGCTGCGCTGCGATTGCCGATGGACAGGCGGAAGGCGCCCGCCTATCCTTCAGATCATTCCGCATATCCGATAATTTCCAGGGAACCAAAATGCTGAAACGCCTTTCGCTTGCCGCCGCGATTTTCACCGCCGCAACCGCTCCCGCCTTCGCCCATCTCAACCCGGATGAGCACGGCTCCTTCATGGCCGGCTTCTCGCATCCGCTCTTCGGCCTCGACCACGTCCTCGCCATGGTCGCGGTCGGCCTCTGGGCGGCGCAGATCGGCGCAGGCGAAAAGGACAACCGCGCGCTCTGGATCGTTCCGTCCGCTTTTGTCGGCACCATGACCGTCGGCTTCCTTCTGGCGCTTTCCGGTATCGGCCTTCCCTTCGTCGAACCGGCGATCCTCGCCTCCGTCATCGGCCTCGGCCTTCTGGTAGCGATGGCTGTGAAGCTGCCCGTTTCGGCTTGCGCGGCCGTCGTCGGCGTCTTCGCCCTCTTCCACGGCCATGCCCATGGCGGCGAGCTCGGATCGGCCGGCGCCCTGCAATTCGGTATCGGCTTTGCAATCGCAACCGCACTCCTGCATGCGGCCGGCATTGTGCTGGGCTTGGGCATCTCCCGCTTCGCTCCCTCCATCACCCGCATCGCCGGAGCGGTCACCGCCCTTCTCGGCCTCTCGCTGGTCTTCGGCTAAGCCAAGATTACCGAGATTTAAGGGATTCCGGCTTTGAAAAACCGGAATCCCTGCCTACCTCCTTGGACGTGGCAACAATCCGCAAGGAGGCAGACATGTCACCGGAAGAACGCCAGCTCCTCACCACGCTTTTCGACCGCGTGCGAACGGCCTCCGCCACGCCGCGCGACCATGAGGCGGAAGCCTTCATTGGCCAGGCGACCCGAGAGCAGCCCTACGCCACCTATTATCTGGCCCAAGCCGTGGTCGTACAGGAAAAGGGCCTGGAAGCCGCCGCCAACCGCATCCGGGAACTGGAAGACCGCGTCCGTGAGCTCGAGGCCGGCGAAAGCGAACACCACCGCGCCGAACAGGGCGGCGGGTTCCTGAGCTCGATCTTCGGGTCCGGCCAGCCGCAGCAGCCGGCGCCCGCTTCGCAATCCAGCTCTCCATCCTCCGGCCCATGGGACAGCGCCCCGCGCCGGAGCTACCGCACCGGCCGCGATGACGACGACGGCTATCGCGCTCCGCCGCCTTCCGGTCCCTGGAGCGCCCAAGCCCATGCCCCCTCCGCCGGCGGCAGCTTTTTGCGCGGCGCATTGGGCACGGCAGCGGGCGTGGCGGGCGGCATGCTGCTTGCCAATTCGCTGTCCGGCATTTTCGGCAGCCACATGAATTCGCTCGGCTGGGGTTCGCCCTTCGAGGGCGCCAATCCCTTCGGAAACGCCGCGCCGACCGGGGAAACCGTCGTCAACAACTACTACGGCGACGACGCGATCCGCGAAGCCAGCGGTGATGATGCGGCAATTGCGGATGCGGATACCAACGACGGCTGGCAGCCGGCCGACTACGGCAGCAACGATTTTGCCGACGACCAGCCCGACTTCGACAACAGCGATCTCGGCAGCGACGATTCGATGGACGTGTAGTCAGCCACGCCCTCTATACGTCGCCACACCCTGCTCCGGCAGCCAGACGCCGGCTGGCGCCTCGCCCGTCTGCCAGAAGACGTCGATCGGGATGCCGCCGCGCGGATACCAGTAGGCGCCGATCCGAAGCCATTTCGGCTGAAGCAGATCGACGATCCGCTTGGCGATGTAGATCGAGCAGTCCTCGTGGAAGGCGCCGTGGTTCCTGAACGAATGCAGGAAGAGCTTCAGCGACTTCGATTCCACCAGAAAGCCGTCGGGAATGTAGTCGATGACGATATGCGCGAAATCCGGCTGCCCGGTCATCGGGCAGAGCGAGGTGAATTCCGGTGCGGTGAAGCGCACCACGTAATCCGTGCCCTGGTTGCCGTTCGGCACCTTTTCGAGCACCGCCGCCTCCGGGTTCTGCGGCGCTTCCACATTCGATCCGAGCTGCTTGAGCCCGCTGACATCCGTCATCGTCATTTGCCTGTTCCTTCGACTTCTACCTTCTGTCCATGGGCGCGCTCGCCTTCGGGCTCCACATGGATCGCCAACGTGGCGCCGGGAATAATCTCTTTGATCGCATCTTCCAAGCGGTCGCAGATGCCATGCGCCTCCTCGACGCTCATTTCCGCCGGCACGACAAGGTGGAAATCGATGAAGGCGGCCGCCCCCGCCCGTCGGGACTTCAGATCGTGCGCGCCGAGCGCACCGCCGGAATGGGTGGTGATCGCCTCGCGCACCGCCGCCTCCTCCTCCGGTTCCAGCGCCCTGTCCATCAACCCGCCGAGCGAATGGGAGATCACCTTGTAGCCCTGCCATAAGATGTTGAAGGCGACGAGGATGGCGAGCAGCGGGTCGAGGATGGCATAGCCCGTGAGGAGGGCGAGGATGAGGCCGACGAAGACGCCGGCCGATGTCACCACGTCGGACATGATATGCCGCCCGTCCGCCTCCATCGCCGGCGAACGATGCGCCTTGCCGGTTCTGATCAGGATCGTCGCCCAGACGCCGTTGATGATGCCCGCAAGCCCGTTGATCGCGAGGCCGAGCACCGGCGCATCCAGAAGTTTAGGCGCAAAAAGCGCACCCCACGCTTCCTGGATGATGAGCAGCGCCGCCACGACGATCAGCACGCCTTCGACGACGGCGGAGATATATTCCGCCTTGTGATGGCCGAACTGATGGTCGTGATCGGCCGGGCGCTGCGCATATCGGATGACGAAATAGGCGATGAAGGCGGCGGCGACGTTGACGAAGGATTCGAGCCCGTCCGAAAGCAACGCGACCGAGCCCGTCACCCACCAGGCAAGCATCTTCAGGCCCATCACCGCAAGCGACAGCGGGATGCTCCAGAAGGCCAGCCGTTCGACGATTTTCGTATCCCTCGCCACCATTTATTCCTCATGCGTATGCGAATGATTTGCAGGACCTGAGCCCCAAAACGGCGAAACCGCCGGAGCGACGCAGGTCGCTCGGCGGTTTCGGTTGGCCGGGTGTATGACTCAGATGAGATGGCTTGTCAAAGGAGACATCGCCTCGACGGAGAATGTCTTCTCGTGACCGCTTTAAGCGGCGGCCTCAAACTCCGGGATCCGTTCAAGCTCGTCCTTTAGCGCTTGAGCTTCGATCTTGAGGTCGAAACCGTTCTGGAGATTCATCCAGAATTCCGGCGATGTCTTGAAGAACTTCGCAAGCCGCAGAGCGGTATCGGAGGTAATTCCAGTCTTTTGCGCCACGATCCGCTCAATGCGGGTACGAGGGACGTTCAACTTCTTGGCAAGCGCATAAGGCGTCATTTCCAGAGGCTCGAGATAGAGCTCCCGCAGAATTTCGCCGGGATGGATAGGCGGAAGCTTGCTGACACCCATATCGATCTCCTTCGTGCCACGATTGGCTTAGTGATAATCGGTGATTTCCACCTCTTCCGGCTTCGGTCCAGACGAAGCAAATCCGCCACTGTTTGTTGATACGGACCGAATGCTCTCCCTCTCGGTCTCCAGAAAGTTTTTCGAGGCGATTACCCGGAGGTGAGCGAAGATCTTCCAGCGAACTCGCCGCATCCAGCACCGCCAGCAGCATCTGTGCCCGACGAACTATGATTGGTATCATAGTGAGATACCAAAGGAAGTCAAGATTTGGTATCATTGAATGATACCAAGCCTACCCGAAAATCACCGCCATCTGAATCGCGTCAATATACCGGTCGTCGATCTTCACCGCGTCGCGCGCCACGCCTTCGCGCACGAAGCCGACCTTTTCGTAGAGCGCGATGGCCCTTGGATTGTCCGCATGAACGTCGAGCTCGACCCGATGCAGGCCGAGCGTTCGAGCCGCATCGAGCGTCGCCGTAATCAGCCTCCTGCCCAGCCCCTTGTCGCGATGGGCCGGAACGATGCCCATGCCGAGCGAGCCGCGATGAGCATGGCTCGGCCTGCCTTCGCGGCGGATATCGCACCAGCCGACCACTTCGCCGTCAATCACCGCCACGAATTGCGGATGGCGGCCCTCGATCATCCCGAGAACGAATTCGCGCAAGCTTTCGAGCGGCGGCGCCTCCAGAAAGGTCAGGTATCTCCGTTCTCTCGAAACGATATCGAGAGCTTTGTGAAAGCTCTCGATATGCTCGGGCCGCATGGCCTCGATGACGACGGTTTCGGAAGACATCACGCCGCCTTCGTCTCGCGCTTGCGCGCCAGATGCGCCACGACGTTCTCGATCATCCGCATGCCCGCGTCGCCGCCGAGCGTCATGATCGATTCCGGGTGGAACTGCACGGCTGCCACGCGCTCCTTGACGTGCTCGATGCCCATGATCGTGCCGTCCTCGCTCTCCGCCGTGATCATGAAGTCCGGATGCAGCGTCTTCGGATCGGCGAAGATCGAGTGATAGCGCCCGACCGTCACTTCCCGGGCGAGGCCGGAGAAGACGATGCCCGGCTCCAGCACGCGGATGCGCGACGGCTTGCCGTGCATGGGAAGCGCCAGATGCCTCAGTTCGCCGCCATAGGCTTCGGCGAGCGCCTGCAGGCCGAGGCAGACGCCGAAGATCGGCAGGTTTCTGGCCCTCGCCGTCTTGATCGTCGCCTTGCAGTCGAAATCCTTCGGATTGCCCGGTCCGGGCGACAGGACGACAAGGTCTGGGTCGAGGCGGTCGAACACCTCTTCCGGCACCGGCGTGCGCACGGTCGAGACCGTCGCCCCCGTCTGGCGGAAGTAATTCGCGAGCGTATGGACGAAACTGTCCTCGTGATCGACGAGCAGGATCTTCACGCCCTGACCGACGCGCGCGACGTCGCGGCCGGCCGTGGCCGTGTTGCCGGTGCGGGCATCGCGGATGGCGGCAAGCATGGCGGAAGCCTTGAGTTCCGTCTCGGCCTCTTCCTCATGGGGATCGCTGTCGTTCAAAAGCGTCGCTCCTGCCCTTACTTCCGCAATGCCGTCCTTGACGCGGATGGTGCGCAGCGTCAGGCCCGTGTTCATGTCGCCGTTGAACCCCACCATGCCGATCGCCCCCCCATACCAGGCGCGCGGGCTTTTCTCGTGGTTCTCGATGAAGCGCATGGCCCAGAGTTTTGGCGCGCCGGTGACGGTGACCGCCCAGGCATGCGAGAGGAAACCGTCGAAAGCGTCCATGTCCGGCCGCAAGCGCCCCTCGATATGGTCGACGGTATGGATGAGGCGCGAATACATCTCGATCTGCCGGCGGCCGATCACCTTCACCGAGCCCGGCTCGCAGACGCGGCTCTTGTCGTTGCGGTCCACATCCGAGCACATCGTGAGTTCGGACTCGTCCTTCTTGGAGTTCAAGAGCTTCAGGATCTGTTCGCTATCCGAGATCGCATCCTCGCCGCGCTTGATCGTGCCGGAAATCGGGCAGGTTTCGATCCGCCGGCCCGAAACGCGCACGAACATTTCCGGCGAGGCGCCGATCAGGTATTCCTGTTTCCCGAGATTGATGAAGAAGGAATAGGGCGACGGATTGATCGCCTTCAGCCGGTTGGAAATCTCCGAGGGCTTCGAGTCGCAGCGCTCCATGAACTTCTGGCCGGGCACGACTTCGAACAGGTCGCCGCGTCGAAAACTTTCCTTCGCCTTGGTGACGAGAGCCGCGTATTCTCCCGGCTTGTGGTCGCCCTTCGGCGGCACCACGGTCGTGCGCTGAAAAGGTTCCGGCGCGATTTCCGAAGACCTGCCCTCGGTGGTCAGACCGTCCTTGGCAAAATCGTAGCGGTCGATCCAGGCCTTGGCCGAGTAATGGTCCACGACCAGGATTTCATCGGGCAGGAAGAGCACCATGTCGCGCTGGTCTTCCGGCCGCGCCATGGAAAGCTTGATCGCATCGAACTGGAAGGCGAGATCGTAGCCGAAGGCGCCGAACAGGCCGATCGCCGAGTCCGCCTCGGAATGGAAGAGGTCTACCACCGCGCGAAGCACGGAAAAGACGGTCGGCATCTTGGACCGCTCCTCCTCGGTAAACACCCGGGTGGGCTCGTTGACGGTGAGGTCCAGCCTGCGGGCGGTCTGCTCCCCCAGCGTCAGATCGGCGATGGTCTTCAGCTTGGCCGCGATGAAGCCGAGCAGCACTTCGCCGCGTTCGTTATGGGCCTCGATCCACACCTCGCGGCCGTTGCAGGAGATGCCGAGCGGCGGATCGACGATCGCCGTATCCCACCGGGTATAGCGGCCCGGATACTCGTAGTTGGAGGAGAAGACGGCGCCGCGCCGCTCGTCGAGCCTGTCCACATAGGAGGAGATGGCGCTGGCATAATCGGCCGCCCGCCGCTGCCGGCTGACGGTGATCCCTCCCCTGGTCTCGTAGACTTCCGAACCGTCATCCCGAATGATCGTCACCATTGTCTTCTCCGATCCCATGTTCGGCGCAATTCCGGACGGAAACCTTCCTGGAATTGCTCGTTTGCCCGGTCCCTTGCGGCCAACAAAAAAGCCGCCTCGGTTCTCGGGCGGCTTTGTGTCGTCTGTCGATGGACATGACTGGTCAAGGCCGCGTGAAGCGTGCCGGCCACCAGTTACCGATGTTCATCGAAATCGTCATGGGCGGAATTGTTAGCCGCAGTCGCGACGGCGCGCAAGCGAATTTCTTCTGCCGCGATGCGACCAAAACCGGGGCAAACGCGTTGCACCCCGGAAACCCGCTCCGGGGAGGAAAAACGAGCATGCCGTGGTTCCGGACATTGCTTCTGATCGGCGCACCCTTTCTGATGGGCGCCACCCTGCCGGGAACCGGCCCGGTCCCGATCGAAAAACCGGCCGAAAGAGCCGAGCCGGCACCAGAGATAAAGGCTCCCGAAGCCGGAGCTCCGAACGCTCAGGCTCCGGGAGCCGGCACCCTTGCGCCGCCAGCTCCCACCGGGCCCGAACCGCCCGAAGCCGCCAAGGTTCCCAAGCCCCTGCCGAAACCGGCCCAGGACACCTCCACGCCCCCTGCAACCGACGACGGCCCCAAGCCCGACGGCAAGGAGGAAGAAGAGGATAAGGCCACGGCTCCACCTCCTCCTCCACCGCCTCCGCTCGTCAAGGAAAACCCCGAGGAACTGAAAGCCTGTCTTGCGGAACTCACCTCTCTCGGCGCGAAGTTCCAGCCGATCGACCCGATCGACGACGGCAACGGCTGCGGGATCGAGCATCCCATCGAGGTCACGGAGGTCCTGCCGGACATCGGGCTCGGCCGCGCACCGATGCGATGCAAGACGGCGCTCACCCTGGCGCATTGGCTGAAGGACACGGTCCAGCCGGCGATGAACATCGCCATGCCGGGGCGGAAGATCGTAGGGATCGTGCCGGGCTCCACCTATGCCTGCCGGCTTCGCAACGGCGCCTCGACGGGAAAGATTTCCGAACACGCCCGCGGCAACGCCTTCGACGTCGCCGCCTTCAAGCTCGACAACGGCAAGACGATGGAGATGAAGCCGCGCGACGAGGATTCCACGCTCGAAGGCGCCTTCCAGCGCACCGCGACGGCCGGCGCCTGCCTGCACTTCACGACCGTCCTGTCACCGGGCAGCGACGCCGCCCACGAAACCCACCTGCATCTCGACATCATGGAGCGGACGAACGGCTACAGGTATTGCCGCTAGAGCATCGCCCCTCATCCGCCTGCCGCCACCTTCTCCCCGCACGCGGGGAGAAGAAAATGTGCCGCACCGTTTTCCGCTGATCAAACCGTCAAGCATGGCACGTCCCCTCTCCCCGCAAGCGGGGAGAGGGTCAGGGTGAGGGGCAATCGGCTCGGCGCCCCCTTCAGAACAACCCCTCCACGAACCCCTCTTCATTCAAAAATATCCGCTCGGCCGAGGGGACGCGCGGCAGGCCGGGCATGGTCATGATCTCGCCGGTGATGGCGACGACGAAGCCGGCGCCGGCGGAAAGCCTGACTTCGCGCACATGCACCACATGGCCCTCCGGCGCGCCGCGCAGGCTGGGATCGGTGGAGAAGGAATATTGCGTCTTGGCGATGCAGATCGGCAGGTCGCCGTAGCCCTGCTCCTCCCAGGCTTTGAGCTGGTCGCGCACGCCCTTGTCGGTCGTCACCTCGCCGGCATGATAGATCTTCGAGGCGATGATCTCGATCTTTTCGAGAAGCGGCAGATGGTCGGGATAGAGCGGCTGGAACTTCGCCTGCCCGCCTTCCGCAAGCTCCACCACCTTCTCCGCCAGTTCCTCTATGCCCGCCGAACCTTCCGCCCAGTGCCGGCAAAGGATGGCGTCCGACCCGTGCCGCGCCACGTAGTCCTTCACCGCCGCGATCTCGGCCTCCGTATCGGACGTGAAATGATTGATGGCGACGACCGCCGGTACGCCGAATTTCCTGACATTGGCGATGTGCCGGCCGAGATTGGCGCAACCGCGCTTCAGCGCCTCGATGTCTTCGCGGCCAAGATCGTCCCTCCTCACGCCGCCGTTCATCTTCAGCGCCCGGACCGTCGCGACGATCACGGCCGCATCGGGTTTCAGCCCCGCCTTGCGGCACTTGATGTCGAAGAATTTTTCCGCGCCGAGATCGGCTCCGAACCCCGCTTCGGTCACCACGTAGTCGCCGAGCTTCAGCGCCGTCTTCGTGGCGATGACCGAATTGCAGCCATGCGCGATGTTGGCGAACGGGCCGCCATGCACGAAGGCCGGGTTGTTTTCGAGCGTCTGCACCAGGTTCGGCTGCATGGCATCCTTGAGCAGCACCGTCATGGCCTGATGCGCCTTCAGGTCGCGGGCGAACACCGGCGTCCTGTCGAAGCGGTAGCCGACGACGATATCGCCGAGCCGCCTTTCGAGATCCTCGAGATCCGCCGCCAGGCAGAGGATCGCCATCACTTCCGAGGCGACCGTGATGTCGAAGCCGCTCTCGCGCGGAAAGCCGTTGGCGACACCGCCGAGCGAGGCGACGACCTGCCGCAGCGCCCGGTCGTTCATGTCCATGACGCGCCGCCAGGTGATGCGGCGCACGTCGATGTTCTCGGCATTGCCCCAGTAGATATGATTGTCGACGAGCGCCGAAAGCAGGTTGTGCGCCGCCGTGATCGCGTGGAAATCGCCGGTGAAATGCAGGTTGATGTCCTCCATCGGCACGACCTGCGCATAACCACCGCCGGCCGCCCCGCCCTTCACCCCGAAGCAGGGGCCGAGCGAAGGCTCGCGAATGCAGATCACCGCCTTTTTGCCGATGCGGTTCAATCCGTCCCCGAGGCCGACCGTCGTGGTCGTCTTGCCTTCGCCGGCCGGCGTCGGATTGACCGCGGTGACGAGGATCAGCCTGCCGTCCTCGCGGCCCGAAAGCGAGGCGATGAATTCGGCACCCACCTTCGCCTTGTCGTTGCCGTAGGGTGCCAGCGCCTCCGCAGGTATTCCCAATCGCGTCCCGATCTCGGCGATCGGCTTCTTGGCCGCGGCGCGCGCGATCTCGATATCCGACTTGACGGCTGCCATGCGCTCTTCCCCCGTTCCCATGGTTGGCGGCGTTTAAAATATGCCCGTTTAGTTATGAATAACGAAGGAAAAGCAATGTGGGAATGGCTGGACCGGTCACGTCGCGCATTCCGAATACCGTGTCATCCCGCCACACCATAACTTGAGTATCATATTCCATTTTAAACTTGACTCCTTTTGTGGAGATTTTTAATTCTCCTTCCCGGGGCTTCCGCTGAGCGGAAATCGATAAATCCAAGCTCTTCCCGCGCGCTCGTGAGCAACGGCGCGTGGCGCTGTCGCATGTTTTTTAGGGGACTTTCATGATTTCAGCTTCGTCACGACACCGGCATCTGTGGGCCGGAACGGCAGTCGTTGTTGCTTTGGGCATCACGTCTGCGGCCAACGCACAGGAAGGGGAAACGGCCAGCCAGTCGACCGAACTGAAACCGATCGTCCTGCAGGCGGAAAAAGGTGGCCGGGTGGCTGATTCCCCGCTGACGCAGACGACCGAACGCCCGAAGCTCGATCAGCGCATGGTCACCGATTTCAAGGATTTCGCCAGACGCATCGATGCCGGCGTGAATTTCAACAGCGCCACCAAGAGCGTCAACATCCGCGGCCTTCAGGACCAGCGCGTCCTGACAACTATCGACGGCATCCGCCTGCCCTGGCTGACCGACCCGCGCGACAGCGCGCAGGGTGGCGTGAATGCTTTCGACTTCGACAGCCTGTCTTCGGTGGACATCACCAAGGGCGCCGATTCCAGCCGCTTCGGCTCCGGCGCGCTCGGCGGTGTCGTGGAACTGCGCACTCTCAATCCCGAGGACCTTATCGAAGACGGCAAGAATTTCGGCGCGCTTACCAAGAGCACCTATGACAGCACGGATGACAGCTTTGGCGGCAACGCCGCCATTGCCGGTCGTGCCAACGACAGCTGGCTCCTGATTCAGGGCGGCTACAAGAAGGGACACGAGACCGACAACCAGGGTGATGTCGGTGGTTACGGCTCGACGCGCACCGAGGCCAATCCAATGGATTACAACCAGAAGAATCTGCTGGTAAAATTCCATCAGTATCTGGAAGGCGGCCACCGGTTCGGCCTGACGGCAGACCTGTTCAATCGCGATGAAGACATCGACAATATGCGTGGCACGACATCGAGCTACGAACAGGGCAGTTTCAAATCCGGAGAGGAGGTCGATCGCAAGCGCTTCTCCGGCTCCTACGACTTCATCTCCCCCGACGGTACAGACATTGTCGACCAGGCGAGCGTCAACATCTATTGGCAGAAGGAAAAACTGAACAACACGGTCGATGCGACCCGCCTCATGGACGGGCGTGCCTTCATTCCGGGTTTCATCACCGATACGGGGCAAAGCGGCGCCGACCTGCTGTATGGTCCTCCCTACGGCGTCTACAAACGCAACAACATGATCGAGCAGACCTCCTACGGCATCACCGGCGATGCCAAGAAAGAGCTGCAGATCGGCGGCGTCAGCAACGAATTCCGGTTTGGCGGCGAACTCTACTGGCAGAAGACCCACCAATATTCCTCCGGCGTCGACAATTGCCCGGATGTCGATTGGTCGACGATCCCCGAATTGACGATCGGCGGCGAAAGCGTCGGCCCGCAATCTTGCCGTATGCTGCATTCGAACTCATCGGATATGCCCGACGTCGATAGCGTCACATTCGGCGCCTTTGTCGAAGACGATATCAAGCTGATGGATGACCGCCTGACGATAACGCCTGGCGTCCGTTTCGACTGGTATAGCCACGATCCTAAGTCCACCGCCGCATTCGAAGGCAGCCCAAACTTCGATCCCGCCTATCTCAAGTCGAGCGAAGATTTCGGCATTTCGCCAAAGCTCCGCTTCGCCTGGCAGGCAACCCAGGAACTGGAATTGTTCGCCCAGTATGCCCGCGGCTTCCGCGCCCCGACCGCACTGGAGCTCTACCAGAATTATGGCGCTCCGGGCTCCTATGCCCGCATCGGCAATCCCGACCTCGAGACGGAAACCAGCAACGGCTTCGAGATCGGTGCCAGATACCAGGCGACCGACTATGCGTTCTCGGCCACGGTCTTCAACAACTACTATCGCAACTTCATCGACACCGTCATGATCGCGCCTCCGGGTGGCGAGTATCCGGTGGGCGGCATCACTGGCTACGAAAACCTCAACAAGGTCCACATATACGGTCTCGAGCTTTCGGGCGAATGGCAGTTCCACCCGAACTGGCGCACCTGGGGCTCGTTCGCCTGGACGCATGGCCGCGATACCGGAACCGGCGCATATCTGAACTCCGTCGCGCCATTGCGGGCGATCGTCGGCCTCGGTTATGCGGCGGAGACCTGGGGCACGGACGTCTCGCTCTCCATGGCATCGAAGCGTGACAAGGTAAGCGGAACCGGCACGTCCCGCGGTTTCGAAGCGCCCGGCTACGGTATCGTCGATCTGTCCGCCTGGTGGGCTCCCGAACGGATCGGCGACATCGACGTCAAGGGCCTCCGGGTGCAGGCGGGCGTCTTCAACGTCTTCGACAAGAAATACTGGGATGCCGTCAGCGTGCCGGACGGCACGACAATGGCCAGCCGCGACTATTTCAGCGAAGCCGGTCGCTCGTTCAAAGTGTCCGTCAGCAAGAAATTCTGATTGTTCCCTGCCCAAGACGAAGAAACGCCGTGCCGCAAGGTGCGGCGTTTCTTCGTTTGCATCCGTCTTGCAGCCTTCCCTATCGCCGACTATGCGGAGCGCGTCCTTGAACCGCGCGGAGATCGCATGAAACCGCTGGAATTGCGGGTCGAAAAGATCATCCTCGATGTTTCACCGCTCGACGAAAAGGGCCCGGAGCGGCGGTCCGAGCCTTTCCGTTTGCGGGAGTAAGACCCAGTACGCTGCGCCGTATCCCAGCCCGTCGCTTGATCTCCGGGCGTTCGACGCTCAAAACGCTCCACCGGAGCGTTTTGCCGGCCTGCGGCCGGCGCGTCTCACCCCTCGCCGATCGCGATCAGGCTGGCATTGCCGCCGGCGGCGGCCGTGTTGACCGAGATCACCTGCTCCTCGGCGAACCGCATCAGGTATGCCGGGCCGCCCGCCTTGAAGCCGGTGCCGGAAAGGCCCGAGCCGCCGAAAGGCTGGGTGCCGACCACGGCGCCGATCATGTTGCGGTTGACATAGACATTGCCGACATCCAGCGCCTCCGTCACCTTGCGGATCGTGGCCTCGATACGGCTGTGGATGCCGAGCGTCAGGCCGTAGCCGGTGGCGTCGATGGCGGAAAGCACCTTGTCGAGCTCCTTCGCCTTCCAGCGCACCACATGCAGCACGGGGCCGAAGACTTCCCTGGTCAGCGCCGCGGGGCTGTCGAGCTCGACGATATGGGGCGCGAAGAAATTGCCCGTCTCCGGCACATGTCCGGCATAGCGCACCTTCTGCTTCGTCCGCATCTCCGCCACATGGTCGGAAAGCATCCGCCGCTGGCTCTCGTCGATGATCGGGCCGACATCGGTGTTCTGCCTGATGGGATCGCCGAGATTGAGTTCCGCCGCCGCCCCTTCGATCATTTTCAGCATGCCGTCGGCGACATCCTCCTGCAGGAAGAGCAGCCGCAATGCCGAGCAGCGCTGGCCGGCCGAGCGGAAGGCCGAGACGACCACGTCGTCCGCGACCTGCTCGGAAAGCGCCGTGGCGTCGACGATCATCGCGTTGATGCCGCCGGTCTCGGCGATGAGAGGCACGATCGGACCGTCCTTGGCGGCAAGCGCCCGGTTGATCGCCCATGCCGTCTTCGTCGAACCGGTGAAGGCGACGCCGGCGAGCTTCGGATGCGCGGTGATCGCCGCACCCACCTCCGGACCGCCCGGCAGCATTGCCAGCGCCTCCGCCGGCACCCCGACCTGATGGAAGAGCTTGACCGCCTCGAAAGCGATAAGCGGCGTCTGCGGCGCCGGCTTGGCGATCACGGTATTGCCGGCCACGAGCGCCGCCGAGACCTGGCCGAGGAAGATGGCGAGCGGGAAATTCCAGGGCGAGATGCAGCCGAACACGCCGCGGCCGCGCCAGAAGTGCCGGTTGTCCTCGCCGGTCGGGCCGGGCATCGGCACCGGCATGCCGAAGAGTTCGCGGCTTCTGTCGGCATAGTAGCGGCAGAAATCCACCGCCTCGCGGATCTCCGCGATGCCGTCGTCCAGCGTCTTGCCGGCTTCCGCGGCAAGCAGCGCCAGCAGCCGGTCTCGGTTTTCTTCGAGCAGGCCGGCCATCCGCTCCAGGCAGGCGGCGCGGGTCTCCACCGGCTGGCGCGACCAGGCCTTGAAGGCCTTGCCGGCTGCCGTAAACGCGGCGTCGACGTCCTGCACGGTCGCGTGACGCACGGTGCCGACGATCTTCGACCGGTCGGCCGGCGACGTGACCGGCTTTTCCTCGGCCTTCGAGGCGAGGCCGGCGACCAGCGGCCCCGCCTTCACCTCCGGCCACGGCCTGTCGAGGCTCGCCATGAGCTTTTCCAGATTTTCCCGATGGCCGAATTCGAAACCGGCGCTGTTCTTGCGGCGCCCGTAGATGTCGGAGGGCAGCGGGATCTGCCTGTGCCGCGCGCTGATGCCGTCGTCGAGCCCCAGCCGCGCCGCCGGTCTTTCCAGCAGCTTCTCCACCGCGACGTTCTTGTCGCCGGCCACCGCCACGAAGGAGGAGTTGGCGCCATTCTCCAGCAGGCGGCGCACGAGATAGGCGAGCAGGTCGCGATAGCCGCCGACCGGCGCATAGATGCGGCAGGCGATCCGGTCGTTGCTTTCGAGCAGGTCGTCGTAGAGCGCCTCGCCCATGCCGTGCAGCCGCTGGAACTCGAAGCCGGAACGGTCCGGTCCGGCAAGCTCCAGGATGGTGGAGACCGTCAGGGCGTTGTGGGTCGCGAACTGCGGAAAAATACGCGCCCGCTTGGAAAGGAGCTGCTGCGCGCAGGCGAGATAGGAAAGGTCCGTCGCGGGCTTGCGCGTCCAGACCGGATAGTCTTCGAGGCCGCGCTCCTGCGCCCGCTTCACCTCCGTATCCCAATAGGCGCCCTTGACGAGGCGCACCATCATCCGCCGGCCGAGCGTCGCGCAGAGCTGGTCGACATAGTCGATCACCGCCGTCGAGCGCTTCTGATAGGCCTGGATGGCGAGACCGAAGCCGTCCCAGCCGGAAAGCGAGGGGTCGGAAAAGACGGCCGCGATCACGTCGAGCGAAAGTTCCAGCCGGTCGGCCTCCTCCGCGTCGACGGTGAAGTTGAGCTGGTATTCCTTCGCCATCCGCGCAAGGTCAAGAAGGTCGGGCACCAGCTCCTTCATCACCCGGTCGCGATGGGTCGCAAGATAGCGCGGATGCAGCGCCGAGAGCTTGACGGAAATGCCCATGCGGTCGGGAAGCTGCTTGCCCTTGCCGTTCTTCGCCATATAGGCGCCGATCGACTGGATCGCGTCGGCATAGGAGCGGAAATAGCGCTTGGCGTCTTCCGCCGTGCGGGCGCCCTCGCCCAGCATGTCGAAGGAATGGCGGTACCCTTTCTCCTCGCTCCTGGCGGCGCGGGAAAGCGCGTCCTTCATCGTCTCGCCGAGCACGAAATGGTGGCCGAGGAAGCGCATCGCCTGCTTGGTGGCGCTGCGCACGGTGGGCAGGCCGACGCGCTTGACGAGGCCGCGAAGGATCCCCTCCGGCGTCTCGCCGGGTCCGATGACGCGGGCCGAGACGGCGAGCGCCCATGCCGAGGCCGAGACGAACCAGCTCTCGCCGGACGCCTCGTGGGTGCTCCAGCCGCCCTCCCGCAGCTTGTCTTCGATCAGCCGGTCCTGCGTCAGCGCGTCCGGCACGCGCAGCAGCGCTTCGGCGAGCACCATCAGCGCCAGCCCCTCGCGGGTCGAAAGCCCGTATTCGCGCAAAAAATCCTCGACGCCGCCGACCTTGCCCGAACCGTCGCGGATGGCGCTGATCATCCGCCGCGCCCGCTGGTCGATCGCCGCGTCCTGCGCCGGCGAGAAACCGGTGCGGGCTGCGAATTGCCGGATCAGCCGGTCGTCGTCGCCGGCATAGGGGGCGTTGAAGGGAATGAATGGCTGGGTCAGAATCTGCTGGTTCATGGATGCCTCCGTTTCATTCCCCACATAGCGGGAATTCCCTGGCGATTTCGGCGGATTTCTGCGATACTCACCGGATATTAAACTACATTCATTCCACTTGGCAGGCAAAAATGAAGGAACTCGACCGTCTCGACCGCAAGATCCTTCGGGCGCTCCAGAAGGAAGGCCGCCTCAGCAACATAGAACTCGCCGATCGCGTCAGCCTTTCGCCGACGGCGACCGCCGAACGCGTCAAGCGGCTGACCCGCGAGGGTTACATCCTCGGCTATAGCGCGCAGCTCTCGCCGGAGAAGCTTGGCCGCAACCTGCTCGTCTTCGTGCAGGTGAAGCTCGATCGTACCACACCCGACGTTTTCGATGCATTCGCCGCCGCCGTCAAACGCAGCGACGACGTCATGGAATGCCACATGGTGGCGGGCGGCTTCGACTATCTGGTGAAGGCGCGCGTCGCCGGCATGGAAGCCTACCGCCAGTTTCTGTCGGAGGTGATTCTTCCTCTCCCGGGCGTCCGGGAAACCCATACCTATGCGGTGATGGAGGAAGTTAAGGGAACCGGACATATCCCCGTCTAAGGCCTGTTCGGGATAACCCCCTGAATTCCCGAGAAAAAAGTGATTGCCTGTCATAAATTTCCTGAGTATCTGTTGCATTGCACGAAAATTCGCTGGCTATTCAAACAGATTTGTATATTTGTTAACGTTAACATAAATATTTCTTCAGCTGACCTGCATGATAACCTTGGAACGGCAATCGATACTCAACAGCGAAATTTCGGCCGCCGACTCGCAGGTGGAAATATTTGGCGCCCTGCAGCGGACCGCCCATGAATTCGGATTCCGCCACGTTACGCTGTATGCCGCCACCTCGCCGGATGAGGTGTTGATGTCGCGGATGATCGTCGAGACGACGCTGCCCGGCGCCTATGTCCAGGAATTCGACCGCCGGCGCCTGCTGAAGCTGTGCCCGGTCGCACCCCTCATCGCGAAATCCGCCCTTCCCTTTTGCTGGTCGGTCGACGAGCCGGAAAACGTCCGCGGCTTTGCGATCCCTGCCGCCATGGAAGAACTCCAGCGCCGCTACGACATTCTCACCAGCGTCGCCATGTCGCTCAATTCCGTCGACGGCGACCGTTTCATGCTGCGCTTCGACGGCGTCCGGCCCCGCCTCACGCAGGTGGAGCTGAACGAGATCGGCATGATCGTGCTGCATGCCTTCGATGTCTTCGACAAGCTCCGCCGCAGCGCCAAGTCGGCCGCCGCCGGCCCCCTGAGCAGCCGCGAACTCGAAGTCGTCCGCTGGACTGCGCAGGGCAAGACCTCGGTCGAGATCGGCCGCATCCTGTCGCTCTCGGATCACACGGTGAATGCTTATATGACGAATGCCATTAAGAAACTGGATTGCGTTAATCGCACGCAGTTGGTAGCTAAAGCCATCAGATTGAAACTGATCGTATAGATACAGAGGATACGGGGGCGACGTATCCTTATCCTGCGTGGAGAAACCGATTGCCATTCTGGCTTGAACTCGCCCGGACAAATCCGAACAGACAACACGAAATGATAGGCTTGAGCGACACGGAAGTCGTCGAACTCGCGACTGCCTTCCGCCTTTACGGCTTCTGGCGTTTCGATATCGATAGCGGCCACCTGTTCGCGACCGAGGACGTCAGCCGCATTTTCGGTCTCGAACATCGGGAAGGCCCGATGAACCTCGTGGAGATCGGCGCCCGCATCCATCCCGAAGACATGCCGCTGCTCATGGAAACCTTCGAGCGCGCCAGCGCCGGTCGGCTGACCTATCACAACATCTACCGGATCAAGTCCGATGCGGAACATTACAAATACGTCCGCTCCGTCGGCAAGTTCCGGGACAAGCCGGGCACCGGCGGCGAGGTGGTGGGAATCACCTACGAATTTTTCGCCCAGCGCCCGGGCGTGACCTTCTTTCTCGACGAACCGGGCAACTGAACCGGGAACATGGGCTAGATCTGCTTTTCGAACCAGTGGTCGGCATAGGGTTCGGCGTTGAAAGCAGCAACTTCGCGATAGCCTTCGCTTCGGTAGAACGTCTGCGCCTCCAGGAGCACGCGATTGGTCTCGAGGCGAAGCGTGCCGAGCCCGATCTCCCGCGCCTTGGCTTCGAGTGCCCGCAGCACGCGCCGTGCGATGCCAAGCCCGCGCGCGTCGGGCGCCGTCCACATCCGCTTGATTTCACCGGTCGAAGCACCGGTCACTTTCAGAGCGCCGCATCCGACGGGTGCTCCGTCGAATTCCGCCAGAACGAAATAACCGGCGGGCGGCGTCATCTCCGCAACCGTGGCCGAGTTGCTCCTGTCCGGATCGAAACCCGTGTCGAAACGCGTCGCCAACTCCGAAAAATACCGCGCGAGACAGGCCTGGGCGGCCGGACTGGCTGCCGCCTTGAAATTCACTTCGACCGAACCCGCCCGGAGCAGGCGTTCGACTTCCGCCATGGCTTCGACCAGCCGGACGCGCTGGCTCGGACCGAGAGGCATCAGGAAAGACATCGCGAGCTGGTCCGAGAGCGTGTCGTAGGTCGCACGCTCGGCGCGGCCCTTGGGCGTCAGCGCCACGCGCCGCACCCGGCGGTCCCCGCCGCCGTGATCGGTCGCAATGAGCCCTTGCCCTTCGAGCGAACGCAAGAGACGGCTCACATAGCCGGAATCGAGCTTCAGGCGTTCCCGCAGAAGGCGCACGTCGATGCCCTTCTCGCCGATCTCGTGAATGAGGCGGGCTTCGCCGAGAGGCCGGCCGCGTTGCAGATAGCTGTCCTCGAGCGCCCCGACATGCTGCGTGACGGCGCGGCTGAAGCGGCGGACCTGCGCTATATGCTCCTTCTCCATTCTCTGACTTTAGTCAGATATCGAATCCGGCGCAAGGAATTCCCGATCGAGACGCCTTAACGATCGAGGACCGACCGCACTTCCACCAGGTTCGAACGGACCATCAGGGTATGGAACCCCATCACGGCAAGATGGCTCGGCATGATCATGCCGTCCTCGCGGCCGTTGGAGACGATCGCCGGCCGGACGCGCAACGCTGCCCTGAAGCGGGCAAGCGTATCGTTCCAGAGCGATCCGAGATTGCGCTCGCGGATCACCTGGGCGAAATCGGCACCGGCGCCGGAAAGCACGGCGTAATAGCCGTAGAGCTGGCCGTAGGCGAACCAGAACCGGTCGTCGGCGCGCGTATCGAACCAGCCGGCGCTGTTGTTTTCCGAGCGCTCGCGCAGGATCGCGGCAGTGCCGCCGAGATCGTTGGCGATGCGGTCGACGAACTGGATCAGATTGTCGGCGCGGGTGTCGAACGTCGCGTTGCAGGACGAAAGGTCGGTGTTGAAGGCCCGGAGCTTCTGGATTGCCGTACGGTAATAGGCCGGCGTCGGCGTTTTGAAGCCGAAGGGATCGAGGCCGAAATACCAGGAATATTCGTCGAACTGCAGGTTTCCGCGCGCGTCCTGCAGGTTGCTGTTGATGCCGGACGTGCCGCGCACGCGCCCGAGCGTGTCGACGAGTTCGGTCGAGGTGCGGCGCACGGCCTGGTTCACGCCGCGCTGGAACGAGGCCTTGTTGTCGAGGAAGGGCGTGTGGTCCCAGTCGATGCCGAAGAACCCGAGCCGGTAGAGCAGCATCGAGGAGATCCAGGCGTTCTGGTTGACGTTCATGTCGGTCAGGTCGGCCGCGGCGTCGACGATCGCCGACGACTGGCACTGCCGGGCGACCGTATTCGTCGCGGTCGTTGCGGGAGCCGCGTTGGCGCCTGCGGGCGCCGTCGTCGGCGGCAGTTCCTGCCCCGCGGGCACGGTGCGCTCGGACCAGCGGTAGCTGTCGACGAAATTCGGGTTGAAGCCGCTCCACACCTGCGTCTGCCAGAAGAAATAGCCGTAGAGGCCGACGAGGAGCACGAGAAGGGCGAGGATCGGCCCCTTCACCATCCAGTGGCGTCGGCCGTACCAGCCGTGCGCGGCCATGAACGGCCAGAGGAGCCAGGCGACCAGGAGGCCGATGCCTCTGCCGACGGCCTGTCCGATCCGTTGGAACAAGGCGGTAATCCGGTCGAGCATCGCTGTCTCCTGTAAGGCGGCTTCCGAGTGTGCTCAACACATATGTGTTCCCCCGGAAGAGCACAACTGGTCGCAGCCTTTCGCCGCAACCATAGGAAAAGAATCGCCAAAGCGCGGGCCGGCGGGAAACCCGCTCAGGAACGAGCGGGCCTGAAGCGCAAGATCGCCGGCAGCCAGAAGACCGCCTTCGCCGGCCGGACCTCCACCGCCGCCTCCCCCGCGGCCTCCGCAGGAAACCGCTCGGCGAATGCCCGGTCGGCGTGATCCTTGCGCCGGTCGAGACCGCGCACCGTCAGCATGCCCTTCGCAAAGCGCTCAATCTCGGCCGCAAGGTTCGGAAAGGGCTCCGGCCTGAGCCCCTCGTCGCCATGTCGGGCGGTTTCGGAAACGGCCTGGTGGAGGATCAGCAGATCTTCCGTATCGGCCATAAGCTTGTGGAGAAGCGTGTTAAAGACCTTGACCCGCCCGTTCAGCGCATCGATGAAGCCTTGAAAAACGGATACGCCACGTTCCGCATGCCGCGCGGCCTCGACCCGGGTCATCGCCCCGCCCATCTCGCTGCGCAGCTTTCCGATGACATACGGCCGGCCGTCGATGAATGCCAGCAGATCGCCTTCGCTCTTCGCGCGCTGTGCGAGAAGGATATCGCGCTCCGCCTTCACGAGGCCGACGAGAAGATCGGCGCGGCGCAGAAGCTCGGCAAGATGGCCGGGCGGAACGGCGCGGCGCCAGCGTGCCTCGATCCGCCGGCGCATGGCGGCTTTCGAAACATGGCCGATCAGCCTTTCGAGACGTGTCGGCCGTTCGCGCGTGTCGAACTCCGACCTCCGGATGCCGATCTCCGCGGCAAGGCCCGCCACGAGCCGGGCGATGGCTTTCTCGGTCGCCTGCAGTTCCGGTACCGCGGCCTTGAGGTTCCCGTCCGCCGCGGCAAGTCTCGCCTCGTCGGGAAGCTCGCGATTGCCGGCGGCTCCCGCAAGCAGGGCGGCGGGCGGCTCGAACGCCTCGCGCATCGCAGAAAGCATGTCGCCTATGCGCGCGATTTCGCTGTCGAAAACCCGTTTTCCCACCACGCCGCCTCTCCTCCCGTCACGGGAGAAGATAGTGCCGCCGGGAAATTCCGCCACGGCGGCGCGACGATATTCGGCTTTGACAATGGTCGATCTCGCCGCGACGCTCAGCCCAGACGCCGACCGTCACTCGCAGCGGATCCGGTCCTCCCAGTGCCGGCGGCAGAGCGAGACGTATTTCTCGTTGCCGCCAACCTCGACCTGCGCTCCCTCGCGTACGAGATTGCCCTCGGCGTCGAGCCGCACCACCATGGTCGCCTTGCGGCCGCAGAAGCAGATGGTGCGCACTTCGCGCAGCTCGTCGGCGATGGCGAGCAGTTCCAGCGAGCCCGGAAAGAGCTTGCCCTGGAAATCGGTGCGCAGCCCGTAGGCCATAACGGGAATGCCGATCCGGTCGCAGACGCGCGCGAGCTGCCACACCTGTTCGGCCGACAGGAATTGCGCCTCGTCGACGAAGACGCAGGCGATCGGCTCTTCGCCGTGCATGGCCTCGATCGCCGAAAAGAGATCGTCCGACGATCCGAAGGGGATAGCGTCGGAGGAAAGCCCGATCCGGGAAGACACGCGCCCCTTGCCGGCCCGGTCGTCGAGCGCGGCGATGAAGATCGCCGTGCGCATGCCGCGCTCCTGGTAATTGTAGGAGGCCTGCAGGAGCATGGTCGACTTGCCGGCATTCATCGTCGCGTAATGGAAATAAAGCTTTGCCATGCTCCGCTTCTGATCGCGAACGGGATTCGACGGAAGCGCGCATTCGCCGATACTCACAGGAATATGTGCCGGAAGCGGCGCGCCGGCAAAGTCACAAATGTCGCAAATAGCGCCGATCCATGGCCGCGAATGCGCACGCTTGCCTCGTCTCAGCATATATTGATAATGGCGGGAACCAGAAAAAGGGGAGCAACTCATGCGCATCACCACCTCGCTGAAAACCACGCTCGCAGCCGCAGCCTCCGTCCTGGTGCTGGCCACCGGCGCCATGGCCGCCGAACCGGAAGCCTGCGGCACGGTCCGCTTCTCCGACGTCGGCTGGACCGACATCACCGCCACCACGGCGACCGCCAGCGTCCTTTTGAAGGCGCTTGGCTACGAGACCGACGTGAAGGTCCTTTCCGTCCCGGTCACCTACAGCTCGCTGAAGAACAAGGACATCGACGTCTTCCTCGGCAACTGGATGCCGACCCAGGAAGCGGATGTGCGCCCCTACCTCACCGACAAGTCGGTGGAATCCTTCGGGCCTAACCTCGTCGGCGCCAAGTATACGCTCGCCACAAACGCCAAGGGCGCCGAGCTCGGCATCAAAGATTTCAAGGATATCGCCAAGCAGAAGGATGCGCTGGAAGGAAAGATCTACGGCATCGAGCCCGGCAATGACGGCAACCGCCTGATCCTCGGCATGGTCGAGAAGAACACGTTCGATCTCGGCGGCTTCGAGGTGGTGGAATCCTCCGAACAGGGCATGCTCGCCCAGGTCGCCCGCGCCGACAAGGCCGGCCAGCCGGTGGTCTTCCTCGGTTGGGAGCCGCATCCGATGAACAGCAATTTCAAGCTCACCTATCTTTCCGGCGGCGACGACGTCTTCGGGCCGAATTTCGGCGGCGCCGAGGTCTATACCAACGTGCGTGCCGGCTTCACGGACGAGTGCCCGAATGTCGGCGCCTTCATCAAGAACCTGAAGTTCTCGCTGTCCATGGAGAACGAGATCATGGGCGGCATCCTGAACGACGGCGACGAGCCGGAGGACGCCGCCACCAAGTGGCTGAAGGCGAACGGCACGGCGGTCGAACCATGGCTCGCCGGCGTCACCACCAAGGACGGCAAGCCGGGCCTCGAAGCGGTGAAGTCCGAACTCGGGCTGTGAGCATTGAGCGGACAGGGGCAAACGCGCATGGGAAAAAGACAGCCCGGCAGACCGATCTCCCCTCTTGAGGGGGAGATGCCCGGCAGGGCAGAGGGGGGTGATGTCTCGGCACCTCACCGACTTCATTGTTTGCCGCAGCGTGGCTACCCCCCTCTGTCACCTTCGGTGACATCTCCCCCTCAAGGGGGGAGACCAGAGGAAGCCCGCCGAAGTGCCTTGTACCTTTACAGCCGCCTGACACGATTTCCCCTCGACCAAGACAGGCTTCGAACGTGAATTGGCTTCCCGAATGGCTCGTGGATTCCGGCGGCAAGTTGCGCCTCGGCAATTGGGCGAAGGATTTCGTCGATTGGCTAACGGCCAATGCCGACTGGTTCTTCGACTGGCTGTCCGCCGTGCTGTCGGGGGTCATCGACGCCCTGCTTTTCGTGCTGCAATGGCCGAACCCCTACGTGCTGATCGCCCTCATCACCGCGCTCGCCTGGTGGCTGCGCCGCTCGGTGGGCGTCACGCTCTTCACCTGCCTCGGACTGCTCGTCATCTATAACCAGGGCTATTGGAAGGAAACGACCGAGACGCTGGCGCTGGTGCTGGCAGCCACCGCCGTCAGCATGGCGGTCGGCGTGCCGTTCGGCATCCTCGCGGCCCGGCGCGCCTGGGTCTACGAGGTCATGCGGCCGATCCTCGACCTGATGCAGACCATCCCGACCTTCGTCTACCTCATCCCCGCCTTGATCCTCTTCGGCCTCGGCATGGTGCCCGGCCTCATCGCCACCGTCATCTTCGCCATTCCCGCGCCGATCCGGCTCACCCGCCTCGGCATCGTCTCGACGCCCGGCGCCTTGACGGAAGCCGCCGTCGCCTTCGGCGCCACGCCCGCGCAGGTGCTCCGCAAGGTGGAACTGCCCTTCGCCATGCCGCAGATCATGGCCGGGCTGACCCAGACGATCATGCTGTCGCTGTCGATGGTGGTGATCGCCGCGCTGGTCGGCGCCAACGGCCTCGGCGTTCCGGTGGTCCGCGCGCTCAATACGGTCAACATCGCCCGCGGCTTCGAGGCGGGCTTGTGCATCGTCATCCTGGCGATCATCCTCGACCGCATGTTCCGCACCTCGACGGGAGACGGCGCATGAGCGAACAGATGACGGATTGCGTGGTCTTCGATCGCGTCGACATCGTCTTCGGCGACAACCCGGAACGGGCGCTGGCCATGGTGGACGAAGGCAGGACCCGCGACGAGATCAGCGCCGCGACCGGTATCGTGCTCGGCGTCGCCGATGCTTCGCTGACGATCCGCGAGGGCGAGATCCTCGTGCTGATGGGCCTTTCTGGCTCCGGCAAGTCCACCCTGCTCCGGGCCGTCAACGGCCTGGCGCCGGTCGTGCGCGGCTCCGTCCGCGTCGCGACCCCGTCGGGGCCGGTCGATCCTTATAAGGCAAGCCCGAAAGTGCTGCGGGACCTGCGCATGCACACGGTCTCCATGGTCTTCCAGCAGTTCGGCCTGCTGCCCTGGCGCACCGTCTCGGAAAACGTCGGCTTCGGCCTGGAGCTTGCGGGCGTCGCGGAGGCCGAGCGGAAGAGCCGCGTCGGCGAACAGCTCGAACTCGTCAACCTGGCGAAATGGGCCGACCGCAAGGTGGGCGAGCTTTCCGGCGGCATGCAGCAGCGCGTCGGCCTTGCCCGCGCTTTTGCGACCGGCGCGCCGATCCTGCTGATGGACGAGCCCTTCTCGGCGCTCGATCCCTTGATCCGGACCCGCCTGCAGGACGAGCTTCTGGAATTCCAGCGGCGGCTCAAGAAGACCATCCTCTTCGTCAGCCACGATCTCGACGAGGCCTTCCGCATCGGCAACCGCATCGCCATCATGGAGGGCGGCCGCATCATCCAGTGCGGCACGCCGCAGGAAATCGTCCGGGCGCCCGCCGACCAATATGTCGCCGATTTCGTGCAGCACATGAATCCGATCAGCATGCTGACCGCAAGCGACGTGATGCGTCCGGGCGTGAATGCCAGGGCCGGCGCGGCGGCCGTCTCCGCCACCGCCCGCGCCGATACGCCGCTCGTCGATATCCTCGACGCGCTGTCACGCCAGCCGGGCGCAGTCGGGGTGGTCGACAACGGCGCGATCATCGGCACGATCTCCGCCGAAGACGTTGTCGCCGGCCTCACCCGCCACCGCCGGCGCGACGGCGGCTGACCGAGGCATTCCGCCGGCTTCCGCCCCGCGACGACAGGTGGTATGCCCGCCGGCGAAACAGGAGTGGACGAGATGGCCGACGAATCCCAGTCCGGCAAAACCGAGACCGGCAGGCCGCCGCAGGCCGACCAACCGCCCGAGGCAGACAAGCCGAAGGTTCTGCGCGATACGGACGACGAAGCCCGCCGCCTCGCCCGCACGCTGGTCCGCGGCGTGCGCTACATGGCGCTCGCGGTCCTCGATCCCGAGACCGGTTTTCCCTCGGTCAGCCGGGCGCTGACCGGCACCGATGTCGACGGCGTGCCGGTGATCCTCGTCTCCGGCCTCTCGGGCCACACGAAGGGGCTCGTCGCCGATCCGCGCTGCTCCTTGCTTGCCGGCGAGCCGGGCAAGGGCGATCCGCTCGCCCATCCGCGAATTACGGTCCAGTGCCTTGCCGAAAGCGTCGCCCGCGATACGCCGGAGCATGCCCGCATCCGCCGGCGCTTCCTTCACCGCCACCCGAAAGCCGCCCTTTATGCGGATTTCGGAGATTTCCGCTTCTTCCGAATCACTCCGCAGAGCGCTTCGCTGAACGGAGGCTTCGGCCGTGCATATTTACTGTCCGGCGATGATTTGGTGATTCGCGAACCGGGAATCACCTCCGACTGGCTCGACCTCTCTGAAAATTTGATTGGCATGACGGATCTGGCGGAGACCTTTGCCGCTCGTCTCCACACGCAAAACGGGAAGAACTGGCGTTTCGTCGGCGCAGATCGGGCCGGAATAGACCTGATTGCAGGGGATTTTCTACTTCGGCACGAATTTGATGTCCTTGCCGCCTCGCCCCGGGCAGTGCTTGATTATGTTTTTGAAGACGCTAAAGTACGTTAATCTGTTACCTGAAATTTAGGGATATACAATCCTGTTTGCTCCTTGTTAATTTTCGCCTGTAGGACGAACGGGCGAATTTTGAAGCGGGGGGCCGCTTTGGAGTACAGGGGGAACTGTAGTCGATGGACACGATGGCATTATCCGAGCATTCCACCGCAGCGGCGAGCTTGCTGTCTGCGATGGCCAATCCTAAACGGTTGATGATTCTATGTTGCCTGGTGAAGGGCGAGGTTGCCGTCGGCGCGCTCGCGTCCCAGGTCGGCCTCAGCCAGTCTGCTCTTTCACAGCATCTTTCCAAGCTGCGCGCCCAGAAGCTGGTTAAGACCCGCCGCGACGCCCAGACCATCTATTATTCCAGCTCGTCGGAGTCGGTCCTGAAGGTCCTGGAGACGCTGGAAGAGATTTATTGCGCGCCGGCTCAGAAGAAATCCGCTGCTGCTTGATGCTTGAGGATGACAGCGCTGACATGACGTCTCCGCCGATCGCGGCCGTGTATTCGTAAACGGTCCAATCCCTGTCTTCGGGTCGCCGAAGGCGGGGTTTTCTTGTCATGGCTGCCGGCAGTTTCCTGCCGCTTGGTCCCGCTTGATGCGCGGGCGCCGTTGTGGCGGCGAAAGATCGTCGTCCGTCGCCGGACAGACATCCCTGCGCAGATGATCGTTCTTGCGACTGATGATCGTCAGCAGCGCCTGTCGCTCCATCCGTTTCCGTTCATGGTTGCGCCAGGCTGCGGCGATCGCCGATGCGGCACGCGTGATGATCGAAGTCATGGCCTTCTTCCCGCAAGAAAACAGGCCTATCATCAGCCGCCGTAGACATCGCACAAATGAATAGTTACGATGCCAGCCATTAGCGAAATCGATTTCTGGTCCTATGGCGCTCCCTCTCGAAAGCGATCTTCTGCGAAGCTTTCTCGTCGTTGCGGAAACCCGCAACGTCACCAAGGCCGCCATGAAGCTCGGCCGCACCCAGTCGGCGGTCAGCATGCAGGTGAAGCGCCTGGAGGACATCGTCGGAAGGCCCCTTTTCGAGCGCGGCCCGCGCGGCGTCTATCTCACCGAGGAAGGGCTTCGCCTGGAGCCCCATGCGCGACGCATCGTCGGTCTGGTGGACGAGACGACGGCTCTCATGCAGGCGACACCGCTCGACGGCACGCTGCGGATCGGCATTCCGGAGGAATACAGCCAGACCGTCCTTCCGCGTGCTCTTGCGGCTTTTGCCGAAAGGCACCCGGCGACGGAAGTCACCGTGGAATGCGGCTACACGTCCCAGCAGCTCCAGGCGCTCGAAAGCGGCGAGCTCGATCTTGCGATCATCTTCGACTGGAACAACGACAAGTCCGGAGAGGTCCTGGCGATAGACCCCACCGTCTGGGTCGCCTCGACCGCCCATGAGGCCCATCTGCAGCGGCCCGTGCCGATCGCCGTCTACCGCCGGTCGGACTGGTGCCGCGAATTCGCGATCCGCTCCCTGGAACGGCACGCGATCGACTACCGGATCGCCTTCACCTGCGAGACGAGCGGCGCGCTCCGGTCGGCGGTCTCCGCCGGTCTCGGCGTCGCGCCGCTGTCGCGCAGCAGCATTCCCGCCGGTTGCCGGGAGCTGACGCAGGACGACGGCTTTCCGCCGGTGGATTTCTCTCGGGTGCTCCTGAAGCGGAAGGCCTATCGGTCCCGTCCGGCTGTCGATGCCTTGGCGGAAACGATCAAGAAGGCCTTCGTCCCGCTTGGATGGCCGTGAGCCTGCGGGGACCCTCTCCGCCCAAAGGCAGTTGACGCCCCCATTCCCCCTGATAATTTGACCATGCAGTCAAAAAACCGGCGCAAAGCCGCCGATCGGAAATGGCCCTCGAACCTGCTCGGGATGGCCGGTGGAGAACAGCATGTCCAATCGCCTCAGCACGCCCAACGACCTTCGCGCTTTCTGGATGCCGTTCACGGCAAATCGCCAGTTCAAGAAGGAGCCCCGTCTCTTCGTCAGTGCGAAGGACATGCACTACACGACCCATGACGGCCGCCAGGTGCTCGATGCGACCGCCGGCCTCTGGTGCGTGAATGCCGGCCACTGCCGTCCGAAGATCACCGAGGCGATCCGCGAACAGGCGGGCGAGCTCGATTATGCGCCCGCCTTCCAGCTCGGCCATCCGAAAGCCTTCGAGCTTGCCAACCGTCTCGTCGATATCGCGCCGGAAGGCCTGAACCACGTGCTCTACACCAATTCCGGCTCGGAATCGGTCGAAACGGCGCTGAAGGTGGCGCTCGCCTACCATCGCGCCAAGGGCAACGGTTCCCGCTTCCGCCTGATCGGCCGCGAGCGCGGCTATCACGGCGTCAATTTCGGCGGCATCTCCGTCGGCGGCATCGTCGCCAACCGGAAGATGTTCGGCACGCTGCTCACCGGCGTCGACCATATGCCGCACACCCATATCCCCGGCAAGAACGCCTTCACGAAGGGCGAGCCGGAACATGGCGGCGATCTTGCGGCCGAGCTGGAGCGCATCGTCACGCTGCATGACGCCTCGACCATCGCCGCCGTCATCGTCGAACCGGTCGCGGGCTCGACCGGCGTGCTCATCCCGCCGAAGGGCTATCTGCAGAAGCTCCGTGAAATCTGCACGAAGCACGGCATCCTGCTGATCTTCGACGAGGTCATCACCGGCTTCGGCCGCTTGGGCGCGCCCTTCGCCGCCCAGTATTTCGACGTGAAGCCCGACATCATCACCACCGCCAAGGGCCTGACCAACGGCGTGATCCCGATGGGCGCGGTTCTGGTGACCTCGGAAATCCACGACGCGTTCATGAACGGTCCTGAACATCTGATCGAGTTCTTCCACGGCTATACCTATTCGGGCAATCCGATCGCGTCCGCCGCCGGTCTTGCGACGCTCGAAACCTACAGGGAGGAAGGCCTATTCGAGCGGGCGAAGGAAATCGCTCCCTATTGGGAGGAAGGGCTGCATTCGCTGAAGGGCCTGCCCAATGTCATCGACATCCGCAATATCGGCCTGATCGGCGCGATCGAGCTCGATCCGATCGCCGGCGAGCCGACCAAACGCGCCTTCACCGCCTTCCTGAAGGCCTATGAAAACGGCCTCCTGATCCGCACGACGGGCGACATCATCGCCATGTCGCCGCCGCTGATCGTCGAAAAACACCATATCGACGAGATCTTCGGCAAGCTGCGGGATATCCTGAAGAGCGGCATCTGACGCATCACGTCGATCGGCATGAAATATACAGGCGGAGAGTTTGATCTCCGCCTTCTGCATTCAGTTTTCTATTGGAAATAAGGTTCGGGCGGGAAATAAACTTTCGCGGGCTGGTGGTAGACCGTATTCTTTCGCGGCGTCGGCACTTTATTGTGAAAATTCCGGATCGCGGCTCGCCTGACATGTTCGTCCGCCGCCTTGTCACCAGTCGATCTGGTCATCACGACGCGGCTCAACTCCCCTTTGCCATTGGTGTGCAAATCCACCATAGCTCCTCGCGGCGTGCAACTCGCCAAAATGACGGCCGCCGAAACAACCGCTATCAACACTCGCATCGTTGCCCGCCCCCGGCTCGCATAACCCATGTCGCTATAATCGAGACCGAAAGCACGCGAAAGATGCAGGGCATACGACTTCGGCGTTTTCTTTTCTTGTCCGATGACGCGATTTCACCGGCTCATCGGAAAGGTCTGGGAGTGACTTTATCCGCTTGCGTGGATATCGCCATGTTTCCTCTCGCCGCCGCAAGCCTGCCGATCGTCCCCTCCTTCGTGACCAATGTCTGGCAATTGGCTGCCGGCCCAGGCGTCGGCACGGTCCTGCGGCGGTTCTGGCCGATGATGCTCGCCATCCTGCTCGGAACCATCGCCGGTTCGTCGCTGCTCGCTGTGAGGCCCGCCGCGCTGCGGCGAGCCCCTCGCCTTTCGAGCTCAACCCTTGAAGAAAGCGAGCAGGTCGGCGTTGACGATATCCGCGTGGGTGGTCGCCATGCCGTGCGGCAGGCCTTCATAGACCTTCAGCGTGCCGTTCTTCAAAAGCTTGATCGCCAGCAGCGCCGAGTCGGCGATTGGCACGATCTGGTCGTCGTCGCCATGCATGACCAGCACCGGCACGTCGATCTTCTTCAGGTCTTCGGTGAAATCGGTTTCCGAAAACGCCTTGATGCAATCGTAATGGGCCTTGGTGCCGCCCATCATGCCCTGCCGCCACCAGTTCTGGATCACGCCTTCGGAGACCTGCGCCCCGGGGCGGTTGTAGCCGTAGAACGGGCCGGCCGGGACATCGCGGAAAAACTGCGCGCGATTGGCGGCAAGGGCTGCGCGGAAGCCGTCGAAGACCTCGATCGGCAGGCCGCCCGGATTGCTTTCCGTCTTCACCATGATCGGCGGCACGGCACCGAGCAGGACGGCTTTCGAAACGCGGCCGCCGCCGCCATACTGGGCCACATAGCGCGCCACCTCGCCGCCGCCCGTCGAATGCCCGACATGGATAGCGTTCCTGAGATCGAGATGCCCGGCGAGTTCCGCGACGTCGGCGGCATAGGTGTCCATCTCGTTGCCGGTCTCGGTCTGGCTGGAACGGCCATGGCCGCGGCGGTCATGGGCGATCACCCGAAAGCCCTGATGCAGGAAGAACAGCATCTGGGCGTCCCAGTCGTCGGAGCTCAGAGGCCAGCCGTGATGGAAGACGATCGCCTGGGCATCCTGAGGACCCCAGTCCTTGTAGAAGATCTGCGTGCCGTCCTTGGTGGTGATGAAGTTGCTGCTCATGATCTTTGTCCTTCTTGAAAGCTATCTTCGAATGATTGCGACGTGAATGGACTGCGCGGCTGCGTACCGGTCGGAAGAGGCCGCGCCAGGCATTCATGCTAGCGGTGCATGTCGTTCTGATGAACCGCACCTTTTGGGGTATCGCGATTTTCATACCTCGATATTAATTATTGCGATAATCAAAATCTAGCGGAGCTTTCGATACCTGTCTACAAGAATCTTTATCGCGATATCATTTTTTGTGGTATGGATACGGCCGACCGCGATCACCTGGAGAAATTCCGTGTCCGAACACGTTCCCTACCCGCTTGACGATCAGCTCTGCTTTTCGCTTTATGAAACGAACATCGCCATCAACCGCCTGTACAAGCCGATGCTGGACGAGATGGGCATCACCTATCCGCAATATCTGGTCCTGAGCACGCTCGCCGAGAACGACGGCATCACCATCGGCGCCATCGCCGACCGGCTCTCGCTGGAATCGAGCACGATCACCCCCCCGGTCAAACGGCTGGAGCAGGCAGGCCTGGTGGAGCGCCGCCGCAGCAAGACGGACGAGCGCCAGGTTCACGTCCGGCTCACCGGCGCCGGCCGTGCCTTGCTCGAGAAGAGCAGGTGCCTGGGCGACATGCTGATTGAACGATCGGGCATGAGCAGCCGGGAATTCCAGGCTTTCAACCGCCAGGTCCAGGCCTTCCGAGACGCATTGGAGCGCAGCGCCTAGCGTCCTGCGGCCACGCAGCCGGCCTCTCCGATTTCGCAAAAACCGCCTGCGTCCGCGATTCGCCTCCTGATTTTTTCGGGAAGCCGCCAAAAATCGAGCCCGTTTTGTTATCTTCTTGCGGAATCTCGGACAAATTCCTACAGAATTGTCAGCCGATCGTCGAAAGCCAAACATGGCTCGGCTCGGCATCGACCGCATCGCCTTCCGTCATTGGCACAGGATGCCGAGCGGCATCGGAGACGGCAGGCAGAGAATGCGGCGTTGACCGCGGGCGGCAACGCCCCACCCAAGGAGAACCGACATGAACCTCAAGACGCTCTTGGGGGCGACTGCCCTCGCTTCCCTCACCTTCGCGCCGCTCGCCCATGCCGAGATCGTCATCGGCTTGATCGCGCCGCTCACCGGCCCCGTCGCAGCCTACGGCGATCAGGTCCGCAACGGCGCCGAGACCGCCATCGCGGAGATCAACAAGAACGGCGGCATTCTGGGCGAGCAGGTCGTCCTCAAGGCCGCCGATGACGCCGCCGAACCGAAGCAGGGCGTTTCCGCCGCCAACCAGATCGTCGGCGAAGGCATCCGCTTCGTGGTCGGTCCGGTGACCTCGGGCGTCGCGATGCCGGCCTCCGACGTCCTGGCCGAAAACGGCGTTCTGATGGTCACCCCGACCGCCACCACGCCGGACCTCACCACGCGCGGCCTCACCAACGTGCTGCGCACCTGCGGCCGCGACGACCAGCAGGCCGTGGTCGCCGCCAACTACGTGCTGCAGAACCTCAAGGACAAGCGCGTCGCCATCATCAACGACAAGGGCGCCTACGGCAAAGGCCTGGCGGATGCCTTCAAGGCGGCCCTCAATGCCGGCGGCGTCAAAGAGGTGATCGACGATGCCGTCACCCCGGGCGACAAGGATTTCAGCGCGCTCACCACCCGCCTGAAGTCGGAAAACGTCGAGGTCGTCTATTTCGGCGGCTATCACCCGGAAGGCGGCCTGCTCGCCCGCCAGCTCTCCGATCTCGGCGTCAAGGCGACGATCATCGGCGGCGACGGCCTGTCGAACAGCGAGTTCTGGAATATCGGCACGAATGCCGCAGCCGGAACCGTCTTCACCAACGCCTCCGACGCGACGAAGACCCCCGACTCCAAGGCTGCGGCCGAAGCGCTCGCCGCAAGGAACATCCCGGCGGAAGCCTTCACGCTGAACGCCTATGCCGCCGTCGAGGTCATCAAGGCCGGCATCGAGAAGGCCGGCAGCGCCGATGACACCGAAGCGGTCGCCGCCGCCATCAAGTCCGGAGAGCCTATCAAGACCTCGATCGGCGAGCTCACCTATGGCGAAACCGGCGACCTCACCTCGCCCGCCTTCTCGCTCTTCAAGTGGGAAGACGGCAAGATCGTCGCCGCCGAGTGACATCGATCGGGCGCCTCTCGCGGGAGGCCCCGGGTTACGAAAAACGGAACAGCGACAATGAACCCGAGACCGCCCGTACGAGGTTACGGGCGGTTTTGTTTTGCCGGCATGTCCGTTTTCCCTCCCCCCAGGCGCTCCCTGGCAAGCTCTATGGCCGTCGCCTCGCTATCGGCGAACAGGATACCGATCCCCATCGCCGAGGAAACATTCTCGATCGTCTTCCGGATCGGCAGGGCCACGCCGGAGGCCCGCCCGATCAGGATCATGCCGGCGCACAGACGCGCCATCTCGCCCTTGTAAGCCTTGAACATCCTGGCGCGTTCCCTGCGGTCTTCCGGCGTCGTTTCGGCAAGATCGGACGGCCGCGGCATTCTCTCCGCGATGAGGACAAAGCGCTCTTCCCGTGCCAGCAGCTCCAGAAACAGCTTGCGGTCGGCATCATCGTCATGGTCGTCATCGTGGTCGTGTTCCCGCATCCAGATGATTGGGAAATTCTGTGCATCCAGCCGCATGAAGCCCTCCAATTTAACATTGTTAAATAACTTAACACTGTTAAATTAAGGCGGCAAGGAGGATTCGCCGTGAACCTGGACCGTCAACGCATCACCGATGCTGCCCTCGATCTGCTCGATCGTACAGGCCTCGAAGGTCTGACGATGCGCAAGCTCGCCGATGCGCTCGAAGTGCAGGCCCCCGCCCTCTACTGGTATTTCCCCGGCAAGCAGGCGCTGCTCGACGAAATGGCGGAAGCCCTGGTCGCCGGCATTCCCGGCAGGATCACCGTCTCCGGCGACTGCCGGGAGGTGATGATCGACATCGCCACCGAACTGCGCCTGGCGCTTCTCTCGAGGCGGGATGGCGCACGCGTCTTCGCGGGAACGTTCGTGGCTCGCCCGAATGTGCTTCAGGTGGCGGAAATTGCCCTGGCGGCGTTTTCGCACGCCGGGTTCAGCACCAGAACGGCCGCACGAGCGATCGCTTCGCTTTTTTATTTCGTTCTGGGCTTCGTCATCGAGGAACAGGCGCTTGTCGAACAGTCACGCGGCACCGGCGGTACCCATCCGATGGAGGAGAAGTTCAAGGCGTTCTCTGCCGCAGACTATCCTCACCTCGCCGCAGCCCTTCCCGATCTTCTGGAAACCGACCAGAACGCCCGCTTCGTCTTCGGCGTCGATCTCATTCTGACCGGGCTTTTGAACGGAGGCACGCGAAACCGTTGAAGCGGTGGAAGGTCGGCGCGGAATGGCACCTTTGCCTCCCCGAAGCCGCCCGCTAGAATGCCGAAAACGGAATCGGAGCCTGCCATGACCACCCGCCTCGAAACGCTTATCGATCAGGGCACCGGCCGCGAACCGGCCGATATCGTGCTGAAGGGCGGAACGTTCTTCGATCTCGTGACCGGCGAGCTCGTCGCTTCCGATATCGCGATTTCGGGCGACCGCATAGTCGGCACCTGCGGCACGTACAAGGGCAAAACCGAGATCGACATATCCGGAAAGATCGTCGTTCCCGGCTTCATCGACACCCATCTGCATATAGAGAGCTCGCTCGTCACGCCGCATGAATTCGACCGCTGCGTGCTTCCCTACGGCGTGACGACGGCGATCTGCGATCCGCACGAGATCGCCAACGTCATCGGCACCGAGGGCATACAATTCTTCCTCGATTCCTCGCTCGAAACCATCATGGATATCCGCGTGCAGCTCTCCTCCTGCGTCCCGGCGACGCATCTGGAAACGGCCGGCGCCGATCTGGCCGTCGAAAAGCTCCTGCCCTTCCGCGACCATCCGAAAGTCATCGGGCTCGCCGAATTCATGAATTTCCCGGGCGTCATCCACAAGGACCCGGTCTGCCTCGCCAAGCTCGACGCCTTCTACGGCGATCATATAGACGGCCACGCGCCGCTTCTGCGCGGGGTCGACCTGAACGGCTATCTTTCGGCCGGCATCCGCACCGAGCACGAAAGCACCACCGCCGAGGAAGCGCTCGAAAAGATCCGCAAGGGCATGCACATCCTGGTGCGCGAAGGCTCCGTCTCGAAGGATCTGCACGCCCTGATGCCGATCATCACCGAGCGGCTGTCGCCGTTCCTCGCGCTCTGCACCGACGACCGCAACCCGCTCGACATCGCCGAACAGGGCCATCTCGATTATATGATCCGCACCGCCATCGCCAATGGCGTCGAGCCGCTCGCCATCTATCGGGCAGCTTCGATTTCCGCGGCGCGCGCCTTCGGGCTTCGCGACCGCGGCCTCGTGGCGCCCGGCTGGCGGGCCGATCTTGCCGTCATCGACAGTCTCGAAAACTGCAGGGCGGAGATCGTCCTTTCCGCCGGCCGCAGGGTCACCGACGAACTCTTCGCCACCCGCAAGCCGGTCGCTCCGGTCGGTCTCGACAGCGTCAAGGCGCGCAAGGTGGAGGCCGCCCATTTCGGCGTACCGGCGACCGAAGCCGAAACGCCGGTGATCGGCGTCCTGCCGGGCAAGATCATCACCGAGCACCGCCGCTATCGCCTGCCCGCCTCCGGCAATCAGACCGGCATCGACATTTCCCGTGACATCATCAAGGTCGCGGTGATCGAAAGGCATGGCAGGAACGGCAATCACGCCAACGGTTTCGTGCAGGGCTTCGGGCTGACGAAAGGCGCGATCGCCTCGACCGTCGGGCACGACAGCCACAATATCTGCGTCGTCGGCGTCGACGAGGACGACATGGCGCTCGCCGCCAACCGGCTCGGCGAAATCCACGGCGGCTTCGTGGTGGTGGAAGGCGGCAGGGTCACCGGCGAGATCGCGCTCCCCGTCGCCGGCCTCATGAGCCTCGAACCTTATGAGGTGGTCCGCGACACGCTGCACCACCTGAGAAAAGCGGCTCAAGCCCTTGGCACGACTCTCGAAGAGCCTTTCCTGCAGGTCGCCTTCCTGCCGCTGCCGGTCATCCCGCACCTGAAGATTTCCGACAAGGGAATGGTGGATGTCGACCGGTTCGCGCTGATCTGACCGACTTTGCAAATGCTCCGCGAAAGACTATTTTCCGTGCAAACGAGGCGCCCGAGATGACCAGACTCGAACAGATCGAAAAATCCGTCGCCGAACTCGATCCGAAGGAGCTCGAAGCCTTTTCGGCATGGTTCGAAGAGTTTCAGGCCGAACGGTGGGACCGGCAAATTGAGGCCGACGCTTCCGCCGGTAAACTGGATGCCCTGGCCGATAAGGCTTTGGCAGAATTCCGTGCCGGAAAGACGCGGCCGCTTTGAAACATCACGCGGCATCCACCTTCTGGGAAGCCTATAATCGGCTGCCAAAGCAGGTGCAAAGGCTTGCTGACGAGAACTTCGAACTTCTCAAACGAGATCCGAAACACCCTTCCCTGCGCTTCAAGCGCATCGGGCGATTTTGGTCCGCAAGAGTTGGAAAGTCCTGGAGAGCATTGGCCATCCAGGACGGAGAGGACTTCGTGTGGTTCTGGATCGGCTCGCATGCCGGGTACGACAAGCTGATCGGCTGACCGGCTATTTCCGGTAGCTCTCGGCCTTCATCCAGCCTTCCGGAGGCTCGTCGCCTTCCGAACCTGATCACACCCTCGCACAGAACACGTCGAGCGCGCCGAGCCTCACGACGCCTTTTTCGAGCCGCGACTCGAAACCCGGCAGCGAGACCGGCAGGCAATCTCCGAGCCGCCTCGGCAGGGTGAAATCCTGCGGCTCCCGGGTGAGGTTGAAGACGAAGAACAGCCTTTCGCCACCCTTTTCCCGCACGAAGGCGAGCAGGTCCTGGTTAGTGTCGAGAAACGTCATGTCGCCGTCGATCAGCGGCGGATGCGCCTTGCGGAAGGAAAGCGTCGCCCGGTAATGGTTGAGCACCGAATCCTTCAGCCCCTCCTGCGCGTCGACGGCGCGGGCGGCATGCTCGCGCGGCACCGGCAGCCAGGTCTTGGCGCCGGTCGTGAAGCCCGCATGCGGCGCCGCCGCTTCCCATGCCATCGGCGTGCGGCACCCGTCGCGGCCCTTGAAGGCCGGCCAGAAGCGGATGCCGTAAGGGTCCCGCAGGTCCTCGTAAGCCAGCTCCGCCTCCGTCAGGCCGAGTTCCTCGCCCTGGTAGAGGCAGATGGAACCGCGCAGCACCGAGATCAGCGTGATCGAGAGTTTCGCAACCCGGTCCTGCTCTCGCGCGTCCTTGGTGAAGCGGGTGACGTGCCGCACCACGTCGTGGTTGGAAAAAGCCCAGCAGACCCAGCCGTTGGTCACTGTCTCCGCCACCGTCGTCATCACCTTGCGGATATAGGCCGCATCGAAGGCGGGACCTAGGAAATCGAACGTGTAGCACATGTGCAGCTTGTCGTTGCCGGTCGTGTAGAGCGCCAGGGTCGACAGCGATCGCGGTCCGTCGCCCACCTCGCCCACAGTCGCGCGGGACTCGTAGCTGTCGAGCAGCGCACGCAGCCGCTTCAGGAAGCCGATATTCTCCGGCTGCGTCTTGTCGTAGAGGTGGTTCTGCATCGAATAGGGATTGGTATCCGTCTCCATGCCCGCGCCGTCGGTGTCGTAGACCATCGGCGGGTTGTTCCTGAGCTGCTTGTCGTGGAAATAGTAGTTGACGGTATCGAGCCGGAAGCCGTCGACGCCCCGCTCCAGCCAGAATTTCACCGTGTCCAGCACGGCCTCCTGGACCTCCGGGTTGTGGAAGTTCAAGTCCGGCTGCGAAATCAGGAAATTGTGCATGTAGTATTGCTTGCGCACGCCGTCCCATTCCCAGCCCGGCCCGCCGAAGATCGAAAGCCAGTTGGTCGGCACGGTGCCGTCCGGCTTGGGATTGGCCCAGACATACCAGTCGGCCTTGGGATTGGTGCGGCTGGAGCGGCTTTCCACGAACCACGGATGCCGGTCCGACGTATGGCTGATCACCTGGTCGATGATCACCTTCAGCCCCAGCCTGTGGGCCTCGGTCATCATCTCGTCGAAATCGGCGAGCGTCCCGAACATCGGATCGACATTGCAGTAATCGGAAACGTCATAGCCCATGTCGGCCATCGGCGAAGTGAAAAAGGGCGAGAGCCAGATCGCGTCGACGCCGAGCGAGGCGACATGCGGCAGGCGCCGGGTGATGCCCTTGATGTCGCCGAGCCCGTCGCCGGTCGTGTCCTGAAAGGAGCGCGGGTAGATCTGGTAGATCACCGCGCCGCGCCACCAGTTCTGATCGACTGCCTCTGCCGCTTCCGTCGCCATATGTCCTTTCTCCTTTCTTGAATGTTCCAGCCCAACCTAGAGCCGTCCCCGCAAAAGACAACGCAAAAGCAGAGGCTTGCTCCTGCTCTTGCCATGAGCGGAACTTCGGCCTATGCGACTTTCGAAGAGCACCGGAGGAACGGAATGGGCGGACGGCTTCTTTCGATCGGCGAATGCATGGTGGAACTGTCGCAGGCGGGCGAAGGCCTGCTGCGCAAGGGTTTTGCCGGCGACACGTTCAACACGGCCTGGTATGCGCGCGCCTGCCTGCCCGCCGAATGGTCGGTGGATTATTGCACGGCGCTCGGCGACGATCCGCTCTCGTCCGAAATGCTGGCGATGATGAAGGATGCCGGCATCGGCACGGGCTTCATCCGCCGCATCGAGGGCAGAACGCCCGGCCTCTACTTGATCACCTTGAAGAACGGCGAGCGCACCTTCAGCTACTGGCGCGATACGGCCGCGGCGAAGAAACTCGCCGATGACGCCGACCATCTACGCGGCGCGATCGAAGCCGTCGACATCGTCTATTTCTCCGGCATCACGCTCGGCATCCTCGACCGGCAAGCGGTCGAGACGCTGCTTGCCGAACTGCGCCGCGCCAAGGCGGCGGGAAAACAGGTCGCCTTCGACCCGAACATCCGCCCCCGTCTCTGGCCGAACAGGGACTATATGCTGGAGACGATCGAGGCCGGCGCCCGCGCCGCCAATCTCGTCCTGCCGAGCTTCGACGACGAAACCACCCATTTCGGCGATGTCACGGTCGGCGACACGATTTCCCGCTACCGTGCGCTCGGCGTGGAGAATGTCGTGGTGAAGAACGGCGCGGAAGGCGTCACTTTGAGCTTCGGCGGCGCGACCGCGCATGTCCCGGCAGTCAGGACCGCGCAGCTCGTCGATACGACCAGCGCCGGCGACAGTTTCAACGGCGCCTTCCTGTCGCGGCTGGTGCGCGGCGCAACGCCGGCGGAAGCCGCGGCCTATGGCGCCGCGGTCGCCTCCGTCGTCATCGGCCACCACGGCGCGCTGATCAGCCCGGCGTTGCTGCCGGGGTGAAGTGCGGATCGGCCAAGCCGGGGAGGCATCCCTCACGCCATATCGGTGTGAATGAAATCCTCGCCCTTGTAGGCGATTTTTTGCCCGATACTTGCGGCGCAAGCGTAAGTGAAGCAATCGCCGAGGTTAAGCTTCGCCTTATGCCCGATGATTTTTCCATAGCGACCGGCGACCTCGCGAGCGGCAATTCCGATTTCCGATGTGATCGCAACATCTGCCGCAGACAGTGCCTTTATGAATTCATCGACGGCAGCACCCGCGTCCTTGAGCATTTCAGGCGTCGGTCTGGCATCTTTACGCAGCATTTCCGCTTTGGCCCGCGCGAGCGATAGCGTGGCCTCCATCCTCACAAGAGGCGAGACGTAGAAGGGCCCATCCGTCTCGCCGAGCCGCGTCATCAGCTCTTCGGCATCCTCCTCCGGCTTCAGGATCGCTACGATTACCGATGCATCCAGAAACATCAAAGATCGTCCCAAAGCTCGTCGGTGAACGCCTTCTGGTCGAACCCTGGATTGGACGGACCAATGGCATCGGCCATCGCTCGCGCCTTCGCCAGCCGCTCTTTCACCGGCACTTTGGCTCTCGCCCGCTCCAGCTCATGCCGCAGGGCGAGCCGCAATGCTTCGGTCTTCGTCGGCATTTTCAAGAGCTGCTGCAATTCGAGCGTCATTTCGGCGATTTCATCGTCGCGAACAAAAAGAGGCATAAGATATCTCCTTCGGGCAAAAGAGATATCACGCACACTGTTTTTGGACAACCACGGCACTAAATGGGCTACCCGATCGGGCCCCCATTCAATCGGCGGAGCCCCGCCCCTTCATCCTCCTGTAACAATGCTTTACGATAGAAGGCCGAAACGTGTCCGTAAGCGCCGAGTCGCTCCGCGGACCGGCAACCGGGTCCGGCCAATCCATGACCAGAATCACCATCGTGACGGATGCCTGGTATCCTCAAGTGAACGGCGTCGTGCGCTCCATCGAGAACACCAACCGGGAACTCGCCCTGATGGGCGTCGAGGTGATGATGGTCACCCCGCAGGATTTCACCAACGTCCCTTGCCCCACCTACCCGGAAATCCGCCTCTCGGTCGCGACCTATCGCCAGGTCGCCGGCGCGATCGAGGCCTCGCAGCCGACCGCCGTGCACATCGCGACCGAAGGCCCGCTCGGCATTCTCGCGCGCCGCTGGTGCCTCAAGAACCACGTCCCTTTCTCGACCAGCTATCACACCCGCTTTCCGGAATATGTGGCGGCGCGCTTCCCGATTCCGCTGCGCTGGCTGCATGCCTTCGTGCGCTGGTTCCACAACGCCGGCAACGGCTGCATGGTGGCGACCGCGAGCCTTGAGCGCGAGCTTTCGAAGCTCGGCATCAAGAACCTGCTCCGCTGGAGCCGCGGCATCGACCAGACCGTCTTCCACCCCATGGAGCTCGACGAGCGCCCGTTCGACCTGCCGCGGCCGATCTTCATGACGGTCGGGCGCGTGGCGGTGGAAAAGAACCTGCCGGCCTTTCTGGATCTCGACCTGCCGGGCTCCAAGGTCGTGGTCGGCGACGGTCCGGAGCGCGCCGATCTGCAGAAGCGCTATCCGAACGTCCTCTTCACCGGCATGAAGACCGGCGAGGATCTCGCCCGCGCCTATGCCCAGGCCGATGTCTTCGTCTTTCCGTCGAAGACCGATACGTTCGGCAACACGATCCTGGAGGCGCTCGCAAGCGGCGTCCCGGTCGCGGCCTATCCGGTCACCGGACCGATCGACATCATCGAGGACGGGTCCGGCGCCGGCGCGCTGAACGAGGACCTGCGCGAGGCCTGCCTTGCGGCGCTGAAATGCCCGCGCGAGAACGCCCGCAAGCTCGCCCGCAACTTCACCTGGGAAGCGGCGTCGAAGCAGTTCCTGAACAACGTGCTGATCGCCCAGGGGCGCCGGCCGATGCTGCCCCGGCCGCGCAATACGAAACCTTCGACGGCCTGAGAGGCATCGGGAATATCAGCGAAAATTCCGGCAGATAGAACTCGGCCTTTAGCCGATCTTGCGGTCGCGCCACACGAAAAACGCGATGCTGCCGATTGCAAGACAGACGGATGCCAGAAGTCCGGCGATGATCATGAATATCTCCTCCCACGCGCGAACTCCCGACCGCGCGATAATGTCGCAGTCGAGCATGTGGAGGAGAGAAAAGCAAGCCTACCTAACGAATTCGACGAAGCACTGCCTCTACCGCTTCTTCTTCCGTCCCTCGAACGGGTTCTCGCCGGCCTTGAAATGCACGCGGATCGGCACGCCCGGCATCTGGAAATCGGCGCGCAGCCCGTTCACCAGATAGCGCACATAGCTCTCCGGCAGCGCGTCCGGCCTCGTGCAGGAGATCATGAAGGCCGGTGGGCGGGCCTTCACCTGCGTCATGTATTTGAGCCTGACGCGGCGGCCCGAAACGGCCGGCGGCGGATGCTGCACCTGCACGCCGTCGAGCCAGCGGTTGAGCTTGGCCGTCGAGATGCGCTTGTTCCACACGCGGTCGGTGTCGATGATGTTCTGCATCAGCTTGTCGAGCCCGTAGCCCGTCTGGCCGGAGATCGGCACGGCGCGGATGCCGCGCGCCTGCGGCAGGAGCCGCTCGGTCTTTTCGCGAAGATCGGCAAGCACCGCCTGCGGTTCCTCGACCAGATCCCACTTGTTGAAGGCGAGCACCGCCGCCCGGCCTTCGCGCAAGACCAGGTCGACGATCTGCAGGTCCTGCTTCTCGAACGGGATCGTCGCGTCGAAGACGATCACCACCGTCTCGGCGAAGCGGATGGCGCGTAGCGCATCGGCGACGGAGAGCTTTTCGAGCTTCTCCTGAACCTTCGCCTTGCGGCGCATGCCGGCCGTATCGAACATTTTTATGGTGCGGCCGCGCCAGTCCCATTCGACCGAGATGGAATCGCGGGTGATGCCGGCTTCCGGCCCGGTCAGCAGCCGGTCCTCGCCGAGAAAGCGGTTGATCAGCGTCGACTTGCCGGCATTCGGGCGCCCGACGATCGCGACGCGCAGCGGCTTCGTTTCGTCATAGGCGGACTCGGCCTCCTCTTCCTCCGCCTCGCCCTCCGCGAGATGTTCCGAAACGTCGACATTCGTCTCCGCCTCCTCGTCCGGCTCCGGAAAGGCCATGTCCTCGCCGATCGCTTCCACGATCGCGTCGCGGAGATCGAGCATGCCCTCGCCGTGTTCGGCGGAGATCGGCACCGGTTCGCCCAAGCCAAGCGTGAAGGCATCGTAGAAGCCGGCGTCGGAGCCGCGCGCTTCCGATTTGTTGGCGACCAGCACCACCGGCTTGCCGCTGCGGCGCAGGAGTTCCCCGAACGTCTTGTCGAGCGGAGTGAGGCCGGATTTGGCGTCGATCACGAAGAGCGTCAGGTCGGCATCCGCGATCGCCGCTTCCGTCTGCGCCCGCATGCGGCCTTCGAGCGTCTCGGGGCCTGCCTCTTCGAGACCGGCGGTGTCGATGATGCGGAATTTCAGATCCAGGAGCCTGGCATCGCCCGGCCGGCGGTCGCGGGTCACCCCCGGCGTGTCGTCGACAAGCGCCAGCTTCTTCCCGACCAGGCGGTTGAAAAGCGTGGACTTGCCGACATTCGGGCGTCCGACGATGGCGACGGTGAAGCTCATTCTGTTTCCTTAAATCCCGCCGGCAGCGAGTCAGGGCGCCTTGCCGGACGCGGTAATGTTGTCGAGCATGATCTGCGCGCGGTTGGCGATGTTGCGGGGGGCTGCGGCGTCGCTGGCGATCTGCTCGAACCACTGCTTGGCCTGGGCCATGTTACCGGCCTTGTAGGCGGCAAGCCCCAGCGCCTCGCGCGCGGAATTGGCAAGCGGATTGCCCTGGTTGGTCATGGCCTGCACTTCCGCCGCCACCTGCTCGTAGGTTCCGGTATCGATCAGCAGCCAGGCGGCGCGCATCTTGGCGAGATCGCGCATGGCCTGCGGGGCGCTCGTGTCGTTGCCGGCGGCCTGGAAGCCGGCGATCGCCGCCGCCGTGTCGCCCTTGGCCTGCTGCACCGAGGCGGCGCGCAGCCTGGCGAGCAGGGGGTAGGAGCTGGTACCGTCCTTTTCGAGCGCTTCGAAGGCGGCGAGCGCCTCGTCCGGCTTGTTCTCGGAGGCGAGCCTGAGCGCCGCCAGGAACCTGTCGCCCGAGCTGGAGGAATTGCTGTCGTCCCACCATTCGTAGCCTTCCTTGGCGACCGCACCGCCGACGATCAGCACGACGATCCCGATGATCAGCGGCCGGAAACGTTTCCACGCGTATTTCACCTGGTCGGAACGGAGTTCCTCGTTCACCTCGCGGATAAAACTGTCGTCGTTGTTCGCCATCAAAGTCTCCGGCCCGGGCGGCCCATTCTCGCAAGGCCCATTCTCGTAAGGCCTATTCTCCTAAGGAAAGCGCCTTCTAGCCTATTTTCCGGGAGATGTAAGGCCCCTCGCGCAAAACTGAGAGGCTTGTTAACGGGCGGAATGTAGGAATCGGGATTTCCGCTTCTTCAAAGCTTCGCCTTATTCGCCCATCACAACACCGGCTTCCTTTTTCGTGATTCAGGTTCCTTGATGCGTCCGCTTGCCCTTTTCGGCCCACTGGCCCTCGCCTTCTGTCTTTCGCTTGCTCCCATCGCGGCGGATGCCGCCGACAAACCGAAGCAGCTGGTGATGATCTCCTTCGACGGAGCGGGTGCCAACCATCTCTGGCAGCGCAGCAGGGATACCGCAAAGCGCGTCAACGCCCATTTCACCTATTTCCTTTCCTGCACGCTGGTGATCGAGCGGAAGAACGCCAAGAGCTATCAGGGGCCGCACCAGAAGCCAGGCAGGTCCAACATCGGTTTCGCGAGAGACGCGGAGGAAGCGCGCGAAAGGCTCGGCCATATCTGGCAGGCGCATCTCGAAGGACACGACATTTCCAGCCATACGTGCGGCCATTTCGACGGCAAGGAGTGGACTGCCGCCGATTGGACCGCCGAGTTCGACACCTTCCATGACGTGCTGACCGATGCCTGGAAGACGGTCGGCGCGGAGGCGCAGGAGCCCGCCGGCTGGAAGGATTTCGTGGCGAGCGATATCCGCGGCTTCCGGGCGCCCTATTTCTCGACGAGCCCCGGCATGGTCGAGGCGGAGAAGAAGGCCGGCATGCTCTACGACGCAAGCCTCGTCACCAGGGGACCCGCCATGCCGGAGGAGAAGAACGGCCTGATGCGCTTCGGCCTGCCGCTCATTCCGGAAGGCCCGTCCAACCGGCCGATCATCGGCATGGACTACAATCTCTTCGTCCGCCATTCGGCCGGCCTGGACAATCCGAGCCGATCGGCGGAATTCGAGGAGCGCGCTTACACAGCTTTCAGGGCGGCCTTCGACCGGCAATACGAAGGTGGCCGCATTCCCCTCCAGCTCGGCTTCCACTTCGTCGAGATGAACGGCGGCGCCTACTGGCGGGCAATGGAGCGGCTGGTGACGGAGGTCTGCGGCAGGCAAGACGTCGCCTGCGTCAGCTATTCGGAAGCCGTGGCGATGCTGAAGGATCGGGCGAAGGGCGGGGAGACGTCGGGATTATAGCCGTCCCATCCCTCCCGGCCTATCGGGAGGGGATAAACCTCGGCCGTCCAAAAAATTCCCGCTCCACTTCTCAACCAGTTAGCCCCTCCATCTTCCCCGCTTCATCCCCGCCCTTGGGACTTGCGCGATAATCGGCCGGTCATCGGATGGGAAACCGGGTTCGCGAACCGGCCTCCTCATCTGGCTCGAAGGGTCCGGTTTCCGGTGATGGTCGTGACAAGCGGTCGACGAGGGCCTGGAAATCCTCTGAAGATCACGGACGCGATCGGGGCAGGCGGAAAGCCTGAATACCCAATACCATTGAAATGCCCCGCCTGCCCTCCTCCCAAAAGCAAAACCGCGCCGGAGTGACGATCCGGCGCGGCCGAAGGTGCTTGTTTTGAAGACGGATCAGTACGGCCGGTCGGCCGCGAGCTCCCCGCCCTGCGCCTCGCGCTCCAGATAATGCTGGTCGATCTCCGGCAGCGGTTCATCGTAGATCACCGCTTCGAAGGCCTTGAGGCGCTTGTAGATCGACATCAGCTCGACGATCGTCGTCCAGGAATTGATGAGATACTGGAACGACGTGCGCACCTGATCGAAGACATTGCCGACCTGGGTAAAGACGCCCAGCGTAACCTTCCCGGCGGCGATGGACGGGATCAGCACGAGAAGGCTGTAGAGGTCATCCGCGCGGAGATAGAAGAAGCGGGCGATATTGAAATAGAGATAGTGGAAATAGAGCCGGAAGTAGTTTTTCCGCACGTTGGCGAAAAGCTCCGCCACGGTCGCCGGCTGGGCGCGATCCTCGTGGTCTTCGCCATAGACGAGCTCTTTACGATAGGCTGCCTCGACGCGCTGGTTGCGGAATTCGAGGCCGGGCAGCTTGATGCCGACGAGCGCCAGGAAAAGGGTACCGAACAGCGACCACAGGACCGCCGCCCAGACCAGCGCGTGCGGGATTTCGCCGATAAGCGGCAGTTCGGTAATCGTATTCGAGAAGGAAAACAGCACCGGCATGAAGGCGATCAGCGTCATAATGGCCCTGACGAAGCCCACGCCCAGACCTTCGACGGTCAGGGAAAAGCGCATCGTATCTTCTTGCACGCGCTGCGACGCGCCCTCGATGTGGCGCAGCCTGGACCAGTTCGCCATGTAGAAGTCGTTCATCGCCGTGCGCCACCGAAAGATGTAATGGCTGACAAAGAAGAGGTTCAACACGCTGACGGTAATGGAAACGAAGGCGATACCGGTGATACCCAGAAGCCCGGTGTAAAGCTGCTCTGCGGTCACCGGCGCGGTTTTCGCAAGCGCCTGCTGAACCAGGTCGTAGTAAGGACCGTACCAGGCATTGAACGCCACACTCACCTGCACGGAAAAATACGTAACGAATACGATCAGTGCGCTTCCCAGCACCGACCAGTATTGCCAGCGGTGAGGAGCGTACCAAAACCAAAAGGCAGCAAAGATCGCAGTGGCCGCCGCGTAATACAAGTAGAACCAAAGAAACGGCCCCGACCAGAAAAGCGAGACGTCCACGTTGGCATTTGCGTCGGCAGGACGCAGACCGATGGCTGGACCGATTGCGTTTCCACCTGCATACCAGAATCCTATGGCCACGATGGCCCAGAGAAACGCTGAAATGAAGAATAGTTTCGGTCGGGGGAAGAAGGAGTGGAACACGGAGCTTTTGCTTTCCTGAGTTCGAGATCTCTGAAGGTCGGGAACGACTGTAGAGCGCGAAACTAAGGCAGTTCCAAGGGGGCGGCAATGGCCGCATTTCATTGTTACGCAATTGTAACCGTGGGTTTATCCCGCAGTAACGAAGTCAGCCCGGCTGGCGCGCGACCGGCAGCGCGAGCAGGACGCAGACGACGAGCGCGGCGGCCGCGAGCACCGTCGGCAGCGTGAAGCTGCCGCTCCCCTCGGCCACCCGGCCCGCCACCAGCGGACCGATGATCTGGCCGGTGCCGAAGGCAGCGGTCATCGAGGCGAGCGCCCGGCGCGGGCTTTCCGGCGAAAGCATCCGGCCGATCTGCAGCCCGTAGGCGGTGACGACCATGAAGGTGGCGCCGAGCAGCAGCCCGCCGGCAAGCGCGCCGGCGGTCGGCGGCAGCACGACCGAGCCCAGCACGCCCGCCGCCTCGACCAGGAGCGCGGCGATATAGGTTTTGCCGAGCCCGAACCGCTTGACCGACGGCCGCCAGAGGATGAGCGAGACGGCCGCCGCCGTTCCCGTCAGGAACCAGGCGAGGAATTCCACGATCGCTCCTGCCGAGCCCATCCGGGCGATGGCGACGAGGAAAGTCGCGGTGATCACGTAGCCGAAGCCGAAAAGCCCGTAGGAGAGGGTCAGCAGCACGAGCGGCATTCGCCATCGAAGCGGCGGCTCCGCGGCCGAGCCGGTGCCGAATGTCGGCCGCGGCAGGAGCCAGGCCACGGCGGCAAGCACGACGAGCACGAGCGCCGCGCCGGCAAGCCAGTTCAGCCGCCAGCCATGCGCGCCGTCGCCGGCGATCGCGTTGACGCTAAGCACCAGCGCCGAGGAGAGCGCGATCCCCGCCCCGACGCCGCCGAAATGCAGCGCGCTCACATTGTCCCGGCCGACCGCATAGGGCAGCACGATCGACGAGGTGAAGATCATGGCGAACGCGCTCGCGACGCCCGCCAGGAAGCGGATCACGGTGAAGGCGAAGACGGATGTCGTCCCCGCCATGGCGGCAAGCAGGATCGCGGTCGCGAGGAGCCCGCCGAGCGCCACCTGCCGCTCGCGCGCCGCCGCCCAGCCATAGGCCGAGAGGATGGCGCCGGCGAGATAGCCGGCGAAATTGCCGGCGGCGATCGTGCCCGCATCGGCCGCCGAAAGCGGAATGCCGCTCATCATGCCCGGCAGGATCGGCGTGTAGAAGAAGCGCCCGAAGCCCATCGCGGCGGCCATGGCGATCGCGCCGGCAAAACCGATCAGCAGGGGGCGGCTGGAATAGTCGGTGTTCATCTGCAGCATGAAGCGGTTATCGCAGCCCCGGGAGCGGCCGGCAAATGAGGATTTGTCATTGCTGCAATGAATGCCGCTGATGATCCGGCGTCCTGTTCACGCTGCTTCACGCAGGTGCCGCGACGATTTGATGCGGCGCATGATGGGAATTGTCTTGCCGCTGTCACGAATGCGGGCCACTCTCTTTCCATCGTCATCGGACGGTGGAGGCAGCCATGAAACAGGACCTGACCGTATCGGAAGTGCTCGTCGATCCTCTGATCGCACAGTTGCGCAAGGCCGACGACGTGGGTTACGCCGCCTTCGCCCAATTGCTGCAGAGCGCGGCCCGTGTCCATACGCGCCAGCTTCTCGGCCAGTTGCATGCCGAGCGCGCCGACGCCTTCTATCGCCGCGTGGATGACGTGTCGGAGAAGAACAAGCTGAGCTGACTTTCCGGCAGCCGACAATCTTTATCGCAAGAAGGCGGGCGGAATTTGGGTAGCAAGCACAACATGATCCGCAGTCGGTAGATTGTATCTGCAGCTTTCGCAACGTCGCAATATTCAAGCGACGACGGCCGCAATCCTATACAATATCATGAACTGCTAAACCGATGCCCGTGGCTTGCGCGGCCGGACGCGAAGAGGAGCCCTGGCTGGTGCCGGTGCAAAACCCGCCCTAGGATGCTGAACAAAGTGTCGATAGGCAAACATGCCGCCAACGATAGCCAATCCAATCAGCGGCGTGACGAGATAATAGATCTCAAACTGGCTCATCGTTCTTCCTTTCGGCTTCGTCGTCCTCAACCATGAAAGTGCTGAGGTAGAAATTGGAGCCTACCATGTGGATCGCCCAGCCCAGGAAAAGCCAGAAGATCCACTCATGATAATAGGAGCAGTCAGGTCCTCGTTCAAGGCGCGCTGAATGGTTTGCCCAAGCGGCACGATGTTTGATGATCTCGTTATGCGCACCTACGTCGCGCTTCTTTCGGGAAGATTCAGATGCCTCGACCATGCCTTGGAAGATAGATCGGACGCCATTAAGATATTCCGAATTGTCGACGGATGGCGGGCAATTCACGCCGCCAGCGTCAGGATCACCGGGCCGTTGCGGGTCGCAACCACCGTGTGCTCGTATTGCACGGTCGGCGCCTTGGGGTCGCTGTAGAGCGTCCAGGGATCGCCGTTGCCGCCGTCCTCGGCCCAGTTGGCGCCGAGCGAAAGAAACGGCTCGACGGTGAACACCAGCCCCTCCTCCATCGTCCGGGTTTCCTGCCGGTCCGGCCAGGTCGGGATTTCCTTCGGCTCGTCATGCAGCGTGAGCCCGATGCCGTGGCTCGAAAGGTTGGTGATCAGCGTATAGCGGTTCTTCTTGGCAAAGGCGCCGATGGCGTTGCCGATGCCGGCGATCGGCCTGCCGGTCCTCACCTGCTGCAACCCGGTCCAGAGCGCCCGGCGCCCGTCGCGGCAGAGCTTTTCGATCTCGCGCTTCACCGGCGGCACCGCGTAGGATGCGCCCGTATCGCCGAAGAACCCGTCCTTGACCGCCGAAACGTCGATATTGACGAGGTCGCCCGCCCGGATCGCCCGGTCTCCCGGGATGCCGTGCGCCACTTCCTCGTTGACGCTGATGCAGGTCGCCGCCGGAAACTTGTAGCAGGTCTCCGGAGCCGATTGCGCCCCGTTGTCTTCGAGGATCCTGCGGCCGATATCGTCCAGCTCGCGGGTGGTGATGCCGGGCTCCAGCGCCCTGGCCATCGCCTCCATGGCCTGCGCGCAAAGCCGGCCGATCTCTTTCAGCTTCGACAGTTCGTGTTCGGTGGAGATGACCATGATGAGCCCTGGGTCGTATTGCGTCAGGCCGTCGGTTTCGCGCCATCGGCCGGGCCCGTCAATTCTTTTCTGACGCCCCGAGTTCTTTTCTGACGATGGGCGCGACCTTCGTGCCGTAGAGTTCGATGCCGCGCATGACCTCACCGTGCGGCATCGGCCCGATCGCCATCTGCAGCAGGAAGCGGTCCATGCCGAACACCTTGTGGGCGGCGACGATCTTTTCCGCCACCAGTTCCGGCTCGCCGACGAAGAGATTGCCGAGTGCCGAGCGCGACTGGTCGAAATGCGCCCGGTTGGTCGGCCCCCAGCCGCGCTCGCGGCCGATGCGGTTCATCACCTCCGCCTGCGGGCCGTAGAACCGGTCGGCGGCGGCCTCCGTCGTGTCGGCGATGAAGCCGTGCACGTTGATGCTGGTCTTCAGCGTCGCCGGATCGTGGCCCGCTCGGCGCGCCGCCTCGCGATAGAGGTTGAAGAAGGGCGCAAAACGCGGATATTCGCCGCCGATGATGGCGACTGCGAGCGGCAGGCCGTAAGCCCCGGCCCGCGCCACCGATTGCGGCGTTCCGCCGACGGCGATCCAGACCGGCAGCGGCTCCTGCAGCGGACGCGGATAGACGCCGCGGCCGTGGATCGGCGCGCGCTTCTCCCCCTCCCAGGTGACGATCTCCTGGTCGCGGATGGCGAGCAGCAGGTCGAGCTTTTCCTCGAAGAGCTGGTCGTAGTCGCCGAGGTCGTAGCCGAACAGCGGGAAGGATTCGATGAACGAGCCGCGGCCGGCCATGATCTCCGCCCGGCCGTTCGAGACGAGGTCGAGCGTCGCGAACTCTTGGAAGACCCTGACAGGATCGTCGGAGCTCAGGACGGAGACGGCGCTCGTCAGGCGGATGTTCTTCGTCCGGGCAGCGGCGGCGGCAAGCACGGTGGCGGGCGAGGAAATAACGTAGTCCGGGCGGTGGTGCTCGCCGAGGCCGAAGACGTCGAGGCCGACCTGATCGGCAAGCTCGATCTCCTCGAGGAGGTTTTTGATGCGGCGCGCGCCTTCCGCGCCCTTGTCGAGCGCCGAGGCATCCACATCGCCGAAAGTATGCAGCCCGAGTTCCATCGTGAGAAATCCGTTCGTTGACGCCCGTCAGATAGTGACTGGCCAGCCCGGGCGCAAACACGAATCTTTCGAAGGATTCGATCGACGATTTGGATGGAAAGAGGCGTCGCGGAGGATTTGTCCGGAACAAATGCCCGCTGCACGGCGTTCTGCTCGCGGCTCGGTGTGAGCGCATGAGGGTGGATAGCCGACAGATCCGGTTTGTCGTCCCTGCTATTTGCGCGGGAGAGCGCTTGCTGTGCGGCATCGGGGGAGAGCGCAGGGAATGATGGTATTTTCGAAGGCATGCCGCTGATGGTGGAAGAACAGGACGTCTACGCCATCGGCGAAGCTCCTCAACACGCTGTTGCCGACCTGGTGGCCACGCTCGGCTTCGGGATCGACGCCAGGCATCTGCGTCAACTGCTCGATGCCCTGCCGGTCGCGATCTATACCACGGATGCCGACGGACGCATCACTTACTTCAACCAGGCCGCGGCCGATCTGGCCGGGCGCCGGCCCGTTCTCGGAAGAGACGAGTGGTGCGTCACCTGGAAGCTCCGTCTCCCCGACGGCACGCCGCTCGCGCACTCGGAATGCCCGATGGCGGTTGCGCTGAAGGAGAACCGTCCCGTCCGCGGCGTCGAGGCGGTCGCGGAACGGCCCGATGGAGCCCGGGTCCCGTTCATGCCGTTTCCGACACCCCTGCGTGACGAGAACGGCGAGCTTCTCGGCGCCGTCAACATGCTGCTCGACATCAGCGAACATAAGAAGGCGGAGCGGAGGCTGCGGCAGAACGAGGCCTGGCTCGCCGGCCAGAAGGAAGCATTCCAGGCGGCCATGAACGGTGCGCCGCTGGAAAAATCGCTCGGCATCCTCATCGAGACCGCGATGAAGCAGGCGGAAAGCGAACGCCGATGCGCCTTCTACATCGCCAATCCGGAGGGCACCGCGCTGCAACATGTCGTCGGCATGCCGGACGGCTACGTCAAATGCGTGGACGGCTTGAAAATCGGCCCCGACTCGCTGCCTTGCGGCCTTGCCGTCCACCGCGGCGAGCCGGTCATCATGCCCGATGTCCTGGAGGAGCCCCTATGGGAGCCATGGGCGTGGCTCGCACGGGAGTTTGACTTCCGCGGCTGCTGGTCCTTCCCGATCGAGACGGCCTCGGGCAAGGTCGTCGGCTCCTTTGCCATGTATTTCAAGGAGCCGAACGGAGCGGCCGACCGCGACCGGGAACTCGCCGCCGCCCTCGCGCACACCGCCTCCATCATCATTTCGCGGCATCAGGAAAGCGTGGAGCGGGAGCGGATCAGCCAGGCGCTATTGGCATCCCAGAGGGATCTCGCCGCCGAGCTCGCGGCCGCCCGGCACCTGCAGAACATCAGCACCTCGCTCATCCGGGAAGGCGACGTGGAGGCGCTCTATACCCAGATCGTCGGAGCCGCCAGCGAGGTCATGCATTCGGACATGGCGAGCATCCAGGTGCTCGACCACGACGATGGCGCCCTCCGGCTGATCGCCCACAAGGGGTTCGACGCGGAGAGCGAAGCCACCTGGCGCCGGATCGAACACGACGACGCGACCAGTTGCGGCCATGCTCTGAAAACAAAGACCCGGATCGTGGTTCCCGACGTCGAGACGGACGAATTCATGGCCGGCACGCCTGCTCTGGAGCAATACCGGCGAGCCGGCATCCGGGCGGTGCAATCCACGCCGCTCGTCGGGCGCGCGGGCCATTCGCTCGGCATGATCTCGACCCATTGGCGCTCACCGCATGAACCTTCCGAAGGGGACCTCAGGCTTTTCGACGTGCTGGCGAGGCAGGCGGCCGATCTCATCGAGCGGAAGGAATCGGAAGATGCCCTGCAGCGCCGGGCGGCGCAGCTGCGCCTGCTCCTCGACGAGCTCAATCACCGGGTCAAGAACACGCTCGCGACCGTCCAGTCGATCGCGCACCAGACGTTGCGTCATGCCCCGACCATGGCGGAAGGCCGAAAGTCGCTGGATGCGCGCCTGATCGCGCTTTCCAGGGCGCACAACGTGCTGACCCGCGAACATTGGGAAGGCGCAAGCCTGCGCGAACTCGTCGCCGAGGCCCTGGCGGCCTATTCGACCAGCGGCGGCCCCCGCCGCTTCGACGTTTCAGGCGACGACATAAGGCTTCTTCCGAAAGCCGGGCTGGCGATCTCCATGGCCCTCCACGAGCTCGCCACCAATGCGGTGAAATACGGCGCCCTGTCCAACGAGAATGGCCATGTCCGAATCCGTTGGGATGCCGGCGGCTCGCGGCCCTTCCGCTTCGAGTGGAGCGAGATCGGGGGGCCGCCGATCGGACAGCCGCGCAAGCTCGGCTTCGGATCGCGCCTGATCAAGCATGGCCTTGCCCAGGATCTGGGAGGCGTCGTCAAACTCCATTTCGAACCGGGCGGGCTGGTCTTCGTGATCGACGCCCCCCTGGAGGAGTTGTGCGGCAGCAACGGCAAACCGCATCCGCCGGCCCTGGGCGATCGATCGGAGGGGTAGGAAATTGCGGGGCGTGGGAAGCAGTTTGGCGGGCAGGCGCGTGTTGGTCGTCGAGGACGAGGCATTGGTCACGATGCTTCTGGAAGAAGGGCTGATCGACATGGGCTGCGAAATCGCCGATACGGCATCGCGCCTGGAAGACGCCCTGGAGAAGGCCAGTTCGCTTGTCTTCGACGTCGCGATCCTCGACGTCAACCTGCACGGACAGAAGACGTTTCCGATCGCCGAGATCCTGAGCCGGCGCGGCATACCTTTCGTCTTCTCGACAGGTTACGAAGCCTCCAGCCTTCCCGCTTCGCTGCAGCAGGCTCCGGTTCTCCAGAAACCGTTCCAGCAGCAGGACCTGGAGCAGGCGCTCGGCACCGCGCTCGGCGTGTAACGCCCTCGCCTTGCCGGAAATGCCGTTCGGCGCTGATTTCAAGGACTTCGGACCTTCGGCGGAATCAATTTCCAAAGCGCCGGGGCGTTTCCGCCCGCCGCGAAGACATGATATAGCTCGTGGCGACGGTTGAGGCTGGCCAAGCGATGAAGACTTCCAGGTCTTCGAAGATTGGGGACGGCTATGGTGACGAGAGCAGGCCTGCTGTTGCTCCTGATCGGCAGCGCGGTTTTCAGCGCTTCCGAAGCGGCTGCTTTCGACGAAAAGCTCGAAATCCATTCGCGGACGGTGAAGGCATTTCTTCAGGACGTCTTCTAGCCACGGGCGGCACAGGCATTGAATCGAAAACCGAGGAGACGGTTCCATCCCCTCGGAAAGGTTCGTATTTTCATCGTTCAGGCGCATGTCTCAGAACGTTTTGGCGACCTCTTCGAGCTGGCCGGCGACGATGCCCCAGCCCTCGTGAAAGCCCATGTCCTCGTGGGCTTTTTTGTCTTCCGCCGTCCAGTGGACCGCCGTCGCGGTATATTTCGTGCGGCCGTTGCCGAGGTCCTCGAACTCGACGATCGCCGTCATGAACGGCTTTTCCGAAGGCACCCAGGCGCTGGTATAGGCGTCGGTGAAGACGAGCTTCCTGTTCGGCACGACTTCGAGATAGATGCCGTGATTGGGGAACTTCTCCCCGTTCGGCCCCTCCATCATGATGAAGCTCGATCCGCCCGGCCTGAGATCGACACGGGCTTCCGTCACCTTCCAGGGCTTCGGGCAGAACCATTCGCCCATCCGCTCCGGCGTGGTCCAGGCCTTGTAGAGCTTGTCGGCGGGCACATCCATTTCCCGGACGAGCTGCAGCGTGTGCGTGGCGGTATCAGCGGTCATTTTTAAGTCTCCCTTGGGTTTGAGCAACATCTCATCCGATGTTGCCCTAAGAACGTGCGGCCGGAATGAAATCCGACAACCGGCCCGAATTTTTTTCCCGGATCATTCCACCGGAGAGGCGACGGCGCCGAGCTTGTCGATCTGCTGGCGGATATGGGCGCATTCGGCCGGCGAGTTGGCGAGCGCGATCGCCCGGTCGAAGGCCTCCCGCGCCTTCCCGTTGCGGCCGGCCTGCATCAGGAGCCCTCCCCGGACGCCGTGGAAATAGAAATAGCCATCGAGCTTTTCGGCAAGTGCTTCTATCAGTTCCAGCGCCGTTTCCGGCCCCTTGAGCTTCGAGACGGCGACCGCCCGGTTGAGCGTGACGACGGGCGAAGGCTGGATGCGCTCCAGGAGACCGTAGAGCATGTCGATCTCCTTCCAGTCCGTCTCCTCCGGCCTCGCTGCCCGGGCATGCAGGGCCGAGATCGCCGCCTGAACCTGATGGGGGCCGGGCCGGCGGTGGCGGATCGCCTTGTCGAGCAGCGCCAGCGCCTCGTTGATCAGCGCGCGGTCCCACAAGTGCCGGTCCTGGTCTTCGAGCAGGATGATCTGGCCATCCCTGTCGAAGCGCGCCTTCGCCCGCGAATGCTGCAGCAGCATCAGCGCCAGCAGTCCCATGATCTCCGGTTCGGCCGGGAAGATGCGCAGAAGCAGCCGCGCGAGCCGGATCGCCTCCTCGCAGAAGGCGGCGTTGTCCGGATTGGTGATGCCTGCGGAATAGCCCTCGTTGAAGACGAGATAGATCATCGAGGAGACGACGTTGAGGCGCTCGGCCCGCTCCTCGGCCCCCGGCGTCTCGAAGGGCACGCCGGCTTTCGCGACGCGCGCCTTGGCGCGGGTGATGCGCTGCTCCATGGCCGCTTCGCTGACCAGGAAGGCGCGGGCGATCTGCGGCACGCTCAAGCCGGACACGATGCGCAGCGCCAGCGCGATCTGCTGGGTATTCGGCAGGTCCGGGTGGCAGCAGATGAACATCAGGCGCAGGATGTCGTCGCGGTAGTTGGAATTGTCGAGCCGGTCGGCGATGTCGGTCTCGGCGTCGGAAAGATCGGAAAAGGCTGCCTCCTCCGGCAACGGATCGTTCTTCGAGCGCTTGCGGACCGCGTCGATGCCGCTGTTGCGGCCGACGAAGATCAGCCAGGCGGTCGGATCGCGCGGCGGCCCCTTGTCAGGCCAGGTGCGGATGGCGCGCAGGCACGCTTCCTGAAAGGCTTCCTCCGCGGTGTCGAGATCGCGGAAATAGCGTAAGAGTGCGCCGAGCGCCTGCGGCCGGGCCGCCGTTAGCGCAAGTTCGATCCAGGCAATGTCCGTCGTCATGTTTTGATTTCCCCCGGATGGAAGACGTAGAAGGGCCGGATCTCATAGGAGGTAGACCCGGGATTGACCGCGGAGAGCTCCTTGGAAAAGGCGATCGCCTCTTCGAGCGTCTCGACATCGACCGTGTAGAAGCCGAGCAGCACTTCCTTGGTTTCGGCGAAGGGACCGTCGAGCACCAGAGGCTCGTCCTTGCCCTTGCGGACGGTGGTGGCGGCGGTCGTCGGCATCAGCCGGCCGGTGGGGCCGAGCTTGCCGGCCCGCGCCATCGGCTCCTGGACCGCGTAGAGCTTGGCCATGACGGCATCCTCCTCCTCCTTCGACCAGGCGAAGACGGTTTCCTCATGGGCGTAGCAAAGGATGGCATAAAGCATGTCTGTCTCCTTCTCCTATGGATGACGCAGGAGTAACCGGAGAACCGACAGGACGCATCAAAAAATCTCAACCGCCGGCGTCTGGCGCATCTCGCAATGGTGGCTATAGTCGCGCCCGAACGAATGCCACCACCCGAGGATATCCATGGCCGATCTTTCAAGCTTCCCCATCACCTCCAAATGGCCCGCCAACGATCCGAACGTCCTGCAGCTCTATTCGACGCCGACGCCGAACGGCGTGAAGGTGTCGATCATGCTGGAGGAGATCGGCCTGCCCTACGAGCCGCATTTCATCAATATCGGTGCGGACGAGACCTGGGGACCGGAATATCTATCGCTCAACCCGAACGGCAAGATCCCGGCGATCATCGACCCGGACGGCCCCGGCGGCAAGCCGCTCGGCCTCTTCGAATCCGGCGCAATCCTCCTCTATCTCGCCGAAAAGACCGGCAAGCTGCTGCCCGCCGATCCGGCCAGGCGCTACGAGACGATTGAGTGGGTCTTCTTCCAGATGGCCGGCATCGGCCCGATGTTCGGGCAGCTCGGCTTCTTCCACAAGTTCGCCGGCAAGGACATCGAGGACAAGCGCCCGCGCGACCGCTACGCCAAGGAATCGCACCGACTCATCCGCGTCATCGAAACCCGGCTCAAAGGCCGCGACTGGATCATGGGCGACGAATACACGATCGCCGACATTTCCATGCTCGGCTGGGTGCGCAACCTGATCGGCTTCTACGGCGCCGGCGAGCTTATCGAATACGACCAATTGAAACTGGTGCCCAAGTGGCTCGAGCGCGGCCTAGCAAGGCCCGCCGTGCAGCGCGGTCTCGAAATCCCCAAACGTCCCTGACGAAATGCCGCGACGGCTCTATCTTCTCGGAATGACGGAGGTTTCACATGCCCAAGCCCACGCTCCCCATGGAAGGCGGATGCCGCTGCGGCCAAGTCCGTTTCAGGATCACCGCGCAGCCGATCCTCACCATGGCCTGCCACTGCACCGGCTGTCAGAAGATGAGCGCCAGCGCCTTCTCCCTCTCCGCCGTGATCCCTTCCCAGGGCTTCAAAACCATTACAGGCGAGCCGGTGATCGGCGGTCTGCACGGCGCGGACGCCCACCACTATCACTGCCCGCGCTGCAAGAGCTGGATGTTCACCCGGCCGGAAGGCATGGACTGGTTCGTCAATATCAGGCCGACCATGCTCGACGACGCAAGCTGGTTCGTGCCCTTCATCGAGACCTATGCGTCGGAAAAACTGCCCTGGGCGGCCACTCCTGCCGTCCACAGCTACGAGAAGTTCCCGCCCTTCGAAGCCTATGAGGGTCTTGTGAAGGAGTTCGCGGAAAAGGCCTGAGACCGCCCGCTGGATCAGCCGAGCCCGCGGACGTCCGAGAGGTTCGCGACATCGACGGCCTGCTGGCCCGCCATGGTGTCGTGGTCGAGAAGCTCCTTGTCGAAGACGACGCCCGCCTTGGATGCTATCTCCGTAAGCGGCACCTGGTGGCGCTGGAAGCGGCCGGGGCCGAAGCGCTCGATCCCGAACCGGTCGACCACGGTCTTCTGGCTGAGGATGAAGCCGAAGACTTTCAGCTGCTTGGCGTCCTTCGGACCTTCGGCGACGCAGACGATTTTCCAGAACTCGATCGGATACTGGATCGTGCCGCGGCCGAAATCGGCGGAAGGGTCTTCGCCGGAGAGGATCGGCCCCGCCAGGATGCATGCCTTCGTGTCGCCGTCCTTGCGGCTCTGCTGGATATGGTTTTCCAAGGCGCCCCACAGGCCCTCTATCTGCTTGTAGGTCCGATTGTATTGTCCTGGCGTGGACTGGTTGAAGGCCTCGTGCTGCGGCGTGCAGTTCGTCCAGTGGAACGTGTCGGAATTGGCGAACTCGATCTCCAGCTCCGTCTCGCCCCAGGCGTTGTCCTCGCGCCGGACCATATGGCCGCGGTCGATATTGCCGGCCGGCTTGTAGAAATCCGCGTCGAATATCTGCGCTGCGGCGGGAATGCGCGGATCCGGAATCCAGCGGTCCCGCCCGAAGTCCTCGCGGCTCCTCTCGGACTTATACTCGGGATCGTAGTCGACATTAACGGCCGACCACATCTGCAGCCGGCGCGGCTTGTTCATCATCAGCTCGAAATGGTGGTATCTCAGGATAAGCGGCTTGCCGTCCTCGTCTTTCAGGATCTCGTGCAGGCGCTCCTCGGCAACCGAGGGCGCCGGCACGGAAATGCCGCCGCCGAGGAAATCCGGATCGTAACCGCCGCGGGCGTCGTAATCGGGATCGAAGCGGATCGACCGCTCCTCCGCCTTCGGCAGTTCGGGCGGGGTGACGGGAAGCGGTAGGACGGATACGGGACCGCCGCCCGCATTCACGTTGATCGTCACCGGCCCGGTGAAGGTGAATTGCACGCCCGCCATGATGCTTCCCCCCTGTTGTATCCCCTGTGCTGTCCCCTGCGCCGCCGATAGCGGTCCCGGCCCGGAAACGCCGAGATCGACGTTCGCAATCGTTTCCTGGCCGCCGACTGCATCCATAGCCTCCTGGACCGGATCGGTCGTGGTCGCCAGGAGGCCGTTCAATATCTGCTGCCTGGCGACATCCTGCAGGGACATGGCCGAAAGCCGCCTGACGATGGCGCTGACGCGGGCGCCCTCGTTGGCGATCCAATGGACCTTGTCGTCGCCCATGTTCTTCGTCCAGAAGCTGCCGTCGCGGGCGACCACGCGGCCGTTGCGCATCTGCGGAATGGAGGCATGATGCAGGGCGACCAGTTCCCAGTTCTCGCTGAAGGCCGGCGAGCCGGAAGAGCCCTCCAGCGTGTCGGTCTCGTAATGGAGGAAGCCTTCCGCATCGAGGATGTCGACCAGCCGGTTCTGCGAAATGGCGTATTGCTTCGGCCCGCCTTCCGGATGCTGGATGATGTTGACCGGATCACCCTTGAGGATTTTCGGGGTGGCCTCGATCAGCGTGTTCTGTCCGAGATCGGCAAGCGCCTCGCCGGTGATCGCTCTCGGCTTCACGGCGACGACGGCGAAATCGAGCTTCTGGTCGCTGACATAGAAGCGGTCGGCATCGATCTCGAAAACGATGCCGCGCTCCAGGCCGCGCTCCGTCTTCTCGTAAAGGAAGTTCGCGGCGCAGTTCCGGCAATCCGCCTCGGCCGGGAACACGTGCCAGTTCGTCATCAGCAGGCCGGGCGCGACGATGAAACCCGTCGCGAACCCTTCGAGCTCGATGTCGCTGCCGCCGAAGGCGGCGATCCGGGCGACGGACCGGCCGGCCTTGCGGGCGGTGTCGCTCGGCACGACGTCTACGAAATCCAGCGTCGCCCCCATCTTGCGCTCGATGCCGAACGGCAGGGGCGCCGCGCCGGACCGCAGCCGGTTGATGCACGACTGACGCCGGCGGAACGTCATCCGGCGTTCGGGACTGTCCGCCGCACCCGGCCCTTCCTCGGCGATCTTTCGCTTGTTTTCCTCGCGTTCGCCGGTGCGTTGTTGATAACGCTCCACGGCAGCGCGCTGCACGACAAGACGCGCCTCCCGCAGTCGATCCAACCGAGCCATTACCCGCCCCCCGAATACCGCTTTCCACCGCCACGATAGATAGAATTTATAACAGTTCAATGGCACCTCTAGGCTGCGGCACCATTCTACTTTATCCGATTTTTGTTCGCGTCTGTCGGAATTCGATCCCGGCATCCGTCCTTGGTGAGGTTCAATCCGGACCTCGATCGAACAAGGAGGGAATTTCCATGAACGCGACAGCTCAGACGAACGAAAACCAGGCGCAATCGCCGGTCCGCGGCGGCTTGGTCGCCTATCTGCAGGTTGACGGCGCGATGAAGGCCGCCGAATTCTACAAGAAGGCCTTCGGCGCGACGATCGAATCCTTCTACCCGCTCGACGAGCAGGGGCGGACGATGCATGTCCACCTCTACATCAACGGCAGCTCGCTGATGCTGAGCGATCCCTATCCGGACTATGGCTACCCGCTCGAAAAGCCGCAGGCCTTCACCGTGCTGCTGCCAGTCGACGACATCGATTTCTGGTGGAAGCGCGCCGTTGATGCCGGGCTGACCGTCACCCTGGACCTGCAGGTGATGTTCTGGGGCGACCGCTACGGCCAGCTCAACGATCCGTTCGGCGTTTCCTGGGCGATGAACGCTCCGGTGAAGGACTGAGCTTCGCGATCAATCCATCGTGACTGCCGGTCTTTCGGGTTGCCGGGGAAATTAACCTTCCGGCAACCCTCGCCGACTTCAATGCCGGCCAACCGGCCGGACCACCCGGCCGCTCGTCAGCCTCGTCGGATCAATGAAACCCAAAACTCTCATCCCCTCGGCGCTTGCCGCGCTTGCCTTCCTCTTCCCCGTTGCCATCGGCCAGCCCCTGCAGGCCAAGCCCGCCTTCAACGAAGGCTGGAAGAAAGGCCGGGAAACCGGCTTTCCGATCCCCCGCTTCGTCTCGCTGAAGGCCGCCAGGGCGCATATGCGCGTCGGCCCTTCCACGGATTACCCGACGGCCTGGGTCTATTCCGCGCGCGGGCTGCCGCTCGAAATCACCGAGGAATACGGAAACTGGAGACGGGTGCGCGACCATGAAGGCAATACCGGATGGATGTACGCGCCCTTGCTGTCGGGCAATCGCACCGCCGTGGTGGGGCCGTGGGTGAAGCAGCCCATCCCGCTTCGCACTGCCCCTTCGCGAAACGCCCGCATCGTCGCACGCCTCTCGCCGGAAGTCCGGCTGGACCTCATCCATTGCGATGGAAGCTGGTGCCGGGCCTCGCTGCAGGAGAGACGTCTCGGCGGTTTCGTCGAACAGGGGTCGCTCTGGGGCGTCTATCCCGGCGAGACGATCGAATGACGCGGCGCTATCGCACCACGAAGCAGCTCATCGACTTCGCCTGCAGGGCGGAGCAGGCGCGCGTGGCCGCATCCCGGTCCGCAAAGCCGACGAAACGCGCCCGGAAATACTCCCTTCCACCATCCGCGTAGCTCTCGACGCTCGGAGCGACCGGGCCGAAACCTTCCGAAAGCAGCGGCAGCGCCCTTTGGAGCAGGGCCGAGGCCGCCTCGCGGCTGCCGGCGGCGGCGATCTGGATGCGCCAGAGCGGTCCGACGGGTTCCGGGGGCGTCGGGCCGAGACTGGCGACCGCCGTTCCGGCGGGAGGATTGGCGAGCGTGATCTCCTTGCGCGGGGTCGTGAACGGCAGCGGCACCGTGCCCTCGCCCGGCCGCTTCTGCTGCTCGAAGGCGATGAGGCCGCCGGGCGCCGCACCGGTTCCCGGGACGTATTGGTCGAGAAGCTCCGCCATCCGGTCGTCGCGCTTGCGTGCGGTCTTGCCGCCGAGGACGACGCCGATCACCCGCCTTCCGTTGACATCGACGGCGCTGGCGATGTTGTAGCCGGACGCGTTGATATAGCCGGTCTTGATGCCGTCCATGCCCGGATAGCGGTACATCAGGTTGTTGTGGCCGGATATCCTCCTGCCGCGGAACTCGAAGGAGCGCAGCGAAAACAGCTGATACTCCCTGGGAAAATCGCGGATGAGCGCCAGCGCCAGCATGCCCATGTCGCGCGCCGTCGTCACCTGCGCCTTCTCGGGCAGGCCGGAGGCGTTGCGGAACACCGTCCTGCGCAGGCCGAGCGCCTTCGCCCTCTTCGTCATCATCGCGCCGAAGCGCTCCTCCGAACCGCCGAGATGGTCCGCCATCGCCGCCGCCGCGTCGTTGGCCGAGCGCACCGCCATGGCATACACCGCCTCCCGCACGGTGATCGTCTGCCCCGCCGGCACGCCGAGCTTGAAGGGAACCTTGCGCGCCGCGTTCGGCGTCATGACGATTTCCTGGTCCCATCCGAGCCGTCCGTCGCGCAGCGCCTCGAAGGTCATGTAGAGCGTCATCATCTTGGTGAGCGATGCGGGATGGTTGAGCGTATCGGCGTTTTCCGAAGCCAGGACCCGCCCGCTCCTGGCATCGTAGACGAAATGCGCGTAACCCGCTTCCGCCGTCCGGCTGATCAGGACGAAGGAATTCAAAAGCAGCAGGAAGGCCAGGATATGCGGAATTCTCAACATGATCACCCCTCTCCGGGTCGCGGGGAAAGATAAGGCAAGGAAGGTGGTGCGAACATGGCGCTTTTGGATTTAATTCAAATTCTTGGCTGATGGTTAACCGGAAATAAAGGATCAGCCGTTGGTCAGCGTCCTTTTCACGGCATCCTTCCAGCCGCGGATTTTCGCCGCGCGGGTCTTTTCGTCCATCTTCGGCTCGAATCGGCGCTGACGCGCCCAGCTCCTGGCGAAAGCCTTCCGGTCGGGCCAGACGCCGGCCTTCGAGCCCGCCAGCCAGGCAGCCCCGAGCGCCGTGGTCTCCAGGATCGTCGGCCGGTCGACGGGCGCGTCGAGCAGGTCCGAAAGCCGCTGCATCGTCCAGTCGGAGGCGACCATGCCGCCATCGACGCGCAGTACCGTCTCGCCGTTGGAATTCCTCCAGTCCTTCCGCATGGCGTCGAGCAGATCGCGGGTCTGGTAGCAGACCGCTTCCAGCGCCGCGCGGGCGAACTCCGCAGGGCCTGTGGCGCGGGTAAGGCCGAACATCGCGCCCCGCGCCTCCGCGTCCCAATGGGGCGCGCCGAGCCCGGTGAAGGCGGGCACGAGATAGACTTCCTGCTGGGGATCCGCCTCCTCGGCCAATTCGCCGGTCCGGGACGCTCTCTCGATGATGCCGAGCCCGTCGCGCAACCACTGCACCGCGGCGCCGGCGATGAAGATCGATCCCTCCAGCGCATAGGTCGTCTCGCCGTTCAGCCGGTAGGCGATCGTGGTCAGCAGCCGGTTCTTCGAGCGGCACATGTCCTTGCCGGTATTGAGGACGGCGAAGCAGCCGGTGCCGTAGGTGGATTTCAGCATGCCCGGCTCGAAACAGGCCTGGCCGATGGTCGCCGCCTGCTGGTCGCCGGCAACGCCGAGGATCGGGATCGCCGCGCCGAACAGGCTTTCATCGGTGGTGCCGAAATCGTCGGCGCAGTCCTTGACCTCCGGCAGCATGGCGGCGGGAATGCGCAAGGTCTCGAGCAGGTCCTCGTCCCAGCGGTTGTCGGCGATGTTGTAGATCAGCGTGCGGGACGCATTGGTCGCGTCGGTGACGAAGCTCTTGCCCCCGGTGAGCCGCCAGATGAGGAAAGTGTCGATCGTCCCGAAGCAGAGCTCGCCCCTGGCCGCCCTCGCCCGCGCGCCTTTGACGTTGGCGAGCATCCAGGAAAGCTTCGTGCCGGAGAAATAGGGGTCGAGCAGCAGGCCGGTCCGGCGGTTGAAGAGCTTTTCGAGCCCCTGCCGCTTCAGCTTGTCGCAATAGGCAGCCGTGCGCCGGTCCTGCCAGACGATGGCGTTGTGGATCGGCTTGCCCGTTTCACGCTCCCAGACGACGACCGTCTCGCGCTGGTTGGTGATGCCGATCGCGGCGAGGCCGGACGCTTCGATGCGCGCTTCCTTGAGCGCCTGGCGGACGGTCCACAGCACGCTTTCCCAGATTTCTTCCGGATCGTGCTCCACCCAGCCGGGTTTCGGAAAGATCTGGGTGAACTCCTTCTGGCCGATGCCGGCGATCTTCATTTCGCCGTCGAAAACGATCGCCCGCGTCGAGGTCGTCCCCTGATCGATCGCCAGAACATAACCCGCCATGCCGCTCCTCCCTCGCTCATGCGATGCACTTCGGGCCACGTTTTGAACAGAAGCCGGGAAAGCCTGTCAAACGAAAATGGTCGGAACGGCAATATCCGGCAGGATCGGTACGGTTAAGAGGTCACTTGACTTTCTCTCTCCAATGATCTTGCAAAGAGCGGTTGTCCTCCCGCGACAATGATGATCAAAGCCGCTGACAGCTCTTGACGTCGGAGATTGCATGTCCGGCGCCACGGAGGCCAACCAGGAACGGAAGTCATGGCAGACGTTTTGGCCGCAAGCGGCGGCGTGAAACAGGTAATTTGCATCAACTGGGGCACGAGATACGGCCCGCCCTTCATCAACCGCCTCTATGCGATGGTGAAGCGCAACATCACGCCCCCCTTTACCTTCACCTGCTTCACCGACAGCAGGGCCGACCTGAACCCGGAGATCCTGTGCGAGGACCTGCCGCCGCTCGATGTGCCCAACATGCCGGTGAAGACCAAGGGCATCTGGCCGAAAGCGCGGCTATGGGGTCCGAAGCTCGGCAGTCTTCAGGGTCCGGTCCTGTTCCTCGACCTCGACCTGGTCGTCACCGGGTCTCTTGACGATTTCTTCGAGGTCGGCGATGCGAACGACGTCGTGATGGCGCGCAACCAGACGACGCCGTTCGAACGGCTTGGACAGACCTCCGTGTTCCGCTTTCCTGTCGGCAAGCTCGTGTCCCTGCAGGAAAAGTTTCGCGCCGATCCGCAGGGCGTGGCCGACAAGTATTCCTTCGAACAGCGATTCGTGACGCGCAACGCGCCGGGCGGCATCAAGTTCTTCCCGCGGCGCTGGGTCCTGCATTTCCGGCAGGATTGCCGTTGGCCGGTGCCCTTGAACTACTTCCTAGCGCCGAGGCTGCCTGCCAGCGCCCGGGTCGTCCTCTTTCCCCGTGGCTTCTATCCGCAGAATGCCGTGGAAGGGAAATTCGGCAAACTGGGCCGGGCGGCAACGCCGCTCGAACATATCCTGGGGGTTTTCGATGCGGCCCGGCGGGACAACAAATCGCCGCTCACCTATCTGCGCCACTACATCCGCCCGACCCCTTGGGTTGCCGAACATTGGCGGGAGTGAAGACAGATCGTTCGTCCCGATTGCCACCTTCCCTGATTTGCGCATAACCTGCGGGATACGTTGCGGCGCATAAGAGCGCGGCATTTCAGGGAGATAAGCGGATGAGCAGAACCGTCGTCGTCACCGGCTCAACGAGCGGCATCGGCCTCGGCATCGCGAGGGCGTTTGCGACCGAAGGCGCCAATGTCGTCATCAACGGTTTCGGACCGGCGGATGCGATCGAGGCGACCCGCAGGGAGCTCGACGGCTTGAGCTCCGGCACGGTGCTCTATCATGGCGCCGACATGACGAAACCCGCCGAGATCGAGGACCTGATCGCGACGGCGGCGAGGAATTTCGGTACGGTCGACGTGCTCGTCAACAATGCCGGCATCCAGCACGTGGCGAAGATCGAGGAATTCCCGCCGGAAAAGTGGGACCAGCTCATCGCCATCCTGCTCTCCTCCGCCTTCCATACGATGCGCCACGCGATCCCCTTGATGAAGAAGACCGGCCCGAGGCGCCCAGGGGGCCGAATCATCAACGTGGCGTCGGCCCATGCGCTCGCAGCCTCACCCTTCAAATCCGCCTATGTCGCCGCAAAACATGGTATTTTAGGCCTGACGAAGACGGCAGCCTTGGAACTTGCCGAATTCGAGATTACCGTGAATGCCATATGCCCGGGTTACGTGCTGACCCCGCTGGTCGAGAAGCAGATCCCCGATACCGCCCGCGAGCGCGGCATCTCGGAGGCCGAGGTCAAGAGCGAGGTGATGCTGAGGCTCCAGGCGACGAAGGAATTCGTCTCGATCGAGGAGGTGGCGGCCGCCGCCATCTATCTGGCGAGCGATGCGGCGAGAAGCATCACCGGCACGCATATCTCGATCGACGGCGGCTGGACGGCCCAGTGAGGATACGCCCGGCGGCCGCAAAGTGAATGAACAGAAGCCGGAAACGGCGGACGAAGGAGACAAATGAGCGAAGCCATCCGCTTCATCCTGAACGGAGAAGAGGTCACCCTTGGAAATTTCGGGCCGACGGAAACCCTTCTCGACTATCTGCGCCTGAGGCGGCGGCTGACAGGAACCAAGGAGGGCTGTGCGGAAGGCGATTGCGGCGCCTGCACCGTGCTGGTCGGGCGGCTGACGGAACAGGGCCTGCGCTACGAAAGCGTCAACGCCTGCATCCGTTTCCTGGGTTCCCTGCACGGCACCCATGTGGTGACGGTCGAACATCTTGCCGGGCGCGACGGCGAGCTGCATCCGGTGCAGCAGGCGATGGTCGATTGCCACGGCTCGCAATGCGGCTTCTGCACGCCCGGTTTCGTCATGTCGCTCTACGGCTTGTGGCTTTCGAACGGCGAACCGACGCGGGCCGATATCGAGAGCGCGCTGCAGGGCAATCTCTGTCGCTGCACCGGCTACGAGCCGATCGTGAAGGCAGCCGAGCAGGTTTCCCGAAACCGGCCGAGCTCGCTCTTCGATCCGCTGGAGCGCGACCGCATCCAGATCATGGCGAAGCTCTGGTCGATCCATGCGGAGGTCGACACGATCGTGGTGGAGAAGGACGGCGCGCGCTCGATCGTGCCCGCCTCCGCCGCAGCCTTTGCCGACATTCTGGCAGAAGAGCCCGAAGCGACGATCGTCGCCGGCGCCACGGATGTCGGTCTCTGGGTCACCAAGCAGATGCGGCAGCTCGACCCGGTGATCTTCATCAACCACCTGACCGAACTGCAGTCCGTCACCGCGGACGAGACGGGCATCACGATCGGCGCCGGGGTAAGCTACACGCAGGCCTTCGATGTCCTGTCGGACGAAATCCCGCCGTTCGGCCGGCTGATCGACCGGATCGGCGGCCAGCAGGTGCGCAACATGGGCACGATCGGCGGCAATATCGCCAACGGCTCGCCGATCGGCGACACGCCGCCGCCGCTGATCGCGCTGGGCGCGGAACTGACGCTGCGCACCCATGCCGGCCGCCGCACCATCCCGCTCGAGGATTACTTCATCGCCTATGGCAAGCAGGACCGGCTGCCGATCGAATTCGTCGAGAAGGTCTTCGTGCCGCGCCCGGTCGAAGGGAGCCATTTCGCCGTCTACAAGATCTCGAAGCGCCACGACGAGGATATTTCGGCGCTTTGCGGCGCTTTCCATCTGACGCTCGACGGCGACGGCAAGGTGGCGAAGATCCGCATCGCCTTCGGCGGCATGGCGGCGACGCCGAAACGCGCGAAGCATGTGGAAGAGGCACTTTTCGGCCACCCCTGGAGCTGGGGCGTCGTTTCTGCAGTCCGCGACCTCTTCGACGAGGATTACGCGCCGCTCACCGACTGGCGGGCGAGTGCCGAATACCGCAGCCTGACGGCCAAGAACCTCCTGACCCGCTTCTTCCTGGAAACCGCCGGCCAGAGCCAGGAGCTGCGCCGCTTCGAACTGGAGGAGGCGTGATGGCTAGGATATCAAAAAAGTCCCCCTCTGGCCTGCCGGCCATCTCCCCCACAAGGGGGGAGAAAACCCGTTGCACGACCTTCCTGCAAAAGCTGCGGGTGAGCATGGCGGTTAAGCCCCTCCCCCTTGTGGGGAGGGGTTGGGGAGGGGTTTTGACCCGCAACGCAGGAGGTCTCCTCTGATGGACAAGTCGACCTTCGAAACGAAGCACGTCATCGACGGCCGGATGCATGTCTCTCTGAAACATGATTCGGCGCATAAGCACGTCACCGGACAGGCCGAATATATCGATGACATTCCCGAGCCCGCCGGCACGCTCCACGGCGGTCTCGGCCTCTCCGACCGGGCGCATGCGGAAATCGTCTCGATCGACCTTTCCGCAGTGAAGGCCGCGCCCGGCGTGGTCGCCGTCATCACGGCGGACGACATTCCGGGCTTCAACGACGTCGCCTCGACCGGCCAGCACGACGAGCCGCTGCTTGCGACCACCGAAGTGCAGTTTCACGGCCAGCCGATCTTCGCCGTGATCGCCGAGACCCGCGATCAAGCCCGCCGGGCGGCGAAGCTCGCGCATATCGAATACCGCGACCTGCCTCACTGGACCGATATCGACGGCGCGCGCGAGAACGGCGCCCCCTTCGTCGTCGAGCCGATGACGCTGAAGCGCGGCGAGCCGGAAACGGAGATCGACAAGGCGCCGCTCAGGATCCAGGGCCACATGTATATCGGCGGCCAGGAGCATTTCTATCTCGAAAGCCATGTCGCCATGGCGATCCCCGGCGAGGACGACGAGGTGACCGTCTGGTCCTCCACCCAGCACCCGAGCGAGGTGCAGCACATGGTGGCGCATGTGCTCGGCATCGCCAACAATGCGGTGACGGTGATGACACGGCGCATGGGCGGCGGTTTCGGCGGCAAGGAGACGCAGGGCAACCAGTTCGCAGCCCTTGCGGCGGTCGCCGCCAGGAAGCTGAAGCGCGCCGTGAAATTCCGCCCGGACCGCGACGAGGACATGGTCGCCACCGGCAAGCGGCACGACTTCCGCGTCGATTACGACGTCGCCTTCGACGAGGACGGCCTGATCCATGCGGTCGACGCCACCTATGCGGCGCGCTGCGGCTTTTCCGCCGACCTTTCCGGCCCGGTCACCGACCGCGCCCTCTTCCATGCGGATTCCAGCTATTATTATCCGCATGTGCGCCTCACCTCGCAGCCGCTCAAGACGCACACCGTCTCCAACACCGCATTCCGCGGTTTCGGCGGGCCGCAAGGCATGCTCGGCGGCGAACGGATCATCGAGGAGATCGCCTATGCGGTCGGGAAGGACCCGCTCGATATCCGCAAGCTGAATTTCTACGGTCAGCGGGGCTCCGGGCGGACGGTGACGCCCTATCACCAGGAGGTCGAGGACAATATCGTCGCCCGCCTTGTCGAGGAGCTGGAGACTTCGTCCGACTATCAGGCCCGGCGACAGGCGATCATCGATTTCAATGCCGATAGTCCCGTGATCCGCAAGGGCATCGCGCTGACGCCGGTGAAATTCGGCATTTCCTTCACCATGACCGCCTATAACCAGGCAGGCGCGCTGGTGCATATCTATCAGGACGGCTCGATCCACCTGAACCATGGCGGCACCGAAATGGGCCAGGGCCTCTACACCAAGGTGGCGCAGGTCGTGGCCGATACGTTCCAGGTGGATATCGACCGGGTGAAGATCACCGCGACGACCACCGGCAAGGTGCCGAACACGTCGGCCACCGCAGCCTCCTCCGGCTCCGACCTCAACGGCATGGCGGCCTATGACGCGGCCCGCCAGATCAAGGAGCGGCTGATCGAGTTCGCCGTGCGGCAATGGAAGGTGGCGCGCGAAAAGGTAGAGTTCCTGCCGAACCGGGTGCGGATCGGCAGCGAGATCGTTCCCTTCGACACGCTCGTCAGGGCCGCCTATTACGATCGCGTGCAGCTTTCGGCCACCGGCTTCTACAAGACGCCGAAGATCCATTGGGACCGCAAGGCCGGGCGCGGGCGGCCCTTCTATTATTTCGCGTACGGCGCCGCAGTTTCGGAAGTGGCGATCGACACGCTGACCGGAGAATACCTGGTGGAGCGCACCGACATCCTCCACGACGTCGGCAAGTCGCTCAATCCGGCGATCGACATCGGCCAGGTGGAAGGCGGCTTCGTGCAGGGCATGGGCTGGCTGACGACGGAGGAGCTCTGGTGGGACGACCGGGGGCGGCTCAGAACCCATGCGCCGTCCACCTACAAGATCCCGCTCGCCTCCGACCGGCCGAAGGTCTTCAACGTCAGGCTCGCGGAATGGTCGGAGAATGCCGAACCGACGATCGGCCGCTCCAAGGCGGTCGGCGAACCGCCCTTCATGCTGGCGATCTCGGTGTTCGAGGCCATCTCCATGGCCGTGGCGAGCGTGGCCGACTACAAGGTCTGCCCGCGGCTCGACGCCCCGGCGACGCCGGAGCGCGTTCTGATGGCTGTGGAGCGGCTGAAGGCGTTATGATGGCCGCGGTTGCCGCATATGCAGGTGTTTGGAAAAAACACCCCCTCTGGCCTGCCGGCCATCTCCCCCACAAGGGGGGAGAGACCAAGAGGCAATGCCCCGCTTCTAAAAACAACATGGAAAGCTGCCGAGGCTTTTCCGTTATCGGAAGGGAAGAACGGTGCGGCATATTTTCTCCCCCCTTGTGGGGGAGATGGCCGGCAGGCCAGAGGGGGACTTGCTTGGGAGGGACGAGCCGCCATGCCTGACCTTCCCCTCCCCACCTTCCTCGCCGCCCACCCCCGCTCGATCCTCGTCGAGATCACGCAAGCCAAGGGCTCCACCCCGCGCGAGGCGGGAGCCTTCATGCTGGTGACGGAAAACGCCATCTGGGGCACGATCGGCGGCGGGCAGTTCGAATATATGGCGATCGACAATGCCCGCGCCATGCTCGCGGGCGGCGGCGAGAGCGTGATGGACATTCCGCTCGGGCCGGAGATCGGCCAGTGCTGCGGCGGACGCACGCTGCTGAATTTCCAGCTCATGACGTCGGCGCTGGCGGAGACGCTGGAAAGTCGGCTGAGGAGCGAAGAGGAAGACCGGCCTGCCATCTATCTTTTCGGCGCCGGCCATGTGGGCCGGGCGCTCTCAAGGGCGCTCGCCCCCCTGCCCTTCGCGGTCACCCTGATCGAGACGCGCGCCGAGGCGCTGGAAGACCTTCCCGCGGACGCGGAAAGGCACCTCACCGCCATGCCGGAATCCTTCGTGGAAAAGATTCCCGCGAACGGCGCGGCGATCATCCTCACCCACGACCATGCGCTGGATTTCATGATCGCAGGCCGGGCGCTGGCGCGGGCGGACCTCGCCTATGTCGGCATGATCGGCTCGGCCACCAAGCGCGCCACCTTTGCCCGCTGGCTGAAACGCGAAGGCGGCGACGACACGATGCTCTCGCGGCTCGTCCTGCCGATCGGCGGCGGCGCGGTGAAGGACAAGCGCCCGGCGGTGATCGCAGCACTTGTCGCCGCCGAATTGCTTGCCACCTATGCCGTGCGGCAGGAACAGCGGTCAAAGCGGCAGGTCCCGAGCGCCTGATCGGCGCCTTACCTTCCAGAACGCTTCGACGCGGCTTTCCGGCGCAGCTTCCGGAAGCCCGACATCACCGCGCAGATCGTCCGGCAGCATCGGGACCCGCGGCCGCGCGGGCCGGAGGAGACGGCGGAAAAACCGGAGAAGCCCGCGCCGGAAGAGGCCAGGACGCGCCGACTTCAACGGCATGGGAAAGGCGTTTGCGGACAGCATGATCGCTCCACATCGACAGGAAGGTTGAATGGATGCGGTGATGAATGCAGCCGATTGCCGGGAAATTCCAATTCAAATACAATCGGTCACGATCAAGAGAGCTTATCGATGAAATTATCGCGCCGGTTTCCGCTCCATGCGCTTCGGGTCTTCGAGGCGGTCGCCCGCCTGGAAAATTTCACCCGCGCGGCGGAAGAGCTCGGCATGACCCAGACGGCGGTGAGCTATCAGATCAAGCTTCTGGAGGATCATCTTGGCGACACGGTTTTCCTGCGCAAACCGCGGGCGCTGCAACTGACCGAAACCGGCCGGCGCCTGCTGCCCAAGGTGACGGAGGCGTTCACGCTGCTCGGCGACGCGGTGCAATCGGCCCGCAGCATCGCCGACGAAACCCTTGAGATCCATTCGCCGCCGACCTTCGCCTCCCATTGGCTCTCGCCGCGACTGGTCGCCTTCCAGGCGCAACATCCGCAGATCGCGGTCCGCCTCCTGCGCCAGATGGATGCCACCGACCAGCAGCGCACGGCGCCGGACGTCGCCATTCATATAGCCTCCGAGCCCCTGGACGGCATGATCTGCCATCCCATCCTGCGGCTCGAATACTCCCCGATGCTGGCGCCCCGGCTGGCGGAAAGCGCCGGCGGCATCCGGGAACCGGCGGACCTTTTGAGGCTGCCCTGGATTTCCGATACCAGAGGATGGTGGCGGGAGTGGTTCGAAGCGGCGGGGATCGATCCCGCGCCGATCAGGCGCACCACCCTCAACGCCCTCGGCGCGCTCGACCTGGAGGCGAAGGCCGCGATCGCGGGTCACGGTGTCGCCATGCTCAGTCCGTTTTTCTTCGGCGATGAGTTGGCGACGGAACGGCTCGTCCAGCCGTTCGATCTCTGCGTGGGCGACGGCAAGATCTATTGGCTCGTCTATCAGCCGGCGCGCCGCAACGCGCCGAAGATCAAGGCGTTCCACGTCTGGCTCCAGTCGGCTCTCGCCCAGGATCCGGCGATGAAGGCGGTCGAGACGCCACCCGCCGCGTAAGGCGCCCACGGTGGCGCTTAAAGATTCCGCTGCGAATAGATGAGCCGGGCGGCGCGGAAGGCGCCCTCGTCGGATGACCCGCGCCGGTCGCGGCCGTCCATCAGGCCGATGTCGCGCTGCCAGGATTCCGGCATTTCCTCGAGATCGAGACCATTCCGGCGCACCGCCAGCCGGCGGCGGATCATGTCCGCAAAAGCGAACCCCGGCAGAAGCCGTTCGAAGGTGAGGTTGAGAGTCGAAAACATCTCCTGTCTCCTCGGGATACCCCGTTTTCATTTGATCGATGTAGGGGTAATTTGCGCCTTCAAATGGCTGTAATCCAATCGAATTACCGCCACCATGGATCAAGAGAGCTTATCTATGAAGATGTCGAGGCAATTCCCGCTGAATGCGCTGCGCGTGTTCGAATCCGCCGCCAGGCAGATGAGTTTCACCAGGGCGGGAGAGGAACTGGGGCTGACCCAGACGGCGGTGAGCTATCAGATCAAACTGCTTGAGGACACGATCGGCGAACAGCTCTTCCTGCGCCGGCCACGGCAGGTTTCGCTCACCGACGCGGGCGAGCGCCTGGCGCCGAAGATCACCGAGGCCTTTTCGATCATCACCGAGGCGGTCACCAATCTCAGCGACACGTCGGAAGGCACGCTGATCATCCATTCGACGGCGACCTTCGCCTCCCGCTGGCTGGCGCGTTATCTCGGAACGTTCCAACTGGAGAATCCGGGGATCGCGGTGAGGCTTGAGACCTCGCAGGAGGTCATCGACTTTTCACGAACCGAAGCCGACGTGGCGATCCGCACCGGCAAGGGGGAATGGCCGGGGCTGCGCGCCCATTTCCTGATGAAGAGCCATTTCACGCCGATGCTGAGCCCTGACCTTGCGGCGACGGTCGGCGGCGTGAAAACGCCTGAAGATATTCTGAAGCTCCGGATCATCGATCCCGGCGATCCGTGGTGGCGCATCTGGTTTACGGCAGCGGGCATGCCGGACGTGGACCTCGGCGGGCGTCCGAGCAGCAAATTCGGCGTTCAGGCTTTCGAGGCGGCGGCGGCCATTGCCGGCCAGGGCGTCGCCATTCTGAGGCCCGAATTCTATGCCGACGATGTGGCGCTCGGGCGATTGATCCAGCCGTTCGACCTATTGAGCGACGACGGCACCGATTATTGGCTCGTTTACCCCGAAGCCCGCAGGAATTCCAGGAAGATCCGGGCCTTCCGCGATTTCCTGCTCAAGACCATACCGAACTAGTCAGCCAGTTTTCTGTCCGCCGCACTTCCGGACGGAAAACCGCCTACCGGTTTCCGATCACCGTTTTCAATAGCTCATGTCCGGCGCGTAGAAGCAGCGGAGCGTATCTTCGGTCGGATAAAGGCAGAGGTGATATTCCTCGTCCTGGCTGCGGCGCGCCTGGCTTTGCGGCAAGGTGAAATGGTGCGGGCGGGTGATCAGCCTGTGATCGCCTGGACCGAGGGAAATTTCGTAGCCGCCCTTGGTGACCTTGACGTTTTTCGTCGAGATCATCTGGCAGTCGCCGGAATGGTTGTCGCCGTTGCAGCAGAAACCATCGTATTTCCATGTGACGCCGGTCGGGCTATGGGCCTCATGGGCCGCCGCCGGACCGATATTCATGCAAGACGCAAACGCAATCACCACACCTGTCAGAATACCACGCATGAGCTTAGTCTCCGTTGATGATGCCACCCCCGGCGAGCTTTCACGCAATACCCGGATTTCACCGGTTTGACTTGCATCTGTCATCATACGTGAGTCGCCTTAGCCGGCTAACCCCAATTATTGCAATGCACAAGTAAGAACATTCTACATTGGTGAAGTTGGAGGATCACGCGCAGGTGAACTCGAAGGCTTCATGATCGGTTCCGTCAGGGGAACAAAAATGTACCCAGCGATAATCCCTTTCCTCTTGTGATTTTTTTTCGCAGAGTGACGAGTCGGGGGGCAAAAAGGGGAAGATTGAATGTATGAATATGCCGTCGCCTGGGAATGGCTGAGTCTCGCCGCCCGCTGGTTCCATGTCATCACCGGGATCGCCTGGATCGGCTCGTCCTTCTATTTCATCGCGCTCGATCTCGGGCTCGTGAAGCGTCCGCATCTGCCGCCTGGCGTCCATGGCGAGGAATGGCAGGTGCACGGCGGCGGCTTCTACCATGTCCAGAAATACCTGGTGGCGCCGGCCGAGATGCCCGAGCACCTCACCTGGTTCAAATACGAGAGCTATTTCACCTGGATTTCCGGTTTCCTGATGCTCTGCATCGTCTATTACGGCGGCGCGGACCTCTTCCTGATCGACCGGACCGTGCTGGACCTCACTCCCTGGCAGGCGATCGGCATTTCGGTCGCGTCGCTGGCGCTCGGCTGGGTGATCTACGACCAGCTCTGCAAGTCGCCGATCGGCAGGAACACCTGGGGCCTGATGATCGTGCTCTACATCGTGCTGGTCGCCATGGCTTGGGGCTACACGCAGGTCTTTTCCGGCCGCGCCGCCTTCCTGCATCTCGGCGCGTTTACCGCGACGATCATGTCGGCCAATGTCTTCTTCATCATCATCCCCAACCAGAAGGTGGTGGTGGCGGACCTGATCGCCGGCCGCACGCCGGACCCGAAATACGGCGTCATCGCCAAGCAGCGCTCGCTGCACAACAACTACCTGACGCTGCCCGTGATCTTCTTCATGCTGTCCAACCACTATCCGCTGGCCTTCGCGACCTATTTCAACTGGGTGATCGCAGCCCTCGTCTTCCTGATGGGCGTGACGATCAGGCACTGGTTCAACACGACGCATGCGCGGAAGGGCCGGCCCACCTGGACGTGGCTCGCGACCGTCATCCTCTTCATCGTCATCATCTGGCTCTCGACCGTGCCGAAGGTGCTGACCGGCGAGACGGAGACTTCCATGACGCCGATCCAGCAGAAATTCGCGAGCAACGCCCATTTCGGCGCGGCGCGGGATGTGATCCAGGCGCGCTGTTCCATGTGCCACGCGGCCGAGCCCGTCTATGAAGGCGTCATTTTCACGCCGAAATCGGTAAAGCTGGAGACCGACCGGGAGATTGCCGCGCATGCGCGGGAAATCTATATCCAGGCGGGTCTGAGCCACGCCATGCCGCCCGGCAATGTCACCGGCATTTCGCCGGAGGAGCGCAGGCTCATCACGGCCTGGTATGAAAGCGCGATATCCGAATGACCGAAAAACTGATCCCCAATAAGCTGATCAGGGGACGGCTCCTCTCCTTCAAACGGGCGCCGCTCGGCCTGACCGATACGGACAGCTACAGCTATGAGCACGACGGTGGGCTGCTGTTGGCGGATGGCAAGATCGTCGCGGCCGGCGACTATGCGGCGGTGAGGGCCGAGGCGCCGGAAGAGATCGAGGAGATCGACCACCGGCCGCATCTGATCCTGCCGGGCTTCATCGATATGCACCTGCATTTTCCGCAGATGCAGGTGATCGCGTCCTATGCCGCCGACCTTCTGGAATGGCTGAACACCTATACCTTCCCGGAGGAATGCCGCTTCGTCGAAAGCGAGCATGCGGCCCGCATCGCGACACATTTCTACGACGAGCTCCTGCGCCACGGCACGACGACGGCGGTCGCCTATTGCTCCGTCCACAAGACATCCGCCGATGCCTTCTTCGCCGAAGCCTTGAAGCGCGGCATGTGCATGGTCGGCGGCAAGGTGATGATGGACCGCAACGCGCCGCAGGGCCTGCTCGATACGCCCGAGATGGGCTATGACGAGACGCGCCAGGTCATTGCCGACTGGCACGGCAAAGGGCGCAACCACGTGGCGATCACCCCGCGCTTCGCCATCACCTCGACGCCGGCGCAGATGAAGGCCGCCCAGGCGCTGGCGGAGGAGTTTCCGGACCTCTTCATCCAGACGCATCTTTCCGAGAACCACGAGGAGATCCGCTACACGCTGGAACTCTATCCGCAGGCGAAGGACTACACGGACATATACGCCCATTACGGACTGCTGGGGCCGAAGACGCTGCTCGGCCACGCGATCCATCTCTCCGAGCGTGAGGCGGACACACTCTCGGAAGCCGGCGCCGTCGCCGTCCACTGCCCGACCTCCAATCTCTTCCTGGGCTCCGGTCTCTTTCCGATGAAGGCGCTGATGCGGCGGGAAAAGCCGGTGCGCGTCGCGGTGGCGACCGATATCGGCGGCGGCTCCGCCTATTCGATGCTGAAGACGATGGACGAGGCCTACAAGATCCAGCAGCTTTTGGGCGAGCGGCTGAACCCGCTCGAAAGTTTTTACCTGATGACCCGCGGCAATGCCGAGGCGCTCTCCATGACAGGCAGTATCGGCACGCTGGAGCCCGGCACCGACGCCGACGTCGTGGTGCTGAACGCCGCCGCAACGCCGGCGATGAAGCTGCGCATGGAAACCGTGAAGACCTTGGCCGAAGAGCTCTTCCTGCTGCAGACCATGGGCGACGACCGCGCCGTGGTGGAGACTTATGTGGCGGGGGAAGCGATGAAAGACCGATTGCTTGCACCCGATTCGGGAGCATGATAGCCTTCCATGAGAATAATAGCCCGGCGGACATTGAAACTTTTCGCCGAAAGCCCTAATGGCCGGAAAGGCGGACCTGCTCTGAAAGCGGCGCTTGACTCGTGGTTTCATGAAGTCAGCAAGGCTGAATGGAGATCTTCCGCTGACATCAAGCGACGCTATGCGCATGCGAGCATCGTCAACGCAGAGCGTGTCGTGTTCAACATCAAGGGGAACGATTATCGGCTGATCACGGCAGTGGATTTCAAGCGATCGATCGTCTGGATCAAATGGATCGGCACGCACCGCGATTACGATAACATCGACGCCGCAACGGTGGACCATGATTGAGTTGAAACCTATTCGCACAGAAGCAGATTACGAGGAAGCCATGGCGCTCCTCGGAACTCTCTGGGACGCCGAGAGCGGAACCCCGGAAGGAGATCGGCTGGATGTGCTGGCGACGTTGATCGAAGCCTATGAGAGCGCCAATTATCCGGTCGACTTGCCCGATCCGATCGACGCGATCCTCTTCCGCATGGAGCAGCAGGGCCTGTCGCGCAAGGACATGGAGCCGATACTCGGCAGCCGTGGCCGGGTTGCGGAAATCCTCAACCGCAAGCGTCCCCTCTCGCTTGAGATGATCCGTCGGCTGCACAGCGAGCTGGGCATTCCGGCGGAGGTGCTGATTCAACCCGTTCGTTCGCAGAAGGATGCAGCCTGATCCCCCGACAAGCTTGCGCTGCTGGCCACTTCAACGTTTCTTCGCAACCTTGTAGATCTCGGAACGCTCACGCTTGCCGACGGCGACGACGACAACCGTGATCCTCTCGTCCTCCACGCGATAGACCAGCCGATATCCGGCCGAGCGAAGCTTGATTTTATAATGATCGGGCATCCCTTGGAGCGCGTCCGCCTGCACGCGCGGACGCGACAGCCTCTCCGCCAGCTTCTTCTTGAATTGCTCCCTGAGCGTCGCGCCGAGCTTATCCCATTCCTTGCGTGCGGATGGCAGGAATTCCAGCCTATAGGTCATCGAGATTGACCGGCACGCCCTTTTCTCCTGCCCGTGTCTTGGCGATCTCGACGAGCGTCTGGTCGTCGAGGGCATCGATCATCGCTTCGTAAGTGCTGGCAGGCACCATATAGGCCATGACCCGATTGTGATTGAGAATGGCAACGGGCGCGCCCGTAGCACTTTCGACGATGCCTGTCGGGTTCTTCTTCAGATCGGAGACGCTGACGGCGACCTCAGCTTCGATGCGTTGCATAGCGCGCTTCCATGAGACTGAATTTTGAACGGTTTCCGGTACTGATTTGAGCGCTAAATAACATACCTTTCAAGGCGAGTCGATGAAGCCACCTGCGCTGACCGAGCCCCGTCTCGAAACCGATGTGATGGAACCCCCACTCCCGCGACGAGTTGGGCTCATCCTGCTGCTTGTCGCATCGCCCGTTAGGGGCAGCCCCGACGCCCGAACCCGCCTTCCAAAAACACCGGCTTAAGCGGATGAATCCGCTGGCGATATGCCTTGGATGTGGTAGTTCTCCGACAACATTCCGGAGGAAAACGATACGATGTCCAAGCCGCTGACCATTGCCGACCTGAAGACCCTTGCACGGCGTCGTGTGCCGAAAATGTTCTTCGACTATGCCGACAGCGGCGCCTGGACCGAAGGAACCTACCGCGCGAACGAGGAAGACTTTTCCAGGATCAAGCTGCGGCAGCGCGTGCTGGTCGACATGACCAACCGCTCGCTGGAAACCACGATGATCGGCGAGAAGACCGCCATGCCCGTGGCGCTCGCGCCGACCGGCATGACCGGCATGCAGCATGCCGACGGCGAGATGCTCGCGGCAAAGGCCGCCGAGGAATTCGGCGTTCCCTTCACGCTCTCGACCATGAGCATCTGCTCGATCGAGGACGTCGCCTCGGTGACGACCAAGCCCTTCTGGTTCCAGCTCTACGTGATGAAGGACCGCGGCTTCATCGAGCGGCTGATCGGCCGCGCCAAGGCGGCGAAATGCTCGGCCCTCGTCGTCACCGCCGACCTGCAGATCCTCGGCCAGCGCCACAAGGACATCCGCAACGGCCTGTCGGCGCCGCCGAAATGGACGCTGAACAGCGCCATGCAGCTCGTCAGCCGGCCCCGCTGGTGCCTGGAAATGCTCGGCACCAGGCGCCGCGGCTTCGGCAATATCGTCGGCCATGCGAGCAACGTCTCCGACCTTTCCTCGCTCGGCGCCTGGACGGCCGAGCAGTTCGACCCGAGGCTTTCCTGGGACGACATCCGCTGGATCAAGGACCTCTGGGGCGGCAAGATGATCATCAAGGGCATTCTGGATGAGGAGGATGCGCGCGCCGCAGCCGATACCGGCGCCGACGCGATCATCGTCTCCAACCACGGCGGACGTCAGCTCGACGGCGCGCCCTCCTCGATCAGCATGCTGCCGAAGATCGTCGAAGCCGTCGGCGACCGGATCGAGGTGCATCTGGACGGCGGCATCCGCTCCGGCCAGGACGTCTTGAAGGCGGTGGCGCTCGGCGCCCGCGGCACCCATATCGGCCGGCCCTTCCTCTATGGCCTCGGCGCGATGGGCAAGGATGGTGTCACGACGGCTTTGGAAATCATCCGCAACGAGCTCGACATCACCATGGCGCTCTGCGGCAAGCGGGACATCCAGACGATCGACCGCAACATTCTCGCGAACGTGCCGTTCTGACTTCGGCGCTGGGTGAGCGGCTTAGCACCAGCCGCCTTTCGCTCCCGGTTTGCGCGCAAGACCTTCGCGAACGAGAACATCCGACAGCGAGATGCCGTTCCGCGTCACCTGCCTGAGCTTGTGGCCGTCGATTTCCGCGTCGTTGCCCTGCCAGGTAGTGAGTTCGAACGGCCCGGAATCGAGGAAGGCTCGCACGCGCAGTTCCGCATCGCTCGCCTTGATCCGCTCCTCCTCGCAGGCAGGTTTCTTGATATTCGGCACCTCGATGCCGACGAGGCGGATTTTCTGGCCGTGGAAGACGAAACGGTCGGCGGCGACGACGCAATCGTCCTGCTTGGCCGAACCGCAGAGAAAGAATTTCGCCTGGTAGGCGCCGGCGAGCCGTTCATCCGTTTTCGGCGTTTCGGGCGGTTTTGAAACCTCGTTCGCGATCGGCTTGCCGATAGGCGCCGGCGGGATGATCGCAGCGGTATGGCTCTGGTCCGGCTGCATCGCCGGCTTCGGCGTCACCGGACGGCGGGAGGCGGAGGCCACGGGCTTCGGCGGAACCGGCCTGTCGGGAGCGGATGTCGGCTTCGCAGCAACCTGCACCGGCTTTCCGGCCGTGAGGCCCGCCACGAAACGGCGCGCGGCGGCCGAATTGTCGTGGAGCGCAATACCGCCGCCGATCACGCCGAGCATAGCGAGCCAGGGCCAGAGCGACGAATTGGAGCCGCCCGACGCCCGCTTGCCGCTCTTGCGCCGTGAGCGTGATTTTCCGCGCGATTGGGCCATGGGAATCTCTCCTGTCGAATCGAGGAGAAGTATCCGACCCAAGGATTTCCGAAAGGTTTCCTTGGGCGCGCATCGAACTTGATGTTGTGTATTGATGTGTATAGACTTTAACGATGAAAAGCGCCGAGGTAATCGCGCTGCTGCGCAAGGATGGCTGGATCGAAGTGGGCCAAAAAGGCAGCCACGTTTCAATTCAGGCATCCTCACAAGCCAGGGCGCGTTACCGTTCCACACCCGAAGCGCGATATTCCGCTCGGCACGTTGCGCAGCATGGAGAAGCAGGCCGGGCTGAAATTGAGGTGACAATGAACAACTATATCGGCCTTATCCATAAGGAAGCGGACAGCGATTACGGCGTCTCTTTCCCGGACTTCCCCGGCGTCGTGACGGCTGGCTCGACGCTGGACGAAGCCCGCCGGATGGCCGAGGAAGCGCTCGCCTTTCATGTGGAAGGCATGGTCGAGGATGGCGGGACCATTCCCGAGCCGACAAGCCTGGAAAGCGTGATGGCAGACCCTGACAACCGCGACGCGGTAGCGTTCCTTGTAAGCTTGAAGACGAAAACGGCGAAGGCCGTGCGCATCAACATCACGCTGCCGGAAGATATCCTGCAGCGGATCGACAGCTTTGCGGAGGCGAACGGCCTCTCCCGCTCCGGTTTTCTGGCGCGTGCCGCGTCGCACGAGATCGAGCGGAACACGGCGCCCAACTAGCCAACCCTGCCCGTCGCCAGCGCCGTCGCCCAGTCGGTCCGGCCGTTTTCGGCCGCAAGCCGCGACATCGCCATGTGATCATAGGCCACGTGGCGGAACTGAGGCACCCAGCCCTTCCCCGTCTTTTCAAGCACCGCATAGCAAGCCATCGCATGACCCGTCTCAACCTTGTGGAGGACCGGCTGGTCGTCGTCGTAGGCCGGGCAGCCGACGCTTCCGGGATTGACGATCAGCCGCCCGTCGGAAAGCTGCACGGCCCGCGGAATATGGCTGTGGCCGCACAGGATCAGCGGCTGCTCTATGCGCTCCGCCATAGCCTCGATTTCCTCCTGCGGCCTCAGGCACACATGCCCTTCGGGAGAAACCTTCTCCAGCCAATAGAGATTGTCGTCCATGGGCGTCGCATGGCAGACAAAGACGTCGTCGCGATAGACCATGCTGAAGGGCAGCTTGCGCAGCCAGTCGAAATGCCGGGGCGCGAGTTGCCGATGGGCATGCGCATCGGAGGCACCGAGAGCGGCGACCGGCATTTCGAGAAGGTAGCGATCGTGATTGCCGCGCACCGTCTGGGTCCCCTCCATGTCGAGAAGCAGCATGAGATCGGCGGCACGACCGGCATCCAGAGGGCCGCTGAAGCAATCGCCGAGATTGACGATGTCGCGGATGCCGAGCGCGGCGATGTCGGCCAGCACCGCTTCCAGCGCTGCGCAGTTTCCATGCACGTCTGCGATGGCGGCAAAACGCATCAGCTTCCCCGGTAGGTGGAATACCCATAGGGCGAAAGGAGCAGCGGCACGTGGTAATGCGCGGTGACATCCGAAATGCCGAAGCGGATCGGGATTGTGTCGAGGAAAGCGGGTTCGGTGAGTTTGATGCCTCGGGCGCGAAGATAATCCCCGGCATGGAAGACCAGCTCGTATTCGCCGACGGCAAAGGCCTCGCCGATCAGGATCGGGCCGCCATCCACACGCCCGTCGCTGTTGGTGACGACGGATTTGATCTTCTCCCGCCTGTCGCCCGCCAGCCGGTAGAGATCGATTGTCAGGCCCTGCGCGGGCGTGCCGCTCGCCGTGTCCAGGACATGGGTGGTGAGGCCTGTCATGGGCGGGGCTCCGCGATGAAGTAAGGTTTCTCGAAAAAGAACTCCTCGTAGTTTTCCGACGGGTTGTCCCTGTCCACCACGAGGAAGTCGCTGACGGCACCGAGCGCCATCAGGGGATGGTGCCAGACATCGGGAAAATAGTTGACGCCCTGGTGCGGCTGGACAAGGAAGACCTTGGGCTTGCCGGGCCTGCCCTCTTCATCCTCCGAGACGGCGGCCAGGAACGGACGGCCTGAAAGGGGCGTAAAGCTCTGGCTTGCGAAGGGATGCCGCTCCATCATGGTGACGGCATAGGGAAACTGCCTCGGCTGGCTGCGGAAGATGTTGAAGATCAGGCGGACCGGTTCGCCGACGACGACGGGCTCCGCCAATGCATGGTAGCGTTCCGTCGTGCCGCCGTTGATCAGCCGCATGGTCGAAGGATCGGCCTCGATGACATCGCCATAGGGCGCGAAGGCTTGCCTGCTTAACGGCAGGATTTCGAGATATTCGGTCACGTCATTCCCTTTGGTCATTCGCCCCCCGTCATTCGCCTTGAGCATGCCAGTTGTGAAGGGAATCGAGTTGGGAAACGAGTGCCGGTAGGGATTTCTTCACAGTCTCCAGCACGATCGGTAGTTCAAGCTCATAGTAGTCGTGAACGACGAAGTTCCGCATGCCTTTTATCTGCGACCACGGTATTTCCGGGTGATCGACAGGAAAATCTGGATAGTTCGCCATGATCCTCGAAGCGGCCTCGCCGATCAGGACTAGCGCCATCCCGACCGCCATCTGCGTTCGCATGTCGCCCAGAAATGCTTCGTTCGACATGTCGGCCGCAAATTCCTGGGCCTTGAGCGCGGCAGAACGCATCTGGTCGAGATACTCTTTCAAACGGTCGGCCGTCATATGATCCTTGCTTCTGAAAGAACGCGGTCACGAATGGGGGCAGGAAGACCGCCTTCCGTCAACAGATCGACCTTGATGCCGCCGAACATCTGCTCCAGCTCGTATTGCAGGCCACCGAGCGTAAAAAGTGTCGATCCGGGAAGCGCATCGACGAGGATGTCAATATCGCTGTCCGGGCCGTCCTCGCCGCGGGCGACGGAACCGAAGACGCGCGGGTTCGCCGCGTTGAAGCGCTTCGTCGCTTCGCGGATCGCTTCCCGGTTCTTCTCCAAGACTTCGGACGGTCTCATGGCGGCGTCACTCCTGATGCCGTCAATATAGGCGACGGAACGTATCGGGGAAAGAAGCGGCTTCCTCAGCTTCGGATCGAATCGAGCTGACGCACCAACTCCGGTATATTTGTCGTAACCGTACGCCAGACGGTGTCGATATCGACTTCAAAATACTGATGTGCAATGCGATTTCGCATGTTCCGGATATCCCGCCAGGGAATTTCCGGATGTTCGACGGCGAAATCCGGAAATCGCTCCATGATCTTCGTCACGCACTCGCCGATCGCCATGATATTCGCGATGACTGCATCCTGCTTTATTTCGTCACGGACGAATGCGTCCCGGTCCATGCCTGCGACGTAGCGCATGGCCTTGCTTCCCGCGACGATCATCCGATCGAGATAGGCTTCGAGGCGCTCCACACTCATATAGCGGCAGCTTCCGCAATAATGCGTTCACGCACTTTCGGCGGGAAATCGCCGGGGACCTTCACGTCGACCGGTACTCCAAGCGCCTCCTCCAGATCGCCCTGAAGCCCGCCGAGCGTAACAAGCGATGTCGTGGGCGATGGATCGACCAAAATATCCAGGTCGCTATCCGGCCTGTCCTCCCCGCGCAGCACGGAGCCATAGACACGGGGATTGGAGACCTGCCGGCGGGCGGCGATCTCCCGGATAATCTCCCGGTTCTTCTCCAAGACTTCGGACGGTCTCATGGCGGCGTCACTCCTGATGCCGTCAATATAGGCGACGGAACGTCGTGAGGAAAGAACTCACGCCTTGGTACCATAGAGCCGCAGGCGCATGGTGCCGCCGTCGGGATGCATGGCATAGCGCACATGGGTGACGGGGCCGATATCGGCGACGGTGCCGGCACCGTATTCGTGGACATGGTCCATCTCAAGCTTCTGGCGCGGCAGGATCGGTTTCCAGCCCTCCGACGCGGCGATCTCGGCCTCGGTCAGCGTATCGCCGAGCTCCGGCAGATAGGCGCCGAGCAGCTCGCAGGTGTCCGGGAAATTGCCCTTGAAGAAATGCGTGTCCACGACGACGCGCTTGATCGTGCCCGGACGGCCGAGGCGGATCACCGCCCAGTCGTGGCCCGGCCCGCGGCGGCGTTTCGTCTCCCAGCCGTCGCCCATGTTGAGGCCGCGGCCCGGCCCCAGCATCTTGTCCGGATGGCCGTAATGGGCGTCCGACCAGGCGAGCGCCTTGGCGCCGTGGAAGATATAGGCAAGATCGATCTCCTCGCCCGGGCCGACCTTCTCCCAGTCGAAATGCGCCGAGCCGTAGACGCGCAGGCGCGCGATGCCGCCGTCCGGATAGATGTGCAGGCGAAGATGCGTCCAGACCTTCTCCTTCCCCGCATTCTCGAAGAAGTGGTGCGCGCCGGGTCCGAGTGCCGACTTGCCGAGGATTTCCGTCCATGGGGTGGCGTCGGTCGGGTCGCCGTTTTCGACGAACGCGGCCTCGATCGAGCAATGGGGCGGATAGTTGCCGGTGAAATAGCTGGTATCGACGTCGAAGCCGAAGATGCGGCCGGGCATGGCGAGTTTGACCACCGAAAAGTCATGGCCGGGCACGCGCTTGCGGCGGCTTTCCCAGCCGTCCATGTATTTGCCGTTGTCGTCGTAAAGATCCGGGTCGAAGCTCGCCGGCGCATCGTTGAGCATGCGTTCGAGCGGCGCGAAGAACTCGTCGGTCGCATAGAGGCCCCTGGCGCCGAGGCGCGCCGACGCGAGGTTGATCGCGCCGATCGCGAAGGATGGCAGGGTGTTGTCGGTCGTCTCGGTCATTCAATTCTCCGGAAGCATGGATTGCAGGCGCAGAAGCGCGATTCTTTCAACCTGGGCCGTGGCGGTCTCGAACTCCTCCTCGGCACTGTTATCGATGCGCTTTTCGAAGGCGGTCAGGATGTCTTGCCTGTCGAGCCCCTTCACGGCGATGATGAAGGGAAAGCCGAATTTTTCGGTATAGGCGGTGTTGAGTTCGGTAAAACGGGCATGTTCGGCTGGCGTGAGGCGGTCGAGCCCGGCGCCGGCCTGCTCTTGTCTGCTGTCTTCGGTGAGCGCGCCCGCGATCGCGAGCTTGCCGGCGAGGTCCGGATGGGCGCGCAGCACGCCGAGCCGCTCTTCCCGGCTCGCCTTGCGGAAGATCGAAGTGAGCGCGGCATGCACGCCCTTTGCCGTCAGGGGCACGAAGACGAGGCCCGCATCATAGGCGCGCTCGGCGATGAACGGCGAATGTTCGAACACGCCGCCGAACTTTTCGATGAAATCGGCCCGCGCGCTCAAAGCTCACCCGCCGGCTTGTGATGCTCGTGCCAATGGTTGGCGATCTCGATGCGGCGCGGCACCCAGACCTTGTCGTGGGAGAGCACGTATTCCATGAAACGGCGCAGCGCCGCCACGCGGCCCGGACGCCCGACGAGGCGGCAGTGAAGGCCGACCGACATCATCTTCGGACTGCCCTCCTTGCCCTCCTGATAGAGCGTGTCGAAGGCGTCCTTCAAATAGTTGAAGAACTGGTCGCCGGCATTGAACCCCTGCGGCGTCGCGAACCGCATGTCGTTGGTTTCAAGCGTGTAAGGGATGATCAGGAATGGTTTGCGATCCAGCCCCGGCACCCAATAGGGCAGATCGTCCGCGTAACTGTCGGAGGAATAGAGGAAACCGCCCTCCTCCATGACGAGGCGCAGCGTGTTGTCGGACGGCTTGCCCTGATACATGCCGTAGGGTCGCTCGCCGACGAGCTCGGCATGCAGCCGCACGGCCTCCCGGATGTGCTCGCGCTCCTTCTCCTCCGGAAAATCCTTGTATTCCAGCCAGCGGTAGCCGTGGCTGGCGATCTCCCAGCCCGCTTCCTTCATGGCGGCGACGGCTTCCGGGTTGCGGGCCATGGCAAGCGTCACGCCATAGACGGTCGCCTGGACTTTCAGCTCGGTGAACAGGCGCCACAACCGCCAGAAGCCGGCGCGCGAGCCGTATTCGTAGATCGACTCCATATTGAGGTTGCGCTGGCCCTGCCAGGGCGCGGCCCCGACGATTTCCGACAGCAGGCATTCCGAGGCCGGATCGCCGTCGAGAATGCAGCTCTCGCCACCTTCCTCGTAGTTGATCACGAACTGGACGGCGACATGGGCGCCGCCCGGCCATTTGGGATCGGGGGTAGAACGGCCGTAGCCGATCAGGTCGCGCGGATAATCTTGTCCCTGCATCATTTCACCTCGAACATTCGCAGCGACGGTAGCGCACCCTTTCCGCGAATGTCGAGATAGAAACGTGGACTTACATGCCGAGCGCACGGAGGAAGGCCACGCAGGCGACGCCGAGTGCCACGGAAACGAGCATCGGCAGGCGAAGTGCCGCAAAAGCAGTCATCGCGCAGGCGATTGTTTCGGCAATGCCGGCGGCAAAGGCGGTCGGCGCGACGACGGCCATCAGGACGGCGGGCGGGATCGATTCGATCGCCTTGCGGCGGCTGCCTTCGAGCGAGACGTAGCGGATGAGGAAGAGGCCGCCGACGCGGGTCAGCATCGTGGCGGCCGCCATGGCGAGGATGGCGAGAAGGGTCGCGAAATCGACGCTCATGACGCCGCCTCGACGCTGTGGCGACCGCCGGTGGCGACGGCGGCGAGAAGGCCGGCGACGGCGCCCGCCGCGATGTACCAGACGCCCGGCACGAAATGCTGCGTGAGGACGGCGGCCGCGCCGCTGGCGATGAGCACGGCGCCGGTTTCCGGTCCCTTCCAGAAGCCCATGACCAGCACGATGAAGACAGCCGGAAAGGCGAAGTCGAGCCCGAGCACGACAGGATCGCCGAGAAAGGCGCCGAGGGCGGCGCCCGCGATACCCGACAGAGTCCAGGCGAGATAAAAGGGGACGACCAGACCGGAGAACCAGGCAGGGGTCAATTTCGCCACCTTTGCGCGGAACTCGGCCATCGCCCAGATCTCGTCGGCGAGGAAGAGCATGGAAAGGTAGCGCGAGCCCGGACCGAAGGCCTGCATCCTCGTGCCGAGCGACGCGCTCATCAGCACGTGGCGGATGTTGACGAGCAGCGCGGCGAAACCGACGCCCGCCCAGGATGCCGGATGCGTCCAGATGTCCATCGCCACGAATTGCGAGCCGCCTGCAAAGACCAGCGCGCTCATCAGGCCCGCTTCGGCCGGCGTGAGGCCCTTGGTGGCCGCCACCGCGCCGAACACGAGGCCGATCGGGATCACAGCGGCGATTAGCGGCGCGATCGCCCGCATGCCGTCGAGGAATTCCCGAAATCTTGCATTGTCATTCACGTCGAAAACCTCCGTTGGGAGCGGAGGTGATAAAGCGTCGGCAAGGGGCCGTCTTGAACGAAAGTGATGCATGCAGCCACGCGCAAGACGACCGTCACCGACCGGAGACAGCCATTATCGCGCCCGGTACTGCCCTGGCGTCAGGCCCGTGCGCGCCTTGAAATGGCGGGTGAAATGCGCCTGGTCGGCAAAGCCGCATTCAAGCGCGATCTCCGCCGGCAGGCCGCCTTCGCGCAGCCGCTTGCGCGCCATCCTGATGCGGATGTCGGTCAGGAAGGAATGCGGCGTGATGTGGAATTCCTTGCGGAAGGCGCGGATGAGATGGGCGCGGCTGAGCCCCGCGACGGCGGCGAGTTCTTCCAGTCCGACATCGGTGGCATAGTGCTCGATCAGATAGTCGCGCGCCCGGCGGACCGCGGACCGCTCCGCCGAGTCGGTGGGGATGATGATCGAGCTGCCGTGCCGGCGGAACATGGCGTCCAGCACCAGGAACATGGCTTGGCTCGTCTCCAGCGCGCCGGACCCCTCCTCCAGCGTGCGATGCGCCTCGTGAAAGGCGCCGGCGAGTTTCCGGTCATGGAGGATCTGCCTGCCGAAGGCCGGCGTGCCGTGGAACGGCTTGCCCGTGACGTCTTCGAGAATCTCGCGGAGGAGCGACAGGTCCGGATAGATCATCCGGTAACGGTAGCCGCCGCCCGAGGGTGCGCCGTCATGGGTTTCGCCGGGATTGATGAGGTAGAGATCGCCCGGCCCGGAAGCCTCGCGCGCGCCGCGGATCGTCGCCACCTGACTGCCGCTTTCGATCGCGCCGATGCTGAACGTGTCATGCGCGTGCGGGGCGAATTCGTGGGTCAGGAAGGTGGCCGTCAGGCACTCCATGCCGCCGAAACGGCTGTCGCGCCAGAAGCGCGTGGTTTCCGCCTGCGCCAGCGGCATGTGATCGGCAGCCTGTTCCTGGGAGATGTTCTGCATCTCGCCGGTATAGCATTTTCGTGCGCTGCCTTCTTGAACAAAAGTGATCGCCAGCTTTTACGCATGCCGTCGCCCCGAAACCCACTTTCGGGCGGCATGCGTTGGAAGTTCACGCGATCTTCCGCGCGGCCACCCGGCCCATGGGATGCAGGGAATGCACCTGGAAGGGCGCGCCGGGCTCCTGTTCCACGAAAAGCGCCAGATTGGCGACATCCACCGGCTTCCTGAGATAGGGATCGAAATATTCCCTGAGCGCCAGTTCGAAACGCGGCATCTCGACGGCGGAGAGCGGCCCCGTCAGCGTCATGTGGAAGCGGAATTCGTCCATCACGTAAGGATTGCCCCAGCGGTGGAGATTGGCGAATTGCGGCGCGGAGAGATCGCCGGGATCGCTCCGCTCCAGCTCGGCTTCCGTGAGCGGCGCACGGAAGGCATCGAATTCCTGCACCACGGAAGCGGCGAGGAAACGCATCGCCTCGCAGGGAATGACGGTCGCAAGGCCGAAGAAATTGCCGAGCCGCACGACTTCCAGCTTCGGCAGTTCGAACGGATCGTGGGCGCCGGCAAACCGCATCAGATGCCGCAGCAGCATGGGTTCGGTGACGTCGGGCGCGAGACGGAACGGCGCCTTCAGCGTCGCATGGAAACCGTTGCGGCGCGGCAGCGCGGTATTGAAAGCGATGTCGTGAATGCCGATGCCGCGGATCGCGGGAGGCTCCATGGCTTCGCCGGAAAAGGCGTTGCGGCCGAGCCATTGGGCCGCCGCAAGCGTCAGCGGGTCATGAGCCGGGGGCGTGAAATGAATGGCATAGCGCATGCGTCACCTTCTCGTGCTTCCCTTCCCGGCCCTGATGTTTTACGCATTGCTCAACAATCCCTGCGCAGGGGGTTAAGTGATTTGCGTGACAGATTGACGACGGAGGGTTGAGCAATTCGCGCTTAACGCGAAGCGACGGACAGGTGATTTTCCAGCGTGAATGACGCCGGAAGCCGCATTTCATCGGATTTTACGGCGGCAAGCGCCGCGTCCGCCAGTCTGTGGGCGAGCCCAAAGCTGACTTTGAAACCACCCGTGAGGGCAATCACTTGCGGGTGATCGGGATGCGGTCCGACCATCGGGTCGCGGTCGATCGCCTTGGGACGCAGGCCCGCCCAGCGTTCGACGACCGGCGCATTCCTCAACGCCGGCACGAGCGCCCCGGCACGGGCGATGAGATCCTCGAGCCGGAAGTCGGTCGAAAAGGCATCCTCGAAAGCATCCTCGCTGGTGCTGCCGACTGCGACGTGGCCGCCCTCATGGGCGACGACGTAAAGCCCGTTCAGGAAGATCACCGGCAGCGAGGGATCGGTATCGGCCCTGAGCAGCGCCGCCTGCCCCTTCACCGGCTGGCCGATCGGACGCGGCAGGGACGGCGAGATGGCTTCCAGCAGCGGAAAGGAACGATGACCTGCCGCGACGATCGCATGGCCGAAGGCGATGCTTTCCCCGCTCCGGAAAACGATCCTGTTGCTCGCAGGCTCGATCCGCTCCGCTTCGAGGCCTTCGATGATCCGGACATGCCTGGACGAACGCAGGAAGGCGGCGAGCGCCGAGACGAGGCTCCGGGGCGAAACCCGAGCGGCAAAGGTGTCGTGTACGAGGCCGGCACCGGCAAAAGAGGCATCGGGCCAGCCGCCTTGCGGCGGGCGGTCGACGACATGCCAGTGGAAACGGCGGCCGCCCTGCCGCCAATGGGTTTCGGCGTCGGCCGAATGGCGAAGCGCGATCGTTCGCAAATGCGGCTTCGGCAGCGGGATCAGCCGGCCGGAGCGGCGGTAGCCGCAGGCGATGCCGGTCGCCGCCTCGATGTCGGCGATCTCGTCTTCCAATGACAGAAGGGCTTCGAACTGGAACTGCTTCTTGTCGTTCCACTTGTCCGGCATGTGCGGCATCAGCGCGCCGAGCAGGCCGCCGCTCGCCCCCTGCCCCAACGGGCCTGAATCGACGAGCACCGTCCCGATGCCGAGGCGCTCCGCCTTGACCGCCGCCCAGAGGCCCATGATGCCGCCGCCGAGGATGACGAGATCGGCCCGCGCGGGAGAACCCGATTGACCCCCGGGGCGGGCAGGATTATCCGCATGTCCCATGAGCGACCGTGATCCCGACATTCTTGCAACCGCCGGCCAGATGCCGGACCGCCAGCCTCTCGACTGGCACGACGGCGATATGCCCTATTCGCAAAAGTTTGGCGATCACTTTTATTGCCGGACCGACGGACGGCTGGAGTGCGGCCATGTCTTTCTGGCCGGCAACGGCCTGCCTGAACGGTGGTCACCGGCCGGAGACCCGAAAGAACGCGGCTTCCGGATCGGCGAACTCGGCTTCGGCACCGGACTGAACTTCTGCGAGACCTGGCGGCAATGGAAACTCCGCCGCAAGCCTGGCGCGCGGCTGCATTTCATGTCTTTCGAACTCTACCCGATGAGACGCGACGAAATCGGCCGGGCGCTCTCCCGCTGGCCGGAGATCGATGCGGAACGCAAGGCGCTGACGGCGGCATGGCCGGACGATCCTGCCGGCAGGATCGACCTCGATATGGACGATCAGACGCGGCTGACAGTCGTGTGCGGCCCGGCGCTGGAGGGCGTCGCGAACGCGGACCCCGGTTTCGACGCCTGGTTCCTCGACGGTTTCGCGCCGTCGCGCAATCCGGACATGTGGTCGCCCGAGCTGATGCAGGCGATTTACGAGACAACCGTGCCGGGCGGCACGTTCGCCACCTATGCCGCCGCCGGCTTCGTGCGCCGCAACCTTCAGGCCGCGGGCTTCACGGTCGAGCGCCGCCCCGGCTTCGCGGGAAAACGCGAGATGTTGTGCGGGGAGAAATGATCTTCCCGCCGGCGGAGCCTTCCTTCGGCTCCGGAATTCTCCGCCGCGATCTGGACGAGGCGGAAGGGCCTATTGCGAAACCGATGTCATCACAGCCCCGCCGAGCCATGTACGGATCTTGGCTTCCAGCGCCTCCGGGCTGATCGGCTTGGAGAGATAATCGTCCATGCCCGCCTGGAAGCAGAGTTCCCGGTCGCTTTCGAGCGCATGCGCCGTGACGCCGATGATCGGCGTATGGGTGCCGGTTTCCTGTTCCATCTCGCGGATTTTCCGGGTCGCCTGATGCCCGTTCATGACCGGCATGGACACGTCCATGAGGATCACCGCCGGATCGTGCTCCTTCCATGCGTCGACCGCCTCGGCGCCGTTCTTGACGATCTGGAAAAGCCAGCCGGTCGTCTGCAGGATCTGGGTGAAGACGATCTGGTTGACCTCGTTGTCCTCGGCGACCAGCACGTCGAGCGTCGCCGCCGAGCGGACCGGCGGCGTCGAGGACGGCTCTGCGGCGAAGATCGGCGCCGGGGAGGCTGCCGGCGCCGGAACGGGAACAGCAGCGGGCGTTGGGACTTGCACGGCAGCCGGAACGGCTGCGGCCGGCTGCGGCCGGGGGGCGATCTGCAGGTTCTCGAGCGCGCGCCGTTTGGTGCGGATGGAGCGGACCACGTCGATGATCGTGCTGCGCAGAAGATTGGCGCGGGCAGGCTTCATCAGATGCGCCTGAATGTTCAAGGCGGCGAAGGTGCTGTCGTCGCCCGCCATGTCCATGGAGGTCAGGAAGACGACGCCGGTGCCGTCGAAGCGCGGATCGCGCCGCATCTGCCTTGCGAAATCCAGCCCGTTCATCTCCGGCATGTGATAGTCGAGCACGATCACGTCGACCACGACGCCGATGCGGGCGGCCTCCCGGATGATCGCCAGGCCCTCGGCGCCGCTTTCGGCCGCGACCGTGTCGAAGCCCCACATGTTGAGCTGTTCGGTCAGGATGCGGCGATTGACGGCATTGTCGTCGACGACGAGGATGCGTGCGCCGCTCGTATTGATCGGCAGCGCCGTCTGGACATTGCGCTCGCTGACCACCTGGAACGGCAGATGCACGGTGAAGACCGAACCGCGGCCGATTTCGCTTTCCACATCGATGTGGCCGCCGAAAAGTTCCGTGAGGCCGGCGGTGATCGCGAGCCCGAGGCCGGTGCCCTCGTGGCGGCGGGTGGAGGACGTGTCCACCTGCGAGAATTTTTCGAAGACCGATTTCAGCTTCTCGTCCGGAATGCCGAGCCCGGTATCCTCGATGCGGACCGACAGCATCATCTCGCCCGGGCCGATCGGCTTCGAGATGAGGTCGATGAAGACATGTCCCTTTTCGGTGAACTTCACCGCATTGCCGACGAGATTGGTGATGATCTGGCGGAAGCGGCCGGCATCGCCCATCACCGTCTCGCGGATCGAGGCGTCGCCGCGGACGATGAGCTCGATATCCTTCTCGGCGGCGGAAGAGGAAAGCAGCGTCGCCACGTCCTCGATGGCCTCCACCGGATCGAACGGCGCCTTGCGGAGCTTCATCTGGCCGGCATCGATCTTGGAGAAATCCAGGATGTCGTTGATGATGGTGAGCAGCGCGTTGCCCGACTTGACGATGATGTCGATGAACGTCTTCTGGCGGGTGTCGAGATTGGATTTGGCGAGCAGTTCCGCCATGCCGAGCACGCCGTTCATCGGCGTGCGGATCTCGTGGCTCATATTGGCCAGGAACTCCGATTTCGCCCGGTCGGCCGCCTCCGCCCGCTGCAGGAGACGCGTCAGATCCTCCTCGCGGCCTTTCATTTCGGTGACGTCGGTGAAGACCGCCAGCCAGTGATCGCTGCCGGTGAGGTTCGCCTCCACCTGGATCCACTTGTGCCCGCCGATACGGAAGGACGCGTGCACCGGCCTGCCGGCCGCGACATTCTCCTCCCAGGCCTTCAGCGTTTCCGCCGCTTCCTCGGGCGCGCCGAGATCGCCGCGCTCGACGCAATAGCCGAAGATATCCCGCCACAGGCCTCCCGACATCACCATCTCGGCCGGGATGTCGAGCATGGCCGTCAGCGCATCGTTGGAGAAGATGACCGCGCCGTCATGCAGGATGAGCAGCCCTTGGGACATGGCGCTCGTCGCGTCGCGCATCAACGCGCCGTGGCTCTCGAGCGCGGCACGGGCCTCGTGCACCTCCTGCTCGCGCTTGCGGATCGCCGTGATGTCCATGTAGGTGAGCAGCGTCTTGTCGCCGGAAAGCCGCGTGCCCGAGATCACCAGGGTCCGGCCGTTGCGGCTCTTCACCTCGATCGGCGGCCGGTCGACGTCCTCCTTCAGCGCGGCGACGCGCTCGTCGTAGATCTGGTCGAAGCTCCGGGCCGAGCCGGAATAGATGCCGTGCTCGAAATTGACCTTGAGGAAGTCGCGATAGGAGCGGCCCGGCAGATCGAACTGTTCGCCGGCGTCCCAGAAATCATAGAAGCTCGGATTGGCGTATTCGAAATCGAACGCGTCATCGAGAATGGCTATCCCGACGGGGATGGCATTCAGCATCGTTTCCAGGTCTTGGCTGAGCTTCTCCGCCTTGTTCTGCGCCTCCTTGATGAGGGAGACGTCCGTGCGCGAGCCGACGAGGTGATGGGCGCCGTCCTCGGTCGTGATGCGGCGCAGGCGCGTGATGACCGGAACGACGGAGCCGTCGGGGAAGGCGACATCCTCCGACTTGTCGATCTCCTCGCCTTCCATGACCCGGTCGTTTTCAAGCCGGTAACGCTCGGCCGCATCCGGGAACATCTCCGTCTCGGTCTTGCCGAGGAACTGCTCGCGCGGGGCGCCCAGCATCGCCTCGTAGGCGGCATTCGCATAGGTGAGCTGACGATCGCCGTTGCGGACGAAGACCGGAACCGGAAGGTCTTCCAGAACCGCGCGCAGCAGCATGGTCTCCGAGACCTGCGTGCGCAGGAGCATCTCCTGCTCCTTGAATTCGGTCACGTCGTGCCTGATGGCGATCAGCAGGCCGTTTTCCAGCCGCTTGTTCACGCTTCTGAGCCATCGCCCGTCGGCAAGCTCGTCGATGCTTTCCGAATAGGGAAGCTCGAAGGGCTTCATCCGCTGCGCTATCCACGCGTCCTTGTCCGGCGCCCGAGGCCCGAAGCTTTCCGGCGACAGGCGCAGCCGCCGATCGTAGGCATGCCCCAGGATTTCCCGAAGCGTGATGCCCGGCTTGAGGTCGATTGAGATGGACGAGAAATGATCGATGAGCTGCGAATTGCAGTAGAGCAGCGCGTTGTTCTTGTCGTAGATGCCGATGCCCATTTCGAGCATGTCGAGGGCGTCGTCGAGTAGGGTGCTGTTGAAAAGCGAGATCGGTCCCGTCTTGGCAACCGCCGCAGGCCGGGCCTCGCCCCTGACTTCCGGAGCGGCGCCGAGGTCCGGAGCCGATACGAAGGACCCGAAGAGATAGGTATGATCCTCCTCGGTGAGAAAGCGCTCGATGCGGATTTCATGGCGAATCACGCCGGACCGGTCGAAGCAGAACGCCGTTTCGTCCGTGCCGAACACGATCGCCCGGCATTCCTTCTCCTTGCGGTCGGCATCCTCCGGAGCGCCCGACAGGCCGCGGCTGGTCTTGCCGGCGAATTCGTCCGGCTGCATGCCGAAAAGGCGCGCATAAGCCGCGTTCACCGCCACGTAAGTGAGCGCGCTGTCCTTGATGAAGGCGGGTTCGGCGAGATCGTTGATCCGCTCGCACGCCGTTTTCAAGAGTTCGCTTTCCGTCTCCACCGTGCCACTCCGCCGCGCCGGCCAATTGCCGCTTCGATTCGTTTGCCCTCAAATTAATTGATGAAACCATGGCGAGCGTTAACAACGTGTTGTTGAAGCCGGGCGAAGGTTCGCAATTCAGACGGCTATCCGACTTTCCACGCGGAGCCGCGTGACGTTCCCTTCGGATCGGCGACCCCGATCGAGGAGGAATAGGGACGAGTCGGCAAGCGCCGAAAGTCGCGTGGGGACCATGATTCAAGACCGCCCCAGGTTTTCCTCACCGCCGCCACATTGCCGACGCAATGCCGACCGGCGATTGCTTCGCATCGGCGGAAATCAACCTTAGACGGCACCAAGCTGAACAGCCGTTCAGATAGGGCCATGGCCCGCCTCCATCAATCCGCCGCCTTTGAGCACGACGCTTCCCGGGTGCCCTTGATCGACAAAAGGGGAAAGGAACACGACCATGTCCGTAATGAAAAAGACCCTATCGGCAGGCCTCATCGCATTGTCCGTCGCAGGCGCCCTGACGGCGACTGCCCCCGCGGCTGAAGCCCGCGACCGCCACCACGATGTCTGGCCGGGCGTCGCGGCCGGCCTCGCAGGCGGCATCATCGGCGGCGCGATCATCGCCGGGTCGCAGCGGCCCGTCTATGTCGAGCCGGAATACGAATACGCCCCGCCGCCGCCGCCGGTCTACCATCGCACCTACTATCGTGCCGAGTATGCACCGCGCTGCCATTACGAATGGGTCGAGAACGAATGGGGCGATGCCTACCGCGCCCGCGTCTGCCCGCGCTACTGACTGGGCCGATCGGCCGCAGCGTCAGCATGAAAGCCTGCTCCTTTCCAGGGAGCAGGCTTTTGCGTTTTAGTAATGGATGAACTGGCCGTGCGCCGCGAGTTGCTGGATGAGGTCGAACTCGTCACGGTTGCTGGTCAGCACCGGCAGGCCCGCCTTCGCCGCCGTCAGGAAGATCAGCGCGTCGTTCAGACATTCCTTGCGCTGATGCGGCTTGAAATTTTGCGTGCGCGCCAGCGTGCCGGCGATCAGCCCCGCTTCGGTCCAGATTTGCGGATCGGGCGTGAGGAGGCGGGCAGCGGGAATGGTTGTGACGAAGTCGCTATAGTGATCGCGAAGCTCTCGCCAACCAGGATGATATGGGTCTGCGTTCGCAACGCCTGTTGCCAGTTCCGAAATGCAAACAGAACAGTGGAACGCAAGACTTTCAAGCATGAGCGCCCGGACCGGCAAGGGAAGAGAGCCCGCGGCAAAGCGTATATAGACATTCGTGTCCGGCACGATCTTCGCTGGCGTATCGGCAAGATATTCTGACGCTGAAAGCAGCGCCCCCATCGGGCGGGGCCTCAGTTGGCCTCGCCTTTTCTCAGGCTTAATCCGTCGAAGGCCAGCAGAAAAATCAATAGTCAAGCGTGTGGTCTTTTCCAAGCCTGCCGTAATTTTCAAAAAGAAACTTTACAGAGGGATCGGGCTTGGCCAGCACAGCGAGGGCTATTCTGACGAGTTCCGTCGGCTTGTCCGTGCCGGCCTCGATCTTGGCGGCATCGACGAGTGCCTTCGGCAGGCGCACGCTCAGATGCTCCGTAGCCTCGCCGTCGAGAAGCCCGGCACGGCGTGCATCCTCCATGACCACGGCCGCGCGGGAGATCGGCCGGACAACGTTATCCGTCTCGGCTGAGGCAATGGTCTTGCGGGCCTTGCGTGCGGTCATGAAGGAACTCCTTTGTGTGTAGAATAAAACAAAAACGCACACAAATCCAGAAAACCTGTTCGTCATCCCACGTTTCGCAGTTGCGAAACATTCACTTGACTTTTGCCCTGAAACCTACCAAATGCGCTTCAGCTTTCACCTTCCGGCCGCCGCGTGAGCTGGCCCCGCGTCAATAGAACCGCGAAGAAGGAACAAGGCGCACAGATAGATCGCCCTCGACCCTCGAGGGTTTAAGCGCTGGAAAGCAATTTCCAACTTACAAGTTCCCACTTCACGCGGGGTTCTTGACGCCAGAGGCAAGCCGGACAGCATGGTGCTGACCCGGGCGATGGCTCTTGGCGCCCCCGAAAAGGTATTCGACTTGACGAATTTCCACGAGCTTGGCCTCGCCAAGCAGATCGTAGCCACCCTCTCTCAGCTTGGTTACGAAACGCCGACGCCGATCCAGGCGCAGGCTATCCCCGAACTTCTCAAAGGCCGCGACATGATCGGCCTTGCCCAGACCGGCACCGGCAAGACCGCCGCCTTCGGTCTCCCCCTCATCGAGATGCTCGTGAAAGAGCCGAAGCGTCCCGACAACCGCACAACCCGCACGCTCATCCTTGCTCCGACCCGCGAACTGGTCAACCAGATCGCCGTCAACCTCAAGAGCTACGTCCGCAATACGCCCCTGAAGATCAACGCCGTCGTCGGCGGCGCTTCGATCAACAAGCAGCAGCTGCAGCTCGAAAAGGGCACCGACATCCTCGTGGCGACGCCCGGCCGCCTGCTCGACCTCATCGCCCGTCGTGCGATCGGCCTGACTGCCGTACGTTACCTCGTGCTCGACGAGGCCGATCAGATGCTCGACCTCGGCTTCATCCATGACCTGCGCAAGATTTCGAAAATGGTCCCGGCCAGGCGCCAGACCCTGCTCTTCTCGGCTACCATGCCGAAAGCCATCGCCGATCTCGCCGCCGATTTTCTGAAGGATCCGGTGCAGGTCTCGGTCACCCCGCCCGGCAAGGCTGCCGACAAGGTCGAGCAATACGTTCACTTCGTCGCCGGCAAGAACGACAAGACCGAGCTTCTGAAGAAGTCGCTCTCAGAGAACCCGGACGGGCGCGCCATGGTCTTCCTGCGCACCAAGCACACCGCCGAAAAGCTCGCCAAGCATCTGGAACACCTCGAATTCGAGGTCGCCTCGATCCACGGCAACAAGAGCCAGGGGCAGCGCGAGCGGGCGCTGAAGGCGTTCCGCGAGGGCGACATCCGCGTGCTGGTGGCGACCGACGTCGCGGCCCGCGGCATCGACATCCCGGGCGTCACGCATGTCTTCAATTACGACCTGCCGGAAGTGCCGGACGCCTATGTGCACCGTATCGGCCGCACGGCCCGCGCCGGCCGCGACGGCATCGCGATCGCCTTCTGCGCCCCGGACGAAACCGGTCTCCTGCGCGACATCGAACGCCTGATGGGCATCGAGATCGCCACCGCCTCCGGCGAACGTCCGGAAGGGCTGAGCCGCCCGTCGCGCGGCGGCAACAACAACCGCGGCGGCAATCGCGGCCGTGGCGGGAATGGTCAGGGCCGTGGCCGTAGCGAAGGTCGTGGAAACGGCGAAGGCCGTCCGGAACGTCGCGAACGCCCGGCCCGCCGCCCGCGTCCCGAAGGCGATGTCGCGGAATTCGCCGGCCGTCCGGAAGAGCGCGGCGAGCGTCAGGACCGTCCGTTCCGAGGCGACCGCCCGAACCGGGACAACCGCCGCAACGAGGACTTTCGCGGCCAACGCCGCGGCGAGGAAGCACCGCGCTTCGAAGCCGACAGCGATCTCGCCTCCACCTCGGATTTCCGTCCGGCCAAGAAGCAGTTCGGTCCTCAGAACGGCGCGGAAGGACGTCCCCACCGCAACGGCGGCCAAGGCAAGGGGCATCACGGTCAGGGCCAGGGCAAGCGCGAACACGCAGCCCACGGCGCCCACGAGTCCGGCAACCAGCGCAAGGCTCACAATGGCGGCCAGGGCCGCAACCAGGGTGAAAACCGCGGTCCGGTGAAGTTCGGCAGCGACAACCGTCCAGATCATCGCACTGGCGGCCAGCAGGGCCGCAGGCGCAGCCGGGCGTAAATCAGCCTATCAACGACGATGACAAGCGGCCGGGTTCAGACCCGGCCGTCAGCCTGTTGACGAACCTCCGTCTTACTCGGCGTCATCCTCGGCCTTGTGCCGAGGATCTATAAATATCAATGGTTTGCAGATGCTCGGGACAGGCCCGAGCATGACGGAAGAGAAGTTCTCGCCTTCGTCAGCAATCTGGCGGCCGGGGTCAGACCCGGCCGTTTTCGTTTTCGGAATGCCGGCGAAGCCTTTTCGCCCAGTCGTGGGCGGGATGGAGCAGGTCGAGACAAGCTCTCAGCCAGTCCCGCTCCGCCGCTGTCAGCTTCGCAGACGCATTTTCGAAATCGGCCTCATCCTTCGGGCGCCGATACTTCGCCTTGAACAGGAGGATCGCGGCGGGCTTGAGATAGGGAATGCCTTCGGCAGTCTTGCCGACCATCTCCGCACGGGGCAGAGCAATGGATGCATCTCTCTTGCAGATCCAGGTGTCCGGCGTTCCCGGCTCGATCATCATATCCACCCGCCAGCGTCCTTCCGCGATGTCCTGGCACCATATCTGCCAGATATGCGTCGGCGGCTCTGCATCCGGAGGCAGATACTCCACGATGCCGTTCCCGACCGTGTAGAACCGCATGCCCTCGAGGGAGCGGCGGAAGGCACTGAAATCACTCCGCAGGATGGTGAATTCGAGGTCCTCGTGCCGGCGGGTCTCGTACCCGTGCCAGAGGTCGAGAGCCCAGCCTCCGACCACGCACCAGGGCTTCGACATGGCGCTCAGCCGGCGCGCGAGTTCGGCCGGGTGCCAGGCGGACCACGCGCCGTGATCGATTGGCGGATATGGCGGCATGAACCCGGTCTCCATTCGTGGTCCGCGGCCTTGGCAGAGCGCCCTACCCGGCCGCTTCCGTTTTCGCCTTCCTGTTCACCATGTAGACGCCCGCCACGACGATGACGGTGCCGACGATCATCGGCAGCGTCAACGGCTCGCCGAAGAGGATCGCCGCCTCGATCGCCACGACCGGCGGCATGAGGTAGATGAGCGAGGCTGCCCGCGACACCTGTCCGCGGCGGATGAGATAAAGGAGCAGGCCGACCGCACCCATGGACAGGCCGAAGACCGACCAGGCCATGGCGAACACGGCCTCATGCGTCCAGTCGAAACGCAGGTTTTCGAGCGCCAGCGCAAGCGGGATCGTGACGATCAGCGCGCCGACGAATTGCAGCGTGGCGATCGAGAAGAGGTCACCTTCCTGCAGGTGCCGCTTCTGGTAAAGCGTTCCGTAGGTGACGGAGGTCATGGCCACCAGATTGATGATCACCGGAAAGCCGAGCCCCGCCAGGCCGCGGTCGAAAACGTCGAGAAGCTGCGGCGAAATCGCGAGCAGGATGCCCGCGAAGCCGAGCGCCAGGCCGAGCTTCTGCGCCGGCCGGAGACGCTCGCCGAGGAACAGCGGTGCGACCATGGCCGTCAGCAGCGGCTGAAGCCCCGCGATGATGCCGGAGAGGCCCGCCGGCACGCCCTGCCCGATCGCATACCAGACGCCGGCGAGATAAAACCCGTGCAGGAAGACGCCGGAGATGATCGCATGGCCGATCTGCCCTCGGCTCCTTGGCCACTTCGCCCCCACGATCAGACAGACGATGAAGAAGGCGGCCGCGGCCAGCGCATGCCGGGCCGCCAGGAAGGTTATCGGATCGGCATGGGGGGCCGCATATTTCGCGACGATCCAGCCCGTGGACCAGAGGAAGACGAAGAGGGCCGGAGCCAGGCGATCGAGCATGAGGGGATTTCCGGCCGATTCTGCGGGAGACAGGTCGCGTTTCTCTATGCCCGGCGGGATTGATGGTCAAAGCAGAAAAACTGATCGCAACGTTGAACGCCGCTTGAACAGCACTTGGGCAGTTGATGGTTTTGAAGGCAGAGAAAGGATCATGCCGTTCGAAGGCAGGATGCCCGCGCCGCCGACAGCGGTGCATTTACGTCCGGGGGGCGAGTTTTTCGACACGCCGGAATTTGCGCAGGCAACTGTGCACGGTTCTTGCATTGCTATCTGCGTTGTACTCTTATGGTCGAAAAACCGGGGAACGCGCCTTTGGCATTTGATGAAATGTTGACCACGGAAAATCTTCCGCGACCGCCATACAAGACCTACCACGAGTGGTACACGGGCCAGGATGCGGCCCACCTGCTCCGCAAAACCCAGGACGCGGAAAACATCTTCAGAAAGACGGGCATCACCTTCGCGGTCTACGGACACGCGGACAGTTCCGAAAAGCTCATCCCCTTCGATATCATTCCCCGCATCATCTCCGGCCGCGAATGGCGCAAGCTGGCCCAGGGCATTGAGCAGCGGGTTCTGGCGCTGAACGCCTTCCTCGACGACATCTACCACAAGCAGGAGATCATCAAGGCGGGGCGCGTACCCCGCGAACTGATCGAGAAGAATACCGCCTTCCTGCCGGAGATGATCGGCTTCAAGCCGCCGGGCGGCGTCTACACCCATATCGTCGGCACCGATATCGTGCGCACCGGCGAGGACCAGTTCTACGTGCTGGAGGACAATGCCCGCACGCCTTCCGGCGTTTCCTACATGCTGGAAAACCGGGAAACCATGATGCAGATGTTCCCGGAACTCTTCGCGCTGAACAAGGTGCAGCGCGTCGAGGACTATCCCCGCCTGCTGCGCCAGTCGCTCGCCTCGCTGGCGCCGCCCGGCTGCAAGGGCAAGCCGCGCGTCGCGGTGCTGACGCCGGGTATCTACAATTCCGCCTATTACGAACATTCCTTCCTCGCCGACCAGATGGGCGTCGAGCTGGTGGAAGGCGGCGACCTGCGCGTCATCGACGGGCGCGTGAAGATGCGCACAACCCGCGGCTACGAGGCGATCGACGTGCTCTACCGCCGCGTCGACGACGATTTCCTCGATCCGCTGACCTTCCGGCCGGATTCGGCGCTCGGCATCCCCGGCATCATGGACGTCTACCGCGCCGGCAACATCACCATCGCCAACGCGCCCGGGACCGGCATTTCTGACGACAAGGCGATCTATTCCTACATGCCGGAGATCGTCGAGTTCTACACCGGCCGCAAGGCATTGCTCGAGAACGTGCCGACCTGGCGCTGTTCGGAACCCCAAAGCCTCAAATACGTGCTGGAGCATATCGAGGAGCTCGTCATCAAGGAGGTGCACGGTTCCGGCGGCTACGGCATGCTGGTCGGCCCGACCGCGACCAAGAAGGAGCGCGCCGATTTCGCGGAAAAACTCGCAGCCAAGCCGGGCAACTACATCGCCCAGCCGACGCTCGCCCTTTCCACCGTGCCGATCTTCGTCAACAAGGGCATCGCGCCGCGGCATGTCGACCTCAGGCCCTATGTGCTCGTCTCCGACAAGGTGAAGATCATTCCCGGCGGCTTGACCCGCGTGGCGCTGAAACAGGGATCATTGGTGGTCAATTCCAGCCAGGGCGGCGGCACCAAGGACACCTGGGTCCTGGAAGATTGAGGTCGTAGTCATATGCTCGGAAGAACTGCAAACGGCCTCTATTGGATGTTCCGCTACATCGAGAGGGCCGAGAACATCGCCCGCCTCGTCGATGCCGGCCTGCGCGTCTCGCTGACCCGCGCCGGCTCCTCCGACGAGGACTGGCACGGCGTGCTCGAAAGCGCCGGCGTGCGCGAGGCCTATTCGGAAGTGCATGCCGAACTGACGGCGGTGGACGCGATCGACTACCTGCTGCGCGACCGGTCCAATCCGTCGAGCGTCATGTCCTGCATCGAGTGGGGCCGCAACAACGCCCGCATGGTGCGCACGGCCCTGACCCGCGAGACCTGGGAAGCCACCAACGAGGCCTGGATCGACTTGAAGGCCGGGCTTGCCCGCAAGCTGAAACCCGCCGACCTGCCCGAACTGATCGACGTCATCAAGCATCGCTGCGGACTGATCCGCGGCGCCTTTCACGGCTCGATGCTCAGGAACGACCTCTACAATTTCTCGCGCATCGGCACCTTCATCGAGCGGGCCGACAATACGAGCCGCATCCTCGACGTGAAATATTACGTGCTCTTGCCGTCGGTGAGCCAGGTGGGCTCGGCGCTCGACAACATGCAGTGGGAATCGATCCTGCGCTCCGTTTCGGCGCAGCGCTCCTACGGCTGGGTCTATGACGGGGAGTACCAGGCCGCCAATATCGCCGACTTCCTGATCCTCAAGGTGCAGATGCCCCGCTCTCTCGCCTATTGCTACGAGAAGATCGTCAGCAATCTCGGCTATCTCGCCGAAACCTATGGCGAACGGCTGAAGGCGCATGGGACGGCTGATGCCATCCACTCCATTCTCAAGCGCGGCACGATCGCCGACATCATGGACCACGGCCTGCACGAATTCCTCGAAGATTTCGTCAGCCGCAACAACCAGCTCAGCGTCGAGATTTCCGAAGGCTACCGTTTCTATCAGTAGGCCAGAGACTGGCAGAAAGACGCACATGCGGCTGAAAATTTCCCACACGACCGAGTATCTCTATGACGAACCGGTGCCCTATTCGCTGCAGCGCCTCAGGCTGACCCCGGTCGACGGACCGGGCCAGAAGGTGCTGAACTGGGCGATCACGGTCGACGGCGCCAGAATCGAAGCGGGCTATGCGGACCAGTACGGCAACCGCACGGAACTCGTCTCCGTGGAAGGCGCGGAGCACACGATCCGCATCGTGGCCTCCGGCGAGGTGGAGACAGAGGACCGCGCCGGCGTCTACGGCCCGCATCAGGGCTTCTGCCCGCTCTGGCTCTTCCTGCGCGAGACCTCGCGGACGAAACCTGGAAAGCTTATCAAGGAATTGGCAAGAAGTCTTAAAGGCGACAGCGAACTCGCCCAGATGCATGCGCTGATGGAGGCGATCCACGAGGCGGTCGCCTATACGCCCGGCACGACGGACACCGAGACGAGTGCCGAAGAGGCGCTTTCCGCGAAGACCGGCGTGTGTCAGGACCATGCGCATATCTTCGTTTCCGCCGCCCGGCTACTCGACATTCCCGCCCGCTATGTCTCCGGCTATCTGTTGATGGAGGGGACGACCGAGCAGGTGGCGACCCATGCCTGGGCGGAAGCGCATCTGCCCGGGCTCGGCTGGGTCGGTTTCGACGCGGCGAACAAGATCTGCCCCGACGACCGTTACGTGCGGATCGCCTCCGGCCTCTGCTACCGCGACTGCGCGCCGGTCTCGGGCATGCGCATCGGCCCGACACGCGGAAGCTTCGGAGAGAATCTCAAAGTGTCATTGACCGTATCGGCAGGGCAGACGCAAAGCCAGAACGGTCAAAGCCAAAGCCAGTCATAGGAATAACTAAGCCGTAGCGTCGACTACGCTAAGATAACCGTGCGCAGCGTAAGCAAGAATAGCCTCATCGGCGGTGAACAGCGGTACGCTGAGATGGCGCGCCGTAGCCACAATGATCCTATCCGCCGGATCATTGTGGAAGTCGCCGGGCAATCTAACACTTTCAACCGCAATAGCAGGCTCCAACGGAATCAATTTTATACGCGGATGCCCGAGCACTTCATCGAGCCATCGTGACACCTCCATACCCAATGGCAGACGGCCTTTTTTATCCAAGAGCGCGATTTCCCACGGGGTAATTGCTGAAACAAACACCTCTCCTGCATCACCGGTGTCGAGCATGTCCCTTGCACGGGACCCAAGCTTTGGATTGCGGCTAGTAATCCATACCAGCACATGGGTGTCGATCAGGATCATTTGTAAGCGTCCCACTCGCCGGGGTCGATCGCCGGCGCGAAGGGGTCATCGTAGCGGGAAACCGTCCCTTCCATCAGCCCCCAAAGCGGCTTGATAGCATTGTCTTTCCGCACGGGCGTCAGCACGGCAACCGGCTTTCCACGCTTGGTAATCGTAATCGGCTGACCATCTTCATTCATCTCGTCGATAAGGCGCAGGCAAGTTGCCTTGAACTCCGCTGCGGCAACGGTTTTCGACTTCATGACCACATCTCCTGTACACATATACCTAAATATAGTCACTTTCCGTCTCATTCAATAGCCGCAAGCCCTGCACCACCTCCGCATGTTCTCCTCCCGCCTCACGACAAGAGGGTGAGGCATGCTGTTCGGACAATCGGTCTTCCAGTCGGTGCTGACGCGCTTGAGGGAAGAACAGGACGAGGAGGTGGCCGAAGGAACCGAGACGGGCTTCCGCATCAAGGGGCTTGGCCTGGGTTTCGTCGCGCCGACGAATGAAGGGCCTTCGGCGGCAGGCGATACCGAAGCCTATTTCGCCTTTCTGCCCGAACTACCTGAGCTGGAACAACCCGCACCCGACGAGGAAGAGCCTGCGGCGGCGCCCCCGATCCCCCCTCACCTGCTTCGGCTGACGGTGGAGGAAATCGCCGGCGAGCTTGCAATCACCGCAACCGACACTGAAGCCACACTCGCCGAAAAGCGACGCCGGTTCGCCAAGGCCAATCACCCGGACGGCGTCGCTCCTGAATTTCGGGAGAACGCCAACATCCGCATGAAGACCGCCAATCTTTTGATCGATACGGCGATCAAGGGGCTTTTCTGGCGGTAATCAGGACTTTTTTCGCATGTGGTTATCCCAAAACCGGCGACCGTTTTCGGGCGGCATGCGCTATTCCTGTTTCTCGTCCAGCGGCTTCGGGGTCGGCGGCTTGCGCTTTTCAATGAACAGCTTGTAGGTGGCGTAGACCCCCATGGCGCCGACGATGATCGCCCAGATCGGTTCGCCGGTATAAAGCTCGAACGCCGCCCAGACGGCGCAGACGACCGGGATGAGCAGCCGCCGCCAGAGCGGTTCGTAGAATGGATGGTTCGGATCGATCATGAGGTCACTCCCCGGCCGCCTGCATATGCGGCCGCGAGGCGATTATATCCTGATCGACGATGGAAAACGCAAGATTGAGATGCCCCTCGAACACCAGCGAAGGTTCGTCCGGCACGACCAGCAGGCCCGGCATGCCGCCGAGCCGCACGACCTGGGTCTGTGACAGCCCCTCCTCTATCCCCGCCTGCAGGAGATCGTAGTGCCGGGTACCCGGGCCGGTGATGAAGACCGGCATGTGCCCGTGCAGGCTCAACAGCCGGGAGAGCCCGTTGCCGAGCGCCACGCCTGCCTGACGGAAGGCGAACTGCGCCATGCGGTTGCCCTGCCGGGCGCCCGTGGCGATCTTGTCGATCTCCGCGACCGGCACGAACTTTGCCGGGATCGTATCCATCGGCACCTCGAAGGCGGTGCGCAAAATGGCGTAGAAACCCGCATAGGCCTCCACACAGCCGCGCGCGCCGCAGCGACAGAGCCCGCCGTTCGGCATATGCAGCATATGCCCGAAATTCGGCGCGGATATCTCCGGCACGCCGGCGCCTCCCCGCCTAGCGATCCCGAGCCCGATGCTGTGACCAAGCGACAGCGCCGCGAGCACCGGCTCGCCGTCGCCCTTCCTCTTCGCTTCCCGTTCGAGAAGCGCGCCGGCGACCAGCAGCGTCTCGTTGTTGAGGATGACCTTGGCCGACCAGCCATCGGTCGGCGCCTGGGCAAAATCCACCGGCTGGGCGCCGAAGACCGGCGACCAGACGAGCACCGGATCGGCCGGATGCGCGAGCCCCTTGCTGCTGATCGAAACGAGCAGCACCCTGCCCGGATCGATGCGCGAACGGGTGACGGCGCGGGTCAGGGCCGCCGAGACGGAGGCGAGAAAGGCCGCGGTCCCCCCCTCGCCGCGCGGCTCCGCGAAACGGTCGAGCAGCGTGCCGGCATAGTCCACCAGCGAATACTGGATGCTGTCGGAGGAGATGATGACGATGACGAGATAGCCGCAGCCGCGCCGCTGGCTGAAGAGCACGCGCGGCCGGCCGCGGCCCGAAACCGCCTGCTGCTCGCTCTTCTCGATGATGCGGGCCCGTTCCAGATCGGCGGTGATGGCGGAGACGGTGGCGGAGGCCAGACCCGTCGCATCCGAAATTTCCGTATGCGCGAGCCGACCATGGCGGCGCAGCGCCGACAGAACCAGCGCACTGTTCTGCTGCCGGACCAGTTCCGTGCTCGATTTCGCCAGCATTCCGCTTGCCGCTCCTCCTCGCTCCCTCCTGTCGATACGGCAGTGCCTTGTCCTCCACAAGTGCCGATTGACAGCCTTTCAAATCTCTGACATCTCATTTCTCGACTGTCGAGAAAAAAGCTTGGAAGCTTTCTCCGGCAGGCCATCCGGCGGGGGGAGAGCACGGAGGCTTGTGGCCCATCCGCCGTCACTCGGGAGGACATTATGAGATCGTTCGTAAAGCTGATGGCCGGCGCGGCCATCCTCGTTTCCATGCATACCGCAGCCATGGCGCAGCAGGTCGTCGTCGGCGTCTCCTGGTCGAACTTCCAGGAAGAGCGCTGGAAGACCGACGAAGCTGCGATCAAGAAGGCGCTCGAAGCCGCCGGCGCCAAATATATTTCCGCCGACGCCCAGTCTTCCGCCGCCAAGCAGCTCACCGACGTCGAATCGCTGATCGCCCAGGGCGCCAATGCGCTGATCGTGCTCGCCCAGGATTCCGACGCGATCGGCCCGGCGATCGAAAAGGCGAGCGCCGAAGGCATTCCCGTTGTCGGCTACGACCGCCTGATCGAGAACCCGGACGCCTTCTACATCACCTTCGACAACAAGGAAGTCGGCCGCATGCAGGCCGAAGGCGTGTTCAAGGTGAAGCCGGAAGGCAATTACGTCTTCATCAAGGGCAATTCGGCAGACCCGAACGCGGATTTCCTGTTCTCGGGCCAGATGGAAGTGCTGAAACCCGCAATCGACGCCGGCAAGATCAAGAATGTCGGCGAAGCCTATACGGACGGCTGGAAGCCGGAAAACGCCCAGCGGAACATGGAGCAGTTCCTGACCAAGAACGACAACAAGGTCGATGCGGTCGTGGCTTCCAACGACGGCACCGCCGGCGGCGCGATCGCGGCGCTCGATGCCCAGGGGCTCGCGGGCTCCGTTCCGGTCTCCGGCCAGGACGCCGACAAGGCGGCACTGAACCGCGTGGCGCTCGGCACCCAGACCGTTTCCGTCTGGAAGGACAGCCGCGAGCTCGGCAAGAATGCCGCCGAGATCGCCCTCGCCCTCGCATCGGGCAAGAAGATGAGCGAGATCCCGAACGTCCAGACCTTCACCGGCGGTCCGAAGAAGCAGGCGATGCAATCGGTTTTCCTGAAGCCGCAGCCGATCACTAAGGACAACCTGAACCTGGTCATCGACGCCGGCTGGATCAGCAAGGCCGAAGCCTGCCAAGGCGTCAAGGCCGGCACGGTCGCCGCCTGCAACTGAGCAGGGACCATTCCGGATCGATAAAGCAGTCCGACGCCGCAGCATGTCTGCCGCGGCGTCGGTTTTCGGCGTAAGATGATGCGGCCGCCGGGATGCGGCGAAGCGTCATGGGAGGCAGTGCCGGCATCAGTGCCGCGCGTAATGCCTCAAGACAAGGTGGAGAACGGCAGGACATGGCCGACACGATTAATTCCACGACGAATTCCACGGCATCGGGCAATTCCACGACGTCGGGAGGAACCGGACGCGCGGAAGGCAATCTCGTCGCGCGCTTCTTCCGCGCGACCGAGATCGACACGCGCCTGCTCGGCATGATCGGCGCGCTGCTGGTCATCTGGGTCGGTTTCCACATCCTGACCGGCGGTCTTTTCCTGACGCCGCGGAACCTGTGGTTTCTCTCGGTGCAGACCGCATCCGTCGCCGTCATGGCGACCGGCATGGTTCTGGTCATCGTCACCCGCAACATCGACCTTTCCGTCGGCTCCATCCTCGGCTTCACCGGGATGATCATGGGCGTTCTGCAGGCGCAGCTGCTGCCGCAGGTGCTCGGCTTCAACCACCCCGCCACCTGGGCGATCGCGCTTGCCGGCGGCCTCGTCGTCGGCGGCCTGATCGGCGCTTTTCAGGGCTCGATCATCGCCTTTTTGAACGTCCCCTCCTTCATCGTCACGCTCGGCGGCCTGCTCGTCTGGCGCGGCGCCACCTGGTATGTGACGAGCGGCCAGACGGTCGCGCCGATGGACGCCAACTTCCGCCTGATGGGCGGCGGCACTGACGGTTCGATCGGCGCCACCTGGAGCTGGATCGTCGGCGTTCTCGCCTGTCTCGCGATCGTCGCGGCGATCGTCAACGGCCGCCGCCAGCGCAAGCGCTTCCACTTCCCACGCCGGCCGATCTGGGCCGAATACGTGCTGGCGGGACTGGGCTGCATCATCGTGCTCGGCGTCGTCTCGATCGCCAACGATTATTACTGGCCGATCAACATCGCCCGGCGTTATGCGGAAGCCAACGGCATTGCCTGGCCGGAAGGCGGCCTCTTCATCTCCCACGGCATCGCCGTACCGGTGCTGATGGCGATCGCCGTCGGCATCGTCATGACCTTCATCGCGACGAGGCTGCGCTTCGGCCGCTACGTCTTCGCGATCGGCGGCAACCCGGAAGCCGCGGAGCTTGCCGGCATCAAGACCCGCTGGGTGACGGTGAAGATCTTCGCCCTGATGGGCGTCCTCTGCGCCATCGCCGCGGCGATCTCGACGGCCCGCCTGAATGCCGCGACCAACGCGCAAGGGGAGCTCGACGAGCTCTATACGATCGCCGCGGCCGTCATCGGCGGCACCTCGCTTTCGGGCGGCGTCGGCACGATCGCCGGCGCCATGCTCGGCGCGCTTCTCATGCAGTCGCTGCAATCCGGCATGGTGCTGCTCGGCATCGACACGCCCTTCCAGCGCATCGTCGTCGGCGCCGTGCTCGTGCTCGCCGTCTGGCTCGATACCGTCTACCGCGCCAAGGCCAAGTAACAGGAGTTTTCATCGTGACGGAACAAACCACTCCGCTCGTGGAAATGAAGAACATTTCCATCTCCTTCGGCGGGATCCACGCGGTCGAGAACGCCTCGGTCGATCTTTTCCCCGGCGAGGTCGTGGCCCTTCTCGGCCATAACGGCGCCGGCAAATCGACGCTGATCAAGATTCTCTCGGGCGCCTACAGGCGGGACGAAGGCGATATCCTGATCAACGGCGAGCCGGCCGAGATCCGCAATCCGCGCGACGCCAAGAAATACGGCATCGAGACGATCTACCAGACGCTCGCCGTCGCCGACAACGTGGATGCCGCCGCCAACCTCTATCTAGGCCGCGAGCTGAGGACGAAATGGGGCACGCTCGACGACGTCGCCATGGAAGCCAGCACCCGCGAGGTGATGGGGCGCCTGAACCCCAATTTCAGGCGCTTCAAGGAGCCGGTAAAGGCGCTCTCGGGCGGCCAGCGGCAATCGGTGGCGATCGCCCGCGCGATCCTCTTCGACGCCCGTATCCTGATCATGGACGAGCCGACGGCGGCGCTCGGACCGCAGGAGACGGCGCAGGTGGGCGACCTGATCAAGCAGCTGAAGCGCGAGGGGATCGGCATCTTCCTGATCAGCCACGACATCCACGACGTCTTCGACCTCGCCGACCGCGTCTTCGTGATGAAGAACGGCAAGGTGGTGGGCCACGCCCGCACCGGGGACGTCACCAAGGACGAGGTGCTCGGCATGATCATTCTGGGCAAGGTGCCGCCCGGCGCCTCACCGGGCCCGGGCGCCATGAAAGTGGCCTGATCGCTGGAAAAATGGCTTGGAAAATCGCGCCGCGCCCGCCCCTCGCGATCCGCCGCCATCAAAAAGTGCGCGAGGGCGGAGCCGGTTTCCCTCCGGGTTCCCTCATTCCCCTGAAATTGGCGCTCTTTGAAATTGACGATTGATGCGGCAGTCATCCTGGGTTAAGTACCTGCCATCGGACAAGGCGAGTCATCATCGTCTTTGCGGTTAGCACCCGTAGCTCAGCTGGATAGAGTGTTGGATTCCGATTCCAAAGGTCACAGGTTCGAATCCTGTCGGGTGCGCCAATATTTTCAAACAGTTACTGTGGATCGCTAAAGCTGAAAATGCGCTACAGGAAGCATATAGGAAGCAGCTAAAGATCAAGGCGAACTTGTGGAGAACTCCGAGGGTGTGGCGGGGCGGCGGCATTTAGGCAGATTACGTTAGCTTCAGGGCCGACGTCTTTCACAGCTAACGTGCAAAGCCACTTCGACAACTTCCCCAAACCCATGTGTCAGCTTCCGTGCCGCGACGCTCTTCGACGACGGCAGCGTTTGCCATGTCTCTCGGATTGAAGACTCGATCAACTACCTTCCGTATATTCCGGCTTTGAGGTTCCGAACGATTTAGGTTGTAGTGACGATTTAGATCATTTAAGCCCGAGCATGATGCTGGCAATTTTGCGCGAGGCTGAGGTAATTGGCGGCCAGCTTTGTGATATCTGGTTGTCATGCGCCGCCACTGCTTGAGCTTGGCGAAGAAGCTTTCGATGCCCCAGCGATTGCGGTAGGCGGTCCTGTCGTGCTGTTTCTGATATTTTCTTATGACGACGCGACGGAATGACCGGCTCGTCGCCTCCGTCGAGAATGATGTCGTGGAGGTTGGCAGCGTCGTAGGCTCCAGCCGGAAAGAACTTTGCCCTTGACCAACGCTGTGACCAGATCGCAGGCGGGTTGCCATGTCGTTTCGCTGGCCTGAATCGATCTCGAAGCAGACTGGCAGGCCAAGGACATCAACTACGGCACGAAAGCCTTACGTAGCCGCCTTGACGTGCCGCACGACCGCTCGGGGGCCGGACGGCGGACCGTCCGCTGCGAGGACACCTAGCACGAAAGCGGACATGCGGGGCCTCGGTGCGAAGGTCCGGGATCGGCCCGGAGCAGTCGTAGACCACGAGTATGACGTACGGCTCGATTTGGCGCTCATCGCGGACGCCGCGCACCGATGCCTTCTCGACGCGAGTTAACCGGAAGTTCGCGTAACGACGGAGCCTCTCGCTTTCACAGGGAGAGGCCATGGGTGATCAATTTCCAAGCCAAGAGCCCGTAGGTCGATGGACGAACGGGCTTTTTGCAGCGGATTGCCGTCACGAAAGGGCGGCGGTTGAACGATTGCGGTCTATCCAGACGATTTCGACGGGCGTAGCCGAAAGAGCTGATCCCAGATGTCGTACCCCGCAGGGACAATCCCGATCAGCAGTGCAGCGGCCAAATCGAACCGTGGAACAAACGCCAGGATGACCGCGCAGAACGCGACAAGCGTCACGAATGCAAATATTGCAAAAAACCGGCTTCTGTTCATCGGTCTATCCTTTCGGAATGGGCCAGACACTGCGTTATCTCTGCCCTCCATAGAGTAGATTCGGGAGCATGTAGACGATGCTCGGGAACAGATAGATGACCACCATGCAGAGAATGACTATCAACATATACGGCATCATGCCGCGGAAGATGTCGGTCAGTTTGACATGCGGAGGCGAGACGCCCTTCAAGTAGTATGCCGACATCGCCATGGGTGGTGATAGGAAGGCCGTCTGCAGGTTGATTGCCACGAGGATACCGAAGAACAGCGGATCGATCCCGAAATGCGGCAGCAGCGGAATGAAGATCGGGATGAAGATGACGATGATTTCAGTCCATTCCAGAGGCCAGCCGAGAATGAAGATGATGATCTGGGCCAGGATCAGGAACATCAGCGGCGACATGTCCAGGCCGGTCACGAAGTCACTGATGAACTGTTGGCCGCCGAGATAGGCGAATACCGACGCGAAGGTCGCCGAACCGACGAACAACCAACAGACCATCGCGGTCGTTCGCGCCGTCAGATACACCGACTCCTTCAGTCGCTGCCAGGTCAGCGCCCGATAGGCCGCAGCAAGCGCCAGCCCCCCCAATGCGCCGATTGCGGCGGCTTCCGACGGCGTTGCCAGGCCAAAGAGAATGGCACCCAGCACCGCAAGAATCAGAAAGGCGAGCGGCGCGAAGGATGTAAGCATCATCCAGGCGAGTTGGACCGGCGTGTGCTCGCCCACATCTTCTTTCGTTGGCCGCGGCGCCAGTTGCGGCTGCAGGATTGCTCGCACCACGACATAGATGAGATAAAACCCCGCCAGGGCGAGGCCGGGCAGGAGCGCCGCCGCATACATTCGGACAACCGAGATCCCGGAGGTGGCCGCATAGACGATCAGCAGGATGGAAGGCGGGATCAGGATCCCGAGCGTGCCGCCCGCGCAGATCACGCCCGTCGCGTAGCGCACGTCATACTTTGCCTTCAGCATCGCTGGTAGGGCGAGCAGTCCCATCAACGTCACCACGGCCCCGACGATGCCGGTTGCCGTGGCAAAGAGTGTGCAGGTGGCCAGGGCGGCGACCGCCATCGAGCCGGGCACCCGGCGCGTGGCGCTGAATAGCGTCGAGAACAGCCGATCGACGATGTTGGCTCGCTCGACGATGTAGCCCATGAACAGGAACAGCGGGATAGCCGTCAGCACGTCGTTCTGGATGACCGAGTAGGTCTGGTTGACGAACAGATCGAAGATCCGGTTGTTGAAGAAGCCGCCGATCCAGGTCTCCGCCAGTGTAAAGGCATCGCCGCCGGATTCGAGCGCGCGGTCATAGCCGCGCCACATGCGGCCGGCATCGAAATAGGCATAGTATCCGAAGCCGACACCCAGAGCCATCAAGGTGAACGCCACCGGGAAGCCGAGGAAGATGGTGAGGATCAGGATGAGGAGCATCCCGACGGCGATATGTGCATCCGTCATTGAGCGTCCTGATCCCGTGGTTCACGTCCAGCGTCAAGTTCCCGCGACGGAAGGAAACCCTCGTCCTCGGACTTGAGCACGTCCAGGCTTTTTGTTTCCAGCAGTACCTTTTCCAGTTCTTCGACATCTTCGGCCTGCTTCGGCCATTCGCCCGTCCTTATGCAGAGAATGCAGCGGAAGACCTGCGCAACGCCCTGCAGGAACAGGAGAATGCCGGCGGCGACGATCACGGCTTTGAACTGGAAGATCGGCACACCGGCGGGACTGTTGGAACTGAGCTCCAGGTAGCGCCAACTGCGTTCGGCATATTTCCAGCCCGAGAACACAAGCGCGGTTATACCGGGAAAGAAGAAGATGAAGTACAACACCAGTTCCAGCCTGGCCTGCGTGCGCGGTTTCCAGAGCCGGTAGATGAAGTCGCCGCGCACATGGCCATCACGCGAGAGGGTATACGCTCCCGCCATCATGAAGATCGTTCCATAGAGCATGTAGCTCAGATCGAAGGCCCAGGGGGTCGGCGCGCGAAAGAGGTAGCGTGCAACAACCTCATAGCCGACGCCGAAGGCCATGATGAATATCCCCCACGCGAACACCTTGCCGAACCACGCCGACAAATCGTCGGCGAATGCAATGTAACGGAGCATGCAAGCGCCTCCCTAACCTCGATGAGGGACGAGGCCCGGAAATACCGGGCCTTCACAATCTATTCTCCGAGGTTCAATTTTCCGGGGAAGTAGTGCTCATAGGCGAGTGCGAGATCGGCGGAGTTCATCAATTCGTAGTACACGACCCTCTCCACCCACCGCCGCTGACTGTCGAGCACCTTCTTCATGAACACATCCGCTTCAAGCGTGGGGATGATCTCATCCCAGGCCTTCAGTTGAGCATCCAGAATTTCCTTTGGAGTGCGGTGCACGGTCACGCCATGTTCGGCCTGGAGTTTTTGAAGGTCGCTTGAATAGTTGTCCATCGCGGACGCTGTATTCGCCGTGCTTGCTGCCTCCACGCCATATTCCAGGATCGCCTGCAGATCGTCGGGAAGGTCGTCAAACACATCCTTGTTGAAGAGGAACTCGAAAGATTCGCTCGCTTGATGGTAGGACGACAGCATGTAGTTCTTGGCGACATCCTGCGAACCAAACCGTATGTCAGAGGAGGGATTGTTGAACTCGAAGGCGTCGATGACACCTCGCTCCATTGCCGGCACGATCTCGCCGCCCGGAAGTTGAGCGACGCTCATGCCCATATTCTGCATGAGATCGGCGGCGAGCCCGACCGTACGATATTTGAGGCCGTTGACGTCGTTCACGGTCGCGACCTGGTTCTTGAACCAGCCGAACGGCTGCGCGGGCATCGGGAAGCCATAGAAGCCGTAAAGGTTCAGCCCCATGATGTCCTGGGTGAGTTCTCGGTAGAGATCCTTGCCGCCACCTTGATGGAACCATCCGAGCATGGTGGTTGCGCTGCCGCCAAATACCGGCCCGGTGCCGAAGAGGGAAGCTGCCTTGTGCTTTCCGTACCAATAGACGGGAACGGTGTGGGCTGCGTCGATCACGCCATCGTTGACGCCGTCGAGCACCTGAAACGCGCCGACGACCGTACCGGCAGGCATTAGTTCGAACTTCAGGCGTCCGCCGGACATTCGTTCGACCCGTTCGACGTACTGGCGGGCAAAATCCATCCAGATGTCCGACGCGGGCCAGGATGTTTGCATTTTAATGACGGTGGGTGCCTGGGCAAGCACGGCCGGGGCGGCAAGAGCCCCAACTGCGGTTACTCCAACGAGCGTAGATGCTCCCAGCAACTCTCGACGCGATACTGCCTTTTTGTTCATTGTTCTTCCTCCCTGAATTGTTGTCGAATTCTCCCTACATTTCCCGATAGTCTGCTAAGTTGAAGAAGAGGGCTCCCAACCTTTTCGCGATCAGTATCAACAACTGATTGTTCTCATTTCTCAATTATGCACACTTTTTGCAATTGTGACAGACGTTCAAGCGTTGTTGATGACAGCTTGGGGCTGTGATCCAACGGCCAAGGCACAGTACCGCTGCTCCGCGTTGTCTGGCCTACCTCAGCTTAGAAGAAAAAGCTGCTTTCGCCCATCGACGATGAACTGGAACCATGTGCTCGTTTTTAATCGCCTTCGTCCCAAGTCGATTAAGCCGGCGAGAGCCGACGTCCACACATGGCGCACAGATGTCGTCTCGTCAAACCAATGCTATGGCCGCTTTCGGGGAGCGGCAACAATTGCCTCTATGACCGACATGACGGCGCAAAGCGGTCATCGCCTCTAACACGACAACTTTCATTTATTGCCCCCCCGATGGCTACGACATCCATCACGGCAGCGCTGATCTGCGGCCAAGGGAATTCGTCATCCGGACAATCTTCCCTTCCCATGCAGAGAATGACGTGGAGCTTCGCAGCAACACCGGCGAGAGACCTGGGAGACTCTGCCCAAAGAGCATGCGCCCGATCATCTCGCATCGCAAATGCCCTTGCTTCGGCCTTCTTGGCGCGACTATAGCCAAGTTTCTGATCAAGCATGTTCCATTTCCTTTCTTCGCCAGAGTCGACTTCGCTGTGGCCCGTATCTCGTCCCGCTCCGGTCCGTCGCCAAGCAGCAAATCTATCTCCTCCATCGAAAAGGCTGGCACAGGAGCTTCGTGGTCCGTCAGAGCGATCTCGACATCCGGAAAGCCGACATGCCTCATCATCTGACTCTCAAGCCGCTGCTGGGCTTCGCAAAGCCGCTCCACCTCTCCATGTGCTGCCATCCATTGCTGCCACAAAGCCAGGACCTGATCGTCATCTCCAATGCCCGCTCCTTCTTCAATCCGCTCCTGATCTGCACTGCTGGTCTGCGCTGCCAGCCACACAGCCAAGGTGGACAGCAGCCGTCGCCGTGTGACGGTGGGCAAAGTTCTGCTATTGTCGGAATCAGCCATGATCCGAGTTCCCTAACAACTTGGGTTATGGTCAGGCTAATAGCGTGCAGCAACATGCTATTGGCCGTCTGCAATGGACGGAGAATACACGTTGAAGATTCACGGCTCGCTAGTGTGTCATCCAACACCGTCGTCCGTTTCGAACGCGGGGAAGCCTTGAAGCAAGTCACGATTGATCAAATTCGATCCGCTCTTGAAACCGCCGGCGTCGAATTCATCCCCGAGAGCGACGGAAAGGGTGCGGGCGTCAGGCTCGCCAGGGCATCCGATACGAGCGAGGCGCGCTCGGCGGAGTAGCCGCCGCGTTCACAACCCCAAGCCTCTCTTCCTGCCGAAGCTCCAATCGACGCCGCCACCGTCCCGCATGACGCCGGAGAGATGTTGACCGATCCGCTGTTCCAGCACCGGCTGCCACGGCACAAGCTGGAACCCAAGCCCGTCCTCAATCATCGCATACCGCCCGCTGGCGAGATTGGCGGAGCCGACGAGCCTACCCGTGACATATTCCCCCGGCTGACTGGGCATGTACCTCAGGCCCCGCTGGCTTGCGAGTTCATGGGCCACTCGGTCGACCTCCACTGCCTCCAGCCGCTGCAGCAAGTCCCTCGGTGCGCGGATGCGACCGTTGCCGAGCGACATGGCGTGCCCCTGGTCGACAAGGCTCTGCTTGCGGCGATCCATCGCCTCGCTGACGTCCCGGCCGAAGCCGATATCGGACAGCGGGGTGCGGTCGGATGAGACGAGCTCCCGGTCGAGCCAGGTGGCACCATCACTGCCGACCTGCCGGTCAAGGTCGAGCGTCGACAGCGTGCGGATGGCAAAATCCTTGCCCCGGCCTGCGGTATCATGGGTCATACCGCGCTCGGGAAGGTCGTCGGGGATCTTCCACTCATCGGCATTGATGCGCTCCACATGACCGGCACGGCGCAGCGCTTCAAGCCGGCGAACATGCGAACGGACGAAGGCTTCGGGATCACCACCGATCCGTTCGATCTTCTGCCTTGCCTGCTCCAGGTGTTGGCTCGGGCGATAGATGCCGTCATTGTTTCCAGCCACCGTTGCGATGTTGAGGTCCGATGCCCTCCGCTCGGCTTTTGGTGGGATTGGATCAAGCGAGACGATATGGCCCCTGCCGATCTCTTCCAGCTTTCCGATCTCCGTGGTTTCCACATAGTGGGTCCGTCCGTCCGTGCCATCGATGACCAGATGCAGCCGGTCGCTCATCTCGTCGCCGGCCAATCCCTTGTCCAGCACCCGGCCGACGATAGGCTCGGTGATGCTCCTCCCGTGCATGCGTATTGGCTGGCGCCTCGTTCGTCGGCAAGCCCATGATCCTCCAGGGCCCGATGCATCGTCTTGATGATATCGTTGCGCTCGCCAAGTGCGCGCAGCGTCTGCTCCACATCGGAACGAAGCAACCACCTGCCCGGCTCGATCTCCTCGGCAAGACGATAGCTTTCCAACCGCTTGGCCCGGTCGATCAGCAGGTGACGATTGGCCCGCACGGTATAGCTTTCCTCGGCATGGGGCCGCAGATCAATGATGCCGCCTTCCTGCTGTTCCGAGGCAAGCATCCGGTCCAGCCGGGTCAATCGTTCGGCATCCACCTCACGGCCGAGCTTCGCCGCGACATCCAGTTCCGTCTGCGGTCCCAGTTCCAGGGTGACGAGGTCCTGTGCCCGGTGACGGATGCCATGGGCGATATAGTCGCCGGCGATATTGAGGATCTTTCCATCGTCGGTGATGCCGCGAAGGATGACATGGGTATGGGGATGGCCGGTATTATGATAGTCGATGGCGATCCAGTCGACTGTCGTTCCGAGATCGCTTTCCATCTGCTTCATCAGATCACGGGTGAAGGATCGCAGGTCTGCTATGTCGATGGCGTCCTCCGGTGCGACGATGAACCGGAACTGATGCCGGTCGTCACGGCCGCGCTCGACGAAGGCCTTGCCGTCGGCCTCGTCCTCGATGGCCGAATAGACCCTGCCCTTCTCGCCGTCCCGCGTCACACCGTCGCGTTCGAGATACCGCAGGTGCGCATCGACGGCCTTGGCGGGTGTTGCCTTGAACCGTGCCCCACGGGATGCGCCGCGCTGCGGCGCAAGCTTCACCACCCGCGCCTTGACCACGACGCGACGCGGGAACATGGTGCTCACCGCGCTCCCGTTCATTGTTGACGTTGTGAATACCGCGATCGGCGATGATGCGCCCGAAGACGTCTTGCATTGCAGGCACCGACACCCGGAGCGCGTGGTTGCCGTAGATGACGATGGCGATCTTGCCAAGCGCATTGATGCGTTCCTCATTCAGGATCGGCGCGGGCGGCGACGGCGGCGAGGAGACGCAGTACGCAAGCTTGCAGTCGTTTTCCACAGGAGTAGGTCGTTGTCCTAAAAATTGCCGCCAATACGAATACCGAATGTGTGGTTCTGGGCCGTGCCGTCGAAGCCGAAGGCTGTGCGATAGTCGAAACTGACTGTCATGTCGTTTTGGAGTTTGGCGTCAACGCCAAGCCCGACCGTCAGGTAATCGCGCATGTAGCGGTCGAGATCAAGCGTGTAGGGCATGGTGCCGAGGTCGGAATATCCCATGCTGGCCTGGCTCGAGCCTGAAAAATCGTGCGTGTATTCCAGCCGTCCGCGTGTGTTGAGAACACCCCACTCCATCGGAATTGCGTGTTCGGCACGCATGCCGAGCACGCCCGCCAGCATATCGAAGGTCTGCCCGCCAAAGGCCAGGCTATACGGTCCCGCCCCCGTCTCGGTAAAGCCATCGAGCCGGGTGTGAGCGGCCTCGATCCGCCCGTAGGGGGAGAACAACAGGCCTTCCTGTCTGTGTTCATAGCCGGCCGACAGCGATCCGAAGATTTGTGTCCCATCCCGGCTTCCGGTGGCGAAGTCGCCGGTCGTTGTTACATAGCGGGTGCTGTCGAAGTCGAGACGGCTCACCCCGAGCAGACCGTCGAGATAGAAGGGTGCGGGATGATAGCTGCCGTAGAGCGCAGCGCTGAATGCCTGTCCAGTGCTTGTCGTGCCGCTTGAACCGATGTCGGTCCTGTCACGACCGTAGCCAAGACCGAAGCCGGCGACGAAGTCCGGCGCAAAACGATGATCGACGCCGCCGCTCACTCCGATGAGGGTGTGTCCGAGATCGATGTTGCCGCGTTCACTGGTCCCGAAATTGACGAAGCCGCCAGACCAGAAGGCCGTGTCGCCAAACACGGCATTCAGCGGCTGCGCCGCGGTGCCGACTTCCGCGGCTGGTTCTTTGTGGGGCCTTCCTCCCATGGTACGACCGGCCGGATCGCTGTCCGGTCTATCCTCCTCAGATCCTATAGGCTCGGTCCGGTCGGCGTCTTGTGTGACGCCGATGCGAATACCAAGCGATTGAGCATGTCGGCTCTGGTCGCTGTGCAGTCGCTCGAGGCGATCGTTGAAATTGCTGATCTGGGTGGTGGCAAAACGCTGAGCAGCCTGCGCCTGCGCGTTGATGAGGCCGATCACCTCCGTATCCTGCGACGGATCGGGACGATAGATGCCGCCAAGCGTCAGACTGTAGGTCGCCGTGCCGCTCAGCCCGTTCTGGTCGCGTACTTTGACGACGAGAGTGTAGGTCCCCGGCGTGGTCGGCAAGCCGTGGATCGTGCCGGTGCGCGGATCGATGCCCATTGCTTCCGGCAGTCCGGTCGCCGAAAAGCTATAGGGTGCAGTGCCGCCCGTTACCGAAACAGCCCGGGTATACTCGACGCCGGCGGTCCCTCCTGGAATTGAGCCTGAAGCCGGCGAGAAGGTAAGAGCGGGAGCGATATAGGTAAAAGCTGCGGTCAGAGTGGCTGTACCGCCCGGCGCGGTCACTGAGACATCGGCGGAACCCGCGACATTGGCCGGTGCGATCGCGGTGATGTGGGTATTGCTGACAACTTTTATGCTGGTTGCGGCCACGCTGCCGAGCATCACTGCAGTCGCGCCGGTCAGATGATTGCCGGTGATCGTGAGCGCGGTTCCGCCCATCGTTGAACCGGTTGCAGGAGAAATCCCCGTCAGGACTGGTGGAGCAGGAGCGACAACAATGGCGTAGCGGGCCGAAGCCGAGCCTGAGATTGCAGCGTTTGCAGTGACGTTGACGGTGAAGGCACCTTCTGCGGTTGGCGTTCCCGTGATCGCACCGGAAGCCCCGTCGATGACGAGACCGGTTGGCAGGCCGGTGGCGCTGAACGTGATGGTTCCGACACCGCCGGTCGCGGAAATCGAACCGTTGCTGTACACTGTTCCGACGACTCCCGCAGTCAAGGTAGAGCCGTCAGCGGGTGCCAGGGAGACGGGCAGCGGGGCGGCCGCGATGACGATGGTATAACTCGCGGTGGCCGTGCCGGAGGTTGCTCCGGTTGCGGTAACGGCAACGGTGAAGGTGCCATCGGCCGTCGGCGTTCCCGTGATCGCGCCGGTCGCAGGATCAATCGAAAGGCCCGGCGGCAAGCCGGTGGCGCTGAAGGTGATGGTGCCGACACCGCCGGTCGCGGAAATCGAACCATCGTTATAGGCAGTGCCGACCAGGCCATTCGACAAGGTCGAGCCGTCGGACGGCGTGAGAGCGATCGAGCGCCCCACGGCCAAGGGTGTTCCGTCGGTAAAAGCCGCATTGCTGTTGCCCCCGACGTTGTCGACCGCGTTTGCCAGGACATCAAGACGAAGGGTGCCTGACCCGGATATATCATCGACCTGAACGGTATAGGTTATGTTGTCCGAGGTCTGCAATACCCCCAGCCTCCCGGAGGCGGTACCGCTTGACGTTAGTACCAGGTCGGATCCGGTAAACCCCGTGACCGGCTCGGAAAACGTGACTTCGAACGTCACGCTGTCGGCGTCGGGGTCAGGACTACCGATCACCCTGGTTGAAACAACCTCGGGGTTTACAGCGTATATGAGTACTAAGCTGGTCGAGCCAATGTTGTTGAGCGTGAGATCCGCATCAGTGCCCTGAAAGTCCCGGATGGTGCCGCCGTTCGCCACGATCCCCGAACCAAGCGATACGCCATGAAGCGCTACATCCCCCGGCTGGACCGCGTACGTGAAAACAAAAGCGCTGCTTCCACTGCCTGACAGATAGCTGGCCTGGCGCGTTGTGGCGCCAATCGTCAAAGGAATATAGGGCGTCCCTCCCCCCGTGTTAACGTCGACATTTCCGCCCCAGCTGACGGTGAAATCCAACCTGTCGCCGGTTCCGTAATAGCCATTGGCTGGCACGGAAACGGATGTAACGGCCGGTGGTGGATGGGCAGGGGCCGCAATCACCGGCACCATCTGTGTAGCCTTTTGGGAGTCGTTGAAGTTGGCGTCTCCCATATTTTGGGCGCTCAACACGCAAGTGCCAACGTTCAGAAAAGTGACGACGCCATTCGAAACCGTGCAGATGTCACCGCTTTCCCCCTTAACCTCAATGGGTACGCTCTGGCTTACGCGCATCGCGTGCGCGGTCACTTCATATGTCTGACCCACAATTGCTTGCTGAGGCGGAACAGTGTCGAAATAGATGCTTTGGTCTGCCTTGGCGATATCGATGACAACGCCGCTGCTAACGCCAGGTTCATGGTTTTCGTCGCCTGAATAGACTGCCGTGATGGTGTGCTGGCCAGCACCGAGTTCGTTGGTTGTTATCGTAAGGCTGGCCCCATTGCTGGTATCGAACGAGACGTCGCCAATCCTTGTGTTTCCGTCCATGAAGGTGATTTCGCCATGCGGCTGGGCGCTTGTCCCTATGACGATCGCCTTTATTTGGACCGACTGGCCGTAGACCCTGCCTTGCGGCAGTTCGTCCACCAGCACTATCGAAGCGGCCTTGGTGACGGTCAACGTTGCCGGGCTTGAGTAAACGCTCTCACCGTCCTTGCTGACCACGACGCGATATCGCGTGCCTGTTTCGCTCACGCGAACGGGCTTGAAGGTGTACGTACTCTCGGTAGCGCCTGAAATTATGGAAAAATCAAAGCCATTCGTGCTGACCTGCCATTGATACGTCGCATCGCTGGTACTGGTTGAGACGGAAAAAGTAACGAATTGCCCGGCCGCCACCGTCACGTCCTGGGGATGTTGTGTGATGGCAGGCGGTGCGGCTTGGCCCGGGGCGCCATATAAAAGCATGAGCGCCGCCAGCAGAAATACTGACAAGCCGCATCTCAGCTTCTCCCACGCCGGCGATGAAACCTGACGCAAGGCATGGAAGCGCAGACTTTTGAGGAAAAAGGTCTCTATGAGGATCATACGGATGCAAAGCTCATTCGGAAATAGAAGGCCCGCAGCCTTCGTTGACGCACATGAGCAGCCTTTTTGCGGATCGAACCGGCGCCCCCAATGATTGTCACCGCAGCAGGCGCCTACCGCCGGTCCCCGAGGCGGACTGGCAAAATCAAACGGGTAAGACCCACTGCCACGGAAGCCTGATGATCCCCGGAAGCGAACAGAGGTGCGTTTTCCAATTGCGGTGGACTTCGTTCTCTTCGCTCGTGGCTACTAGAATTTTATGCCCAGACCGACCTTAACGGTGTGCTGGTCGACATCGACGTTGACGCCCTGAAGATCCTTGTCGCCGTAGTCGTTGTAGCGATACTCGACGCGGCCAAACACATTGTTGGTGAAAGCATAGTCCAGGCCGGCGCCGAGCGTATAACCGTCGAAGGTGGCCTCGTCTTTGCCAAGACCCGGAACATCGACATAACCCTGCGTTGCCGCCCAGCCCGCAGTGGCATAGATGAGCGCGTGATCGAAGGCATAGCCCACCCGACCGCGCACCGAGCCTGCCCAGTCAGTGCCGAATTCGGCTCCGAAGATTTCCTGTTCGTTCCAGTTATATTCGATATCGCCTTCGACGCCGACCACGAGATTGTTGCCAAACTGGTAATTGTAGCCCGCGAAAGCGCCGAAAAGACCACCGTTGGCATCTTCGGTGCTGGATATCCCGAAACCGGAAAACTCTCCGGTGGCCCAGGCGCCACCGCCCTGAATGCCGAGATATGCGCCTGACCAGGTAAAGGCGGGCGCTTCAAATGCGACCGGCGGCGAAGACGGTTCAGCAACGACATCAGCCGCATGTGCCGTTGACGCCCCGAGCGCGATGAAGGCGGAAAGAAAGAATTTTTTCATAGTGGCATACTCCAATTCCGGATGGATCTGTTTAGTCTTGGGAGGCGCCGCAGACTGGCAATCCGCAGAATCACTTCGATATTGCCCGACGCCGAGTCGCGAACTTGCGAGACGAGACCTGCAAGCCAGCGCCATCGTGCATTGGGCACACTGACCTGGTTGAGCTTCTCCCCGTGTCGGATGATGCCTGGCAGCAGATCAGGGCTGATACATTTCTTCGTGATGAAGCATCTTGATAGCCGAGGAAACAAAAGCGTGCTGGCGATGATACACGCGACTCTTCCATCCATAGGCGGACTATCCCCTGTTCTACTCGTCACTGAATCCGTCGTGCGGTCACAATGTTCTGGTGCGTCGACGGTGACGAGGCCCCTGATCCGTTGCGCAAATCGAGGCTAAAAAATCAAAATTCTGAAACGAATATAAGAAGCTACATGTGGACCGAAGTGAATCTATCCCAGCGCGCAAACTGGACCCGGTAAAATACTCACGGCGCGCAAGATGGCATTCTCGAGGGAACAGATAGGGGCCGTTACCTTCCCCACAAAGCGGCTCGATCGAACCAGCTTCGCGATTCGTGCGTTCCCGTCATCCAGTTCCTTTGCGCGACGGCGCGGATCTCGCGCGGCGTCAGCCCGTGAAGGCGCTGGAATGCGCGTGTGAAATTATGAGCGTAGACGAAGCCATGCTCAAGCCCGATTTCCGCGATCGATTTGTGGGCTTGCGCTGGATCGCGCAACGCCGCGCGTGCCAGGTTCAGTCGCCGTTTTTGAAGATAGGTTGCCACCCCGCCATCGCCCGAAAACAGATAAGTGAGTTTGCGCAACGAGATACCAAACGCAGCGGCAATCCCGGCCGGATCAATAGTCGGATCCAGCGCATGCGCATCGATGTAGCGGCGGATTTCACCAAGCTGCGCGACAGATATCCCCCGCGATACATCCTGTCTTTTTATTCCGTTGAGCGTAACGGCGATGAGCTCGACGGTCGGCAGCGCGAGCGCCGCTGCCTGCCGCTCATCGAGAAGCGGAAGTACGCGCCAAAGATTGTCCATGTGATTGCGCAGCAGCCCTACCATTGGCTCGTCAGCGCAGAGAACTCTCATATTTTGTTCATCTGGACTGGTCAACAAAGGGGCCAGCATCGATCGGGGAACGAACAGGGTCAGATTGGCAAAATCGCTTGCCGATCCCGCATGAGCCTGCGCTGCGTCGTGAATGATCAGGTCTCCCGGTGCAGCCTGTGCTTCCTGTCGTCCGTCCTGACGGCTCCAGTGGCCTGCCAGAAAAAACTGAACCTCGAAATGATCGTAGCCGTCTGCGCCGACGCGATAGCTGGAACGGCTCAGTTTCTGGGCGACGCTGACGCAGTAAGTCAGCAGGAGTTCACCCAGCCGGAACGTACAATGCGTTGTATGAAATGCTTCGGGTTGAGAGATGTTCACGTCATAAAGCGAGCCGGCGGTTTCCTGCCAAAAGTCGAGAGCCCGTTTCAAGGGCATCTTACGGGTGTCTTTTTTAACCACAAGTGTCGGACGGAGATCTTTCAACTCTTTGCCGCCTGAATTTTCGAACATGTCCGCCCCTACAAATGAGTTTGCCCGCTATAGGTGATGGCCGCATTTTGCACGTATTGACTAACTGAGACAGCTGATTTTCTGCGTGAGCCTACGCAGCAACTCGGTCCAGATCGCGCGAGCAGGCGCCCGACGATGCTGAAACGACCTTGCGATTCCACTGGAGGTATGCGGGTGGTTTGCCAGGTGCGGCGGCTGTATTGCGATACCCTTATCTGTTGCGGAAGGCCCCTGCACTTCAAGATACGTGTCGTGCCGGTGCCCTTCTCCAGCTTGGCCTCGCTCATAAAGGCCGAAGGTTAAGTTGATGCCACCAACGAAACCCACTTCCGTCGAATGGCCTGCGTCGATCAGCCAGCTTTTCTGATGGTGGCAAAACTCCGGATGGGCTCGATCCCAGCGAATACGGAAACGTGCTCCTCGCTTTCTGAGAAGGGAGTGATCATCGGGTGTCCCAGAAAAGGTGGTCCCCAGCCCGCCGAAACTGCGTCGGGACGCCAGAATATAACGCGTACGTCCAAGCCTCGCTCCGCCGCGCGGTTTAGCACATCAAGCAGCGTTCCCCGGCCATCTGGCATGACGAACTGCGGGTCAACGAAGGCAACCGTGACCCAAACGCTATGTTTGGCGCTCTCGATAGCCTCGCAGATACGCCGGATGTGGTGCGGGAGCACTATGGTCGCTTCCTGCCGCAGGACAAGGCGGCGCTGGCGGCCAGGATACTGAACCAGGTCTGGGAGGCCACATAGGACCAGCGGTGAGAATGCCGGCTCGATGAACTCGAGCAAGGTTGGCGCCGCGTGCGGTGCGCGCACCGTTATCTCCGGGTGGTCGCAGCATGCCTTGCGTGGTGCCGAAACGCAAAAATCCCCCTTGGTTAGACGGGGATGGCGATTGATTTATGCTTGAACTGGTTGCGGGGGCTTGCTTCGACAGCTGGCATAAGAACGCGATGCGTCCGGGTTTCCTCGGCTTTTGAGAGGCCGAGAATGCCGAACTGCTCGCCGCGTAGCTCGGCATGGACTTCACCCACCTGTCGCCGGGAAGAGCACGATCTCGCCGATGAGGGAACGCAGCGCTTCGGCCGCCTCCCCACCGCCTCGGCAACGGCTTCGGGTGAGACGAGCTTTCCTTGAGCCCTGCAAGCACGCGGGCTTCAAGCCTGTCCCTGGTGATCGAGCGGTTGTTTGTGTTTCGGCGTGGAATATTGACCTTCTGGCGGGGTGACCGGCGTCCAATTTTGACCCCCCACCTGTTTCGTCTGGCCATCCGTCTTTTTCTGGCGGATGGAGGGAGAGTTGAAGCGAGTGGATACGATTGCGCGTGTTCGCCGGGCCTTCCATGTGCCGGGCTGGTCGGTGAAGAAGATCGTCCGGGAGCTGCATGTGTCCCGCCCCAGGCCCGGAAATCTCCAGCCTTCTGGATAATTTGGTCATGCCGCGCCATGTGAGATCAACTCTCGATACAAACATACGGTGTCGATTTTGAAAGTCCGAGACAGTGCCTTTGAGCCTGTCATTCATGAGATTGCCTTCGGAGCCAGAGGGTTGACGGTTGCGATGCCGCTGGAGCCGGTGGCGGGGCTGCGACTGGCGTGGCGAGGATGCTGTGGACGGAAGCCATAGGACTCTGGTCCCACGAAAGGTAGATCGGCCAAATCAACAAGTTCTGTTGCGCATCAACTTGATACGCTAGACTGATTCCCAAATTTCTTGGACAGTTTAATCAACAATTCTGCAGGAAATAGAAACTGAAACAAAAAATATTTTACCACCATGCAATAATACAGACAACAATGTAAATTATAACATACCGTCTTCACAAATAATATTTCCTGGCAATCCTATCAATCGATTGCCAGAGGTGTTATGTAACGAGTACAGCCGCCCTATGCGCCGGCCGTAGAAAGATTTCCCATGACATTCCGTCCCCTCCACGACCGCGTTGTCATCCGGCGCGCGGAAGGCGATCTCACATCCAAGGGCGGGATCATCATTCCCGATACCGCCAAGGAAAAGCCGCAGGAAGGCGAAGTGATCGCCGTCGGATCTGGCCTGCGTGACGAAAGCGGCAAACTGATCCCGCTCGACGTCAAGGCCGGCGATTTCATCCTGTTCGGCAAATGGTCCGGGACAGAGGTCAGGATCGACGGCGAAGACCTTCTGATCATGACGGAGGCCGACATCATGGGCATCGTCGAAAGGACCGGAACGGCCGCCGACAAGGCCGCCTGATCCGTCGAATTCCGATCCCGCATCTCAAAGACCGAACTGGACCAAAGACCATGTCTGCCAAGGAAATCATCTTCTCCACCGACGCCCGCGACCGCCTGCTTCGCGGCGTCGAATTACTCAACAACGCCGTCAAGGTGACGCTCGGCCCCAAGGGCCGTAACGTCGTCATCGACAAGTCCTATGGCGCGCCGCGCATCACCAAGGACGGCGTCTCGGTCGCCAAGGAAATCGAGCTCGCCGACAAGTTCGAGAACATGGGCGCGCAGATGGTGCGCGAAGTCGCCTCCAAGACCAACGACCTTGCCGGAGACGGCACCACGACCGCGACAGTGCTCGCAGCCTCCATCTTCCGCGAAGGCGCCAAGCTGGTCGCGGCCGGAATGAATCCCATGGACTTGAAGCGCGGCATCGACCTCGGCGTTGCGGCGGTGCTTGCGGAAATCAAGGCGCGCGCCACGAAGGTCAGCTCATCGAGCGAGATCGCCCAGGTCGGCACGATTGCCGCCAATGGCGACGCGACCGTGGGCGAGATGATCGCCAAGGCAATGGACAAGGTCGGCAACGAGGGCATCATCACGGTCGAAGAGGCCAGGACGACCGATACCGAGCTTGATGTCGTTGAGGGCATGCAATTCGACCGCGGCTATCTTTCGCCCTATTTCGTGACCAATGCCGAGAAGATGCGCGTGGAATTGGAGGACCCTTATATCCTCGTCCATGAGAAGAAGCTCGGCAATCTGCAGGCGATGCTGCCGATCCTCGAGGCCGTGGTGCAGAGCGGCTATCCGCTGCTGATCATTTCCGAGGATGTCGAAGGCGAAGCGCTGGCGACCCTTGTGGTCAACAAGCTGCGCGGCGGCCTGAAGGTCGCCGCAGTCAAGGCTCCAGGCTTCGGCGACCGCCGCAAGGCCATGCTGGAAGACATCGCCGTTCTGACGGCCGGCCAGACGATCTCCGAGGATCTCGGCATCAGGCTGGAGAACGTCACGCTCGACATGCTCGGGCGCGCCAAGCGTGTGCTGATCGACAAGGAAACCACCACGATCATCGGCGGCTCAGGCGAGAAATCCGAGATCGCCGCACGCATCGGCCAGATCAAGGCGCAGATCGAGGAGACGACCTCCGACTACGACAAGGAAAAGCTGCAGGAACGGCTGGCGAAGCTCGCTGGCGGCGTTGCGGTGATCCGCGTCGGTGGCGCGACCGAGATTGAAGTCAAGGAAAAGAAGGACCGTATCGACGATGCGCTCAACGCCACCCGTGCGGCGGTCGAGGAAGGTATCGTTCCCGGCGGCGGCGTGGCCCTGCTACGGGCGAAGGCGGTCCTGACCGGGCTGGCCGGGGAAAACGCCGATGTGACGGCGGGGATTTCGATCGTGCTCAGAGCGCTCGAAGCCCCGATCCGGCAGATCGCCGACAATGCCGGTGTCGAGGGTTCGATCGTCATCGGAAAACTCACTGACGGCGTGGGTCACAACCAGGGCTTCGACGCGCAAACAGAAACCTACGTCGATATGATCAAGGCCGGCATCGTCGACCCCGCCAAGGTGGTCCGGACTGCCTTGCAGGACGCCGGCTCGATCGCAGCGCTTCTGATCACCGCCGAGGCGATGATTGCCGACATCCCAGCAAAAGATTCCATCTTGGCGGCCGGCAACGGCGGCATGGGCGGCATGGGATACTGAGGACAGTGCCTGAGCCGTATAGCCGGAAATTCCCGGGCGGCGGAACCCAACAACAATCGACAGGAGAACCCCAATGGCAACGCAAAGCAGTGGCAACGCAACGATCTTCCAGCGTTTCGACAACTACCAACCGTCCAAGACGATCCTCGTTTGGACCTGCCTCATGACCGCGGCCGCAACGATGATCGTTGGATTCACATGGGGCGGTTGGGTGACGGGCGGCACCTCCCTCACGGCGGCTGAAGCCGCGGGCGACATTGCCCGGGGTGAGCTTGCGTCCGCCGTATGCGTCGAGCGTTTCAATGCTGCGCCGGATGCAACTTCGAGACTCATGGAGTTCAAGGCAATTCCAGATAGCTACAAGAAGCGTCAGTTCATCGAAGCCGGTGGCTGGGCGACAATGCCGGGGCAGACATCCCCGGACAGACGCAGTGTTGACGGTTGCGCCACCGCTCTGTCCGTCTGAGCGAGACCCCTTTCCCGAAAACCGCTTTGGCGCTCCGGCATACCCGGAGCGCTTCCTCCGTATGCCGGAGCAGGAGAAAACGAGTGATCCGTTTTGAGAAGAAGGCAGTTCCTCAGCCATTGCCGAAGACAGTCGAAGACAAACTATTCGACGAAATCCCGGAGGCCGCAGCCGAAGAGCACAAAAAACCGGCCAAGGACAGCACGCGTCGACGTCCTCAATCAGCCACCGGAGAAGATCGCCTTATCTGAAGGAGCCTCCAGGTGGAGTACACTGCTACAGCACCTGCCCCTTCGGTCCATCCCTCCACGCGGTTGGCAAGACGCAGGCTCCTCAGCCATCGAGCGTCTTGAGAAGGTCCGAAATCTTGATCGTCGAGAAATTCGAAAACGTGTCGCAGACCGCATAGGGCAGGACGATCTGGTCGTTGTGGCGCATCGCGCCGCAGGTATAGACGACATTGGGCACGTATCCTTCCCGCTCGGAGGGCTCCGGCCGGACCAGCGGCTCCTTTGAGCGAGCGAGAACCTTGGATGGATCTTTTTTATCGAGAAGCGCCGCACCGATCGCATATCGGCGGACGGGGCCGACCCCGTGGGTCAGCAACAGCCATCCCTCGTCAAGCTCGATCGGCGATCCACAGTTTCCCATCTGAACGAACTCCCATGGAAATTTAGGCCGCAGGATCAATTCTCCTCCGTCCCAGGTGTAAAGATCATCGGAATAAATGAGATAGAGGTTCTCGTTATCCTGCCGCCCGATCATCGCATAGCGGTCATCGATTTTGCGCGGAAACAGCGCCATTCCCTTGTTTCTCGCCGCGGCACCCTTCAGCGGGGTCATGCGAAAAGATATGAAATCGCTGGTCTCCAGCAATTCGGAGCGGATCGCCTTGCCGCTATAGGCCGTGTAGGTTGCGTAGAACGTGCTGGATCCATTGTCACGGAACTCCACGAAACGGGCATCCTCGATACCGTTCGATTGCGCCGGCGTGATGGGAAAAATCACCCGCTCGCTGATGTGCTGCTGCGAACTGAAGCTTACTTCGATAGGCTCCCCAAGCGGGTCCGATATCCGTGTGTGCAAGGTAGGAGTGGACGCCAACCGCGCGGTCGGCTCGATCTCCACGCTTCCATCCGCCGCAATCAACCCGGTGCGGAACGTTAAGGAGGATACATGTCCCTCCCCCACCGCGCGCAGGCTGAGGATAAAACGCCGGCTTCCCTGCGGCGCGCCTGATTGATCCGGATGCATAACGATACTGGGGTTGAAGAGTGCCGACGCTTCGAAGGAATATTCGTGAAGGAAATAAGCGCCTATGAGTTGACGTTGCACCTTCGAGAACTCGACATGAGCCGCGAATGCCTCCTCCATCTCGCGTGCCCGATTTTCAAACGTCGCGAGCAGGTTTCGGTGGCGCCCCTCAAAATTTTCCAGCACATCCGCGAGCAGGCTTTCCGCCGTCTCTGAATCAAGCGCCAGGACCCGGTCGACGATATGATTTGCCCGGGTCTTGTCCGTCGGATTGAAATCCCGCGGTTCAATGGCAGGCTTGAATGGCCGGACTACGACGCGCGTGGAGTCAGGTCGCAGGAAAAGAGCCTGACGGTTCAGAAAGGTGGCTTGTGACAAAGTAACCTCGGTTTATCCTACTGGATTTAAAAGAGAGCTTCAGGCACTCAGGGTGCGAAGCGGAGTGAGCGCCGCCGGCTGGTCGTTTAGGCGTGCAAGCTTGCGAAGCTCGATGAGGCCCAGAAGGTACGACACAACCGATTCACCGCCTCTGTTCTCATTGACGCGCGCATGGTGCAGCCCGTCCCGGCAGCTTCCCGTATCGAGATCGACGAGCGGCAATGACAGATCATTGGCCCCCAGGAACCATGCAAATGCACCTGCAGCATCGGTCCTCCATTCGGCACCGCGATCGGCACGCCACGCAGCAAGACAGGCGGAGATGGTTGCTGCCGCTTCCAGGGGCTGTTGGTCGAACCCTCGGGGCGGCATTCGTCTATCGCTGAAACCGTCCGTGCCGATTGCTTTGAAATGGCCGCGGGGCGCCGTCTGCAGAGTCATCAGCCAACGCAAGGTCTTCAGTCCCGCAGCGGTGTAGGAAGGAGTTTCAGCGGCAAGCCCAGTGAGGATGAGCGCCTGAGGCAGGCGTGCATTGTCATAGGAAAGACCTTCCTCGAACCAGACCCAATCCTCCGTCTCCACACGAGCAAGGAGGTCCATCAAACGATCCGCGAAAAGCCGCCGCATGCGTTGGGCGAAGACGTCCTCCTCACATGCCTCGCAATATCCGTCCAGCCCGAGCAGCGTGAAGGCCCAGGCGCGCGGCGAGCGAAAACCTTCGGCGGTCGGCAGGGCTTCGGAAAACAAGGTGGCAGCCCAGGTCCGCCGGGACGGATTGCTATCACCGCGGGCGCATTCTCCAAGCGCCCAGAGCGTCCGGCCATGGCTATCCTCGGAGCCCTTGTCCTCGAGCCAACGCCGGTCGAAGCCCATGAAGTTGCGAAAGTGCTTCTTGTCGGGATTCCAGGCGTGCTGCACGAAGGAGGCGAAGCGCGTCGTCAATGGCTCCGGCAGAGGTGTTTCGCCTGCTCCAGTGAGAGCGCTCGCCAGAAGCAGGGCCCGGGCATTGTCATCAACGCAATAACCATGTGAGCGATCCGGCACCGAGTGGACGGCATGCTGGAACAGTCCGGTATCGTCGCACATGGAGAGAAAATAGGTGAGCTGCGGCTCTGGCGGGCCAGCAGGTTTCCGCGTGGATGCGTTCCGACTTCCCGGCAGCAGCGCATTGGGGAGAGGCCTGCGTTGGACCGCTTCCTCGAATAAACCGAGATAACGCTCCGCCGTCCTTTGCCACGTCATCGGCCGGCTGCTGGCGTAAGCGCGCGTACGCATGGCGTCCCGCCTTGCATCGTCGATCAGCAGTCCGGCGATCTCGTTGCCGATGGCTTTCGCATCACCGAAAGGCACCAGAATGCCGCGTCCGCCGGCCAGCAGTTCGCAAGCGTGCCAGTAAGGGGTCGAAACGACCGCTTTTCCGAGGCCAAAACTATAGGCCAGCGTGCCCGACGTCATCTGCGCCTCATTCAGATAGGGCGTGGTATAGACGTCGCACATGGAAATGAAGTCCAAGAGCGTTGCCTGGTCGACGAATTGATCGAGGAACACTACATGGCTTTCGATCCCGAGAGCTCGCACGCGCGCGATCAGGCTTTCGCGATATGCTTCACCCTCACGAAAGACGAGATTGGGATGGGTCGCACCAAGCACGACATAGACGGCGTCGGGCCTGCTATCCAGGATCCGGGGCATCGCATCGATCATGACCTCGACGCCCTTGTTGGGTGAGAGCAGGCCGAAGGTCAGGATAACGGACCGGCCCTCGAACCCGAGCTTTGCCTTTGCGACAGCCGGCTCGCTGAAGGCGATCTCAGGAATCCCATGGGGAATCACCACGATCTTCTCAGCCGGAACCCCGTATATCTCACGCAGGAGCGCGCACCCTTTCTCTGCCATGACGACGATCTTGGCTGAACTCTCGACAATTCGTGCCAGGACCTTGCGTTGTGCCGGGCTGGGTGCGGCAAGAACCGTATGAAGCGTCGTGACGACCGGCATGTCGAGCCGCGAGAGAAGTGTGAGGATATGGCTTCCTGCTTCGCCTCCAAAAATTCCAAATTCGTGCTGCAGGCATACCACGTCGAACCGGCCGGCATTCAGGGCTTCCGCCGCGCGGATATAATCGTCGAGCTTCTCGTCTGGGATCTGAAGCCAGACGCTTGCTGGATAGTCATAGGCGTGACCATGGTCGGTCATTGCCACGATCGCCGTCCCCACCCTCCCAGGTGAATTTGAAACGGCCTGCTGCAGATCGGTGGTAAACGTCGCGATGCCGCAGCGGCGGGGAAGCGAGTTGCCGATGAACGCGATATTCCTGAACTTGGTCATGATTGCCCCTCCGTCGAGCGGAACGGCAAGTTTGCCGGCTTTTCATGATGAATGAGTGCCTCGATATAATCCTGGCGGGCCGGAAGATCTCTGTCCCGGGCATCGAGATCGCGGAGCAGGCCTGGCTCGGGCGCACTGTCGGCATAAGCGAGCAAAGCCGTCAGGCCATTTGCTCCGACTTTTATGGCAACTCGATCCGCGTCGGCAAAAAACGCATCGCCGACACCGGCATGCATCGATCCGACATTTGCATCGCCGGCGATGACCAGAGCCCAGGTCTCATGGTCGGCCAGCAGCTCCCAGTTCGCATTTGGAGAAAGGTCGATCCGCTCAAAGGTGAAGAAGGCACACGATACAAGCTGCGTCCTTGCATGCGTAAGACGTATAGGGGCAGCAGCCTCCGTTTCCGCCGGCCCCAGATCGGCCACTGCGACGGCTTGGTCCACATGCAGCTCGCGCGCACGCCCGGGGTCAAAAAGACGAAATGTAGAGTCGCTTCTCTGCTGGATTTCGGCAATGACGAGACCGGAGCCGATGGCGTGGATGGTTCCGGCCGGAACGAAAAATACGTCGCCTGCGGCAGCGCCTCTCCATTGCACAAGATCAGAAACCGAACCGTCGGCGATCGCAGTCCGCAACTCCGCCTGAGTCACCGTCCGCGTCAACCCCACAGCAACCTTAGCGCCGGATTCCGCAGACAGCACGTACCATGCCTCCGTCTTCCCGTTGGCCATGCCTGTCGATTGCGCGAAAGCATCATCCGGGTGAACCTGGATCGACAGCATCTGCTTCGTGAAGAGCAGCTTGAGAAGCAAGGCGGGATCGGGCGCTTGTGCCTCACTTCGATCAAACCTGAGTTCGCCGGCTACAGCGTCGTGGTCGCCGCTGCGGCTCCAAGGCATAAGATCGTGGCTGCCCCACGGTTTGCGGGCGATCCGCACGCTGGCGTGCTCGAATGTCATGATGAGGCCTCCTGGATCTACCGCTAAGATCGGAACGATCTGAGATCGGAGCAGCCTTCCTTCGGGCATCGGATCGCCCGGGAGTTCACGTAACCGAAACAAATTGTCGGCTTCGATCGGACGATTGCCGCCAGATTCTTCAAGAAGAAGAATCACAAATATGGATTTGACGTCGAATAATTTCGCAAATTAAGCCCGTCATTTCATTTAACGAATATGTACCTGTGACGGGAAATTACAAGGCGCTTCATTTATACTATACGCATTTAGGGATTTAATTTGAACTCCGCTGGATAATCTCACACGCCTCTGCGCCCAAACTCCCATGGGAATTTTCCGGTTCTACTTGTAATTGAGGCAATGACGCACGATATATACTGACAATGGCAGCTCGTTTCACGGGCGCTGCCATCGAGGGTGTTCCCCCCGCCCCAACAAAGGAGGACGGCATGTCTTCCAATCCGTCACCCGAATACATCGACCCCGTCAACATAGCGATGCTCAGGGATGTCTTGAGAACTGCAGGGTTCAGAGGTGTTGCGGTCGAAGCCAGTTCAGACGCCAAACATGAAGCCTTGGTCTTCTTGAATTCGGAATTCCGAAACGGGAAGAGAACAAGGGAAGCATTGCTGTTCGCTCTGGAACATCGAGATAGTGGGCTTGCATCCGATCGCCGACCTGAAACTCCACCGAAAAACGAAGCCATCGATCGATGGCAAGATGAAGGAGGTCGTTAGTGTCTCTTTCCTTCCCAAACTCGGCACGTAGTTATGATGAAGCCCATAGGAGGTTCGCTTTCTCGGGCATGACGGCATGTTCGAGGTTCATTTTTATGTCCCCGCAGAAGTGCTAGCTGGCGAATTGTCGCAACGAACCGCGAGTGTCGACGATTATCTTGCCTCGTTCGATGCGCTCCGGCCCCGAATTCTGAAGGTCGCAAAGGCGGTCTATGCAGCAACCCGCAACAGCACGATCACCCTTGATCTCGAACACTTCCGGTGAATGCATTTCGTGCCCAAAGGATCTCGTTATGCAATATCCCATTCCTGCCGGCAAAATCGGCCGACCTGGAAAAGAAAAAATCTGGTACGTCAGTGAGTTTGCGCAGCGATTTCGCCTCGATAAAGTGGAAGAAAATCGCCTGCGGAAACTGCTGGGACCGATCGCCAAGGAGATCGACTTGCTGAGAAACGCCGGCAGATTCCGATAGTGGAACGAACGATCATCCACGCATGCTGCCTCGGAGTTTCTGCAGATGAATCCGGTGGTTATGATTGCCTTTCTACAGTTTGGCATCTACCGGTGCCCATAGATCTGGCTGGCTGTCCGAAGGTGGAAATTCGTGGTCCTCGCGATGCTCTGCGCTATTTGGCTGAAAACATCACCCATCAGTATGGCCCTTGTTACAGCCGAGCGAGAAGGCGCTGCCACGCGGCCCTCCGCAACGAGATCACAGCGGAGGACATGCGCGAAGATTTCCTCGCCGCTTGCGCCGAATCCCAGATGCGATCGAGATAGTTGCGTCCAATTACCCGTCTGTACAGCTGACGAAGAGGTCGGTGCAGGTGGCCATTAGCCTGAGACGGGGCGGAAAACAGACCGCAATCGTAGAGAGCAATCCGCCGCCAAGGCGAGTCTCCAGCAGATCCAATTCGCGCACGAGCTTGCTTGCCGTGTGACTTCCGATCTTACCCACCCGGGCCCAGTGGAATATCTCGGCCTTTCCGCCTGAAGCGCCCTCAGACGCAGATCGCGCTCAATCACCTCGTTATAGCGAGTCTGATCAGCCGCGGAGCCTTCCTGGCGGCTTGCGATGCGGTCGCGATAAGGATCGGTTATTCGCGCGGCGGCGGCAATGTAAAGGTCAGCATCCTTTCGCCCTGACGCCATCGCATGCTGTCGGCGTTCGATCGCCGCAATCGCGCTTTCTGCAGCGGCTACCAGGGCTGCGTCTTCTTCGACATCGGACGATGGCTCATCGGGCATTCTCAGGCCTCTCAACAGTAATGGCAGCGCGACCGTTGCCACAACGAGCGATATGATGATCACGGCCGCTGCCAGTGCGATTACGAGTTCACGGGCCGGAAAGGGGCTGCCGTCCGTCATGGTCAGGGGAAGGGTTAGAACGCCCGCGAGCGTAATCGCGCCCCGGACGCCCGCAAAGCACATAGCGGCCACGATTCTCCAGTCAGGACGCGCAAACCTTTGCCCGGCACGAAACAGCGTGAGTTGGAGCGACACCCAAACCCAGACAAAACGAAGAAAGGCCAAGCCTACGTTGATAGCGAATACATAGGCCAGAAGCCACCACGGGTTTTCGTGACCCGTCAACTGTACTGCCGCCGCCGCCCCGCCGACGATGGAAGGGAGTTGTTCTCCGAGCAGTACGAATATCATGCCATTGCCAGCGAACTGAATCATATCCCAAACGGTATTTCGGCGGATACGGGTTACAGGCAGCGCGCGACCTGAGGTTTCAGTCACGCTCATTGTTACGCCAGCAGCAACTGCGGCGAGGATACCGGAGCAGTGCAATTCTTCCGCCAGAAGATAACACCCGAACGGGATAAGCAGGCTGATCACTATCTGCGAGCCGCTTTCTTCTCCGAAGTGGCGCGACACCCAATCCTTCACCCGAACGATTGTCCATGTCACCGCGGTGCCTACGATGATGCCGCCGGATGCGATCCAGAAAAACGTCCGCGGGTGTCGCCAAGAGAGAAGCCACCACTCAGCATTGCTGCGACCGCAAATCGCAAACAGACCAGGCCCGAAGCTTCGTTCAGCAGCGATTCCCCTTCGAGAATGCGCATCATACGCCTGGGGATGCGGGTCCGCCGGGCAATAGCCGCCAACGCGAAAGCCACGGCCAAGGGACGCGGATTGCTTGATACCCGTCGGGACAGGCTGGTCGTCTTGAGCGTGGATGGACTGCAGAGCGTTGCGTGCGCTTGCAATGCCTGCGTGAAGCGCCATTTGGATGACGTCTTGCGAGGCGTTTATCCGTCTGACGAAATCATCGTCAAATGAGCCACTAAATGGGTTCGGCAACCGGAGAGCGAGCACGAACCAGATCTTTCGGCAGTCATACTTGCCGGTCTGGTAATTTTGATCTCCTGCCCTACACGTCCCTAGCGCCCCCATCCGCGGAGAAGACGGCAGGATGGAAGGCATCTTCAACGCCGTCGTAGAGACAACTTTCCGAGTTATCGGGGAACGGCGTGAGCGTACACTGCGAGCGCTCGCCGAACGCATCTCAGCAGCTCGCTCCGAGGAGGAGGTCTCCGCCGATGCCGTTGATGTCTTCGCGGCCAAGTCAGCCGACGTCCCCTTTGCCTACTCTATCGTCTCGGCGATGAAGGCACCACGCACCCCTGGCCGATACGCCGGGCTCGGCGAGAGCGCGGCTGCGCCGAACAGCATCGATATGAAAGACTCGGACCCCAACTGGCCTCTCGCCGAAACGGCTGAGCTCGGCCGTCCCAAAATCGTCGAGGATCTGACGTCGCGATTCAACTTTCCCTACCAGGAGGTCCTTGGGTTGAGCCTGCGACCCATGCGCTTGTTGTCCCGATCGCGACTACCGCCCATACGATGCTGCGAGTCTTTTCTCGGATCTTTCAACAAAGGTCAGTTTGGCAGTGATCAGCGTTAGTTCGTCGCCCTCGTGCCACGCAGCCTTTTGACCAACCGTAGCCGGTGGGGCACGAACGGCCTTGCTAGGATAAGGAAGATGCTGAGTACGAGACGTTGTATCCATCACCCATGAACAAGTCTGGAGGGCCTTCGAGTAGAAGACGCGACATGCTCAAGTACAACATAATTGACTGTGACATAGGGCTTGAGTAGGTTGCCCGCGCACGCGCGTGCTCTGAGTACCTTCCTGAAACAAACGAATGGTGAGTTAAGTGCAGGGTATCAAAGAACTTTCACAAACTGAGATAGAACAAGTATCTGGTGGCCGGTCGGTCACTGGACCGGTTCGCAATGTCATCGATGGAGCCGCCGCACTGGCGGGCGGCGGCGCCTTGGGCTATGCCGCGGCCATCGGCGCTGGTGTCGGCCTATCGGCATTTGGCGTCGGAGCTCTCGCCGTGGGTGCGGTAGCCGTTGGCGGATACGGGCTCTATAGGCTATCGAGAGCCTTTGCCTAGCGGCCAATTCGACTCTTCGCCGGCGGCGAAGAGTCTTTCCCGACATTGTAAAAATATGAACAGCTCCGCATGAGCCTGTTTCGACGAGAGGCGATCGAACAGCAGTCCCAGCGGCTAGCGGGATCTGTGTCGATGGCCGTGCCGCTTGGCTGGCATATGACCGGTTACCTGATGGCCAGTGCCCTTCTTGCTGCCCTGTCCTTTTTATCCTTTGCGGGCTACGCCCGGATTGTGACCGCAACCGGCGTCATCGTGCCGGATAAAGGTGTCGCGGCGATCGTCCCCCCGCGTGCGGGTGTCGTGATGAACCTATTGGTCAATGACGGGGACCAAGTCGAGGAAGGGCAGGAACTGATCGCGGTGCGGTCGGAAGATTTCCTCGTCTCGGGCGAATCCGCTTCTGAAAAAGTCGCGCAGATGCTTGAACGGCAGAAGGCAAGTCTCGATACCCAAATGTCGGAAGTGGAGAATGACGAAACCGCTCAGGTGGCCCAGTTCAATGCTCAAGTCGAAAGCTTTCGGGTGCAGATTGATAAGCTGCAGAGCCAGATTGCTTTGCAGGCGGAGTTGATCAAGTCGAACGAACGGGATTTGGCGCGTATAGAGGATTTGGCGGACAAGGGCATCGTTCCCAAGCGAAACGTGATCCTTCGCGAAGACGCACTCACCGAGCGGCGTCAGCAGTTGGCCGCCTTCGAGGGCATGTTGACCGAACGCCGGTCCGATCTTTCCGACGCACGGCAGATGCTTGACCAGATAAAGGCCAAGGCGAGCGAGAAAAAGGCGGCGCTTCAGTCGCAACGCGAAGACATCAATCGCAGCATCGCGACGAATGAACAGTCGCGCGCCTATGTCATCAGGGCGCCCGTTGCCGGAACGATATCAGCGCTTACCGCAAAGACCGGCGAACCGTTGAACACCCAGCAGGTACTCATGAGCATCGTGCCGAGCGACGCTGTACTCCATGCGCGGTTAGACGTTCCAAACAGTGCCGTCGGCTTCGTTGAACCCGGGCAGGAGGTTCGGTTGGCGATCGACGCTTTTCCATACGAGAGCTTCGGCACCATTTCCGGGCGCGTCGCGAGCCTTTCCAAGAGCCCGGTGGAGCGGACGAATGGCAATACCGTCAATCTCAACTATCTCGTGACCGTCGATCTGGAGCGCCAGGATATTCTCGCGTTCGGCAAATCCCAGGCCCTGTTTCCAGGGATGACCCTATCGGCTCGCATCGCCACCGCACGTCAGTCTCTCCTCGAATGGCTCTTTGAACCCCTGTTTGCTCTGCAGCGGAGATAGACGATGTCGGCCTTTCTTCAGACCGGCTTCTTCTCGACCTCTCGCGTTCGGCTGGTGCGCCAGACCGAAGTAAGCGAGTGCGGGCTTGCCTGCTTGACGATGATCGCCGGCTTCCATGGCCTGGATGTCGATCTTTCAACGATGCGCCGACGCTTCACGCCATCCATGAGAGGCGCTCCGCTTGGTAGTCTCATGAAGGTGGCCGACCAGATCGGCTTGACACCGCGTGCGGTGAAACTGCCGATGGACGAGCTCTCGAATCTGGCTCTGCCTGCAATCCTGCACTGGGACATGAATCATTACGTCGTGGTCGAACGGGTCGCGAGTGGCAAGGTACTGATTCACGATCCCGTCGGACGAAGCGACTGGTTGGACATGTCGTCGCTTTCTGGACACTTCACCGGCGTCGCCCTGGAACTTCGGCCTAACGAGACTTTCGAGAGGAAGACGCAGCGCACGATCCTTCGCTGGTCGCAGTTGTGGAGCGGCATCCACGGTCTCGGCGGTTCCTTTGCTCAAGTAGTCGTTCTCAGCGTGGTCCTGCAGGTCTACGTCCTTGCATTGCCCTACTACCTGCAGATAGGCATCGACACCGCGCTGCCCGCGCTCGACAAGGACCTTCTTGTGGTTCTGGCGCTGGGGTTCGGTCTCTTCACCGTCTTCAACGCCTGCGCGTCCTTCCTCCGCTCCTTCGTAATCCTGGCAGCGGGCTCCGCGCTGGGCTTCGGCATTGCTTCCAATGTTGCCAGGAAACTGTTCCGATTGCCTCTCGAGTGGTTCCAGAAGCGCGAGGTCGGCGATATTCTATCCCGGTTTCAGTCCGTTGTGCCCATCCAGAGGCTGTTGACCGAGGGCGTCGCCGCCGCGCTGGTGGATGGAGTTCTCGCTCTGAGCACGCTGGTGGTCATGTTTTTCTACAGCGCCAAACTGGCTCTGATCGCTCTGACCGCGTTCCTGCTCTATTTTATCGTTCGCATCATATCCTTCTCGCTGGAGCGTCGCGCCCAGGAGGGCAGCATCATCGCACAGGGCAAGGAACAGACAGCCCTGATCGAGACGATCAGGGGCATTCAAACGTTTCGTCTCCATAATCGAGAGACGATACGGCACGCCATATGGCAGACGCTGCTGACCGATGCGATCAACGCGAATATCCGCCTGTCTCGTGTCGGTATTTGGCAGGGCACCGCGAACGCCTTAATCTTCGGTCTTGAAAACGTCGTGACGATCTGGCTGGCGATTGGCTTCGTCATGCAGGGCGGGTTCAGCGTCGGCATGGTATTCGCCTATCTTGCCTACAAAGGGCAGTTCCTCGAAAAGACAGGCAATCTCGTGGACCAGGCAACGGCGTTCCTGATGCTCCGATTGCATCTGGAACGGTTGTCAGACATCGCCCTCGAGGAGGATGACAGGAGCTTTGGCCCGAGCGCGAACGTTGTCACCGAACTCAAAGGTGGGATCGAGTTGAGAAACGTTTCCTACAGATATTCCCCGACCGATCCTCTCGTGTTGAGCAATCTTGATCTCACCGTGCGACCTGGGGAACATGTCGCGATTACCGGACCTTCAGGGGCTGGCAAGTCGACGCTCCTCAAGATTCTCGTTGGCCTGCTCGAACCTGATACGGGCGAGGTCCTGATCGATGGCATTCCTTTGACGCAATTCGGCTACAAGACCTTCCATGATCAGATCGCCGCCGTCCTGCAGGACGACAATTTGTTCGCCGGTTCGATCGCGGACAACATCGCGATGTTCGATGACAGTCGCGATTTGCCCATGATCATGGAGGCCGCGAAGGCCGCCGCCATTCATGACGAAATCCTGCGCATGCCGATGCAATACGAGACGCTGATCGGCGACATGGGCTCAAGTCTCTCGGGTGGCCAGAAGCAGCGTGTGCTTCTGGCACGTGCTCTCTATCGCAAGCCCAGGATGCTGTTTCTCGACGAGGGAACTTCTCACATGGATGTGGCGAACGAGGAGCGTGTCAATCAATCCGTTCGTTCGCTTGGTATCACCCGTATTGTCGTCGCCCACAGACTTGAGACCATCGCGGCCGCAGACAAGGTCCTGCATCTGGACGAGGAGGGACTTCATGTTCGCACCCCCGGTGGCCCTAATGCCAGTTCCAGGTTGTCCCTGAAGGTCTGACAAGAACGCGTTCACACTCGCGGCGCTCCTGATCGACGTCGAAGGTCGCCGTCCTCTGGTCCCTCCTGACGACGCTGTCGCGTTCGCATATCGCGATCACGAGGATCAGGAGGAGTACGGAAGCCAGCCGTTGCCCGAAGAGCTCAAGGCGATTGACCTGCCCGCCCTCCGCGCGATGGGGATCGAGGCTGCCGCGCGCGAAGCGATCACCCACCTGACGCGTCCGGAACTGGACGGCTTCTTCATCCATCTCGACGCCGACTGCCCCGACGACGCCATCATGCCGGCTATCGACTTCCTTGCCGGTTGGCGGGTTATCGTGGGAGGAGCTCGTGACCGCGATCCGGATCGCGATGGGGAGCGGCAAGGCAGTCGGCATCGAAATCAACATCTACAACCCGCGCCTTGACGAAGATGGCATCGCCGGGCGCGGCCTGGCTGACGCAATAGCTGCAGCGCTTGGAACGGCCGCGTCATGAACATGGCGAGCAACTCTGCCTTTCGGGCGCAGCAGTGTATATTCTGCATGGCAAATTATAGCTTCATCAATTTCTGCCTCGAACGAATTAAAATCGTCGCTGAACGGCAGCCACCCGACAAATGCGCCCGACAACGGATTTTCACTCCGGCCCATTGCGGCCCTTCACGACCGGTGCCAAATAGTTTGATGACAGACGAACAACAGCCAGCGCCCGATGGTGTGCAGATCCAGCTTTCTCCAGAGGAAGCCCTGTTCCTCTTTGGTTTGCTCTCTCGGTGGTGCGAACAAGGTAGCGCGCCTACGCCAGAAGCATCGTGTTTTGAAAGCACTGCCGAAGGCGCGGTGCTACACGGGTTATTAGCCGATCTGGAGACGCAGCTGGTTGCCCCATTCAAGGCAGATTACAGCGACCTGCTGGAGGAAGCTCGCAATCGCCTACAAGCATCTTGGGACTATCCAACGTTGAGAGGCTAGATTCTCGAAACGTTCGGCGCCATGGCTTCAATCCGTCATTGGATCAGAGATCAGGCGTATCAGAGTTCCGTCATTCGCCGCAGCGCTGATTGCCGTTGCGATCAGCCGGAGCGGTCCGCGCGCGATAAGCGCCTCTGGCGAAGGGCGTTTTCCGGGGCTCGCAACACCCAATTCCTGCGATTGGTGGAACACGCAATACCAAAGTTGGCAGCATAATCAGCTATCGGGGTTGGTCCGAAGTGAACTCTAACTAAAAACGTACAAGAGTGCGCTAATGGAGAGAGTAACTCATCATCCTGTAGGGATGTATCGCATTGAACTGTGAGATCATAGCCGTCGCCTGCTGCAATACGCGCTCGGCATTTTGAGAATTATCTCTGGCAAGTTCGTCAGCGTTGACGCGGATTATCTGTGCCATATTGCTGGAAAGCGCCGCAAAGTGCCTGTCGCCTTCGATGAAGGCCTCACGTGCTGTACTTTCGAGGGCGCGGGCGATATCGGAGAGGACCTCCTCGCGTTCCTCAATGTCGAGGTCTTTGATGAATTTGATCTTCTCTTCCATATCAGTCTCACTCTGAACAGACGTGGGATATCGACCGAACTCATCAAGCCTCGGTCGTCGAAGAGCTAGGAAGGGAAAATTTCCGTTTCAAGTCTCAGTGCAGCTTGAACTCGCCCTCTACGCTGCGCCATTCGTTGGGACCGATCAGGCGCTGATGGGTGTAGCGGACGGAATGCAGTGGCCCATCAAGGCTGGCCTGCCAGAAGTCCAGGAACTTGTGCATCTCGGGAAAATCGGGAGCCAGATCGTAGTCCTGCCAGACGTAGGTCTGCAGCACGGACTCGAAATCGGGAATGCGGTAGAGGATGTGTGCGGTAGTGAGGCCGTAGCCGTTCAGTTGCCGTTCCAGATCCGATGAGAATTGCATGCTTCATCTCCGTTTCATGACACTTCCAAGTTGGCGCAAAATTTTGTGGCCATCAACGGCTTTTCCAACGCCGCACGCCAGTTTGTTGTTCCTTTCCAGCTAGTTAGCAGCATATAGGTATGAGTGCTATTTTTTTCGTTTCATCCTCTTGAAATCGAAAAATCGCAAAACCAGATCATTTCGCGCAAAACGCTCGACCGAGGTTTTGTACCCGCCCGGATTGGTCATCCGGTCCGGTGGGGGGAACAACGTCATTATTGTTTGTCCATCGGAGGAAAACATGTCGTTCCGACCGCTCCATGATCGCATTCTCGTCCGCCGGGTCGAATCCGAAGAGAAGACCAAAGGCGGAATCATCATCCCCGATACCGCCAAGGAAAAGCCGCAAGAAGGCGAGGTCGTCGCCGTCGGTCCCGGCGCGCGCAATGACGCCGGTCAGATCCAGGCGCTCGACGTCAAGGCAGGCGACCGCATTCTGTTCGGCAAATGGTCCGGCACCGAGATCAAGATCGATGGCGAAGACCTGCTGATCATGAAGGAAAGCGACGTCATGGGCATCATCGAAGCCCAGGCCGAGCAGAAAAAGGCTGCCTGAGCAATCAACGCCACGAACCATCAGTCAGATAGCTGCCTATTGAGGAGTTAAAGAAATGGCTGCGAAAGAAGTCAAGTTCCACACCGATGCCCGTGAACGCATGCTGCGAGGGGTCGATGTGCTGGCCAATGCGGTAAAGGTCACCCTCGGCCCCAAGGGCCGCAACGTCGTGATCGACAAGTCCTTCGGCGCCCCGCGCATCACCAAGGATGGCGTTTCCGTCGCCAAGGAAATCGAACTGGAAGACAAGTTCGAGAACATGGGCGCCCAGATGCTGCGCGAAGTGGCGTCGAAGACCAATGATCTGGCCGGCGACGGCACGACCACCGCGACCGTGCTTGCCCAGGCGATCGTCAAGGAAGGCGCCAAGGCAGTCGCTTCCGGCATGAACCCGATGGATCTGAAGCGAGGCATCGATCTCGCCGTCGACGCCGTTGTCAAGGAACTGAAAGCCAATGCGCGCAAGATCACCAGCAATTCCGAGATCGCCCAGGTCGGCACCATCTCGGCCAATGGCGATTCCGAGATCGGCCGTTATCTTGCCGAAGCAATGGAGAAGGTCGGTAACGAAGGCGTCATCACCGTCGAAGAAGCCAAGACCGCCGAGACCGAACTCGAAGTCGTCGAAGGCATGCAGTTCGACCGCGGCTACCTCTCGCCCTACTTCGTCACCAATCAGGACAAGATGCGGGTCGAACTGGACGATCCCTATATCCTGATCCATGAGAAGAAGCTGTCCAACCTGCAGGCGATGCTCCCTGTATTGGAAGCGGTCGTCCAGTCCGGCAAGCCGCTCCTCATCATCGCTGAAGACGTCGAAGGCGAAGCCCTTGCGACCCTGGTCGTCAACAAGCTGCGTGGTGGCCTGAAGATTGCTGCTGTCAAGGCGCCTGGCTTCGGCGACCGCCGCAAGGCGATGCTGGAAGACATCGCCATCCTGACGGGCGGCACGGTGATCTCCGAAGAGCTCGGCATCAAGCTCGAGAATGTCACGCTGAACATGCTTGGCCGGGCGAAGAAGGTAGCAATCGAGAAGGAAAACACCACCATCGTCGACGGCGTCGGTTCCAAGGCGGAAATCGATGGCCGCGTTGCGCAGATCCGCGCCCAGATCGAGGAGACCACCTCCGATTACGACCGTGAGAAGCTGCAGGAGCGCCTGGCCAAGCTCGCCGGCGGCGTTGCCGTCATCCGCGTCGGCGGCTCGACGGAAGTCGAAGTGAAGGAAAAGAAGGATCGCGTCGACGATGCGCTGCATGCCACCCGTGCAGCCGTCGAGGAAGGCATCCTGCCGGGCGGCGGCGTCGCGCTGCTGCGTGCCGTCAAGGCGCTCGACAATCTCGCCGCCGCCAACCAGGACCAGAAGGTCGGTATCGAGATCGTTCGCCGTGCGATCGAGGCTCCGGTCCGCCAGATCGCCGAGAACGCCGGTGCGGAAGGCTCTGTCATCGTCGGCAAGCTGCGCGAGAAGACGGACTTCTCCTACGGTTGGAATGCCCAGACCGGCGAATACGGCGACCTTTATGCTCAGGGCGTCATCGACCCGGCCAAGGTCGTGCGCACGGCGCTCCAGGATGCCGCTTCGGTTGCCGGTCTTCTGGTCACAACGGAAGCCATGATCGCCGAAAAGCCCAAGAAGGAAGCTGCTCCGGCCCTGCCCGCCGGCGCCGGCATGGACTTCTAAGGCGCTTGCTGCCAGAGGCTCGGCCCACCTTGAGGGGCGAGCCTCACCCCACCGCTGAATAAGTTCCATCGGTCAAGGTCAATGGAGCGAGGCCATGAGAAAGGAAAGCATCAGCAATTCGATACCGGAGAATGCCACAGCCGCGATCAGCGCGGCGCATCTGCTTCATCCAGCCAAACACTTCGATCACCCGCGTGATGTGCTTGCCGCCGACGACATCGGTAATGACGAGAAGCGGGCCATTCTCGCGTCGTGGGCATCCGATATCTTTGCCATCGAGTCCATCCCGGCCCTTCGACTTCATCCCGGCACGGATAAAGCCGTCCCCTATGACGAGATCATTGAAGCGCTGAAGACGTTGGACAAGGACGATGAGCAATGCGAGGAGCAAGGCTCGTCTCCTCCCTTCAATGTCCACAGGCCCCATCGCCGGAAACCGAAAGTGCCCCGGTTTGGCAGCCTTGGTCTGTGCAGCTACCGGAAAGGAGAGCGTCACCGACAGCCATTGAGATCTAGACATTCCATCCGACTTGCCGCGTGCCTGCCGAGGACGAGGGCATGATTTTTACCGACGATTCTTTGCTCATTAGAGGAGGTCTTGCCGATGAAGATCGCTCAGATCGCGCCGCTTGCCGAAAGTGTTCCACCCAAGCTCTATGGAGGAACCGAACGCATCGTTTCCTACCTTACCGAAGAACTTGTCGCCCTAGGCCATGACGTGACACTCTTTGCCAGCGGCGATTCCGTCACCCACGCCAGGCTGGTGGCCTGCTCGGACGTCGCGCTGCGGCTCAACCCGGCCGTCAGGGACCATCTGCCGCATCAGGTCGTGATGCTGGAGGAGATCCGGCGGCGGGCGCACGAATTCGATGTGCTGCACTTTCATATCGATCTATTGCATTTTCCGCTGATCCGGGATTTTGCCGACCGCACGGTCACGACGCTGCACGGCCGGCTGGACCTGCCGGACCTAAAGCCTTTCTACAAGGCTTTCTTCGATATTCCGCTGGTATCGATCTCCGACGACCAGCGCCGCCCTATGCCGCCGGTCAATTGGTCCGGAACGGTCTATCATGGTCTGCCGGCCGATCTCCTTCCCTTCACGGCAAAACCTAAAGGCAGCTACCTCGCCTTCCTCGGACGCATCTCGCCCGAGAAGCGTCCGGATCGGGCGATCGAGATCGCAGCGAAGGCCGGCCTGCCGCTGAAGATTGCCGCCAAGATCGACAACGCGGACAAGGCCTACTGGCAAACGGTGATCGAGCCGATGGTGAAGAGCCATCCGAATGTCGAGTTCATCGGCGAAATCAATGAACATCAGAAGGCGGCTTTCCTCGGCAATGCCGGCGCGCTGCTCTTCCCGATCGACTGGCCTGAGCCGTTCGGGCTGGTCATGATCGAGGCCATGGCTTGCGGCACGCCGGTCATCGCCTTCCGTTGCGGCTCCGTGCCGGAGGTGATCGACAATGGCGTTTCCGGCATTCTGGTCGACAGCGTGACGGAGGCTGCAGAAAATGTCGAATGGGCGCTGCGGCTTGACCGGCGGAAGGTACGCGCCACTTTCGAGAAGCGTTTCACCGCTGAACGGATGGCGCAGGACTATCTCGACATCTATCGGCAGCTGCCCGGCACCCGGACAAAGGCTGCGCAACTTCGCCGCGCCAACGGCCGCGCCCTTGATCTTCAAATCGTGGCATAGAAACCGGAGGCCATCATGCCGATCGCTTCTGCAGGCAGCAATTCAGTCCCGGAGCCGGCAGGCCAGGGGACGCCGATAGCGCAGTTCTTCATTCCAGCTTCCGCGTCGCTGCAGGAGCAACGGCCGCGCACCCTGAAGCACGGCGACACCTTCGCCGTCTTCGATCACAATGGCGACGCGCTTTCTGGGCCTGGGAGTCCGGAGGGCCTTTTCCACCGCGATACGCGCTACCTCTCGCATCTTTATCTGACGATCAACAACAGGCGGCCGATGCTGTTGTCATCGACGCTACGCGACGACAATGCGACACTGACTTGCGATCTCACCAATCCCGATCTCTTCGATGACAAGGGAAAGCTCGTTCTGGAGCATGACCTGATCCACCTGCGCAGATCTCGCTTCCTCTGGAATGCACGATGTTACGAGCGATTGAGCGTGAGGAACTATGACGACCAGCCACGGCAAGTGGGCATCGGGATCGAGTTCGCGTCAGATTTCGCAGATCTTTTCGAAGTGCGGGGAACAGCGAGAGCCAGGAGGGGGCGGCATTTTCCCGCCGTCGTGGAGCAGGATTCGATCTTGCTCTCCTATGTCGGCCTGGACGATCGGAAGCGAACCACCAGGCTTTCCTTCGATCCACAGCCGAACGAGCTCGGGAGCGGCCATGTCATTTATGATCTCCATCTGGCGCCGCACGAAGCCCGATCGCTGTTTATCGAGATAGGTTGCGATCAGACCGGCGCACAGCGGTCGGGCCACCGATCGCTTTTTCTTGCACTGCGGGATGCCCGCCGCGCCTTGCGCGCCTCGTCCTCGCGGGCGGCTGCAATCGCGACATCGAACGAGATCTTCAACGAGGTGGCGCGACGCAGCGTTTCCGACCTTTACATGCTGATGACCGACAAGCCGGAAGGGCCTTACCCTTATGCCGGCATTCCGTGGTTCAGCACGGTCTTCGGCCGGGATGCCCTTATCACCGCGTTGGAAACGCTCTGGCTCGATCCAGAGATCGCACGCGGTGTTCTTGGGCATCTGGCGGCGAACCAGGCCACCGAAGTGGACCCCGCCTCAGACGCCGAGCCCGGAAAGATCCTGCATGAGGTACGTGCCGGAGAAATGGCCGAACTTGGCGAAGTTCCTTTCCGGCGCTACTACGGCAGCATCGATTCAACGCCTTTGTTCGTGACGCTGGCCGGCCAATATCTCAAACGGACAGGCGATCTTGCGACCATCGACCGTCTTCTGCCGCATATCGAGGCGGCGCTGACATGGATCGACGAGCATGGCGACCGCGACGGCGACGGTTTCGTCGAGTATGGACGGCTAACAGAAGAAGGATTGATCAACCAGGCATGGAAAGACAGCCACGATTCCGTCTTCCATGCGGACGGAACGCTCGCCAGGGGGCCGATCGCCATTGCCGAGGTTCAGGCCTATGTCCATGGCGCCTGGCAGGCGGCGGCGGAAATCTTCCGCGTGCTCGACCGGCCGGAACAGGCCGCACGCTTTCTCGCGCGGGCCGAAGGCCTGCGCCGCGCCTTCGACACAAGCTTCTATGACGAGGAACTCGGCACTTATGTCCTGGCGCTCGACGGAGATAAACGCCCCTGCCGCGTCCGATCATCGAATGCCGGCCACGCACTCTTCACCGGCATTGCTTACGCGGAACGGGCGAAACAGGTTGCCCGCACGCTGATGAGCGCCTCGTCCTTCTGCGGCTGGGGCATCCGCACCATTCCCTCGACCGAGGTGCGTTACAATCCCATGAGCTATCACAACGGCTCGATCTGGCCGCACGACAATGCCCTGATCGCCAGCGGACTTGCCCGCTACGGTTATCGCGCTGAAGCCGCGCGAATATTCGAGGGACTGTTCGCGGCCTCGACCTATATCGACCTGCGCCGGCTTCCCGAACTCTTCTGCGGACTGCCACGGCAGCGCGCACAGGGCCCGACCTTTTATCCGGTCGCATGCTCACCGCAGGCCTGGGCTGCGGCGGCGTCGCTGTCGCTGCTACAATCCTGCCTCGGTCTCGATTTCGATCCGACCGCATTGCAGATCAGCTTCAATGAGCCGGAACTTCCCGCCTTCCTCGACGAGGTTACCTTGCGGCATCTGCTGATCGGCAATGGCTCGGCCGATGTTGTCCTCCGCCGGTCAGGCCGCCGTGTCGTCGTCGACGTGATCGACCGCAGGGGCGATGTCCGAGTGCTCACGATGGCATGACCGGTTCGACGATTGCGCCGACGGGCAGCGTTGCCGGCCGGGCTAATCGGCTTGCTCCTCCTCATCGTCGGTCAGCAGCTCGACGAGCGCGGCCACTCTGCCTGCCGGCAGATGCCGTCCTTCGCCGATCAAGGCTTCATCATTGCTGACCCATGCGAATGCCTCGGCGAGTTCAGCCTGCGTCGCACCTGTCGCGATGACATCGGCCACGAGAGTTTCGTCGACAGGACCAAGAATGGTGATGACGTCGTCTGAAGTCATTGGCATGTCCATTGCTCCTCTCTCTGTCTCTCCTCCGATGTGGTGACGGCGGCAAAAAAATCAATTTTTCAACTCACGAAATTCGACGCCTCTTGAAACCACAAGCCACTGAATTACATTAATATTGTCGATTGCCCATTAGGATCGACGAAGTCCAGGAGACGCCGGTTTCTCTTGGCGTCCCCTCGTTCCATGTTGCTTCAAAGGAGGATATGGCTATGAGGACAAACCTCGATTTCTCTCCCCTGTTCCGGTCGAGCATCGGTTTCGACCGAATGTTGAACGCCCTCGAGGCTGCAAACCGCATCGATACGATCGACAGCTGGCCTCCGTATGACATCGTCAAGTCCGGCGAGGACAACTATCGCATTGCCATGGCAGTGGCGGGCTTCTCGCAGGACGAGCTGGCGATTACCCAAGAGCAGAACATGCTCGTCGTCTCGGGCCAGAAGGCGAATGCTGAAGACGTGCAGTATCTGCATCGCGGCATTGCCGGCCGGTCGTTCCAGCGCCGGTTCGAACTCGCTGACCATGTCAAGGTCGTAGGTGCCGGCCTCGTAAATGGTCTGCTGACCATCGACCTCAAGCGCGAGATTCCGGAAGAGATGAAGCCGCGCCAGATCGAGATCGCAACCGACATGGCTCTGCCGAAGGCCGAGACGAAGCAGATCGAGGCCGGGAAGCAGGCGGCTTAAGCCTTCCATCGGCGCAACACGCGCACAAGGCGTCGAGCGATGCCCGACGCCCGCGGGAAAGCTTTGCCAACTGAACCAACGGAGAGGAGAAGAGACATGAGTGTTCGTGATTTGATTCCCTGGACCCGCAACAACGGCAACCAGGTTCCGAGCCTCCTGCGCGATGACGACCGTGATCCGTTCCTGTCGCTTCATCGCGAGGTGAACCGTCTGTTCGATGACGTCTTCCGCGGCTTCGGTAGCGGCCTGTCATCCTTCGGAAACGGCTCCGCCTTCAGCACTGGCTGGCCGAATGTCGAGGTCTCCGATACCGATAAGGAGATCAAGGTGACCGCCGAAGTGCCCGGCCTTGAAGAAAAGGACATCGAGGTCCTGCTCAACGACGGCGTGCTGACGCTGAGGGGCGAAAAGCGTTCTGAGATGGACGACAAGGATCGCCAGTTCTCCGAACGCTATTACGGCCGGTTCGAGCGCCGCATCCCGCTCGGCATCGAGGTCAAGGACGACCAGGTCGATGCGCGCTTCAAGAATGGTGTATTGACCGTGACCTTGCCGAAGAGTGAGAAGGCGCAGTCGCAGGTCAAGCGCATCGCCATCAAGAGCTGATCGATCCAATCCGGCCGGCGGTCGCCTTATGGAGGCCGCCGGCATCCTTCGCCAACAAGGAGGGATGAACGATGGAGACTGTCGGAGGTTCGCACCACGAAAGCATGCGCACCGGCTTCCGGTTTGCGGCTTCGAACGACAACCGGCATGTTACCTTTCCTCCGGACACTCGCTGTTTCCCGAGGGCGCTGTTGAGCACGGAGAGAGACGGCTCAACTGTTGACCAAATCTCACCAACCTCGTTCGGGAGAGAGGCGTTGTGACAATCAAGCGCCCAGCTTCCTATTACAAGCTGCCGGAGATATTGCGTGACCATCCCGAACTCGGCGATATCGGCCACACAACCCTTTGGCAGAGCCTGCAATGCGTCAGGCTCGTGCTCTGGGACGAACGGAACAACAAGCTGGTCTCGTTCGGGGATGCCGCCAAGGCTGCCGGGCCGCCAGGTTGCGACATAATCTCCAGATACCACCTTAATCAATTGCCCGCACACCTTGATCTCACCATGCAGGTGGAATGATACCCTATCTCAATAGAGTCCTAACCAAATCTATTCACCAAAACTAAGGCTGGAAGGGATTGAATGGGTCGAAATGACGGCTGCGTACTGGAGGATTACGAAGATACGACGTCACAAGTTCACAGTGCTGACACATGCTCTCGGATCTCTTCGGAAATGCGCGCGACCGACAGTCGAGGCAGATAGGAGCTACAACGCTAACAGCTCCAACACGGAATCCACCAGGATTCGCCGAGGATTCGAGACGAAGCTCTCTGTCGGCGTGTTTCTTACTATCCTTGGCACATTTATTCTGGCGTTCACCGCTATTGCCCCGTCATATCACGCCTTCACGCTTGCACGGCAGAACCTGGCCGATCTTCAAGACTATCGGCAGATTCTGGAAGCGGCCAATTGCATTTCCGCCGAGCGCGGTCCGGCCAATATCGTCATGGCGGAAGAGCCATCATCTGACGGTGCCGGAGCGAAGCGGTTGGCGGAACTTCGCGCGCGCACAGATGCCGCTCTTGCCCGACTCGCCACTCCATCACAGCCGCCGTTCGGACTGCATGGCCACCAGGTCCCTGCAGACCTGCTCGCTCGTGTCCGCGATCAACTTCTCGTGGCAAGAGCCAAGGTCGATCGCGTCGCGGCGCTTCCTCGCGCCTCGCTCAAGCTCAATGAGTTGCAGGATGCGATCGAAAGCATGTTCGAGGTGTCGAACCGGTTCCAAGACGTGGTTGCCGGGAGGGCAGACGAACTCGTCCGACATGACAGCGGCCTTGCGGCCCCCGTCCTCATCGGTCAAATGCTGAGCGATCTGCGCGAATATGGCGGCAGAATCGGTTCGCAACTCGTGGCTCCGATTGCCACCGATGAGAGAATGCCCCTGCACAACATCATCGACAGCAGGCGCAGCCAAGGCAGGCTCCTCGAGATCTGGCATGTTACCGGCAGCCAAGGCGCGCTGTATGATAGTGCTTCCCTTGCCGACAGCCGCGCGGAGATCGACAGGCAATACCAAGGCTGCACCGAAACCAGCTTCTCGGTCGCGCGGAACAGGATGCCGCGGGCGATGGCGCGCTTGAAATAGAACTCGTTGAAGCCGTCGGACGACATCTCCCATTCCTTGCCGACCCGCAGCGCGTAGCGGGCGAAGTTTTTCTGGCTGCCGAGGTTTACCCAGCGCGGGTGATCGTCGAAGACGTTCTCGAACTTGGAGAGGTCGGTCTGTCGCCTGATACCTGTGATCGCCCCCAGGATCGAAGTGTTCGGAGTCACGCAAAACTCCGTCGACACCTGATCCGCCATCAACCGAGCGACCAAGCGCTCGTAGAGTTTCCAGTCCTCCCACACGTCCTTCATATACCCGCACACCGATTCCCATGCACCCACGCACCCATGCTACTTTATCCAAAGCGTAGGAGAGTGCGATGGAGAGAATCGAAGAATTCGTCGACGACCGACAGAAATCGTGGTGTATCCACTGCACCAAGTGGCTCGGCGAACTCGAGACGACCGAGGATCACGTCCCTACGAAAAGCTTGCTGGTCAAACCTCGCCCGCATCATCTCCCTGTCGTCACGATCTGTCGTGATTGCAACAACGGATTCTCACTGGACGAGCAGTATGCCGTTACGTTCCTGAGTTGCGTTCTCGCCGGCTCGACCGATCCCGAAAAGCAAAGGAATGCGAGCGCCGCGCGAGCTTTAACCAAGGGCGCGGCCCTGCGCGCAATGATCGATCGGACGAAGAGGGAGTTTCCGACGGCGGACGGGGGGACGCGCTTCGTCTGGCAACCAGACATGGATCGCATCAATCGCGTGGTCCTGAGGAACGCGCGCGGCCATGCCTACTTCGAATACGGCGACCCAAAGATGGAAGCTCCACTCCATGTGTGGGCTCGCCCATTGGAAAGCATGTCGGAATACGAACGCGCTGAATTCGAAGGGCTGAGCGACGCAGGCGGCTTAGCCCCTTGGCCCGAAGTAGGCAGTCGGATGATGACCCGCATTGCCGCCGACCTAGACAGAGATCGAAACTGGAACGTCGTGCAGGGCGGCACCTATCGGTACACGATCGATGAAAGCCGAGGTCTGCGGGTGAGGTCGGTTATATGGGAATACCTTGCGACGGAGGTCCATTGGGAGCACTAAGAGTTTGATCCATCGCCGAGCGACAGCCTTCCAAGCAAGAGCGGCAGCAGAAGTCCCAGCCATGGATGGAGCCGAGCCTCAATAAGACTTGGCCGAGCACGAAACTGTCGATGGTGAATGCCCGTTTATCTACGTCTTATGCTCATTTGGCGGAGAGCTGTTGGCTTGAGACCTCAAAAATGAGGCCGCAAGACTGCCGGGATAATCTTATGTGTTTTCAGCAGCTTATCGCAACTCTCCGACGTTTTTTAGAGGGCTATAGCGTAAACGTAGTTCTCATCATCGCCCGGTGTGGCGCGCCAATTTTTCAAACGGTTACGTCGAATATTCAAGCCGAAAAAATCAACAGGAAGCATATAGGAAGCAGCCGAAGGTATTGGCTAACTCATGTATGGCTCCGGGGACGCGACCTCTGAACTCGGGCTTACCTCGTTTGGTGGCCCGATCGCCCGTTTCGGCTACTTTCGCGACGAGTTGGTCGTACGCAGGCGCTGGATCGATGAGAAGGGCTATGCCGATCTTGTTGCGCTATGCCAGCTCCTCCCCGGCCCGGCCTCGAGCCAGGTCGGCTTTGCTCTCGGACTACACGCGGCGGACCGCTGGACGCAGCGGCCGCGTGGACCGCATTCACGCTCCATTCGGCGATACCGCTGGTGCTGTTCGCGATTGGGGCGGCTGCGGGCCGATCGGCTCCGGCATCATCCATGGCCTGAAGGTGGTCGCCGTCGCCATCGTCGCGCAGGCCGTTTGGGGCATGGCCAAAAACCTCCGCCCTGATAAGGTACGCGCCAGTATTGCGCTCGCTGCGGTTTTGATCGTGATCTTCGCTTCAGGTTCGATCGGGCAGGTTGCAGCTATCGTCTTTGGGGGTCTTGCCGGATTGTGGCTGTGCCGGTCCAAGAGCGATGCAATCACGGGTCATGTCAGCTTTCCCGTGTCACGTACTGGGGGCGCGATCGCCCTCGCGCTATTCATTGCTCTGATTGTTGGTCTGCCCATCATCGTGGCGGCAACCTCGTTGCAAGGCTTGGCGGTTTTCAATCCCTTCTTCCGTGCCAGATCGCTCGTCTTCGGCGGCGGCCACGTCGTGCTGCCACCGCGAAGCGGAGGTTGTCCAGCCCGGTTGGGTCACAGCCGGCAGGTCCTGGCGGGTTACGGCGCTGCGCAGGCCGTGCCCAGTCCACTCTTCACCTTCGCCGCCTATCTCGGCGCAGCGCTCGGCCCCGAACCCAATGGGCTCTTCGGCGCAGCCATTGCTCTGATCGCCGTCTTCCTGCCGGGCTTTCTGTTGCTGATCGAGGTGCTTCCGTTTTGGGATGCTTTTCGCGCGCGGCCGACCGCGCAGGCGGTGATGCGCGGCGCAAATGCTGCCGTCGTCGGGATCCTTGGTGCCGCCCTCTACCAGCTGGTCTGGACGAGCGCGATCATCGACCCGTACGAATTTGCGCTGGCACTGACCTGCTTCGTTCTTCTCATGGCCTGGAAACGCCCGCCGTCGATCGTCGTTGTAGTTTCCGCTCGGCGGTGTGTTGATCGGACTTGCCTAAGCTGGCGATCCCAATTGCCGCTGATTGCCGCGCGGTATCTGCGGCGATACCGACGAGAATGGTCGCAAGAGTATCCTAACGAGATTCTTTATCATGTATGATCCGGAGAAAGCGTCGCGTCGTCCTCCGACGCCCAAACGAGAGCTACCGCTCTTGTAACCTCAAGGGCAGCGGATATTCCGTCAGTTTCACTTTTCTCGAAATCACCTTCGCTCTGCGCCATCTGTTGATGACATGCGCAAAGCAAACCACCGATCGGCTGTTCGCTGAGCCGAAGGCATAGAGTGCCGCGCTTCCATTTCGATGGCGAGCGCGTCAAAGGCCTCCGCGGCCTCAATGGCGGCTTCGGTCTCACACCGGAAACAGCGGCAAGCCCTTCTGCCGACGAGCCTCCCAGAGCAGCGCTTCCGGCTCTGTCACGCAGCCGCCTCGACCTGGAGACCGGCCGCCTTCCACTCGGGAAAGCCGTCCTCGAGCCTTCTAATCCTATAGCCCTTGGCCCGGAGCATGGCGACTGCCTCGAAGGAGAGAACGCAATAAGGCCCGCGGCAATAGGCAACGATCTCCTGATCCTTGGGAAGATCCGACAACCGCCGCTCCAACTCCTCGAGCGGCATGTTGAGCGCACCCGGCAGATGGCCAAGTGCGAACTCGTCCTCGGGGCGGACATCGAGCAAGGTCACACTGCCGCCCTGAAGCCGGCCGACCAAGTCCTCTCGCGAGACTGGCTCCAGTCGGTCGAGTTGGTCGAAGTAGTCGGAAACGATCTCACGGACTTCGGCACGGCTTCGCTCGGCATAGCATCGCAAGGCCGACAGGAGCTCCAGGATAGGACCCTCGCCGAGCCGGTAAAGAACCCGATTGCCGTCGCGACGCGACTGGACGAAGCCGCCGCGGCGCAGATGCTGCAGATGCTGTGAGGCATTGGCGACCGAAAGGCCAGTGAGCTGTGCCAGGCGCTCGACCGAGCGCTCCCCCTGCGACGCGTGCTCCAGCAATTCCAGCCGGTGCACGTGCCCAAGCACCCGGGCCAGATTCGCAAATTGCTCAAAAAGTTGATTCTTTGCGCCTGCCATTGACAGCACTGTAGCATCAGATAACTATTTAAGCAATAAGTTGAATAGTTATGCAAACTGATGAAAGGACCTGCCGATGATCGGCCGCCCCATGCACCGGCAGGTGTTGCTCCTCGCCAGCGCCCAAGCACTGTTCCAGACTGCATCCGTCCTCGTTATGACGGTCGGCGGTCTCGCCGGGGGTCAGATTGCGCCGCGTCCCGCGCTGGCGACGATGCCGATCGCAACGATGTTTCTCGGGACGGCCGCAGCGACCTTCCCTGCATCCATGTGGATGGCGCGGGTCGGGCGGCGAATGGGCTTCGTCGGCGGCGCGCTGCTTGGTGCGGCGGGTGGTTTGATCGCAGCAGCCGGTATCTGGGCCGACAGTCTCATGCTGCTGTCTTTCGGCACCTTGCTCGCCGGGGCGTACCAGGCATTCGCGCAGTTCTACCGCTTCGCCGCGAGCGAAGTGGCAGACGAGGCGTTCCGACCGCGCGCGATCTCGCTGGTCCTGGCCGGCGGCATCGTTGCGGCTCTCGCAGGACCGATGCTCGGCCGACTCGGCGGCCCTCTGCTTGAGCCGGAGTATGTCGGCTCCTTCCTGCTGATGGCGATCGTCTCCATAATCGGCGCCGGCGTGCTGCTCGGCCTACACGTTCCGGCGCCAAAAGCTGACCCTACCGAGGCGGCGCAAAGCCGGCCATGGGGCACGATAGTTTCCCAACCGGCCTATCTCGTCGCGCTTTTCGGCGCAGTGACCGGCTACGGCATCATGATCCTGGCGATGACCGCGACGCCAATCGCCATGGTTCATCACCATCACGATCTCGCCACGGCCGCGACCGTGATCCAGCTTCACGTGCTCGGCATGTTCCTACCGTCCTTCTTCGCCGGCTCGTTAATCGCGCGGTTCGGGGTGCTGCGCATCATGTTGGCAGGCGTCGCGCTCCTTGCCGGGCACGTGCTCATGACACTCACCGGTCTGGAGTTCGGTTCATTTGCCTCCGCACTCGTGCTGCTCGGCGTGGGCTGGAACTTCCTCTATGTCGGCGGGACCACCCTGCTGACCTCGACCTATACCGTCGCGGAGAAGGGACGCGCCCAAGCGACGAACGACATGACCATCTTTGCCGTCGGGCTCGCCTGCTCCTTCAGCGCCGTGGCGCTGTTGCAGGCCTTCGGGTGGCAGATGCTCAACGTGCTGCTGCTGCCTTGGCTCGCACTTGCCGCGCTTTCCCTGCTCTGGCTCGGTTGGCGGCAGCGCCGTCACCTCGCGCCAGCCCTTGCCGACTGATAGTGGCAAAGGAAATGAACGATACGCCCAGATCAGGAAACGCAATCGAAGAGGCCCGTGTGCGCCTCTTCAACCGTCTCGCCTCGCTTGGAATTGCGGCGCCAAGTGTGCCCTATCCGGCTCATGAGACAGTGGAAGAAGGCAAGCAGTTGCGTGGTGCGATGGCTGGCATCTTCACCAAGAACCTTCTGCTGAAAGACAAGAAAGGCCGGCTGTTTCTGTTTTCGATACACGAAGACCGCGTTCTTGATCTCAAAACGCTTTACACTCGGATCGGCGCCAATGGGCGCCTCGGCTTTGCGCCGGCCGAGCGCATGGTCGAGCTGCTTGGCGTGCAACCGGGCGCACTGACTCCGCTCGGCCTGATCAACGACCGAGCCGGTGTCGTCACGGCCGTGGTCGACGCCTCACTGCTCGACGCGGACCAAGTCAATTTCCATCCGCTGATCAACACCGAAAGCATTGGCCTGCAGCCGGCCGAACTCTTGAGCTTCATCCGCTCCTGCGACCGAGAGCCCCTGCTTGTCCGCTTCGACGTGTTGCCGAGCGGCTGAGCAGACCGATGAGCCCGCCGTTTCCAGCAACCTCGATGCCCGATCGCGATTGGTGGTCCGCGCTTTGGCCCGATCCGGAAGGCGTCCTGCGACGGCTCGGCGTCGAGCCTGACATGACGGTGCTCGACCTCTGTTGCGGCGATGGATATTTTACCGCGGCGCTGGCAAAGCTTGTCGGCGGCAAGGTCCACGCACTCGATCTCGATCCAGCGATGATCGAACAGGCAAAGGCCGAAGTCGCCCGGCAAGGCACATCGGTGCGGCGATGGATTTGCGCCGACGCGCACGCGGCTGCGAAACTGCTGGCCGAACCAGTTGACTATGTGCTGATGGCCAACACCTTTCACGGCGTGCCCGGCCAACCCGATCTGGCACGCACGGTGCGAGCCGTACTCCAGCCTCAAGGTCTGTTCGGCATCGTGAATTGGCATCCGCTGCCACGCGAGCGAACGACGGTGCTCGACAAGCCTCGTGGTCCGCGAACCGACATGCGCATGCTCCCGCAAGCCGTCAGTGATGTTGTCGAGCCGGAAGGTTTCCGAACGGTGCGGATTATCGATCTTCCTCCCTATCACTACGCCATCGTGCTTGAGACGGCGCCGTAGGGGGCCCGACCGCGCCGAATCAGCCGCTGCGACACTCGCCGACGCATCCGGGCCGCGTGCGTCCTTTCATCTGAAGGAATTGGAACATGCCGGCCTCATCGAGAGCCGGCGGGACGGAAAGTCGATCATCTACAGCGCCACCTTTCCAGCCTTGTCCGACCTCGTCGCCTTTCTGATGCACGACTGCTGCCAGGGGCATTGCGCCTATTGCGCCAAGGCGATTGCGCTTTTTGCAAAATGTACCGAGCGAGCGACCGCCTTCGTGTGCGATTGACCGGAGGAAAAGGGGCTTGGCCGGATCCGCGAGTTGCCTCTGTCGTTCCGCAACTCGGGTCTGCCATTGATGGAGCGCTGAGGGTCACTCCGATCTATATCGGTTCTGCGATCATGGCGCCGCTCATCGGTTGGGGAATGTCTGTTCCGGCTCGATGCAGCGGCCGGCCGGGCCGTTGCGTTCAGCACCGCGACGTGCAATTCACTCGTCGTGCTGCCGTTGGGGCTGGCCATTCCCGGCGCCGTGCCGGCTCTTCCGGCTGTCATCGTCACTCAGACGCTGATTGAGCTGCTGAGCTACCTCATCTATATCCGCTTCCTCCCCAGAGCCGGGCGCCAAACAGGCCACCCACACCCAGAAGCGCGAGCCGTCGTCATCTTGGAAAAGGAGGGCCTGCAGGGAAAAGCGTTGTAGCGTCAACGGCGGTGGTGAAAAGGTTCGGATCGCTTCGAATGGCCAACTTCTGACCCGGTGCGAGCGGAACGCCAAGTCGTGATCGACACGCGGATACCTGCTGCGGTCTAACAGAGATTTCGCCAGTAGGTGTGAGCGTCTCTAGCGTCAGAAATCTTCGATTGCTCCAACCGAAAAGGACCAGTCCCGACATGCACGGGGCCGGTCATCATGAATTTAAATTTACGCCTATGCCTTTCTATCCGGCGCCGCTAGTCGCTCAGATCAATTCGACTGTCGAGCAGCCTTAATCTCCATCAGTCTCGCGCTGCAGGTTTTCGAAACGCTCGATGCATTCTGCTGGAGGCACTGCATCAGTTTTCCGCCGCCCGGCTGGACGCCATTGCAGAGCTTCTGAACGTCAGCTTCGCATGCGGAACGCACCTCAAGCGCCAGTTGGCGGCTGATCTGCTGGGCGTTGGCCGCACCGGAAAGAACGAGGAAAGCAACGGTCATGTAGATTTTCATTCTTGGTCTCCTGAAGACGAGTTTGCATGAAATGAGGCGGACGGGCTTTGCAGTGTGGTCGATGGTGCGGCAGCCCGTCCGTTCCGGCACTGGGGGTACGTGCCGAAGGCGGCGGCTGATCGTTCCGATTGGATATCTGAAACTCAGCCGAATACGTTATCCGCTGATGAGCCGTGGCATCCGCGCTGCTTCAAGCTGTTCCGGCGTCAGCTTGGCGCGGAGATCGGTGATCGCCCTCTTAAGCACCTGCGCCTTTTCTGCCTTTGCGGCCAGGGCATCGGAAAGAGCTTCCACTCGATCGAAGGCTTCTGGCCCCTTCGGGTCCTCATCAGGTGCACCGATCACGGAGAGGACCGCATCGCGATCAGGGATGAGCGAGAGCAAGGCGTTTGTATAGGCCCGCCATGCATCCTGTTGATCGGCACGGATTCCGATGGCGGTTTCTTGGGCCGAGAGCATGCCGGCCAGCCGGAAACGGATTGCCTTGCCGGTGTAATAATACCGCAGATCGTTGAAGCGGTCGGTCAGAGCATAAAAGCTGGGTAATCCGTCTCCCGAACCCCCATATTGCCGATAGTCGTAAGCCTCTTCAGGACGGGAGGCGCCTGCATCCTGTCCCTGGGCCATCCCTGCGAAGGGAACGGCGGCAAGCAGCAGCGCGCCGACGCCAAACGAGAACAGTGTTGTTTTTCTCATAATGAACTCCGTTGTTTCTCGACGGCGGCACAATGAAGGCGGCAGTTTGCCGTGGAATTTCGCTCCTGTAGAGAAATGTAAAGATTTGTTGCGTCGGCGGGATAGCTCCGGTTGCGGATCCGCCGGCAATATGCAGCGGAAGGACGATGCTTACGAAGCCATCCCCCGCCGTGAGTGCCCGGTCTCGGCACGGCGGTGGCCTGCTGTCGTGATTGCAGCGCGGTTGGGTATGGCGTAATTACGGCTACGTCGGTACCGGGAGGGACGACCTGGTCGACGCGGTCCGGCATCTCGTCAGACAGACGCCCATAACGACGAAGGACTCCTGCGCGCTCGCTGCAAGGGTCAGGCTCCTCGTCGACGGGCTGCGCCACGAGCATAAGATTAAGCGGTTGTAGGCCCCACCAACTTGTCGGTTGGAGTGGGCATCTTCATCCATTGATCAGGGCAGCCGGCATTGCGGGCCACTGCATCTCCGCTGCGAAGCCGGAGCCTCACGTGGGCGATGGTTCTTTCTTCAGATCGATTTGTTGGAAACGCCCCGCAGGGCCTCTGCGGTGGTCTTGGCGATCGCCCTGGCCGTGGCCTTGATATCGCGATCTGGCGTTTTGCCCATTCCCGTCGCCAGGTTGATCCCGCTCGACACGGCCACATAACCCCCGACAGCAGCCCCCACGCCAAGCGGCATCACTAGACCCGGCTTGTAACCGCTTCCCGCATGCGTCCTGAATCCTGCAATCAGCTTTCGTTCCGATATGGTCGGCGCAAGAAGCTGTGCCTCAACCTGCAACTCGGACTTTCCATAGCCGAAACCGACCAGCAAGCGTTTCGCGGTGCTCCCCTTATCCGCTTTCGCAACGGAAAGAGCGAGCAGCGCTGTTCCCGCAGCACCGAAGCTTTTCTCTCCGGTGGGGGTATCCTTGCCAGCGGCAGGGATACCCCGCTTGGCCAGTTCCGCCAAAACCAAATGTTCCAGTTGCTGGGCCGCGGCCATTGCATCCCCGTATTCGGTCACGTCGAGGACAGTTCCACCTTTCGATTCGACTATCACCAGATCAACTTCGCTGCCCTGAATGTTTGCGGATTCGGTCATGGTCACGCGAGCGCCGCAACCGGCGAGGACGACGAGGGCCGCTCCCAATGCGATGATAGGGGAAAACTTGGACATGTATCGATTGCACCGCTTGCGAATCTACCGGGAAATTGACGATCAGATTTTACGATCATCGGAAGGGGCGCCGGTTGGCTTCGCCTCTTCTTCATCGCCTTCATCGGTGCTGAACGTGCCGGAGCAGCGGATCTTGCCGCTCATGTCGTCCTTCAGGCAGATTTGGTAACCGTTTTTGTCCAGGAAGAAGGCTGCACAGGTGTTCCCAGCCACGTTTTCGGGGAGGAGGCAGATTTCGGCAAGCGGCAGCGCCTCGACATCAGGCTCGGCGCTCTCGGCCACTCCAGCTGCTATGAGCAAGGGAGACATTGCAAGGAACACACCGACGACGCCCGACCTGGTGACGGACGATCTTCTTGAAACGAAGCCCAACACCAGCAGCAATTTCTTCAGCATCTTGTTCTCCATTCAATTCCGCCGCACCGGCTGACGCCGTGAAGCTGAGAAAATATCCGTTCTGAACTTCGCCGGCGTTTTTCGCTCGGATAGCGTTTTGTTACGATTTGTATCGGCTCGGCGCTTTCGACGCCCCGCCCTGGGACGTTTCCGGCAGGTGATGAATGTTTCGGTGCGCAGCAGCCTCGACACGCTATCCCGCAGGGAGCGGCTTCGACTTTCGCGAAGCCCAGCCTTCCTCGATATTGCGAATGACGAGGAAAAGCGCCGGCACGACAAACACGGACAGCACCGTCGAGATCAGCATGCCGCTGACCACCGAGATTCCGATCGACTTGCTGGCATTCGCGCCGGCATCACTGGCAAGAACGAGCGGAACCATGCCGAGGATGAAGGCGATCGACGTCATCAGAATCGGCCGAAAGCGCAACCGCCCGGCGGTGACCGCCGCCTCCATCAGGGACTTTCCCTCCTTGATCCGCAGCTCGCGGGCGTATTCGACGATCAGGATGGCATTCTTGGCCGCAAGAGCGATCAGCAACACAAGACCGATCTGCGTGTAGAGTGTGTTCTGCAGACCGAGCGCCAACAGAACGGCCACGGTACCGCAGAGCGCAAGCGGCACGGAGAAAATGACCGGAAGCGGCCCGAGCCAGCTTTCGTACTGACCAGCGAGCACGAAATAGACAAGCACGAGAGCCAGACCGAAGGCGATATAGATCTGACTGCCGGCAAGTTTCTCCTGATAGGAAATCCCCGTCCAGTCGGTTGCCGCGCCAATGGGAAGCACTTCTGCGGCCGCATTCTCAAGAATGCCCATCGCTTCGCCGGAGCTGATATTGGGCTGCGGGCGCCCAACGATAGAGGTTGCCGGATGCAGGTTGTAGAGCGAGATGAGCGAGGGACCGACCTTTTCCTCGACGGTCAGCATGCTGCTGACTGGAACCAGTGATCCCGAGGCGTTCGGAACCTTCAGCCGCGCGATGCCTTCCGCCACGCTTCGATATGAGCCCTCGGCCTGGACGTAAACCTGAAACGTATGGCCGAACCGGGTGAACTGGTTGACATAGGACGACCCGAGATATCCGGACAGCGTATTGAAGATATCGCCGATCGCGACACCGAACGTGGCCGCCTTCGTACGATCGATCGTGACACCGAGCTGAGGCGCACTGAAGTTGGCATTGACCTGTGCGGCCTGCAGCCGCAGATCATCGAGGGCGCGGTTCGCCACCTGGTGTGCGATATTGGAAAGCCGCTCGAAATCGCCGCTGCCATCGGTCAGCTCGACCATCATGGTGAAACCGCCGGTGTTGCCGATGCCCTGGATCGAGGGCGGTGGAACCGCAATGGCAAAGCCGTCATCGAGATTGGCGAGCTTTGATGAGATCGCGTTGTAGATCGGCAGAAGGCTTTCCTCCTTGCCGCGTTCATCCCATGGCTCCAGCACGATATAGGCCATGCCGGCATTCGAGAGCGGCGCATTGTTGTCGAGCAGGGAAACCCCTGCGACGGTGATGACGTTGGCGACGCCGGGCTGTTCGCGAAGCCGCCGCTCCACCTCTGTCAGCGTCTTGTCGGTCCGCTCTAGGGACGCTCCAGCCGGAAGCTGGACGGCGGCCACGAGATAGCCCTGGTCCTCTATCGGCAGAAAGCCGGTCGGAATGCGGGACAGTCCCAAGAAGGCGAGCGCGACCATGACCGCCGTCGCAGCCGTAACGAGGTGGCGAAAGCGCAAGACCTTCGACAGCAATCTGGTGTAACCGTTTTCCAGGCGGGTGAACCCACGATCGAAAAGCCGAAAAACAATATTGCGCTCCTCCAATGGCTTGATCGGCCGCATCCACAACGCCGCCTGAACCGGCTTCAACGTGATGGCATTGATCGCGCTGATGACCGCGGTGGCCGCAATCACGAGGGCGAACTGCTGGTAGAGCCGACCGGTCAGGCCAGGAAGGAAGGCGGCAGGCAGGAATACCGAGACGAGAACCAGGGTGATGCCGATCACCGGCCCGAACAATTCCTCCATAGCCTTCTCGGCGGCCTTGGGGCCGGAGAGACCATCAGACATGTGGCGTGCAGCACCTTCCACGATGACGATCGCATCGTCGACGACGATGCCGATTGCCAGCACCAGGGCAAAGAGCGTCGACATGTTGATGGTAAAGCCGAGCGCGCTCATCGCCGCGAACGCACCGATGATGGTCACCGGCACGGTGGTTGCAGGCACCAGCATGGCGCGCCAATCCTGCAGGAACAGCAGGATGACAGCCAGCACGATGACACAAGCCTCGATCAGTGTCTTGTAGACCTCATCGACGGCCGCGTTGACGAACGTTGTCGTGTTGAACGGCACGGAATAGCTGAGCCCTGTCGGAAAGGCGTTCGCCAGCTCGGTCATCCGGTCCTCGACCGCCTTTGCCACATCGAGGGCGTTGGCCTCGGGAAGCTGGCTGATGGCGAGTGCGGCGGACGCCCGTCCGTTCACGCGAAAGATCTGGCCGTAGGATCTTGAGCCGAGCTCGACCCGCGCGACATCCCCCACGCGGGTGATGGCGCCCGTCCCAGTATCGGTCTTGACGATGACGTCTTCGAACTGCTCGACCTGATCGAGCCTGCCCGAGATATCGATGACCGTCTGAAACCCTTGGCCGGTCGCGACCGGGGGCATGCCGATCTGCCCGCCGGACACGGTCTGGCTCTGCGTTTGGACGGCGCTGACAATATCCGACGGCTGCAAACCTCGGGCCTGCAAACGATCGGCGTCCAGCCAGATGCGCATCGCATAGTCGCCGGCACCGAAGACGGAAACGTCACCGACACCCGGTACTCGGGCGAGTTCATCCCGCAGGTTGATGTTCGCATAGTTGGCGAGAAACAGGCTGTCGTAACGAGGATCGGAAGCGCTCAGCGTCACAAATGCAAGAATGGACGTGGAGCGTTTCCGCACCGTAACGCCTTGGGACTGGACGGAGCTCGGGAGTTGGGAAGTAGCGGCATCGACGCGGTTCTGTACGAGAATTTGCGCCTCGTCCGCATTCGTTCCGATATCGAAGGTGACGGTCAGCGAATAGGAGCCGTCGCTCGAGCTGGTCGACTGCATGTAGATCATCCCGGGGACACCGTTGACCTGCTGCTCGATCGGCAGGGCGACGGTGTCCATCAGCGTTTTGGCACTCGCACCCGGATAGCGAGCCGTCACCTGAATGGTTGGCGGCACGATGTCAGGATATTGCGCGATCGGAAGGGTAAAGAAGGCGATCGCGCCGATCAGGATCGTCAGCAGGGCAATGACGTTGGCCAGGACCGGCCGCTCGATGAAGAACTTTGAAAACATGAGGACTGCCCGATCAATCGGTGGCAAAGGCGGCTGTGCCCTGCACCTGCTGGATTTCATCCTGAGAGGTTCGCAAGGACGTTTGCCGCGTCCTCACGACCTCGCCCGCTCGCACGCCGGACAGAGCGTTCGTCACGACCCAGTCGCCGGCTGAAAGCGATCCTTCGATCTGCTGAAGGTCCCCGCTGCGCTCCAGCAACGTCACGGACTTCCGTTCCACCACGCCGCTGTTGTTCACGACCAGTACGAAGCGCCCCTCCTGGTCCGTTCCGACTGCCGAAGGGGACACGAGGAGAGCATCCTTGGTCGTTTCGACAGGAATGCGGATGCGCACGAACAGGCCCGGAAGAAAAGCACGGTCCTTGTTGTCGAAAACGGCCCGCACCGACAGTGTTCCGGTATCGGAGACAGTCTGAGGCGCCACATAATCGAGCTTGCCTTTGTACGGAAAGCCGTTGTCGATCTGCGTGCCCGCTTCGACGTCGACATTGCCGACATCCTTCAGTGTCAGTCCCCGCCTGCGGACCTGTTGGCGGATCTCCAACATCTCCGTATCGGATATCGAAAAGGAGACATGGATGGGATCGAGCTGGACGATCGTGGCAAGCGTCGTCGCGCCGCCTGTGCCCACCAGGGCTCCGACATCCGCCTGATGTTCGGTGACGAAGCCGTCGAATGGGGCCGAAACCGTTGTGTAGCCCAGATTGAGCCGTGCCTGCACGAGCGAGGCCTTGGCGGCATCGAGTTGCGCCTTCGCCGTATCCCTGCTCGCGCGGGCATTGTCGACATTGGCCTCGGTCGTCACACTCGTCCGGGCGAGTTGATCCTGGCGATTGAGTTGACGCTGTGCATTGTCGAGCGTTGCCTGTGCCTGTTCAACGCTTGCCTCGGCCTGTTGCAGCTGGGCATGGTACTGATCAGGCTCGATCAGGAAAAGGCGCTGACCTGCCTTGACCTCCGTGCCATCCTTGTAGTCGATGGATGTGAGAGTTCCCGAAACCCTGGCAACGAGATCGACGCTGTTGAGAGCCTTGGTCGTGCCCGTCGCGTAAAGATAACGCGTGACGGTCGCCGTTTTCGGTTGCGCCACAACTGCGGTCCGGCGCGGCGCGGTCTGCCCATTACCACTCCCGCCATCATCGCAGGCAGCAAGCAATGCTGCCATCAACGCCAGACCGAGCGTGACCACCAGACGCGATCGTGTGACACGATGGTGTCGATATCCTTGCATTTAACACATCTTCCTGATTGCGCGATCGTCCGGGACCCGGGCCCGTATCGGGCCTCCGCCAGCAGGCGCCCCAACGGTGCGGTACCGTCGTGGACGCCTGCTGCGCTGGAGCCGAGGGCGGTGGGGGCGGTGGCCCCAGCGAAGTGTAGTCCCGTTTTTGGATTACCAGTTGGCTATCGTGCTTGAGCGCGACCGCTTGATCTTCGGATCGTAGCCCTCACACATTGGACCTTCTCTGGTTCTGGATTGCTCAATCCAGCGTGACGGACCCGTGCCGAACCCGGACGTTTCCAGCGGGGCCTCGTGTTACGGCCGCGCCGGCGCATTTCTCGTCATTGCAGCCGCCGATGGCAGCTCTTCCGCCGCCATAGGGACCACGCGTCACCGCCGCTCCGCCGCAACCGTCGTCATTGCAGCCGCCGGCGGCTGCTCTTCCGCCGCCGTAGGGGCCGCGCGTCACGGCAGCCGCGCCGCAGCCATTGCCGTTGCATCCCGTCGTCACCGATCTTGAGCCGCCGTAGTAGACGTTCCACTCGCCATACCAGGGACGCCCGGCATAATAGGTGTTCCAATAGGCCTGATTGAAGGTGACGACCGTGAGGCCGATGGCAGGGGCGACCGTAGGCGTGACGACGACGGTGCTCCCGCGATAGAACACCTGCACGTAGTTTGCGGCGACCCAGCCACGATCCCGGCCCCAACTGACATCGCACCAGGAGGTATTCGCCGTGCAGCCGTAGACCGTCAATGCGGCCCGCGCGGGCAGCGTGATGACGACCGGATAGCGGGTGCTTGGACCGGCGCGCATGTTCACGTTGGTGACCGCCACAGCCGACGTGGCAGCGGCCGCGCTGGTGGGGGTTATTGCGGACAACAAGACCGACAAGCCGGCAACCATCGCGGCTGCCAGAAAGTTGACGCATTTCATGTGGTTTCTCCTGATTGGGGCGCAATGCGCGAATTGCTATCGACGATCAGCGCGATACGGTTGCATTGCGGGTGACCGAGCGGCCTTGCGGGCCGGTCGTTGTGCGGGTGCCGGTGCAGGTGCCATTTGCGCAAGAGGCCGAGCCTTGGCGTGTCACGCTATTTCCGTAGGGTCCCGTACCGGTGATCGAACGGGAGCAATTTTGATTGCCGCAACTGCCGGAGGCGTGAACGGAAGACTGACCGCGCCATCCGTAGATGTGAGCGTCACGGGTCCAGGCATTGGCCTCCGCCATCATCGCAGCGGACATCACCGTCGCCATCAGGGTCAGGCTTGCGAGTTTTTTCATGATCCACTTTCCTTTGCGTCGTGGTCAGCTCACAGCCTCTGCCGGACTGTGAGAGGCAAGCTAGGGTGCGCGTGTAAACCCGCTTTGAACGGGTCATATCGTTTTGTTTCAGTTTGTTAACGGGGTGAGTTCGTTTGTAAAAATGGGAAGCTGGCCCTTGCGCCTGCGTGAGTTGAACGGCAACAATACTGGTCATGGAAAAAGCAAGCCCGACGGTTCTGATCGTGGAAGATGACGCCGAGATCCGCAGCCTTGTCGCGGATCTACTTGGGCGAGAGGGATTTATCGTGCGCGAGGCGGCCAATGCGGTAGCAATGGACGAGTTGCTCGCGCGGATGAGGCCCGATCTGCTTGTTCTCGATATCATGCTGCCTGGAGAAGACGGACTATCGATCTGCCGGCGGATCAGGGCCGCAAACAACATTCCGATCTTGATGCTGACGGCGAAGGGAGACGTGATTGATCGTGTGGTCGGGCTTGAGATGGGAGCGGACGATTATCTCGTCAAACCATTCGGCCCGCGGGAGCTTCTCGCGCGTGTGCGGGCACTCCTGCGGCGCGCAAGCGCCGTCTCCGCTCCGATGTCTTCGACAATGCGTCGTTTCGCCTTCGACCGTTTTGTCATCGACCTGGATGCCCGTTTGCTTGTTGATGCCGAAGGTATTCCACTTGCGCTGACCAGCGCCGAGTTCGACCTGCTCGCCTGCTTCGTCGGCCGCCCACGCCGGGTTCTCACCCGGGACCAGATTCTCGACTGGGTGCACGGGCGTGCCGCCGAACCCTTCGACCGCACCGTCGACGTGCTGATATCGCGCATGCGCAAGAAGTTTGATGCGGCGAGCCCGGGTTCCAACCTGATCAGCACGATACGCAATGGCGGTTATCTTTTCACCGCTCTCGTCCGTCAGGTGCCCTGATGCGCTCCTTGACGCTCGCCAGCCGGCTGACGGCCATTGTCGTCGTTTCACTCCTCGCGGTTTGGCTGGCATTGGTCGTCAGCTTCTACGCCGGGCGCGACTGGGAGGAAGAGAATTTCTGGCCGACGCCTGGGCGGGTCGCAGCGATCGTATCGGCTGTTGAAGCAGCTTCACCGGAGCAGCGCTCCGATATCCTTGCTGCCTTGAATACGCGGACGCTGACTGTGCGGGTAGAAGATACCCCGAATCGGCGCCCCTTTGCTGATCCCGCCAAAGTGGTTGATGAGGAGCTTATCAGGAAGTACGCAGAGGATCTTCGCGACCGAGCGTTTACCGTATCTCAACATTCTGTGCGCCTCGACAGGCCCAACGTTTTCCGCATCTGGTCGCGGGCGCGCCAAGCTCTGGAAGTCAGGATCGGACTGGAAACAGGGAACACTCTGGTGATCGAGAGCACCCCTCCCCTACTCGTTACCCCTTTCGGTCTTCCGACAGGCATTGGAGCGGGGCTTATCGGAACAGGCGCTGCGCTCATAGCATTGATCATCCTTTTTCGCGAGATCAGGCCGCTGACGCAGCTTGCTCGTGCCGTCGACCACATGGACCTGGATGGCAACCCGATCGCTTTGCCGAACGTCAAGCGGCAATCGGCGGAGATCCGGGCGCTCGTCGTGGCCTTCGATCGTCTGCAGACCAGACTCTCCCAGCTCCTGCGCGCACGGATGGCGATGCTGGGAGGCATTTCGCATGACGTGCGGACATTTGCGACAAGGTTGCGCTTGCGGGTGGATTCGATACCCGACGAGCAGCAACGTCGTCGCGCCATCGCCGACATCGCGGACATGATCCGTCTGCTGGATGACGCGCTTTTGGCGTCGCGTGTGGGCGCAGGCGATCTGTCGGAAGAGCTCTTGGAATTCGACGAAGTTGCCCGTAACGAAGTTGAAGATCGCCGCTCCGCCGGTGCGCCGGTAGACCTGCTCGTTACCTCGGAGGCTGAAGGTATCACAATCCTCGGAGATCGCCTGGCGTTACGCCGGGTCATCGCAAACCTGATCGAAAATGCGATCAAATACGGCGAAAGCGCTCACCTCACCGTCTCGGCCTCCCCACAATATGCCGTTCTGTCCGTTGACGACGTGGGACCGGGGATTCCCGAGGAAATAAGGGAGGTTCTCACGGAACCCTTCGTCCGCGCCGAGGTTTCGCGCAGCCGCGATACCGGAGGAGCCGGGCTCGGCCTCGCGGTCGTTCGAAATCTCGTCGAGGCACACGGTGGGATCTTGAAATTTGAAAGCCGATCAGGTCGCGGATCGCGGGTCACGTTTCAGATTCCACGGTTTCAAATGTAGGCGTGTTTCATCTGCCATTCGGGAAGAACGTCCTGATCATCATCAATGGCAAAGCGGTGACGAAAAGCTTCGTTCGGGTCAAAGATCGAAGTCTAGGAGGTCAACTGGCCGCCTTCATCGGCAGGTAAGGCTATCGCCAGAGGCTCGCCGGGCCCAAGGGGCACTCGAACAGGGGGCCCCAGCCGTCCCTTAGAGAGTATTGAGCATCCTTGGGATCTGGAGAACGTCATGCGCCACGCGAGATCTCGCCGTATAGCTGAAAAATGCGCCGGGTTTTCTGGTAGGGAATTGCAACTGCTGAAATGGAACAGGTCCAAATTGGCTTGCCAGGGAATCTGGGAGCGACCGTGGATGCCACCTTTGTGTCCTGGGTTTGGGCATCAGTGAACAGTACGGCCGAGCGGCAATCATTTCCGCTATTCGACCTCAAGTTTGCTGTGGGGCGGCATAAGCCCACGACTGCTCTACGCCTGTTCTCGGACATCAATTGCTCATGTCCAAATTCTCCAAAGCAGTCGTTAGGTCAGGCATCTAGCAGTTGCTACGTTGTCGGTGCGTCACCTTCCGCATCGCAAGGCAGAAAAACGTGAAGCAAGCTGATGGGTTCGCTGGGTACGAGTGTGGGCCGGCCATGCCGGGTGTCGAATGCTGCACTAACTGGATCGGTGGCGGAGGGAGTTGTGGTCAGCGCACCCGAATCGTTGGGGATGCAGATGAGCGCGCTGGCGCGGCTTGGCTCAGAAATATAGGCAGCCATAGCGGTAGCCTCAGCCACAACGGGCGCACATGTGAAGCCGCACATGGCACCGAACGCATGGCCCACCGCGTACTTGCCCTCCACGAAGCGGTTGACCCCATCATGGCAATACCGCCAGCGCGCGTTCGCCGATCCATCGAGCTTCTTGAATTCGATCACGAAATGAGGCGTCCCTGGCGCGCCTAGAATTACTCTGATATCGGCGCGTGCCAGCCGTGATGTTGTCCCATCTGCAGCACGACGTAACTCCCATGTCTCGGCCTGGAAGTCACAGTCCATCCGATGACTGAGGCGTCGATCCTGATCGGCCAGCGCTTCGCACAGATTGTCAGTGAGTGCTGGCTCGTCCTTGTCGAATCCGACTGCATCCGCGTAGCTCAACCGCAACCATTCCCAAGTCTGCGTGACATAAACCAGCACATCTGGAATTCGGGGTGGGGGAAAGACGCTGAACCAGGCGTCCGATGGTGTAGCACTCATGAAGCCTGCTTTTCCCACGCCGCGGCCTGTACTGTACGCGCAATCAAATAGGCGTCCGCAATTGCTGTCCGCGCCAGCCAAAAGCGACGCCGCATAGGCTTGATGAAATAGAATGCGTCGCCGCCGACGACCATCGCGTTCGGCATTTTGAAGAGGTCGTCGCGATTGGTTCTGTCGAGCTGGTTGCTGAGCGCGACCTCGATCTCTGTCAGCAAGGTGCGGAAGGCATCGTCCGAGCGGATGGTGCTTACGTGGTCCCCCCTGGCTCCGCTGAGTCCAATTCGTACAGCGCCGAAAAAGCCTTTTGTGCCGTCAACGACCGCATCTACCTTGAGTGCCCCCCGCCCGCCGGAGCGGCGACGCGACGCTTCGAGTTCGCCCAGAAGAACATCGATATAGGCGGTTATCTCTGACGCTGCCGGCCTATGGAGCAGCGGCGTGGTCAGGCGCGCATAGTCCTGCGGTTGGATCGAGGCGGCTACCACTCCGACGATGTCACGAATGAGCAGGCGATCGCTGGCCGACAGTTGGAAATAATCGAACACCAACTCATCTAATGTGGTTTTCACTGTCGCATAGGCATGTTCGCGCTGCCATTCGTCGACCACAGCCAAACCGTCGAAGCTTTCTGCTACCTTAGCGACAATCTCGTGCGCCGCGTTCTGGTCAGGGTGTCGGTCGGGCGCGCAGAATGGGAATGTCTTGAGGTCCTCAATAGCGACGCGCGGACGCTCGCCGATCACCGAATAACCCGTCATAATTAAAAGAAATGTTGCGATCGGAGAACGCAGATACGCGGCCAGGAACTTCAATAGCGCAGCGTCGTCATTACCGCCGCCGATCGCGCCGATCGATGAGGTGAAGGCAAACGGCTGGTCGGTGTATGCAACCCGAATCGTATAATCATCGGTGAGCCCGTCGGGCAGAATAACGCGTGGACCATGATAGAGGCGCGCATTTCGACCGCCCGGGCTGGCGACGACCTGGAAATGATCTCTAACCTTGTCGAGCTGAACGTCGCTTGCGATGACCGGATAATCACGCGGTATGCGATCTGCCGCTAGGAACGCTAGCGGCTCAAGAGGCCCAAGTGAACGGCTCGGATTACTCTGGTTAGGCGCGTGGAATCCTTTGCCCGAAAGCCAAGGCTCCGACCGCCGCGTCATCGTCTGCGCAAGTGATCCGAATTTCTGCAGGCGGCGAAGGAGATTAAGGTCGCCCTGCTCGCCCCAATAAGCAGAGATAAGCAGATATGGCTTCGCGTAGATGTCACGGGCGGTCAGGAGCTTGCGGTCGATGGGGTGCAGCGCCAGCCGTCCAAGGGCCAAGCTGATGTCTGTTTTGGGCGTCCAATATTCGACCTGCTCTTCAGCCAGTTCGATGACACCTTCGACCGACGGACGCGGTCGCACACGCACTACGGCGCACGGGTGCTTGGCCGCTGGGAAAAGCAGCCGCCTCACGTCGGCAAAGTTTATAATTCGCTCGAATTGGGCGTCTTCCAGCCAGCGCTGGCGGAAATCGCAGGATTGCGACGTCGCACCTGCGACGAGGTTGAGCGGCATTATCAAGGTGATCACACCTTCGGGCTTGACACAGCTTGTCGCGCGAAACGCAAAGCCCGCGGCAATCTGACGTCGGCCAATCGGATATGGTGGGCTTTGCTCGCGGCACCACGCCTCCCAAGTTGGCGTCTCATCGTCATCTGACTCCCGCCAAGGTGGGTTGCAGAGGAAAATGTCGTATTTGGCCTTGCCGGCGAATGGATTGGCAGGCGAAAAGAAGTCGCCCCGTTCTGTGCCCTTCTGGATGTTGCGCCCCGGTCCGACGAGGTTCGGGAGCTTCTGATCGGCATCTGATTGCAAAAGCGAGATGTCCGCTGGATCGAGACCTTCAAGTAGTGACAGATAGAGGCTGAAGGCGGTGATCCAACAAGCCGTCTCGTCGAGATCGTTACCGAACAGGTTTGACTGCATCAATCTGACCCGCTCGTCGAATCGAAGCTTGCTGCCACGAACGACCTCGGCATGCCGAAGCATTTTGCGGAAGGCGGTGGTCAACAGAATGCCCGAGCCGCAGGCACCATCGTAAACAGTGCAGCGTGATGGATCCGCGAACCCCTCAAACGCCTGTTCAGCAACAAGGTTCGCCAGGTGGCGAGGCGTGTAATAGGCGCCGAGTGCGCCCTGCCTTTCTTTTAGGAGCGTTTCGTAAATGCCGGAGATCAGCTCCACCGGAATATGGCTGAAATCGTACCGCCAGAGCGAGCCTTGTCCTGTCTCGAAGTCCACGGCTTCAAGGAACAGTTTGACCGCACGAAAAGCAGATTTCCCAAGTTTTGACCACGCGGGTGCGCCGCCGTCACTCGAACTGAGAAAATCACCGTTGAAATCGGTGCCGAGCCGCTTGAGGTAAGAATCGATCCCTGCCCCGTCCTGCTTCGACACATAGGCTTCGAGGACATCCAGCCCATGAGCTTCGCGATAGACGGGACCAACAATCCCCCTTTGCTCCAGATAGCACAGGAATATCACCTGAGCCATGAGCGCTTCGGCTTCGGTTGCATTCAAATTCGCCTTGACTAGCGCTTTGACGACCTCACGCAGATTGGCGAGCAGGCGCTGATCGACGCGTGCTTCGGGTTCAAACCACTCCGAGAGGCGATCCTTGATGAAGCCCGACTGCACCTCATAAGCTGACCAAGCGCCACGCGCGGCGATCTCGCTTCGTGCCAACGTGTCTGGCTCGGCCTCGCGATCGTTGACAGAATAGGCAGTGAGCTCTTCCGTCCCGAGAACGAGCACGATCGAGGCCAGGTTCTGATTCCAGACCTTCTGTCGGATCTGCTCAATCCTCTGGTATCGATCCCCTTCGAGAGTTGCATTGTCGATGAAGCAAATGGCCGGCTGTTCGCCGACACAAAAAACGGCCGACGCGCCAATGCCGCGATCCGGCGCGAGCATTTCCTCGATCTCCGAGGCATAAGGGCGCACGCCGGCGCTCGCGCCGAGGCGAAACAGCTCTTCTGGGAAGTCCGTGTAGGCGAGATCGCTCAGCCAATCCTCGAACGACGTCATCGGAGCGTCTCTCGCGAGATACAAAGCGGCGCTGTCATATCACCGCCCGCGCTGGAAACAAGGGGAGCTGCCGTATGGGCTCGACCAGGCCGAATTCCCGCGAGAGGATTTCCAAGTGTGAGTCGAGTTGGAGCACCAACAGATCGTTCGAAGCGGCCTCCAGCCGGCGTGGATCCACGATGTCGAAGCTGCCCTCGGCGTTGATCGCGATTGCCGCGCCGCGCAGTGCCGGAAACGAAGTCTTTTCCAAGCGCTGCGAAAGGGCCAGGAATAGGGAGCGTTGCGAATGCAGCTCGACGTGGAACGCTTCCTTTAAGACTACCGCAAGGCGAAGCAGCAAGACGGTTTGCCAAGAATATAGCGCACGCGAACCCGGTCCATGAGGCTTGGCATCTGGCTGGATAAGTCCGCGCCGGGCGGTCCACTCGCGTAGTTGATCGGCCGTAAGTCCGGTCAACCTTTGCACCTCGCTTGCTTTCACCAGTCGCACAATATCTCATCCGAAAATTTCCCGTTAATGCAAGTGGGTATCATACCCACTTGCATGGGTAAAGTGTCTGACGATGGGGATCTCAGCGGCTGAGCGTTACCGGAAAGCCTTCCGCCACCGCCGCGCGCACCGCCTGATCGAACCTGCCGCGCGAGGAGCCGCCGAGCTTGATGCCAAAACTCTTCAGCGAGTGGCGGATGGCGTTCTCCAGATCGAGGAACTTCCGCCACCGCACGTCGGCTTCGAGGAAGCCATCCTAGAAATTTACTGTAGGCTCATGTAGCGTCACGCCGATGGTGCGGAAGGCAACTCTTGTGAACAGCAGACGCGCAGCCGGAAGGATTTTGCCAGCGGGAAGGGCTCGCCGCCCGCCAGTGTGAAGATAGGCCTCCGTTGACTGGAGGTCAAATATGAACATCAAGAGCCTTCTTCTCGGCTCCGCTGCTGCCCTCGCAGCAGTATCCGGCGCT